>JANQQI010000047.1 GCA_028285085.1 Saprospiraceae bacterium | reverse complement strand
GCGATTCACTTTGAGTCCGAGGCCAACGGAAAAGCCCGAAAGGCTACGGTAGTTAGTTACTGATAATTCCCGCCGCTGGAAGTGATTGTAAGCGAAGCGCAGGCGGAAATTTTCGCGCTTACCCAACAAAAATTCACCACTAAAAATGAGATGCCGGAAAAGATTATCGGTAAAGGTTTCGAAGCGATTCTCCGTCTCGGGTTGTAAATCACCGAGGAAAAGCGTTGTCTCTTCGGAATTCGGATCGTCGTATAAAATATTCCAGCGTTGGAGGTTGTGGTAGGTCACCGAAAAACGAAACGGTAAGTGTTTCAAACGACGAGAGATACCGATTTGGATATCAAAAGGCATATCTTCTCTTTGCCCCGCGTAGGTCGTAATTTGTCCTCCAATATTCCGAAAAACCAAAGCTGCAGAAAATAAGCCTGAGCTATCTTGATAGAAAGCCCCCAGGTCGACGACCCCACCAAAAGAATTAAAGGCCTCAAATTGTGAACTGATGAATTTCACATTGGCGCCCAAAGCCAAGTTTTCGTAAAGCTGGCGCGAAGCGCCTAGAGCGAGCGCATATTCCGCGGCCCGAAAGGTTCCCTGAATATTTCCAAACTCATCCGTCAATTGGAAATCACCGTAGCTGACGTATTGCATCCCGGCGTGCGCGTTGATGCCCCACTGCGGAATTTCACGCCCGTAGGCAAAATAGCCATTGTTGATGCCTGCCAGATGAAAGTTATGATTAAAAGAGAGCTGATTATGCATGGCTTTATTCAACGTAGCCGGATTCCCCCAAGCCAGCGCAACATCATCATCTTTCACGCTGATTAGAGTACCACCTAGGCCGGTGATCCGAGCGGAAGCAGGCAGATTCAAAAACTCGTAGATGTGGTTTCCACCCACGGGTGCTTGCCCAAAGCCAATTTGACAGGAAAAAAAGGCGAATAGTGCCAGCGTAAATATTTGTTTCATGTTTTTGTAAGGTGTTTCTTCAGTGATTATTGCCAACTAAGTTGCACCAAAGAAGGTGTAAGATTGTCCAAAATTCAAGCGTACAACTACTTATTATTCTTTATTCATCTTGATCTTCCAACTGCCAAGTCGTACGGCATCGACCGAGGTTACAATCCATGGTTTTTATTAAAGTCCCCGATTCGTTATAAAGTTTAAGCTCACCCTGCTCCATGGGATTTCCAGTGTCAATATCCACCCCGGCGTAGGTTCCCTCTGCTTTCAGCTTTCCGTTTCTGTGATATTCGGTAAAAGGGCCACGCTCTTCGTTGTCTTTCAGTAAGACGACCTCCATCAATTGGCCATTATCGTAATAGCGCTTCCATTCCCCACTCGCTTTATTATCATCATAATGTCCCTCTAACTGTAATTGTCCACTTTCAAACCACTTTTGATAGTCGCCAACGAATGCCCCATTTTGGTAGTTTTCCAAAATCTCCAACTGACCAGACTCATAATACAACTTACGTGGGCCGTTTAAGGTATCACTTTCGTACATGGCCTCTTCGTATAATTTCCCGGAAGGATAAAAGCTTTGATATAAGCCTTGCTTACCAAAGTCTTTTTTATTGCGGACGTATTTGATCTTGTAGCCGAGTTCGTCCTTGGTTTCGATCGTTTCCAATTCTGATCGGCAGGCCAACATGGCCAGACAGCAGAATAGTAGTCCAAATCGTAGTAGCATCTGATTTCTAATTTTCATTCTTCGTGGACAAAATATTACTTGATATGCCGTATGAAACTTTTCGAAGAACGTTTTATTGGAACTAGTTTGATCTTCTTCTCAATCATCTACTTTTCCCAAAAATGAAGATAATTGATCATTTCTTCTCGTCTCATAACGCAAAAAGTGAATAAGGATTACGCTAATGCGCGCACTAAATTAATACTTTGCCCTCACTTTGACACTTTCATAAAAAAAACCTGAGTCATCCACGATAATGTGGACAACTCAGGCCATTTATTTTATAGGTCTAGGAAGTTGTACTATCGTACCACTTCACTGCCAATTTCAATTACTTCGCGCCCGATACTTTCGTAATGTAGTCCTAGCGCGCGCATCTTATTCACGTCATAAAGGTTACGACCATCGAAAACCGTTTTATGGCTCAAGGCTTTCACGACCCGTTCAAAATCCGGGGTACGGAATACACTCCACTCCGTGATAATCGCAAGGACATCAGCACCAGCAAGAGCATCGTACTGATTATCGGCGAATTTAATTTTATCTCCGTAGATCTTACGGACATTATCCATTGCCTCCGGATCAAAAGCTTGAACATTTGCTCCAGCTTCTAATAGCTCATCAATGATGTATAGCGCTGGTGCTTCACGAATATCATCCGTGTTTGGCTTAAACGCCAATCCCCAAATTGCAACCGTTTTACCCGTCAGATCACCATCAAAGTAACGTTTGATCTTCTTGGATAATACCGTTTTTTGGATTTGGTTGACGGTCATGACCGAATTCAAAATCTTGAAATCGTATTCGTATTCGTTCGCCGTTTTGTACAAGGCTTGTACATCCTTAGGGAAACAGCTACCACCATAACCTACACCTGGGAAGAGGAAACGTTTACCGATACGGCTATCACTACCCATACCGCGACGCACCATATCAACATCAGCCCCTACTCGCTCACATAAGTTGGCAATCTCGTTCATAAATGAAATACGGGCTGCCAAGTAAGAGTTGGCCGCATATTTTGTCATTTCCGCTGAACGCTCATCCATAAAAATGATTGGATTACCCTGGCGGACGAATGGCTCGTACAATTGCTGCATCACTTCGCGGGCACGATCAGAATTTGTTCCGACCACAACACGATCTGGCTTCATAAAATCTTCAACGGCTACACCTTCGCGTAAGAACTCAGGATTTGAGACCACATCAAAGAGATCCTCATCCAAGTGCTTCACCAAGCGCGCGTGAACTTTTTCGGCAGTCCCTACCGGTACTGTACTTTTATCAACAATAACTTTATAATCTTCGATCAAAAGCGAAAGATCATCTGCTACCCCCAAAACGTAGGACAAGTCGGCAGAGCCATCTTCACCTGGAGGTGTTGGTAAAGCCAAAAAGATGATTTTAGCATCCTTCACCGCTTCGCCAAGATTCGTTGTGAATTGCAAGCGTCCCTGCTTGGTATTTCTTTCAAACAATAAATCCAAGCCTGGTTCAAAAATGGGGATTTCCCCATTGCGCATGCGATTAACTTTATTTTCGTCAATGTCTACACAAATGACGTCATTTCCAGTTTCAGCAAAACAGGTTCCGGTCACCAGACCAACGTAACCAGTTCCAACAACTGCTATCTTCATTACAATTCAGATTTTAGTGAAGCCAAAAAATATTGTTTTTAATCATTGTTGAGCTTTGAAACATTATGGTCAATAAGCACCATCAGGGTCATCAAAGTTCATGTAATTTATGTCTTGTGGAGTTATGTTTATCTTCTATACCGCTGAAAGCGGAAGTAGACACTTGAAACACAAAAACGTATAATGTGCTATAACAATTACTTTATCCTATTGCTATTAAACAATGATAATACCAATTTATTTCCCGGGGTTAGGGTGTAATCTACTTGCAGCGTACTGAAATTTACGTTTGATTCAGTCCGTCATCTTCTAATCCTTGCTGGTTAGAAGGAGGATTTATCAGCACATTTTAAAACGGGTAGTACTTGGGCAATAATGCTAAGTAGGTTGTGGAGTAGCAGAGATAATGGTAAATATTCAAACTAAAATAACGCAGGTCAGTTACTTTACGAAGCAACTGACCTGCATTTTTATTATGACTTATTGATAATCATGATTCGTGTAAGATGCCTGTGCCTAATAAACTCTGGCGCGATTGTCCTCAACGTCTGCTCCTTTCCGCATTGAACGTACCAGGAAGCTCGTCACTTGACCTCGTGAAGCAGATGATGCCTCACGACGCAAACTTGGAATATTAGCCGTAGTGGTAGGCTCTGTTTTAGTAATCAACTGGATCAGGAATACGCCACTGCTACCAACTACCGGCGCCGAAACACCGTTAGCATCCAGATTGAAAGCCGCACCAATTACTTTAGGCTCGTTTCCGACACCGGTCACAAAGGAACGGTTAAAGGTTACATTAGAAGCGGTATCGATTTGTGTATTGAACGTGCTTGCAGCAGTTGTTAAATCTTGGCTCAACTTGCTGGCAATCACTTCTCCTTTTTTCATGTTGCGTACCAATGGCAGAATTTCATCGCGGACATTAGCGATGTTTGGCAAGCCAGCATCTTGTACATTACGAAGCCCCGCAACGACATATTTATTATCAAAAAACTCAACTGGATCCTGGTAGCTGAACACCTCAGGGGCAACACCACCAACTTTAGTATTTCCATCGAAAGCCCATCGGACAATACTACGAGAAGTCTCACCTGATCCCATCGCACCAATCAAATAATCATTGGCTTTCAGGGCATTTGAGGTCTCTACAGTGAAGCCAGCGGATTCGGCCGCTGTAGCCATCTCTTCTACCGTTCTATTATTTGCCATGAAGTCTTGTGCCTTGCCCAAAACGTCTTCTTGGGTTTCCTGGCTAGGAACAATCGGCAAAGAAATCGTGGAAATCTTCACACGCTCAGTGCGATTGTTTCGATCCGTATACTTACGCGCCAAAGGTTCGATCAAGTGAACGCCGAACTGAGTACGGATGGTATACAGTTCACCAATATTACCTTTAAAGAAAATCAGATCACTGAATTCAGGTACAAATTGATTTGGTGTGGTATTCTCGTACTTACCACCGTTTCCGCTACTTCCTGGGTCCTGGCTAAAGTTTTTGGCCAAAGTATCCCAATTAGCGGTACCGTCTTCGAGTAAGATACGCAAGCTATCCAAAGTCTTCTCGGCAGCAATAAACTGATCCGGTGTAGTTGCACTAATCAAGATATGGCGTGAGTCTACAGAATCAGGCATCACTCGACGATCCATTAGTTTGGTCACAACGTAACGATTACCGTCAATATATGGTCCTACCACTGCACCAACGGGCGCGTTGAATAGCGTGTCAGCCAAAGTTTGTGATAGAGGTGTGTTTTGCTCCGTTAGATCATTGGTGTAATAACCTGGATTCATGATACCTTCGTTATCTTCTACGAATAGGGTATCATCTGTAGCGGTAGCAAAATCACGAGCAACTCTTGCCAAAGTATCACGGATCGCGATGGAATCTTCACGAGAAGGGAAGACATCAAATACCACGTAGTTAATTTTACGGGTTTCTTCCTCTTCGGAGTACTTCGCTTTGTTCTCCATCAGGTAATTCTTCAAATCAGCATCGCTCACTTCAACTTCTGAATTATCAACTTCATCGAAAGGCACCTTAACGTAGCGGAAAGTTGCTTTACCATTCTTAGAGGTGTTATACTGTTCGACCATCCAGGTAGGTGTGAACATTGACTTACTTACCAAGTCATTAAGTTTGGTCTTAAGACGATCCGTACGAATTTCTTTCTTTTGTGCTTCCCAGAAACGAGCATAACCAGGATTAAGTGATCCTTGCTCCATCAAGCTACGAATTTGTGCGAGCTGGTTAGGATCGAATTGGCCAGTTTGGTTGATTACACGTTGGCGAACAATTGGACTTGGATTTGGGCCAAACTGCAAATCTTGCATTTCAGTCTCGCTGACTCCCAAACC
The DNA here is from genome assembly GCA_028285085.1 of Saprospiraceae bacterium. Taxonomy (GTDB): domain Bacteria; phylum Bacteroidota; class Bacteroidia; order Chitinophagales; family Saprospiraceae; genus JAHDHW01. Next base: position 275,178 of record JANQQI010000047.1, on the reverse strand, counting down.
AAGTTCTTCTGCTTCCTGCCCAACGATGGCACTTTCTACGAAGTAATTATTCCAAAGTGCATTGCGACGTGCATAGTAGTCGCTGCCCGACCCACTATATAAGGCATCATCCGCCGCTTGAAAATCGGTCCAGTTGATGGTTTCACCGTTGACACTTCCCGCTACATTCTGCGTATCCAGAAAAGGGATTTGATTACCAACGAACATACTGGTAATAATGAACAAAGCCAGACCCATTCCGATAAACATGATAAGCAGCCAGCTTCTCTTTCTAATTTGTCCAATTAGAGCCATTCTATTTATGCGTTTTTTATATAATGTGTTAAAGCAGTCTTTCCGCTGCGGAGCAGCAGTTTCTAAAAAATCCCCGCAAAGGTAACAGGTTTAAACTTTAAAATCAAAAAAATTGAATTCACAAGGGTTCTTCAGTGATATAATAAGGCTGCACTTGAAAAATCTTTTCACTTTATCCGTAATCTATTTACGATCACAGTTGGCTAGATCAAAATGGTCATTCTGCTATACAGACGCCTACTTTGTATTGTTATCATCACGTTCTCTAATGAAGGTAGCCGCTGCATCTAGTTCTTCGTAAAACGCTTCGCCATACTTCCGGATCAAAGCTTCGCGGGCAAAGCGATATACAGGCATTTGCTTTTCGCGGCCCAGCGTACATGCTGCCGAGCAGATATCCCAGCGATCGTAGTTTAAGGCTTCAAAATTCAACTCTTCCTCCTTTTCAACTCGTATGGGATACAGATGACAGGAAATCGGCTTTCGAAAAGAAGTTACCCCAGCCGCCCAAGCCTGTTCGATTCCGCATTGTGCCCGACCTAAAGCATCATAGGTTAAATACGCACAAGCACCATTTTCCAAAAGTGGTGTTCCTTCTGATTTCATATCCTCGTAATAGAGCGATTTTCCCTCTTTTTCAATCACAGCTCGCCCAGCCGGGGTCAGAAAAGGAACAATGTCATCGTAGATTTCCTCTAAAGTATTAACCTCCGCCGCTTCCAATGGTGCCCCGAAATCACCTTCCCAGCAGCATGCACCTTTACAAGCATTTAGATTGCACATGAATTGCTGTTCGAGTAGGTCATCGCTGACCATGATATCCTGAACGATGATCATTTTTTATTTATTTACTATAAAATTCCGATAATGTTACACGAAGATGCAATCACAAAAATACCGATCAATCTAGTAATGCAAGTTGCAATCAAACTTGGAAGGAGGTTATTCGTCCAGTTTGTACGGTAAAATCACCAATCATTCACAGGATTCTCCCCCAATCCTCTTATCAATCGCGACTTAGATTAAGTCGCAATTCTACATTTTACCATTGGCAAGCAACAAATCCTGCATCTACGAGCGTTTTATCTAAAAGTAATCGTAGTTTTTTGTCTGATTCTTAACTTAATCGGCCAAATATTATGACTTCCTACACGGAATAGGCCAAGTAATCACAACAAAGTTGTATTTTAGCGTGATCGCAAAATTGACTTTATTCCGTTTCCAAAACAATAGTTTTTATGAAAAATGTTTTTTTCTGCTTCGTCCTCCTTCTTTTAGGTCTACAAGTACAAGCACAAGATCAAACAACAATTGCTCAAGCAGATGCAGATAAACTGATTGAATTGTATCAGTTGGATGACCAACAACAAGTAACGATGTTGGAAATTCAGGAACGCAAACAACGCAACCTCGCTGAAATCGAGCCTTTGCGTGCGACAGATGTCAAGCGCTTTCAGCACAAACTCAGAGCAATTCATTATAGCACCGATGCATCCATTCGTCGTTTACTAAAAGAAGAGCAAATGGATACTTACCGCCAAGCTCGTATCGAATGGCGTACACGTCGGGCTGCGAAAGTCAAAGAATTAAAAGAAGCTGGTGCTTCTGCGGAAGAGATTGAAGCGGCACTACTCGAACTTGAGAATTAGTGTTCTCATCTTTATCCTCCCATTAAAAGCGGCTAGACTCATCGTTTAGCCGCTTTTAGTTTTACGGGAAAAGCATTCTTCGAGAAGGTTGTGGGTTTTCTGGCGATAAATCGCTATTTTTGTCGCTTGCATTCAACAACAAAACACATCAATTGGTGTTTGTATTATCAAGTAAAATCAAACTATAATTTTAACATTTCTCAATGGATCCTCTTAAGCAAAAGTTTCAGGAAAAATCTTCGGAATTAAAAGCCAATATCAAAGCTATGCTCAAAGAGCATGGAGGCAGAAAGGTCGATGAAGTGACGCTCAATCAAGTGTTCGGCGGTATGCGCGGTGTAAAAAGTATGATTTGGGAACCTTCTCAGCTCGACCCAATAGATGGTATTCGCTTCCGAGGTTATTCTATTCCTGAATTAAGAGATCTATTGCCACGTGCTAAAAATGATAAAGAGCCACTACCAGAAGGCTTGTTTTGGTTGATGCTGGTTGGAGAGGTGCCGACGGAAGAACAAACGACTTGGTTAACAAATCAATGGACCAGCCGATCTATCGTCCCGGATCACACCTTCAAGGCGCTTGATGCACTGCCCACGAATACGCACCCGATGACGCAACTTTGTGTTGCGATTGCTTCGATGCAAACTGGAAGTGTTTTCTCCCATCGCTACGCTGAGGGAATGCGTAAAAGTGAGTACTGGGATGCAACTTATGAGGATACGATGAATCTTGTGGCTCGCTTGCCTCGCATCGCTGCCTATATTTATCGCCGCACTTACCATAATGGCAAACACATCATGCCAGATATTTCTCTGGATTGGGGTGGTAACTTTGCACACATGCTCGGCATCGAAGGCGAAGATTTCAAAAGCTTCATGCGTTTGTACCTGACCATCCACGCGGATCACGAAGGCGGTAATGCTTCAGCCCACGCGACACACTTGGTAGGTTCTACTTTGAGTGATGCTTACTATGCCTTCAACGGTGGGATGAGCGCTCTGGCTGGCCCATTACACGGCTTGGCCAATCAAGAAGTTATCAAGTGGATATTCCGCATGCTCGATACACTCGGTACGCGCCGCCCGACAAAGCAGCAAATTTCAGACTACGTAAACAGTACCCTAGCTTCCGGTCAAGTTATTCCTGGCTACGGCCATGCCGTATTACGTCAGCCTGATCCTCGTTTCATCGCACAGAAGCGCTTTGCAGAAGAATACATCCACGATTCTGAGACGATTTCTGTAGTATGGAAATGCTTTGAAGTGATTCCTCCGATTCTACAGAGCCTGGGTAAAGTGAAAAATCCATGGCCGAATGTAGATGCTCACTCTGGAGCTATCTTAGTACACTACGGTTTAACGCAGTACAGCTACTATACGGTGCTGTTCGGTGTGTCACGCGCCCTTGGTGTATTATCACAACTCTGCTGGTCGCGTGCCCTGGGTTTCCCATTGGAGCGACCAAAATCAGTAACCTCTAGTTGGGTAACTGAGTATTTAGCTAAAGAACTCAGTGTAAATTAGACGAAAAAACGATTATAAAAATAGAGCCGGATTGCCAATCGCATCCGGCTTTTTGTTTTTCGGTAGGCTTAAAGATACTTCATGATTTTTTCAGCTCGATTTGTTGAAAAAGCTTTGGAAAAAAAATTATTTTTGGGCACCCCTTAGTACTATGATAGAACAATCGCTAAACTGTCTTTTCTAAAAATTCAAAATAGTTTATCGATCATTTCTTTCAGTCCCTTAACCATATTTATTCCACCTTAAAACAATCTCTATTTATGGAATTTCCTAATGACTTGAAATATACTGAAGAGCACGAGTGGGTTCGCGTAGAGGATAACATTGCGACTATTGGTATTACGGATTTTGCGCAATCTGAATTAGGAGAACTCGTTTATGTTGAAGTTGAAAGTGTCGGCGAAGAACTGGAACAGAATGCTGAATTCGGTACCGTCGAAGCAGTGAAAACAACCTCCGAATTGTACATGCCCATCGCAGGTAAAATCATTGAATTTAACGAAGCCCTGGATGACACTAAAGGGGATAATCCGACGCTTATCAACGATTCACCTTACGGAGAGGGCTGGATCATCAAAATTGAGATAAGTGATCCCAGTGAATTGGATGGCTTGATGAGTGCGGAAGAGTATCAAAAATTGGTAGGTACTGATTAGACCGCATAAAAAATCAAAAAAAATTGGAGGTGACACACCAAAAGTAATTTTGCCTGCATCTTCTAGATGTATGCTGTAAAGACAGATACTAAATTCTTGAAAAAATATCTTCCCGCGATTGCTTGGGCACTATTGATTTTAGTGCTTTCCTCCGGTCCAGGAGTTAGTTTACCAGAATCCTGGTGGGATTTATTTGCACCAGACAAGATTGGCCATTTCATCATCTATGGTGTTTTCACAGTCTTGTTGATTCGCATTGATTACTCCCGGGCAAAAGGTCTTCCAGCCTTTACCAATAGCTGGTATTGGATTCTTTTAAGCGCAGTTTACGGGGTCTTGATGGAGGTCATGCAGTTTCTCTTTTTCCCAGGGAGATATTTTGAAGTTCAGGATATTATTGCTAATATTATCGGCTCAATCTTTGGGCTATTTTTGTTCAGATATTTTGTTATTAAAAACCCTTAAGTATGGATATCGTATTTAGCGGAAAGGCTGTCCTGATGTTGGTAGTTGCGTTAGCAGTTATCCTCATAGCACTGGGCATCTTTATGCGCTGGAATTTCGGCCAGAAAGCTAAGGAAGGGTTAAGTTCGTCGGATTATAATGCTAAATCACCGTTGGATGGTCGTACGAAGCACCCAGCAGTAGATGCATTCCGATTGAGTGGTACGTTTCTCAATGTGGGGCTTTTGGCGTCACTGGGTATCACCATCTTAGCCTTTAGCTGGACCTCTTTTGAGGATGAGGTAGATATTCCAGATGATGCGTTGGTCTACGAGGAGGACATCGAAATCGAGCCACCACGTACGGCAGAGCCGCCACCGCCACCACCACCACCGCCACCACCCGTAATCGAAGAGGTGCCGGAAGAAGAAATTGAAGAAGAAGATGAGCCTGTATTCGAAGATCAGGAGATCGATATTGAAACGGAAGTGGAAGCTCCACCTGTTGTAGAGGAAGCACCACCTCCCCCACCGCCGCCACCACCACCACCGCCAGAACCTGAGGTGGAGGAAATTTTCCAAGTGGTGGAAGAAATGCCACGTTTCCCGGGTTGTGAAGACAAACCAAAAGGCGAGCGTGAGCAATGCGCTCAGCAAAAAATGCTTCAGTTCATCTACAAGAACATTAAATATCCTCCGATTGCCCGTGAAAACGGTGTAGAAGGAACTGTGGTAATTAAGTTCGTTGTTGATAAAGACGGTAGTGTAAAAGATCCACAAATTCTCCGTGACATTGGAGCTCAGTGTGGTCAAGAAGCACTTCGTGTAGTCAAATTGATGAATAAATCGCATAAGTGGGTTCCCGGTCGTCAAAGAGGTAAGCCTGTAAAGGTATACTTCAACTTGCCGGTGAAATTCCGCCTGGAGTAATACTTCAGTAATAACTTCATCAAAAACGGTTGTTTTCCCAGTGAAAGCAACCGTTTTTGTTTTATCCCACTCATTTATGGGGCAACTTTTGCAGTAGTACTTCGTTTTTTATTAGGTACTTTAAGTGATAATTAAGGAGAAGAGATTACCAGCATACATAATTGTATAACCTCTCCGACACCATCATATAGACCAGACCAGTGTAATCTTTTATTTTTGATTATAACTTGCACAGACAGAGGAAAAGAACATTCCTCCCCGATCATTCTTAAATAGAAACAACTGCTGATGAAATTCAAGCTCGCTATACTCATCTTGGTACTTGGTGTTTTACCTTTTGGCCTATTTGCACAGCAATCGAAACTGGCGCAGCAATACTATGCCAGCGGCGAATACGAAAAAGCCGCACAGCTTTATCAGCAATTGTACGAAAAGGGGACCAATGTCGATTATTATTTCAATCGCTATATAGAATGCTTGATTGCACTGGAAGATTACGATCGATGTGAAGCCACGATCAAGCAACAATTAGCGCGCTATCCCGATGATATTCAACTCTATGTGACTTACGGCAATTTGTACGAGCGCCAATATCGTGACGAAGAGGCCAAAGCAATGTATCAGAAAGCAATTGAAGGCTTACCCGAAGATCGCTTCACCATTACCCGACTGGCGAATGCGTTTACGAATTTGACAAAGTATGAGTTGGCGATCAGTGCCTACGAGCGCGGCGCAAAGTTACTCAAGGATGATACGGTTTTTTCCTATAATCTCGGGGATCTGTATCGACGAAAAGGTGATGCTGCACCTATGATAGAAAATTACTTGCTTAGCTTAACTGTTAATCCAGGACGAGTTAATCAGCTTAAATCCATCTTCCAGCGCTATCTGTCAAAAGATGATTTTGACGAACTACAAGTCCAGCTTTACGACCGTATCCAAGACGAACCAGATATTCCGCTCTACCCCGAATTGTTAGCTTGGGTATTCATTCAGCGAAAAGATTATCGTAACGCGCTACGCCAGTCACGGGCCTTAGATCGTCAATTAGATGAAAATGGTGGCCGAGTGATGCGTATTGCCGAGATTGCCGCCAACGATGGTGAATTCGATGTTGCCATCGAAGCTTATAATTATGTCATCAACGAAAAAGGAACCACCTCCACCTTTTATGTCGAAGCAAAGCGTGCTTCGCTTAATTGCCAACGGCAAAAAATAACCCAAGGCTTTGATTATGCCGAAACCGATTTACGCGCGCTCGAAGCAGACTACGATACCTTTCTCAACGAATTCGGTCGCAATCAAATGACTGCGCCAATTATTGCAGAGCTAGCCGAGTTAGAAGCATTCTACCTCAATGACCTGGAGAAAGCCATTGCTCTTTTGGATGATATGATCAAATATCCTGGCATCAACGAATTTGTATTGGCACGAGGGAAGCTCAGCCTGGCCGATTTCTATCTTATGAAAGGTGAAATTTGGGAAGCGACGCTTTTGTACTCTCAAGTTGATAAAGCCCATAAAGATGATCTCCTGGGCCACGAAGCACGCTACCGCAATGCCAAGCTATCGTATTTCGCAGGTGACTTTCAATGGGCTCAAACCCAATTTGATATTCTAAAGGCCTCAACGTCCAAGTTAATCTCAAACGATGCCTTAGATTTATCGATCTTCATCATGGATCACCTTGGTTTGGATACCACTGAAGCCGCTCTCAAATTTTATTCTGAAGCAGACTTATTGGTTTTTCAAAATCGCTTTGACGATGCCTTCCTCAAGCTAGATAGCCTGGCTAAACAATTTCCTGAGCATGCACTGGAGGATGATATCTTGTATACCAAATCAAAGATTTATCAGAAAACACGCCAATACGATCAAGCCGCAGCAATGCTCCAAAGCATTATCGACGACCACAGCGATGGTATTCGCGCCGATAACGCCCTTTATGAATTGGCCCAACTTTACGAGAATCAGCTCAATGACACGGAACAGGCTAAGGCCCTCTACGAGAAGATTTTCATCGACTACTCGGGCAGTACTTTTGCCGTAGACGCCCGGAAGCGCTTCCGTATTTTGCGCGGCGATAATTTACAATAAGTCGTCACTTGGAATTAGCGATGTATAATCAAGCGCCCGGCTTCTAACATCTGGCCGGCGGTACTAAGGCGATAGAGATAGAGGCCGGCGGAAAGATTATCAGGCTGGAAGATCATTTGTGGTGCAGCAAAACGCTCCTTTCGTATCAACTGACCGGTGATATCGAATAACTCCAATTCCAGCATTTGTCCTGAATCCACTCCTTCAATCTGAAAAATAGCAACTTCGCGCATCGGATTTGGTATGACGACTAACTGTACACCAGCTTGCATAGGCTCTTGCCCAACAATCGTTACTAAGTCGCGCTGGATTAAATGCCGGGTTATATTGGTCTGTATCGCTTCGTTAAAATCAAAATAGATCCCCGCTTGATTCGTAATCAAGGTGCCATCTGGCAAATCAGGTAATTGATAGGCCAAAAATTTCACAAACCCATGCGAGGCCGCTTCGTTAGTTGTACTATCTGGCAGGTTGATATCATCAAAGATAAAACGTAGCTGACGATCTGCGCTAATTTCAAAACGGTAAGGATGGCTACTACTTCCAAATTCCAACAAATCCAAATCCAACCATTCTGATAGTTGATCCGCTATCACTACCGTAAAGGCGGTATCAGTTCCCGTATTTTGAAAACGAATATGGTATTCGATGGCCTGATTAGGATAGATTAAATGATCTGCGGTGAAGCCCTTTGGAAAGCCTCGTTTATCATTAGGATCGAACGATCCGATGTTTTCTTGACAGTCGATGGCAATGAAGAAATCAGCCTCATCCTCTGGAAACATAGTGACATATCCCAAGCTGAACGCGCCATCTTGATTCGTACCACATCCTTCAATCGCTACGGTGGGTTGACTCATGCCCGGATGCGCATCTACCTGTTCAACCAATAAACGATAGGTCGTACCATCCGCCGGGAAGGAAATAGGAACTTCGCCTCCCGAAGCAATCGGAGGCAGAGGTACCGCTTCGTGCATCACAGCATCCTCAATGACGATGTAACTAGTTCCCTCAAGCATATCCATCCCCTTGTTCTCAATAGTAAAGGTGACTTCGGGATTTTCACAGTCAGCTTCAACATCTAAGCTGGCACCAGACCAATTAACGAGATTTTCTCCACAAATCGAATCTGGAAAAATGTGTGCTTTAACACAATGAGTCTCGCCCAAAACCGTAGCATCACAATCAAGGTGAGCAGTAAATCGGAATTGACTGCATTCACCTACTTCAATCGTTCCAAGTTCAAAAATATAATCCCCTAAAGGATTCTGGGTGTAAATCGAATCACTTGCGACCAACTCCAAGTCTTCGTCCAGAGTCAGCTCAATACGTGTATCCTGAGCACGGAAAGTTCCGGTATTGCAATAGCTCAGCGTATAGGTATTATCAAAACAGCGCCGTAAGAAAGGGGTACTCACGTCCACTTCGAGCTGAGGACAGAGGATATCCGCTTGCAGTCCAAAATCGACCGTTTCAGGATTATTAAAACTAAGTTCTACTGGAATATCATTATCGCAAGTTGTCCAAAGACCATTAGGGAGTTGAAGCGTCACAATATAATTTCCTGTATCCAGCCAAAAATCATATTGGCCTTCTGCATCGGTCAAGCGATAAAAATCCTGATTAGCACCTTCTACTTTCACTAGCCACTGTTGTAGGCCAATTTCATCAGCTTGCGGTAAGCAGTCCAGATTATCTTCCTGATAGACGTTACCCGTCAATTTGGCTCCAATACCAGTTACTGTTCCACTATTGATCGTGTAAGGTAAAATGACATGACTCTCGCCATCAAAGCCGATAAACTCAAGATCAGAAAAGCTTGGCCCTAGGCTCACTTCAGTCGTTCCACCGTCCAGAATGGTAAAATGTAATCTAAACAACAAAGCTCCATCGGGTAAGGTTAGTCCTTCCAGAATCGCATTGCGGTACCAAAGGAATGGTAACTTCCCGGAAGATGTATTCGCATTGGTCCAGCCAAAATTAGATTGCTCCAGTCCCATAGCCGTATTGAGCTGATCGATACTATCCAGACTCAGATGCGCGGCATCCCAGTTAACCGCAAAAGTGCAGCCCACTAAATCGACAAATTGATCAACGGTGACGTCGAGGGAGACATGGTAAGTCCCTTCTCCATCGCTAACATTGACCACGACTTGGGCAGCCAAGGGCGTACTCAGCCACCAAACCAAAAGTGCAAATAAGATCTTTCGTATCGTTTTCATTTCAATAGCGTAATATTTCATGGGATGAGGCATTTGCGTCTCGATATTCTTCGATTATGACAAAAATGCCGTCTTGTAAGTGGAATTAAAAGTACATTTTTTAGAATTTGTAGTTCATTTTAAAAAATATTTTTTTATAACTTTATAATAATCAATTACTTACTAATTTTTCTGTAGTTCACATTATCATCAATCAAAATCAAATCATTGAAAAAAAGTAAACTCATTCGCCTATTTGACCAGCTTAGCAATAAAGAGCTGCGTGAATTCGGCAGAATGGTCCGTTCTCCCTTCTTTAATCAGCAAAGCGTCCTAGTTGAATTTTTTGAAATCCTCCGGGAGTTCCGACAAGACTTGAAGCTCATTCCCGATAAGGAAAAAGTATTCTCGCGTTTATACCCCGGAGAAGTATATCAAGATGTCAAAATTCGGCTTCTGCAAAGTCAACTGTTTAAACTCATGGAGCAATACCTTGCCTACCAAAATTTTGTGGAGCAGTCTGTACAGCAGCAACTTTATCTGGCCAGTGCCTATCGCGAGAAAAACCTACCACAGTTCTTTGATCGCACGACTCGCCAAATCCAGCAATTACAAGAACAACGGGCCTTTCGCAATGCAGAATATCATCTGGAACGCTATCAACTATTGCAAGAAGAGTACCTGATGCAATCATCGGATCGTCGAACTGCCGCGCTAAACTTGCAAGACATGGCGACGACTATTGATACGGCCTTCATCTTGCTTAAACTTCGACAAACTTGCTTTGCGCTCGCTCACCAACGTGTCTACAATACGGATTACGATTTTGGTATCCTCCCGGAGGTGATTGCCTACGTGGAGCGGGAGGCATTGCTGAAGCAGCCGATAATTGGGATCTATTATTATTGCTATTTTTCCCTTATTGAGCCGGAAGAAGATGCTCATTTCCTCTCTTTCAAATCATTGATCTTACAACATGTCGATCAATTCCCGGCGAGTGAAGTTCGCGATTTATACATTCTCGCTATTAACTATTGTATAAAAAAGGTTAACGCTAGTCAAATGCGCTACGCCAGAGAAGGGTTGGATTTGTATCAAAAGGGGTTGGAAGAGGCTATTTTATTGGAAAAAGGAGAACTATCGCGATTTAGCTACAATAATATTGTCGCGATGGGACTTTGGGTGAGTGATTACGACTGGGTTGAACATTTTATTGAAGCCTATCAGGGACATCTCAATAAAACTTACCGGCAAACGACCTATAACTTCAATCGGGCCCGCCTTGAATATAGCCGTCAAAATTACGACGCTGCCATGACGTACCTGCAACAATCTGTTTTTAAGGATCTGCTGAACAACTTGATTGCCAAAACGCTGTTGATTAAAATCTATTACGAAATCGAGGAGTTTGATCTTTTAGAATCACATTTAGATTCCATGAAAACCTTTATTCGACGCAAGAAGATCATTGGGTATCACCAACAGAATTATTTGAATATTTTATACTATACCAAGAAGTTGTTGACGACGAACTTATTTGATCAAAAGGCTAAAAAAGAATTAGAAGAAGCTATTGCCAACGAGACAGTGTTGACGGAGAAAGGGTGGTTGTTAGAACAGCTTGGCGGAAAAAAAATACAGTAGATTTGCTCTTTTGCAATCTACTGTATCAGTCTAATGTGCGATTAGCTTCCCGCCAAAAATTAATCTTTGTTTATTGCGAATCTGGTAGAAATATAAACCAGATGCTAACATCTTGCGATGGAACTCGAAGCGCGGCCCCGAGAACTCTTCTTGCCGAACCAGCCGCCCTTGGCCGTCGTACAATTCAAAAATGGACGTCCCCAAAGCTTGCTCCGTCTGTATCTCAAAAACGGTCCATTCATTGAACGGATTAGGATATACCTTGACCTCCGTTCGGGGTAAATAAATCTCCGGTACGCCAACCTCGATATCGAGACCTATTGTATGGAACGTTTGGTTCGTAATAATCGGCTCGTTAAAATCAAAATATATCGCCGCGCTATTATGAATTACAGTTCCAACCGGATTATTTAGTTGCTGATCGATACGGAATTTCACAAATCCGTGCGACGCCACTTCGTTGGTCGTACTGTCTGGCAAGGCGATGTCATCGAAGATGAACTTCACGATACCAGAATCGTATACTTTCAAATCATAAGGGTGACTTGCTGCCCCTGCTTGTAGGGTGCGAACGTCCAGCCATGGGGAAATGGTGTCACGAATGACGACTCTGAACGCAGTGTCTGTTCCTGTATTTTGAAACCGAATGATATATTCCAATTCGGTATTTTCTTCAATATAGTGTCCCTCTTGGTAGCCCTTCGGAAAGCCCCGTTTATCATTGGGATCCCAGCTACCAACGTTTTCTTGACAATCGATCGAGATGAATGGATTGCTATCGTCCTCTTGGTATTGAGTTAAATAGCCCAGACTCAACGGCCCGTTATCAAAAGCACTACATCCTTCGACCGAGACACTCGGTGCACTGTTGCCGGGATGACCGGGTTCCTGCATGCTCTCCATACGTAGCATCGTGCCGATGGCTGGTTCGCGGATTTCAATGGTATCACCAGGTGGTAACGTATCAAATACGACTTCTCGTAAGATAACGTGATCCTCAATCACGATGTATTCTAATTCAGAGGTTGGATTCACCCCGACATTTTTCAAGATAAAGAGTACCTCATCTTCCTGACATGATGCGGATAACTCCACACTTGCTCCCGACCAATTGTTTGTTGGCAAGCAAATCGTATCCGGGAAGATGTGTGCGTCCGAGCAATGTGTTTGGCCTAGTACCGTTGAATCACAATCCACCGATACATTGAGATAAAATTGTCCGCATTCTCCTACATCAAGATCGCCTACCTCAAAAAAGTAAGTATTTCCATCATTCCCACTCCAATCCAGCGTACTGCTATTAAGCGTCAAAAAGGGATCGAGTGTTACTTCTATTTCCGCATCATTCACCAGAACGGTCCCGTCATTACAATAGCTGACCGTATACTGATTATCAAAACAACGGCGGAGAAAAGGCGTTGATAAATCCACTTCCAGCCAAGCGCAATCATAAGCAGATTGGACTGGAAAATCGATGGCGATTGTATCATAAGGGCCAGCATCTCCTATCGTAAGATTGATGGCATTACCACAGCTTACATCCCAGTAGGCATTCAATGGAATTAAGCTTAGTGAATAATCCCCCTCCGTCACCGAAATTTCAAAGTTGCCGTCTTCGTCGGTTAGCCCAAAGTAGGTCTCCTCTCCGGCGACTTCTACCAGCCAATTATGAAGACCGTATTCTCCCGCATCACTTACACAATCTGTATTCAGGTCATAAAAGACGTTCCCGCGAAAGAAATTATTGCGGACGTTACCCAGGTTGTCGGTACGCAACACGTACACATCAAAGTAACCAAAGCCAAAGCTTCTTGTAAATCCAGCAATTGCCGCACCGCCATCTGAGGTTGGATCAGCGTAAAGCGCATAGTCTCTTTCGCCCAGCCCACCGTGACTCTTCCGCCAAAGCTCTTCTCCATCAGCATCCGTTCGTACCAGTAAGACATTATCGTCCTGGAATCCCACTTCGTGCCCTCCTGCCATAAGGTAACCGCCATTAGACATGGCAATCAAGGAATGGCCGAAGGTTATATTTAGCTCATCGATTTCACGGAACCAAGTTGGGATACCATCTTCTTCAACGTGTACCATGTAGGTCGATTGATCGATGTAGCAGGCAACGACATAGCCGGTTTCCTCTGCGTGAATAATCGACGCCCCCGCAACTATTGCTGATTGTCCGAGCATCGTCGACCAAATTTCGTCGCCATTGCTATCGGTCAGAATGATATAACTTTCTTTAATATCATTATCGAGGTTCTCGATATAGCCCACTAAGGCGTACGTCCCATCCAAATTCTGAATCAAGGCCCAGCCACGATCTCGTCCATCGTTTCCAAAGGTTCGGCTCCACTCTTCCTGACCGTTAGCATCTAACTTCAAGAAGTAAATATCGCGGTCACCATCTGGTGTACTCTCTGTATCTCCTATAAGTGCCAAGCCGCCATCCTGGGTTTCAATGATGCTATTCGCCTCTTCGGTGGCTTCTCCTCCCATTGACTGCTCCCAAATTTGGTTGCCAAGTGGATCGATCTTCAGTAAGTAGATATCGGGATTGGCTGTCAAAGCGGTATCGACCTGATAACCGGCGATAACATAATTACCATCACTGGTAGCGATCATGGACAAACCAAACTCACGCTTCCCATCAGCTCCATAAGTATTTTCCCAAATCAAATCGCCGTCAACATCCAATCGCGCAACGTATACTTCTTCAACTTCGTGATCAAAACTTGTGGTTGCTCCACTGACCATCATGCCTCCGTCAGCCGTCACCAATACAGAGTAGCCTATATCTACATTCTCACCTCCAAGCGTCTTCTCCCACCCCTGCCCGAAGCACCAAGTGCCGAACAGCAATAATGAAATTGCAATGGGTAGAATTTTATTCATCTTCTAGAGAGGTTTAAACAATATCAAATATCAGCATCCTTTTCAGATAAAACAATTACAAAAAAAGGCATTTGTCAAGCAACACTATTGGATTTTTTTGGCAAAAACACATATATTCGGGAATTACATCATTAATTTTGTCAAACATATTTATTTTTAAATAATGGATAAAAGTGTTTTGCTGCAATATTTTGATAGCTTGTCCAACAAGGAAATACGAGATTTAGGCCATTTCGTCCGTTCTCCTTACTTCAATCGACGCGAAAAAGTAGTGAAACTGTTTGATTATTTAGTTGAGTACCGACATCTGCCGGAAGGCGCCATTAGCAAAGAAAAAGCCTGGAAATTTATCTTCGGTCAACAAGCGTACGATGATCGTGAAATGCGCTATACCATGTCTTTTCTCCTAAAAGTCATTCGACAGTTCTTAATCCAAAATGAGCTGGAAAAAGATACTGCACAAGCGCAAGTAGTCCTCTGCCGGGCATTACAACGCCATAAATTAGGAAAATTATTAGAAAAGGAATTACGTCACTCCATTGAAGAGCAACAAAAGCAAGCTTTACGTCATTCACTTTACCATTTACACAATTATCAGCTCGAAATGGTCCGGGTTGAACATATTACCCAGCAAACTCGAACCGGAGACATTCCCCTGCAGGCGTTGTTCGACGAACTCAACTTCTTTTACATTGCTGAGATGCTCCGGCAAAGCTCCATTATTCTTACGCACCAGACTGTTTCGAAGCGAGATTATAATCTTCGATTACAAGACAGCGTTATTGAGCACTTAGAGCAGCACGATTATACCCAAGTCCCGGCCATTGCGATTTATTACCATAGCTATAAAGCCCTCAGTGACTCTACGGTTGAATCCCATTTCGTGCAACTCAAAGCATTAATCGAAGAGCATTGGTCAAGTTTCCCGGCGAAGGAAAGCCGCGACTTTTATCTTTTAGCCATCAATTATTGTATTCAAAAGCTTAATCAGGGAGAGCGTAGCTACATTCGAGAAGCGTTTGAGCTGTACAAATCTGGTTTGGAAAATGGGTTGTTCCTTGAAAATGGCATTTTATCCAGTTTTACTTATACCAATGTATCTCGCTTAGGCCTTGCACTAGAAGAATGGGAATGGGTACAAGAATTTTTGAAACGGTATCATCCTACATTAAAAGCTAATGATCGAGATAATATTTATCGTTACAATATGGCTTTTTTCTATTTCCAACAATCGGAGTATGATCATGCCATGGAATACCTCATCCAGCTCGATCATCTCAATGATGTTTTCCAGAATCTGGATGCACGGCGGATGATGCTGCGGATTTATTACGAACAGGGAGCCGTCTCGCCCTTGCTATCGTTGTTGGACAGTTTTAAAGTTTACATCTCCCGTCACAAGGATATTGGCTATCACAAAACCAACTATCTGAATTTAATCCGCTTCGTACGGCAAATGCTCAATAGCAATCTATCAAGTGGCAAAGTACGCGAAGCGTTGATTAGCAAAGTCGAGCAGACCTCCTCCGTTGCGGAAAAGACCTGGCTCATCTCTCAGTTGAAAAAGCGATCTACCGGATAAAAAAAAGCGTAGCCCGAAACGAGCTACGCTTTATGAACTGAAGTTGAAAACTTGGATATCTTATTAGGCTGATAAAACTGAAACTATGCTCAGCTTGATCAATGTACACCGGATATTAAACCGAAGTCTCAGACCCTACTACCGAGCCAAAGTACTCACGATTCATCAGCGCAATATTTTCAATTGAGATTTCTTTAGGACATTCTGCTTCGCAGGCGCCAACGTTAGAGCACATACCGAATCCTTCATCATCCATTTGATTCACCATGGCTTGTACACGCTTTTTCGATTCCACCTTACCTTGTGGCAACTGCGCCAGGTGAGAGACCTTCGCTGAGGTGAATAACATAGCGGAAGCATTCGGGCATGCAGCGACGCAAGCACCACAACCAATACAAGTCGCCGCATCGAAAGCATCCGAAGCGGTATCTTTTTCGATCGGAATCGCATTAGCATCCTGTGCCTGTCCGGTATTTACAGAAACATATCCTCCAGCCTGGATGATTCGATCAAAAGCAGAACGATCTACCACCAAGTCTTTGACTAAAGGAAAGGCTTTAGCACGCCATGGTTCAACCACGATAGTATCACCATCTTTGAAGGAGCGCATGTGCAATTGACAAACCGTAGTGCCCTTCATCGGGCCGTGTGGTTGTCCATTGATCACCATATTACAAGTGCCACAAATCCCTTCTCGACAATCGTGCTCAAAAGAGACCGGATCTTTCTTCTCAGCAATCAGTGATTCGTTGAGCACATCCATCATTTCCAAAAACGACATGTGTTCATTGGCTTCTACCTGATAGGTCTCGAACTGACCTTTAGATTGAATATTTTTTTGTCGCCAAACTTTCAGCGTGATTTTCATATCGAAAAGTTTTTAAATTCAACAAAATATCGGCCTTAGACCGCACTTGAGTCGCCTACTTATAGCTTCTCGTTTTCAATTCGACATTATCGAACTGCAATTCTTCTTTGTGCAGAACAGGATCATTATCGTCCCATTCCCAAGCCGCAACGTATGTATAATCTTTATCATTACGCAAAGCTTCACCTTCGGGGGTTTGGTATTCCTCCCGGAAGTGACCGCCACAGGATTCATTACGATCCAGAGCGTCGATGATCATCAATTCGCCTAATTCCATGAAATCCGCAACGCGAGCTGCTTTTTCTAATTCAGGATTAAACTCATCCATATCACCAGGCACAAAAACGTCCTTCCAGAATTCTTCTCGTAGCTCCCGCACCATTTGACGCGCTTTGGTCAAGCCTTCTGCGCTACGTGACATGCCACAATAATCCCAAATAATCTTCCCTAATCGGCGGTGGAAACTCTCTACGGACTGATTTCCTTTTACGTTAATCAATTTTTGTAGCTGCTCACGCGTATGTTCCTCAGCAGTAGCAAATGCTTCGTGATCCGGCGAAATACTCGGCGTACGAATTTCTTTGGATAAGAATTGACCGATGGTGTAAGGAATAACAAAGTAACCATCCGCCAAACCTTGCATCAAAGCCGAAGCACCGAGGCGGTTAGCTCCATGATCGGAGAAGTTAGCCTCTCCCAAGGCAAATAAGCCCGGAACATTAGTCTCCAGATTGTAATCTACCCAGAGCCCCCCCATGGTATAGTGTACTGCCGGGTAAATCTTCATCGGCATTTTGTATGGATTCTCTCCGGTAATCTTCTCGTACATCTGAAATAGGTTACCGTATTTTTCTTCGACCACTTTTTCACCCAGCTCACGAATTTTCGCAGCATTTGGATTATGTAAGCCCAGAGAATGTGCACGTGACTTCCCATAACGCTCAATAGCGGCGGCAAAATCCAGGAATACCGCTAATCCCGTTGGGCTAACGCCATGACCTTTATCACATTCTATCTTGGCTGCACGTGAAGCAACGTCCCGAGGCACCAGATTACCGAAAGCTGGATAGCGACGCTCCAGATAGTAATCCCGATCGTCTTCAGCAATATCAAGTCCTGTCTTTTGACCATTACGAATGGCCTCCGCGTCCTCTTTCTTCTTCGGCACCCAGACGCGACCATCGTTCCGTAGTGACTCCGACATCAAAGTCAATTTCGATTGGTAATCCCCGGATACAGGAATACAAGTCGGGTGAATCTGAGTAAAGCAAGGATTTGCCATCAAAGCCCCCCGACGTACGGCACGCCAAGCAGCGGTCACATTTGATCCCATCGCGTTGGTAGACAGGTAGAAGACATTGCCGTAACCTCCTGTGGCCAAAACCACACAATGAGCCGCGAATCGCTCCAATTTACCATTCAGCAGATTCCGCGCAATAATACCACGTGCTTTACCGTCAATCTTGACCAAATCCAACATCTCGTGGCGATTGTACATTTCGACATTGCCCAGAGAGATCTGGCGAGATAAGGCTTGGTAAGCGCCCAGCAACAACTGCTGCCCGGTCTGGCCGCGCGCATAAAAGGTTCGACTTACCTGCACACCTCCAAACGAGCGGTTGGCCAGAAGTCCACCGTATTCGCGAGCGAAAGGTACCCCTTGCGCTACACATTGGTCAATGATATTGCGGCTGGCTTCCGCCAAACGATGCACATTAGCTTCGCGTGAGCGATAATCGCCACCTTTAATGGTATCATAAAAAAGGCGATAGACACTATCACCGTCATTTTGATAATTCTTAGCTGCATTGATACCACCCTGAGCGGCAATACTATGCGCTCGACGTGGACTATCGTGGAAAGTAAATGCTTTAACATTGTATCCCAGCTCTCCCAGGGTAGCCGCTGCAGAAGCACCAGCCAAGCCAGTTCCCACTACAATGATATCGATCCGACGCTTATTGTTGGGCGCTACAAGGTTCATCGTGGAACGGTATTTCGTCCATTTTTCAGCTAATGCCCCTTCTGGTACGTTAGACTTTAATTCCATATCAAAGTTGTTTTATAATCAGTCGCCGTAATGGCTTACGATTTAATCATGAAAAAGAAGTACAAAGGAATAATGGCGAAAGCCAAAGGGACAATGATTGAATAAATGACCCCGAGTCCTTTAATAAATGGTGTGTACTTACGATGGTTAAGTCCCAAAGTTTGAAACGCAGATTGAAAACCATGAAGCAAGTGGAATCCAATAACGATCATAGAGACCACATAGATAACGACATACCACCACTGGCTAAATGCTTCGGCAACAATCGCATAAAGGTTTTTGACCGTCTGCCCGTCATAGGTCACCGGAGGTACATCCCCCATCTTCATTCTAAACCAAAACTGCCCCATGTGCAATACCAGGAAAACAAAAATGATGATTCCTAACCATGCCATGTTACGTGAGGCAAAGGTTGACGAAACCTTATTCGGTACCGCGTAGCGCGTACCACGCGCCGCTCGATTTTTTTGCCATAAAATGATTCCCTGTACAGCGTGTAGCAAAATAAAAAAGTACAAACCGTAGGAAGTGGTTTTGATCAGTGGATTAGTTGTCATGAACTCAGCGTAGATATTGAACGCCTTGCCTTGATCCGCAACCATAAGCTGTAAGTTACCGATCAGGTGAACAACCAAAAACACGACCAAGAAAAGTCCGGTTAAGCTCATTAGGAGCTTTCTACCGATTGAAGAAGTCAAGAATTTACTTACCCAACTCATATTGTTCGTTTTGTTGTTGAATACTTACAAATCTATTCATAAAAAGAAATATCCCCAACAGATGTTCGGAATCAGTCGGAAGCACGGTTTTATTTAGAATAAATCTAAAAAACGGAGAAGGTCTGATTCTCATTGAATTTCTTAGGTCGACAAAATCATCTGCATTTTTTGCAGTAACTTTGTAATAAAAATTTAATGGCACCAGTAAAAAAAGTCAGCTTCGCTCATTTTCTGGAAAAATTTCCCGAAATCGAATTGCCCATCACACTTACCGACGAATTGGTTAAGGATTTCAGCCAGAACAATTCACCTTTTCCGCTTCCCATGGTTGAGCAGTTCATTCTACCGATGGAACCCGAAGAAATGGATGAATATACCGAGTTCATTCCATGCTTTTTACTGCCCGCCACTATGGATTTCTATGCGATCGTCTATTGGCGAGGCGGATTAATGGATTACCAATATATCATGGCTACTTACTCTAAGAAAGGTGAATTAATCGATCGGAGAGTGCTCGCCGGAACTTATTCAGATGGACAGGCGTTAGTTCGATCGGTGGCTACAATTGAAGATGATTGGATTATCTATGTCGTTTCCGGGAAAACAGCTGCCAACGATCCCACCTACGATGCTTCCACAAGCAATGCCTTCAACCTTGAATTACTAGCCACTGGACAAATTATCAATTCTAACTAATCCTATTTTAAAAGATGTTGACATCCTGTTCAACACTATCAAAACCAACTCACCTTAAATTTTTATGAAGAGAAAGAAGTTTGCGAAGAAGAAGAAAGGCAGAAAACTAAGTGTCCCTCAACTCAAAAATGAAATACTAAAGCTTTTCCAAAGACATCCTAAAAAACAGCTCAACGCCAAGCAAATCATCAAGAAACTTAAGATTGCCAATAACAAGGACTCTGTACATGATGCGCTGGTCAAGTTGGCAGGACAAAACCTTGTATTCAGTTACGATGGCGATAAATACCGTATTGATCGACGCCTTAGCTCGGTTCATACGAAAGAAAGTGTGCACCGAGGGCGAGTCGATATGACACGCAGCGGAGCAGCATTCATTATCTGTGACGATCTGGACGATGATGTTTATGTCCCGGCAAAGCAGCTCAATTCTGCTTTACACGGTGATCAGGTAGAAGTCGCTGTTTTTCAAACGCGAGGACGTCGTCGCCTTGAAGGCCAAATCCAAAAAGTCCTCAAGCGCGCTACCGATTACTTCATCGGGACCATCCGCTTATCACGCAAGTACGCCATTGTGATTCCCGATAAACTAAATATGCCGGTTGACATTTATGTCGATTTGGAAAATACCAAAGAGGCTCGGGATGGGGAAAAGGTCATTGTGAAAGTCATTAAATGGCATACCCGAAAGCACTTTAGTCCCATTGGCGAAGTCACTTCCGTGCTCGGCGAAGTGGGCGGACATAATCTCGAAATGCAAGCGATCCTGATCAACAACGGCTTCAATCTGGAATTCCCGGAAGAAGTGATGCATGAGTCAGAAGCCTTATCGACTGAAATTAGCCCGTCGGAAGTGAAACGACGGCGGGACATGCGGGACATTACGACCTTTACCATTGACCCGGATACCGCAAAAGATTTCGACGATGCGCTCTCCATCCGAAAATTGGAGGATGGCCAACTAGAAATCGGGGTACATATTGCCGATGTGACGCACTACGTTCAAGCGGGCACCGCACTTGATGAAGAAGCCTTCAAACGTTCTACCTCGGTCTATTTAGTGGATCGGGTGCTTCCAATGCTCCCCGAAAAATTGTCGAACGAGCTTTGTTCTTTACGCCCAAACGAAGATAAATGCACCTTTTCGGCGGTTTTCGTATTCGATGACAGTGGCAAAGTCACCGATCGTTGGTTTGGGAAGACGCTCATTCATTCAGATCGTCGATTCACTTACGAAGAAGCCCAAGCTGGGTTGGAAAGTGGTGAAGGCGACTTTGCCAGCGAACTGCGCCAGCTTAATCAATTAGCACATCGATTGCGCAAGGAAAAATTCAAAAACGGGGCGATTGCTTTCGAAGCAGAAGAAGTGAAGTTTCGACTAGATGAAGACGGTACACCGATTGATGTCTACGTCAAAGAACGTAAGGACGCACACATGCTGATCGAAGACTTTATGCTACTTGCTAATCGGGAAGTCGCCACTTTTATGGATCAAAAAGGCAAAAAAGATGGGCAAGAAATTCCATTCGTGTATCGCATCCACGATCTACCCAATGCCGATAAGGTCAGTGATTTAGCACTTTTTGCTAAGGCCTTAGGCTTTGAAATCAAGTTTGATTCGCCACGGCAAATTGCGGATTCCTACAATCGCCTGGCCAAAGCCGCTAAAAGTGACGAAGCGTTACGAATGCTTGAACCAATTGCGATTCGTACTATGGCCAAAGCCGCTTATTCCTCCGAAAATATCGGACACTACGGTCTCGGTTTTGAGTATTACTCACATTTCACCTCCCCGATCCGACGCTATTCGGATGTACTAGCGCATCGGATTCTGGAACAGAATCTCAACGATCAGATTTTTCGCACCGGAAAAACACAGCTGGAAGAAAAGTGTAAGCACATTTCTTTGCAAGAACGTAAGGCAATGGATGCCGAGCGCGAATCGGTGAAATATAAGCAGGTCGAATTCATTGAAAAACACATCGGAGAAGTCTTTGATGGACATATCTCCGGGATCATCGACCGAGGAATATTTGTAGAATTAGCGGCGAATAAATGTGAAGGACTGGTCGGCTTCGAAACGATGCGCGATGCCTTTGAGGTATCCGATAGTCGCCTACGCGCTGTGGGGATGCGGAGTGGTCGCATTTTCAAAATGGGGGACCTGGTACGCGTTAAAATCGTAGGGGCCAATTTAGCTCGACGACAGATCGAAATGGTTCTCGTCTCAGCTGATGATACAAACGAAGAAGAATAAAATTTAAAAAAGAAAGGCAGCCGAATATTTCGACTGCCTTCTTTGTTGATATATAGGTCTTGTTTTTATCGCTTGAGGAACTTACCGAGGAGATTCATACCCATACCTGCAATATCATCCATGATGCTACCGTCACCATCTTGATCCAGGAATTTGCCGATTAGGCCCATTTCCTGATTACCCTGACTGGCACCTTGTACTGCCCCAGTGAGGATACTAGTTAAACCAGATGCATCGAGGCCTTGCTCTTTTTTCGTTTTACCGAGCATGCCCATTACCATTGGTGCTAGAGTCGCCATCAGGTTACCAGTTTTACCGGAATCCAGACCACTCATTTTACTGATCATGTCAATTGCACCAGATTGCTTACCGCCAAGAACGTGCTTGAGGATACCGGCACCATTAGTCGTACGAGCTGGTGCTTGTTGCTGACCGCCACCGAGGAATCCTGTCAGATTATCCAACAAGCTACCATCATGGTCGCGATCCAGAGCAGAGGCTAAAGCGTCTGCACCTTCCTGAGAAGCGGCGTTGCGAGACATTGCCGAAACCAGAGTAGAAAAAATACCAGACGCTGCACTTGCAGTTTGTTGTTTATCAGCACCTCCGAGTTGTTGGCTGAGCTGGTCAACCAATCCCTCTGTGAGTTGCCCTTGCAGTAAGTCCATTAAATTTGTCATAGAAAAAAAGTTTTGTTAAAAACGGGCCGTTAATTTAGATAAGGTACTAAGACTGGCCCTATTTTGGTTTGAATAGATTATGAAATATAGTATTTTTTTTAGATTTACAACAATCTGCGGTGATGAACTTTTTGGGTAATTGCTAATGCCTTTTCACCGTAAGAATCAACTCCCCACCTATGCGTTACTTATTCTTGCTCCTTGGCGGTGTTGTTCCACTTTCTCTTGTTTCTGCTCAGTTTTTACATACTCCGGATGATATTCAGCATCTAATGGCAGATTCAAAAATCCAGTTCGTATTGGAGCAGAAGCCCTCCTTTTCACATTCAATTACCTTTTATGATTCAAGCACTTTTGCTGATTCCAACCTTATGACGGCAAAGGGTACCGAAAAGTCTCAAAAAAAAGGAGATGATTTTTTAAAAAAGAAAAATTATCAAGCCGCATTGACGGTTTACAAGGAGCTCATCCAAACGACACCTCATTCCACATTACTCCCTAAAATTACAACTTGCTTCCTCGAACTGGAAGCATACCAAGAAGGTGTACGCTACTTATTGGAAACAGGAAGAGATCATCCTCAACTCCGGCGACCAGCGGCCTTTCAAATCGCTCAACTCTACTTAGCCAATGATCAGCAATCCGAAGCCATACAATACATCACCCGGATACATCTTCAGTCACCCCGTGATCGTGAGACCTTCATCCAGCTCCAACAAGTTTACGCCGCCGCCGGCCTTAAGATAGAAGATTGGCAACTTGTTCCTGAGGCCCATTTTAATCTGCTATGTAATAGTGACACCAGTGAGGTCGTCATCCAATATCTCAACGACAATAGTCCATGGCTCGCTTACGCCAATTGCCAAGCCTTATGGCATTACCAAGCGCGTTATGCCGCGGATATGAGTCGTATTTCCACCGCAAGCCCGGAGATTATCGAATGGAAAGAATGTCTTTTAAATGGCCTGATTAGCTGGGAAAAACTTCCCGCCGAGCAGCAAAAAAGTCACCCTGAATTTACGGTACTTGCAAAAGTGTTAGAGCAGCAAATGGTCAATACTTACTTACTCTACGAAATCCATTTACGCCGTGGCCTTTTGCAATACGAAGATTTAAGTGAACAAGATATTAGTCAATTAATGCGCTATTTAAGCACGCTTCGAGTAACGCGCTAAGTATTTTACTACTCCATAGCGCTTCCGGCTAGGAAGTAGTCACAACTTACGTTTGTAGATATTTTCGTAATTTTCCACCCACCAAACACCGAATAATTATAAAAACACAGGAAGATCATAGTATTCCCCCCGTTCCCGCCCAAGCCAGCGATACCCTGGTAGAGGCGTGTCGAGAACATGTCTTGCAGCTTTTTAGTGAGCAAGGAGATGCTCGTCTGACTTATCACAACTATCAACATACCACCGAGATTGTCCAGCTTTTATCGATAATGTCGCATGAAGATATTCCTGGGCATCCCGCAACAAATTATACCGCCGAGACCATTGAAGTTGCAAAAATTGCCGCTTGGTTTCGGCATACTGGCTATTTGCGACACTACGATCAGCCTGCCACTGAAAGTGCTCGCTTGGCTCGCGCTTTTCTGGAAACGCAATCTTATCCTCAAACTAAAATCGATCAGGTAACCGCCGCTATTCAGGCTACAATTCTGGACAGTGGCCAAACGGCAAATGCGCTTCCGAGTCAACTGTTGAATGATGCGGTACACGGTCACCAATTCGCCGAGCGGCACACGGAACGAAGTCCTTTACTCCGTCTCGAGTGGGAACTCTTACAGGGTCGAAATCTATCGACACTCGACTGGCATCAAATTCAGTTGCAGTGGTTGTTAAATACGCGTTTTTTCACGCCTTATGGTAAATTTCACTTTGAGCCGGCTGTTTCACAGAATATTCTGACCCTCAAAGCACGAGTGGAAAAAGCGCAACGCAACGGCGGCACGAGCTACGAGGCCGACGGGCGTTTACGCCGCTTTCAGGATCTGGAACGCAAGCTGCCTGAAAGCGCCACCCAGACCTTCTTTCGCGCCAATTACCGCAACCATATCAACCTGAGTGCTATTGCCGACAATAAGGCTAATATCATGATCAGCGTCAATGCGATCCTCATTTCGGTTCTCATCTCACTGTTGACCTATAAAAACATTACCGAGACCAATCCAATGGTCTTGCTACCCGTTATTATTTTTCTCTTTACCGGCCTTGTCTCTTTGATTTTTGCCGTTTTATCGATCCGCCCCAAAGTCACAGCGCTCAATCCAGAAGGCACCGACCCGGAAGTTGCAAAACGCAATCTGGTCTTTTTCGGTAACTTCGTACAGCTGGATTTGGATACTTACGAAAAGGCGATGGATGCTATGTTCCGCGACGGTGAGTTGATTTATGGCAATATGGTACGCGACCTTTACTTTTTAGGAAAAGTGTTAGATAAAAAATATCGTTTTCTTACCCTTTCGTACAATACGTTTATGATTGGCTTTGTCGCCACGGTCATCACCTTCTTGATTGCCATTTTGGGCTAGTAATCAGGTAATTCTCCTTCTAACAACCAGTTGATATCTAGTCCTTGGTTGGTAGCCGTTTTCATTAAGGTCGGTGTTTCTTTGATGTGATTCCCCAGGGCACGCATGGGCGTGGCAAACTCCATGACATAGTCTTCGTGTAGTTTCATCATGAGATTTAGCAACTTCAGGGCGCGCTTCACGAGGTATTCATTGAAGGTGCGCGCCCGATAAGCGGAGGCTTCACGAATTTGATCGCCAAAAAAAGTCATCGCCGTGTTCAACATCAAAAAGTTGAGATAAATCTCTCCGAATTTGTCCTTGG
This sequence comes from Saprospiraceae bacterium, assembly GCA_028285085.1. Lineage (GTDB taxonomy): Bacteria > Bacteroidota > Bacteroidia > Chitinophagales > Saprospiraceae > JAHDHW01. The sequence continues at coordinate 249,157 of JANQQI010000047.1, read as the reverse complement.
TGGTTTTCACATGGCGATTGATCATCCCGCTCATTTCCCTTAGTTCCAGCAACAAATAACCCGGTGAGTAGTAAAAGGATTGATAACGCTCCAAATAACGATTGATATTTTCTTCGATCTCTTCTCGACGTTGCTCAGTGGTATCCCCACCTTCAAGTAGTTCAAACGATAATTTGGCCACCAGAGCAGGTTCTTTAGCCAACAGTCGATACAATAATTTATCCTTTTCCTTAGCCGGGAGGGTGCTAATGGCCTTTTTAAACTCGGAAGTAAGAGCAGTTCGGGGCATCGCTGATTGATTTTGAAATTCGTGCAATATCCCCACAAAGGTACTTGAACACAGTGGAGCATTCAAAATCCTTTTTACATCACCAATCTAAAACTCGAATCTCAATCCGCTCATTGACTTTATGTGCGGCTTCGGAGCAGTTGACACCATCAGCGCATTGATTAAGCAGCAGGCTTTCTCCGTAGCCAACGGCATCAAGCCGATCACGCGGAACACCTTTATACATTAGATAAGCCACAATCGCCTGGGCGCGTTGCTGGGATAGTTTTTGATTATCGGCTGTAGTACCTGGGCTAGAGGTATGTCCACTGATTTCCAAGCGGAGTCGGGGGTATTTATTCAATAAATCTACCAGTGGTAGCAGCGCTCGAGTACAAGTACCGGAGAGTAAAAATGACCCCGGTGCGTATTCAATATCTGGAATAGTATAGCTTTCACCTCGAATATCTTGCCCACGTTGTAAAAAACCATCGACAATAGTAATACCATTGGCCGGCGCTATTTCGTGATCCATCATCTCAGGCTGAAGGTCTTCGGTCAGTTGATCATCCAAAGGAGCCGGAGTTTCAGTCATTTGCACCTCCAAGCTATCTGCGACATCCACAATCTGTAGCGCCGAACCTTCATAGGGTGCCTCCACTTCGTACTCCAATCCTTTCGGCTCCAAAATTTCACTTTCTAAGGTAGAATCATTAGTTCCTGAAGACGGAGCAGGTGATTCAGAAAGTGCTACGGCTTGTGGCGTTGGGATGTCTTGATTTCCACTTTGAGCGGTGATCTCATTATGCTGAGTATTTACTAAAGTCTGATCGGTGATTCGAAAAAAGTAGATATCATCGTCGCCACCTTCGCGTGAAGACGAAAACAACCCACTACGCGCATCAGCTCGCAATGAAATTGAGATATCATCGTAAGAACTATTAATCGGAGCCCCCACATTCACTGGTGTGGACCAAGTTCCGGCAGGATCGATCGTAGAAAAATAGATATCAAAGCCACCAAATCCGGGATGTCCTTTCGAACAGAAATACAATTTACCATCTGCAGCTACAAAAGGAAAACCTTCGTGTCCATTCGTATTAATCGTTGGCCCCAGATTACGTGGACGACTCCACTCTTTGCCCTTGCGTTCAGATACGTAAAGATCCGTTCCGCCTTGTCCGCCCGGTCGATCTGATACAAAAAATAAGTATTGGCCATCAGGAGAGAGGGCCGGATGCATATAATTGTGTTCTTTTTTACAAAATGATAACCGCTTCACTTTTTTCCAACGCCCACCATTTTCTGACACTGCACTGTAAAGTTGCATGTGATACACTTCATCCCGAGCGGCGTGAATCCCCGTCCGAGTGAAAACCGCCAATTGGCCGTCCCCATCAAAAGTAACTGGTCCACAGTGCTTGTTCAGTTCGTTGAGTTTTTTGGAAAAGCCTTTAGGAGGGCTAAACTCTTCCGAAGCGGTATACTCTGAGTAATAAATACGTTGATAATCCCGCCCGGTCCAGCCTGACTTTTGCTTGAGTAAATTCCGGCGAGATTCCCGGTCCGAGGAAAAAACAATACCGTTTCGAAAATAAAGCGCCGAATGCTCATCGGCCGAGGAATTATGTGGAAATGGGGTGATTTGCACCTCCCCAAAATAGGGTTCAATAAATTTTACACGCTCACAAGCTGTGACCATTTCGCTTGCTCGTTCGTCTTTAGGATTAAGTTCTTTGTATTTCAAAAACCAGGATCGGGCCTCGTCGTACTTGCCATTTCCCATTAAAGATTCGGCATAATAGAATACAGTAATTGGTTTGGCGCGTTCCTGAACGACAATCTCAGCGTATACTCTTTCGGCATCTTGCGTCCGATTCGTCATACGATAACAGTAGGCTAATTTCGTTTGTGCGGATAGGCTAGCGTCCGAAACCAAGCCCGCCTCGTAATGATCAATCGCCTCTGCGAAGCGGTCCAGCTTGAAGAGTTTGTTCGCTTTTTTGAGATGTGTATTTTGAGCAAGCAGGTCATTACTACCCCATAAAGCAGCTAGTATCAAAAGCAAATGCAGTTGCTTCATTATGGTGTTTTTTGATATTTTAGGCTTGTGATAACAGTAAATAGCTACAAAAATTGTGCTACTATTTTCAAAAGTATTATTTATTTCACCAACATGTAAACTCTTAAAAATGAAAAAGCAATATACTTTCCTCCTGATTTTTTGCTTTCTGAGCACCTTTTTCACCTCACTCCAGGCACAAGTTACCGAAGAGGAACGCGCCATGAGTCAGGGTATTAATAATGCTCTGAGCATTGATTTGCTGAATACTGATGCAAAAACAGTAGAGAAGCTCTGGAAGAAATTCATGAAGGGCTATAAGTCGAAAACGAAGAAGGTCAAACGCAAAGATGAATGGTTTTCGGATGATGCAGAAATTGCCTCTGTCGGTGGAATTGATCCCGTAGATGTCTACGCCATTTTTGCGGAATCAGGAGATGATATTATCCTAACGGTTTGGTTTAATTTGGGCACGGAAGGTTATGTATCCAGCAATCAACATCCAGAGCAGTATCAAGGTGCACAGCAGTTACTCAATCGCTTTGCCTTGGATGTTAGTCGTCAATCAGCTAATAATGCACTGAAATTGGAAGAAAATAATTTGAAGAAAATGGAATCGGATATGAAGCGTCTGAAGAAATCTAACAAGCGCTACCATAACGATATTGAACAGGCCGAGAAAAAAATTGAGAAAGCAAAAGCAAATATCGAGACGAATGAACTGGAACAAGAGGAGTTAGAAGCACAAATCAAAGCTCAAAAGGAAAAGGTACAAGTGGCTAAGAAGCGTCGTGACAATTTGTAATACTGCCATTTTTTGTTTATTTTACTATAATCATCAAACAAAAACAACAGAACCACTCTTTGTATTAAGATAAATTAAATGTGATTTTTTATACACATTGTTGCTTAGTGCAATTGGGTTCAAGAAATGAGATGATCTATTTTGAGTACGAATTTAATTAAACCATATTTATTTGTTCGTTTTCAAAAGACTGTACTCAAATACTTGTGAGTAAATATGTGGATAATTTTTATTTAAATAAAAGACAGACTATAAAAGGCGATTTGTACTAAATCGCCTTTTTAGTAATCCACATCTTCCACATGTTTTCCACAATTCTTTCGAAAGTTTTCCACAAATGTGGATAATTGTTCAAAAGGCAGTTAGTTAGAAAATCTTAGGATTTAAAATTAGCTTTGCTCGTTGTACTATGATAGAAAACCGCACTGGAGGAGCCTTAATTACGATCAACTGCTAAATTATGTCCGACACTTCAAAACCGGTCAAGACATCTATTCCATTTCGGGATAAGAACAAGAAGGGGAATGATCTATCGAATTATGTATTCGGAAAGGTCCAGCCACAGGCATTGCCGCTCGAAGAGGCAGTGCTTGGTGCTTTGATGCTCGATAAAGATGCATTGCCTATTGTTCTAGATATCTTGCGTCCTGAGAGTTTTTACTCCGACGGGCACCAAATGGTATACCGGGCGATGCTCCGCCTCTTCGAAAAAACGCAACCCGTCGATCTCCTAACCGTCACCGAAGAACTCAAAAAGGGCGGTGATCTCGAAAAAGTCGGCGGCCCTTACTACCTCGTTGAATTGACCAACCGTGTCGCTTCTGCAGCCAATATTGAATACCATGCGCGAATCATTGCGCAAAAGCATATCCAACGCGAATTAATTCGTGTCTCCACCAAAGTCATTCGCGACGCCTTCGAGGATACGACAGATGTTTTCCAGCTCCTCGATGATGCGGAGCAGGGCTTATTTTCTATTACCCAGCAGAACTTGAGCCGCGGTTACGAAAGCATGGGCACACTCGCCAGTCGCGCCCTTAAGCAGTTAGAGGAAATGTCTCAGAAGGAAGAAGGACTGACTGGTGTCCCTACCGGTTTCACCGATTTGGATCGACTGACCTCCGGTTGGCAGCCTTCAGATTTAATCATTGTGGCGGCTCGGCCGGGTATGGGTAAAACTAGCTTCACGCTCGCACTAGCGCGTAACGCCGCTATGGATTTTAATAAAGGGGTCGCCTTTTTCTCTTTGGAAATGTCCAATCTTCAGTTGGTACAACGTCTGATCTCACTCGAAGCTGAAATCTCGGGTAGTAAACTCCGTAACGGCCAATTGGAGGATTATGAATGGCAACAATTGCACAGTGCCATTGAAAAGATGAGCGAAGTACCCATTTATATCGACGATACTCCGGGCATCAACGTTTTTGAACTCCGGGCAAAGTGTCGCCGCCTGAAGATGCAACACGATATTCAACTTGTCATTATTGATTACCTTCAGCTAATGACCGGTGGCGGCGACCAAAAGAAAGGCGGTAACCGTGAGCAGGAAATTAGCTCGATTTCACGGGCGCTGAAAGGGCTAGCCAAGGAGCTCAGCGTACCGGTGATTGCACTATCTCAGCTGAGTCGTGCGGTGGAAACTCGAGGCGGGTCGAAGCGACCACAATTGTCGGATTTGAGGGAGTCGGGCGCGATCGAACAAGATGCAGATATCGTATCCTTCATCTACCGTCCCGAATACTATCAAATTCTGGAAGATGAAGAGGGTAACTCACTCAAAGGGGTGGGCGAAATTATCGTTGCCAAACACCGAAATGGTGCTCTGAAAACGGTGAAGCTGAAGTTTACCGATCAATACGCGAAGTTCTCTGATCTGGATGATCCTAACTTTGATGAGCTAGGTGGCGGAACAGATCCGGCTAATCTCGCCAGCCCCCAATCGAATATCATCACACGCTCATCGCGGATCAATGATGACGATATTCCATTTTAAGCGATGAAAAAGAAAAAACGGTCATTCAAGAAAACCGACGCAGGATTTCGGGCGAAGCCTCCTCGTCCCGTAGAGGCTCCTTTAGATATCGAAGCACAGCTAGCCGCCGGGATGCGCCTCAATAAGTACTTAGCGCATTGTGGCCTGGGTTCCCGCCGCCAAATGGCTAGTCATATTCAGGCGGGCCTCGTCCAAGTAAACGGTGAAGTTGTAACTGATATTGGTTTTCTGGTACACGCCAAGGACGAAGTCCGGTTTCAAGAATCGATTGTCAAGCCGCAGATTGCACCAGTTTACGTACTGATCAATAAGCCAAAATACTGCTTAACCCATCCGCAGCCTGATCTAGATCGCCCCTTGGCGAGCGATCTCATCAAAGACAACATCAAAACGCCTGTCTCCCCCATCGACCAACTCGATCACCATACCGCAGGCTTGTTAGTCCTCACCAATGATCAAGCGCTGATCACCCGGTTGAGTGATCCAGCTCGTCCTATCCAACAATTCTATCATGTGGTTTTAACGGCTTCTTTCGCCAAAGCGGATATTACCAAAGTACTGGCGGGTGTAGAACTAGATGATGGCCTTATTAAAGTCAAAACCATTGACTACATTGATAGCCAAACACCAAATGAAGTGGCTCTGGAGATTCGCTCGAATCGCCCTCGGGTGATCCAACGGCTATTTCAAACATTAGGCTACGAGATTCAACGTCTCGACCGCACCTACTACGCAGGCTTGACCAAGAAGAACTTATCACGGGGAGATTTTCGCTTACTCACCCAGCAAGAGATCATTATGCTCAAGCATTTTAAATAAGTCTAATTATTCTGGTGGCACATAAACGTGTATCGCCTTAGGAATAATTTCAAAAGCGACCGGCGTCACGCCCAAATACTCCCCGTCAACCTCCAGCCCAATCGCCTCCTCCAATCCATCAACCTCGATACTTACACAGTGATGTAAACTTACTTCGGATAATCGATCGAGTTTGCCCGAATACAAATGCGACGTATTTAAAATCACTTTGGGGACACTTAATCCCCGAACGATAGTCAATGCCAATTGCCCTAGCTGGGGATCAGCATGTGGTACCAATTGCATCCCACCGCCGGAATATCGACAAATCCCAACATTGATGGTGTAAACCCGATCAACGATTTCCTGTTCTTGAAAAGAAATCCTGGCAGTAGGTAAAGTATATTCAAAGAGACACTTCAGGGTTAAGAGCAAATAGGGAAACCGAGGTTGACGAACACTTTGCTGTACGACATAAGCATCGTAAGCCATGCCAGCCACGTTGGCAAAATAGCGCTTGCCAACACCACTCGGCGCAGCAAAACGGACTAAGCCCATATCGTGTGCTTTCCGCTGCGCTTGGGGTAAGGCCCGCAGCCAATCTGGCCATCGCTTAGGGATGCGGTGCGTTTTGATCCAATCATTACCTGTGCCGAGCGGCAACAGGGTATAGGTTAAGGCCGCTCTTTCTTTGGGATCAAGCTGCATTAAGCCATTAAGCGCTTCGTTGTTAGTGCCATCACCGCCGATGGCCATAATTTGAGTATACCCTTCCTGAGCGGCTGCATACGCAAGTTCTGTAGCCTGTGATTGAGCGGTAGTGGCTTGTAAATGATAATCAAATCCCAAAGCATTTAATTGCTCACGGATAGCGGCCAGGGTACGGCCGACTTTTCCTTTGCCTGCGACCGGATTTGCGATGATATACCATTTTGACTTGCTTGGGTTCATCGAATAATTGCCTTGGTAGATAGAATTTTAGCTTGATGATAATGCCGGACGAACTACATTATGGGCATTCGCATTTAAATACTATCAATTACAACTAATCTGTGGAGAGGTCATTTTCTAAATTTTTTACAAAATATTCCTCATATCCTCGCATTAGTCGCAACTTGGACGGCATTAACATTGGAAGATACAAAATCCAATGGGATTCCATTCCTATGCATAGGATCGAGATGACTATTTGAATGCTCAAATTGCTTACGGTAAAAATATGAACATCCTCCAAATCGACAAGGTCACAAAGACCTATGGGGCTCACCGCGCGGTGGACACCGTCAGTTTTTCCATGCCCAAAGGCAGTATTTTTGGCTTATTAGGTCCCAATGGGGCCGGGAAAACATCATTGATTCGCATCATTACCACCATTACGGGTGCCGACTCAGGACAAGTCTATTTCAACGGCGAACCTCTCAATCGTTCTCATCCTTCACAAATTGGTTACATGCCCGAAGAACGAGGGTTGTACAAAAAAATGAAAGTGGGAGAACTCCTACTCTATCTCGCCCAGTTGAAGGACCTGAGTAAAGCCGAGGCGCGACAAAAGATCGGCTATTGGTTCGAAAAGTTTGAAATTGAAGACTGGTGGAACAAGAAAGTCGAAGAGCTATCAAAGGGGATGCAGCAAAAGATTCAGTTTATCGCGACCGTTGTCCACGAGCCGGAATTATTAATCCTCGACGAGCCCTTTTCTGGACTAGATCCACTCAATACGAATCTGATCAAAGCAGAAATCGCGGAAATGAATCGCAAAGGCACCGGCATCATTTTTTCCACACACCGAATGGAACAAGTCGAAGAAATCTGCGAATACATCGTGCTGATTAACCAAGGGAGTAATGTCCTGGAAGGCAAGGTGAAAGCAATCAAAGACCAGTTCAAAGAAAATTTATTTCGTGTCGACTTCAAAGGCCAATTGCCTTCGGGGCTTGGTGATAGTGTTCGTATTCTCGAAGCACTAGAAGATAGCGTCACCTTACAACTATTGGATGATGGCTTCGCGGATGCTAATGCCTTGTTGCGCTACTTGATCGAAGCCAATGTACAAATCCAGGCCTTCAACGAAATCCTGCCGAGCCTGAACGAAATCTTTATCAAACAAGTCGAAACAACTACGCATGAATAAGCTTCTACTCATCATTCGTCGGGAATATCTCACGCGGGTCAAGAAACGCTCCTTCATTCTTGGTACGTTACTGACTCCCTTGGCATTCGCCGTTTTCTTTTTGGTGGCGGGAATGATTTTTTCGTACTCCAGCGATGAAGACCTCCGGGTAGCCATATCCGATACGGAGCGCCTGTTAGATAATGCCCCTGCTGACCCTAATTCCGGGCTAACGTTTCGGCTAGAACGCGAACCATTTGATAGCCTTGCTGCGCAACTGGATAAAAGCGATTACGATGTGGTCGTCAAGATGCCTACTATCGCCAACGTACGCGCCAAAAATTTCACGGTCTTCTACGTTTCCAAAGATCAGCTGGGCCTCGAAACGCAAACTCAGATTCAGGACGGCCTCAGTGATCGCATCCGACAATATAAAATGAAAGCTCTGGAACTGGACGAGGAAACCCTCGCCAGCCTACGTACAAAAATTGAGCTCGTCAGCTCGGGCGAGAAAGACGAAAGTACTTTTCGCAGTATTATTGGCGCCGGCATCGGCGGCGCCATGGGAATGATCATGTACCTGGCCGTATTCATTTATGGTACCATGGTCATGCGCAGCGTCATGGAAGAAAAAACCAATCGTATCGTAGAAGTCATGATTTCGTCGGTACGACCATTTGAGCTCATGATGGGAAAGATCATTGGTGTCGGCTTCGTAGGCTTAACCCAACTGGCGATTTGGGGTGTACTCATCCCAATATTCTATCTGCTGACGGGTTTATTTTTTGACATTGATCCACAACAGATGAATGAAATGGCCAATACCGGCGCAGAAATCGATCCTGAAATGGCGCAAGGTATGGCCGCTCAGGTACTCGAGGAAATTGGCAAACAAAATTGGTGGCTCATCATCCCGACCTTTCTACTCTATTTCCTAGGCGGCTACTTTTTGTATTCTTCACTTTTTGCTGCCGTAGGCTCCGCCATGGGAGATGATTACGGCGAAGGACAATCGTTGATGTTTCCGATTACGATTCCCGTTATCCTGGCCTTTTACATTATGATTGTCGTGCTACGTATGCCACAGAGCAATTTAGCGATCTGGTCCTCGATGGTCCCACTTTTTTCGCCAATTGTGATGCCGGCACGCTTGGCCTTTGCCCCCCCGCTTTGGCAAGTCGCTCTATCGATGATCATATTGATTGGCAGTGCCATTTTCTTTGTGTGGCTATCGGGGCGTATTTACCGTGTAGGCATTTTCATGTACGGTAAGAAAGTGAACTTGAAGGAAATCTGGAAATGGTTATTTTATCGATAAAAAAACAAAACCCTAGCCGCGTTGCGACTAGGGTTTTGTTTTGAATTATTGTTTTCGATCTTCATCCGGGGCTTTCGCCTTTTTGGGCTTACCCTGCTTTTTCTTTTTCTTCTCGGTGACTACTCTTTCGATCTTCACCGTTTTATCCTTGGTTTTCAAAACGCCTGCTTTCTTCTTTTTAGGAGCAGGTTTCATTTTGATTTCCTGTGCTTTTTCAGCCTCAACTGGTTCGATTTTTTGCGCGGATGGATTTTCTTTTTTCACCATCTCCTGTTTCTTAGACTCCTCGGTCGTTTTCTGCTGAGCAGATGCCATTTGTGGCAAAATGGCCAGCAAGGCCATAGTCAAGGCAATTTGTAGTACTTTTTTCATATTAAAATGTCTTTTTCTTATTTCAAAAATAGAATAATCGATTCTACTTCTTTTAAACGTATTCTAGCGTTCTAAGGTGTTTGAACAACCAAACTTTTATAGAATTATGCTTTTTTCTAACAAGAATCGTTCTACAAAAATAAAACAATCCAGGCATAAGAAGCGGGTAAAACATCAATTTGATCCGCTGGCGGCACTTCTGCCTCATGTTTACGGATTCGCCCGCAGCTCGCTCCGCTCGCTCGCCGACAACTGATAATCTTCCGCAAAACCTTGGCGGCTCGGCCGAAATTGTACAAAAAGCAATAAGCCGAGAGCAAAAGGAATGAGGAAAAAATAGTTGGCCGTCAAAAAGTAGAACATCACACAAATCAAATTAGCACCTTCAATCATTGCCAATCGCAACATCGTCGATACCCGGTAATGCGCCGTCTTTTCGACTAAAGGATCCTTTGATTTCCGTCCCTCATTCGCCCGTTTACGATAGAGCATTTGCGCTACGGGAAACATCACCGCAAACACCATGAGGCCCGCCAAGAATTGCGGATTAGTCAAGTCTACCTGCAAGCTCGGCGGCACACTCGGCTTCACCACTAGCATAAATATGACCAATAGAAACAATTGCCCGCCGATGAGCGCCAAGAAGATCACGTTTAAGGATCGAAAAGTTTCGCTGATGGACATTTCTTTTTGCATACCTAGAAATGGGAAGCAACCAGGAGGACATGCCTCCCGGTCATTTAGTTTCTTATTTAACGCCGTGCATTAGCTTTTTGATCACCGGATAGAGTAAAACAGAAAGTACACCCAAGGCAAAAGCAACTCCGGTCAAGATCCAGAAGAAGTAACTTAAACCGTGTTCTTTTGCGATTGACTCAGAGTATTCTCCGAAGACACCCGCCAGCTTCATACCAATAGCAACCGCCAGGTACCAGATACCGAACATGAACGCGATCATACGCCCAGGCACCAATTTACTTACGTAAGATAAGGCAACAGGCGAGACACAAAGCTCTCCTAGGGTGTGGAATAGATAGACTAAAATCAGCCAGATCATACTCACTGCTGCAGTCTCAGCATTCGGAGCAATATCACTCGCACCGAAAGCGACACAGGCCATACCTAGGCCCAGCAAGAACATCCCGATCGCATATTTAACATTCGCATTCGGATTGTAGGGGCTTTCCCACCATTTAGAAAAGAGGGGCGCGAAGGTGATAATAAAAAGTGAATTGAGCAGTCCAAACCAAGAAGCAGGTACCTCGGTTTGATCCAATTGGAATTCTGTGTAAAGCATCCAAATTGTAATCCCCCAAATCACGATAAAGGAGATACTTAAGAAGATGTTAGACAGGCTATATTTCGCAAAGGTCTGCTTAAACAATAAATAAAGCACCCAAGTGATGATCCCTAATGGAACCACAAAAAGCAAGGTATTGACCATTTTAAACATCATACCGGCACTGCCTTCGAGAATCCGATCGGTATAGTCGCGGGCAAAAATGGTTAATGAGCCCGGTGCTTGTTCAAAGATTGCCCAGAAGAAAATGGTAACAAAGGCAAAGAACATCACGGCAAACATCCGATCTCTCACCACCGCGGCATACTGCAGCATACGATAAAGTAGTACAATCAGGAACAAGACAAAAGCTAGTAAAATAGTAACCGTCGGTCCACTATAATCTCCGATACTAAACGGTAAGAAATCCACCGCACCGCCCGAAATCTTGGATACCGGATCATTGATAATCCAAATTAAACCAAGCAAAGCCGCAATTGCCGAAAGTACAATTTGCCAAGAGGTAAAGGGATTGCGTTTGTCATTATCATTTTCCTCTTCGATAAGTGCATCTTGCTCCGTATCATTTTTAGGCTTTAGGCCAACATTACCGAAGATACCCTGAGCATACCAGAATTGTAGCAATCCAAAAAGCATAAAGATACCCGCCAGACCAAATCCAAACGACCAGCCAACTTTTTCACCCAGGTAGCCACAAAGGCCAATACCGAGAAAAGCACCAGCATTAACCCCCATGTAGAAGATAGTATAAGCACCATCTTTCTTTTCTGGATGGTCTTTATACATTTCTGAAATAATCGATGTCATATTAGGCTTGAAAAAACCACTACCGAAGACCAGTAGCGTCAAACCTGCGTAGATAAAGAATTGCGTCTCTAGCGCCATACAACCATGGCCAAGCGTCATCAATAAGGCCCCGACTAAAACCGCATTTCGATAACCGATTTTATTATCTGCGAAATAACCTCCTAATAAAGTTGATAGATAAACCAGAGAGGTATAAGTTCCGAAAATGGCAAAAGCATGTTCGCGCGGCCAGCCCCAACCACCGTCCATCAAGGCAGCGGTAAAGAACATAATCAACAATGCGCGCATCCCGTAATAGGAAAAGCGTTCCCACATCTCCGTAAAAAACAATACAAACAAACCCGAAGGGTGTCCCAATACTTTACTCTTAAAAAATTCCTGATGCGTGTCCATTAAAGTCTAATTTGATTTTGAATATGGTTGATTCGTTTTGTTGAAAAAGATTAATCGTGTAAAGTTGGGTCGGCCATTTCGAAACCTTCGGATTCTTCTTTGTCACCCTTGATTTTCTCCGCATTGTGTGTCAAACGTTTGAGCGGTTTCAAGATAGCAATGACCAGAATGCCAAAAATGGTACAGAAAACGGCAATACCGGTGAAAATGGTAAATTCTCCCAAAGAAGTTGACCATTCTCCCAGTGCACCGGCTACTTTATTACCAAGCCCGGTAGCGGCAAAATAAGCGCCCATCATGAAAGCCATCCAACGTGCCGGAGCCAGCTTGGTGATAAATGACAAAGCCACTGGAGACGCACAAAGCTCCCCAAGTGTATGAAATAAATAGGCTAAGACTAGCCAAAGCATACTTGACTTTTGTAGTACTTCCTTAGTGGTAGGATCAATGACAACCTCTGTACTGGCCTTCGTCATAAAGAAGAATCCCCATCCCATGATAATCACCCCGATGGCCATTTTAAAAAGAGAAGAAGACTCACGGCCGCGGTTCTGCCACCAAATCCAGAAAGATCCAACCAATGTCGCAAAAACCAGAATGAAAATGGCATTCACCGATTGAAACCAACTGGCGGGAACAGCAAAGCTGCCTAACATCAAATCTGTTTTCGTATCCGCATAAACATTCAAAAGGCCACCCGCTTGCTCGAATGCGCCCCAAAACACAATGATGATTAAGAAAGATAAATAGGTCACCAAGATTCGATCACGCTCGACCTGATCGCCATCATTGTAAACGACAATCCCCACACCTACGGCAATAGAAAGCGCCATAATTAACGCACCATATGACCAGCTACCCCAGATAAAAACGGCTACCCCAATCGCTAAAGTCAAGGAAAAGCCAATAATTGAATTCGTTCGTTTAAATATATCTCCAATGAGATTGGGCCGATTCTCCGACTTCGTTTTTTCTTCAACGACCAAATCTCCTACGCCTTCAAGATATTTCTGCCCCAAAAAATAGGTCAATTGCCCAATCGCCATCCCGATACCTGCCAGACCAAAACCATAATGCCAGCCAATTTCCTGGCCCACATAACCTACAATCAGTGCAGCGGCGGCGGCACCAAGGTTAATTCCCATGTAAAAGATATAGAATCCCATGTCTCGGCGCTTGTCACCTTCACCGTAAAGACCACCGACCATGGTTGAAATATTGGGTTTCAGAGCACCAACTCCGAGCACAATTAAAATCAAGCCTGCATAAAAAGCCCAGAGCGCATCGATTGCCAATACACCGTGTCCCGCACAGAGCAACAAACCACCGACCATCACCGATTTTTTCTGCCCGATGAACCGATCCGCTAAAATCCCCCCCGGAATCGATGCCACATAAACAAACATCGTATACCAGCCATAAAGTGCATAGGCTTCAATATCGTCCCAGCCGTAGCCCGGATTATCACCGGAGGTCTGAGCGACCAGATAAAGGACTAAGATGGCGCGCATCCCGTAATAGGAAAAGCGCTCCCACATTTCCGTCATAAAGAGAATAAAAAGGCCAATAGGATGGCCAAAAAGGGTGGGCTGTGGTTTAAGTCCCGCTGTATTCATACTTGTTTTCTTAGGTTAAAAGACCACTAAAAATAGTTTTTTTAATGTAATTCCAAGTTATCACTCTGTTTTAATTTACACGCCTGTCGGTTTGTAGAGGTTCCGGAGCGGAAATTAACTATGGTTAAAGCGCACCAAAGCAAAGAAATACTGTAGAAGAAAAGTGGGTTTTAAGCTTGGTTAAAGCTTTGTTAAAGGTAGGATACCGTCCTGAAGATTGTAGAAATCCGCCTGGGGAAAGCGAGGCATTAGGCGTTGAATGGCAATTTGGCTACGGATCCCTCGCTTGCAGTAGAAGACGATCGGACGATCAAGTTGCAATTGATCGATGTGGCGAGTGACCACATTCAACGGGATCAATAATCCACCAATATTAAAGTGCTCATGCTCGCTTCGTTCCCGGACATCGATGAGTTGAAAGTTTCGACCTTCAGTTTGCCATTGCTGTAGCTCTGTGAATGTAAGATGCTTCATCATGGCTAGTTTTGTAAAGGATTATCGGTCACCGGCACGGTACGTGGTTCAAATTCAAGGGTCCAGCCGATGCCTTCCACCATAAAGCGTACCATCTCAAGCATGCTATTGCTTTGCTCTTCGGCCGCTAAGAACAAATCGCTACCCACCGCCTGTTCGCGGATCTTATCCTTAGCGTTTTGATTCATACGATTGTAATCATCCTTTGAAAACGAATTGAAGGTCCCTTCGGTAATATCGTAATAGTCCAAGTCGTGATCAATAGACATAATTGTTGGATCGGGTAAGTCGCTAATGATTACTTTTTTCTGCTCGGGGATAGCTTCGATAGACATCTGGGTAAGGTCGTAGCCGACCGACACCCGGGCTTTGATACGGATTAAAGCTTTCTTTCGAAAGGGACCATAATCATATTTCCAGTAATCTTCATAAGTGTAAATCTCCGAAAATTGCCCCTCAACGGTCACGAGTTTGGCCACCTTTCGAATACTCTCCACCAGAACCTGTGACTGTTCCCTTGACGTCACATCATTCCAGGAATAATATGCCCGTGTCCCGTAAAAAACACCAATGAGAAGTGTCAGGATTCCCAGCCCAATCAATATTTTTCGGCCCATGATTTTCTGGTTTTTGTAAAAATAATTCTTCTTCCCCGCGAAGGCACAAAAAGGAGACAGAAAAGCATCTTTTCCCGTCAAATGAATTTTGTGTTTTAAAGTACCCTCTTTTTGCAGCCTGCAGGAAATGCCTTTAAATGATACTTTATACACCTCTAGTAGCTACTCCGTCTTTTCAAAATGTCGCATAGAAGACAAAAAATAGGTAAATCAGATAATTTCTTAGCCTGATTTATGGAATTTGTCCGTCTCCGGAATCTATAGATAGTGACGCCCTCATTTTCTTTTGGCCAAAATAGATTAGCGTTGCCTTTTTACCATAAGTCATCTCCGGTAAAGACTGGAGAGCTATAGGTCTACCTCAACTTGCGACCTGCTGGGTCGGCGGCGGCGGACAGCGGGTGGGTCCCACCCCAAAGCCCATTCTACGTGCATTTTCCAAAATTCAGCTAACCTGTTCCTGAAATAATCCAAAAGTGAATCTTAGAACACATATCTCTTCCTAAAAGAAGCGAGCCGCGAGAAATACCTTCCCACGGCCCGATTGTAATTGTAAGGAGTATTTTTATCAGACAGCTGGCAGTAGATTACTTTACTTTGGCCGTCATCTCGTGTCGTAAATTCTTGTAGCCTTTCAAAACGGCTTTTACTGAACCCACAGATACCGGTGACTCAATCAGCAAAGGGATGCGATTTTGATCATCGCTTACCCAAACATTCATCTCCGTTCCTTTTTTGAAAACCGTTCCTTCAATCACTTCTGGACTGAACTTAATGGTTTTATATCGGCCTTTACCTTTGATTTTCTTTCGCTCCTCTTTGCCTTTATAGGAGACTTCCAGTGGCCAAACTTCTTTATCCATAAAGATTTTCACAGGAAATTTTTGTCCTACATCGTAATGCGTAAAATTCAAATTGCGTGCGTAGTAAATAATGGAGAGCACATCGTGCATACACCCATCGATATCGTATTCTCGACGGCGTGTTTGATCCACACTTTTGCCGCGTACTGAAACAGCCTTGTTCTGATCTTGATCAAAAGTCACTTTATCGTACAATCGGTACTTACCTTCCCGAACGTTACGAATAGACGTGCTAGGTAACAAGGTTTCGGGATCGATGTAGGAATCATACTGATCACGGACTTTAAAAAACCACTCGTAGCTTTTATAAGTCCGACCGGTAGCCGAAAGATGCAATTGGCCATCTTTTTCGCCTACCTTAAAAACCACTTCGCCGGCGGCCAACCAGATCAAGCCCCAATGGTAATACAATTTGTAAGTAATTTCTTCTCCAACCTGAAAGGTGGTATTGTCAATGTAACAATGTTGACCAAGATCCTCCTCTGAGGTTGGGAAAACATCGAGTGATAATGGCTCAGGAGCCGTAAAGGACAAGGCCATAAAAGCAAAAATGCCACTTAACAGGCTCCACTTAACTGCTTTTTTTCTCATATCCTAAGGTTTTTAATACGTTGATATTACTGATAAATACCGTACCAACTAACGCGGGTACGATGAGGTTTAGTATCCATAAAACAAAGGTGGCCGCTAACATCCCCAACTCTTGATCGCTGAAATTCCCCCAAATTAACAGGGCTAATTCACCTCTAGCAATTAAGCCCATCACAGGGGGTAAAGGAATACTCGTCTGGAGTAAAAAGATGGTGGCGATTCCACTCAAACCACTCATTAAATCGACTTCGATACCGAAATAATGCAGCAGAAAATAATATTGCAAGCTATAGACAAAGTATCGAGCGACCGCCCAACCTAAGACACGTCCTAAGGTTTTATTATCATAATTGCGCAAGACTTCGGCCGACTGAGCAAAACGGCGAATATAAGGCAGTCGGCGGATCACGGGCAACACTAGCCGAATGTTGAAATAGCAAAAGAGCATAAACCCTAGCAAAGTCAAGCCAATGAACAAAAAGCTTCGAATTACTAATGGCTCCAAATCGAAGTAGAATCCCGCAAAATAGGTTAGCCCCAATACTCCAATGCCCAATAAAGCCAAAAGCTGAGCGTAGCTCCCTACTAGGGTAGCGACGACCGCACGCCAATTATTCTCCGCACGTACAAAGAGGATCCGACCACCGTATTCTCCAATCCGATTAGGAGTAAACAGACTGAAGGTTACGCCAGCCAACACCGTTTGGTATGCGCGGCGGAAGCTTTGGGGTTCGAATATCCGTACTAAGGCTTGCCATTTCAAACTCTCTAGCGCCCAATTAATGGGCATCAAAGCGGCAGGAATTAATAAAATATATAAAGGTTGCTGTTGAATCTGTTCAACAAATAAGCGCCAAATATCGGCGGCCTGATCACGTGTGAAGATTTGCCGATAGATTACCCAGATCAGTAAGCCAACTAAAACGGCCTTGATCAGAAAATTGAGCAGGCGGCTCTTCCCGGGCACTGGCAATATGGAGATGGTCGGTATGCTCGTTTTGTGATTCAAATGGATTTCGGACTTAAATGTACTATTATTTATACGAAGCCGATGTTCAAAAAAGCGTTAGAGAAACGTTATTTTATTTAAAAAATTGAGCCAGCCAATCAGAGATCGGTACATATTCCAATCCCATTTCATACGAAATTCTCCTATCTTTGAAGTATGCCAACGCAGAAGAAAGCACCTACACCACCACGTACCATCTTAGGTATTGACCCCGGTACGAATGTCCTTGGATATGCCTTAATCCGAATTTTTAAAAAGAAGATTTACCTAGTCGAAATGGGTGTAGTCACCATGAAGCAACTCCCGACACATCAGCATAAATTGAAAATGATTTTTGAACGTATCCAGGCACTGATTCGACGGCACCTACCTACCGAAATGGCCATTGAAGCTCCTTTCTTCGGCAAAAATGTACAATCTATGCTCAAGCTCGGGCGAGCCCAAGGTGTCGCCATTGCCGCCGGCATGACTGAAAATCTAACGATTACGGAGTACTCACCCAAGAAGATCAAGCAATCGGTAACGGGAAACGGAAACGCATCTAAAGAACAGGTTGCCGCTATGCTGGCTAGTATCCTCAATGTGAAGCTCGATGATTATGCTCTGGATGCTACTGATGCCTTGGCTACCGCTGTTTGCCATTTTTATCAATCCTCTGGTCCTCTTGCCAAACATAAACGCTACGGAAGCTGGGAGAGTTTTTTGAAGGATAATCCGGATCGGCGCGGGTAAGTATCTCTACTCTATCCAAGACTTCTGAGATTACAGAACCACAGGCGAATTATCTCTATCCTTTTCTCATCTACACCACCGCCTCCATCGCCGTCGTCTTCAAATCTTCAAGCACTTTGGCAGCATAAGCTAGATTGGGGACTTGATCGCGGATAAGAATGAAATGTTGATTTGATTTCTTAAAAGACAGACCTTTTTGGGGACCGTAAAGCGCAACATATTGCAGAATACTTTTGAATAAATCCGTCTCGTAAAAAGGAGATTGAGGATTGGTAATAAAGTAGCAACGTAGCTTTCTACTTTTAAGGATGAGTCGTTCAAAGCCGAGCACCTTGCACGTCCAGCGTAAGCGCAAAGCATCGAATAAGGCCATCACAGGCTTCGGAATTTTGCCAAATCGGTCGGCTAGCCGTTTTTGAAATGCTTCGAGAGCTGCTTCATTCTCGATTTTATCCAGCTCGGTATATAGGCTCAGTCGTTCCTGAATATTATTTACAAAATCATCCGGAATATGCATCTCCGCATCTGTATCCACTTGCACTTCTCGCACAAACTGATGGCCTTTTTTCTCCAATTCGCCTTTGAATAAATCTCGGAATTCGTTCTCCTTCAGCTCCTGCATCGCTTCTTCGAGAATCTTCTGGTAGGTTTCATAACCAATGTCGGAAATAAAGCCACTTTGTTCGGCTCCCAATAGGTTACCCGCGCCACGAATGTCCAAATCGCGCATAGCAATATTGAATCCACTTCCCAGTTCGGAGAATTCTTCAAGGGTTTTCAAGCGCTTACGCGCATCAGAGGTCAACACTGACAGGGGCGGGCTAAATAAATAGCAAAATGCACGGCGATTAGAGCGCCCAACACGCCCACGTAATTGGTGGAGATCACTCATGCCAAACTGATGTGCATTATTGATGATAATGGTATTCGCATTCGGAATATCTAAGCCCGTTTCAATGATATTCGTACACACAAGCACATCGTAACGGCGGTCAATGAAATCCAGCAAGGTAACTTCCAGATTCTTTGATTCCATTTGGCCGTGCGCCATAGCGACATCAATATCGGGGCACATTCGCTTAATCATTGCGGCGATATCCGGCAACGTTTTCACTCGATTATGCACGAAAAAGACCTGCCCACCACGATGAACCTCATAATAAATCGCATCCTTGACCAATTCTTCGTTGAAAATGCGCGTTTCAGTGTGAATGGGTTGACGGTTTGGAGGCGGTGTGCGAATGACCGATAAGTCACGAGCAGCCATTAATGAGAATTGCAAGGTTCGTGGAATCGGCGTTGCAGTCAGCGTAAGCGTATCGACGTTGACCTTGAGATTACGCAATTTTTCCTTGGCAGCAACACCAAATTTCTGCTCTTCATCGATAACCAACAACCCCAGGTTTTTGAAGCCAACATCTTTATTCAGCAGGCCATGTGTCCCAATCACGATATCTAATTCTCCTGCTTTAAGCTTTTCAAAAATCGCCTTTTTCTCCTTCGTCGTGCGAAAGCGGTTGATATAATCCACCGAACAGCCAAATTCTTTGAGGCGCTCGCCAAAGGTTTTGAAATGCTGTAAAGCAAGAATGGTGGTAGGCACCAAAATCGCTACCTGAGTTCCACCCACCACAGCTTTGAAAGCCGCGCGTACGGCAATCTCAGTCTTTCCAAAGCCAACATCACCGCAAATTAGACGATCCATCGGATACTCTTTTTGCATATCCTCCTTCACATCATTGGTGGCCTTCAGTTGATCTGGGGTATCCTCATATATAAAGGAGGCCTCTAGCTCATTCTGTAGATAACCATCTTCCTGAAAAGCATGGCCTTTAGTCGCGCGACGCTTGGCGTATAGCTTAATTAGCCCTTGTGCGATATCTTTAACCTTACGCTTCGTTCGTCGCTTGAGCGTTTTCCAGGCATCCGATCCAAGCTTATTCAGTTTAGGTGCCGTTCCGTCTTTGCCTACGTATTTGGAGATTTTGTGTAAAGAGTTGATACTGACGTAGAGAATGTCATTATTCTTATAAATCAAACGCACTGATTCTTGGACGTGGCCGTTGATGTCGATTTTTTCCAGGCCAGAATAACGTCCTACGCCATGATCGATGTGGGTTACGAAATCTCCCGCTTGCAATTCGCGGAGCATTCGTAGGTTGATCGCCATATCTTTGGTAAAGCCTCGTTTGAGGCGATACTTGTGGAAGCGCTCAAAAATCTGGTGATCGGTGTAACAGGCCACCTTCTGTGATTGATCGATGAAACCTTGATGGATGGCTTTTTCGATCGGATGGAACTCCACTTTGGCATCGAGATCCTCAAAGATGGCGTAGAAGCGCTCGATTTGCTTGGGGTTATCCGTAAAAATATAATTGGTGATCTGATCCGATGTATTTTCGTGCAGATTCTCGATCAGAAGCTTAAAGTTCTTATTAAAACTCGGTTGGGGTTGGGTTTTGTATTCAATTTTTTGATCGAATGGAATTGGAAAATTTCCAGGACGTAAAACCATCAAATGATGCCCTTCTAATTCGTCGATGGTCTCATTGGGTCGAATAAACGCCCGTTCTTTAAACAACTCTGACAGTTCACTCTCATCGGTTGTCGAGATGGATTGTGCAAACTTTTCGGCTTTTTCCAGACATTGCTGCAACTTATCCAAAAGCATTTGTACATCATTGATCCAAACGATGGTATCCGTGCTAATGACTCGAAACACTGACACTTTTTGATCTTGTTTGAATCGTGTATTGATATTGGGTACAATTGCTACTTTCGCAATTTTCTGCTTTGAGAGCTGGCTCGTAGGATCAAAAGTCCGAATACTTTCTACTTCATCATCAAATAACTCCACACGATAAGGCCATTCATTGCCGTACGAAAAGATATCCACGATCCCACCACGGATTGAGAACTGGCCTGGCTCGTACACAAAATCTACCCGTTCAAAACCATATTCTACCAGCACCTCAATGAGAAAGTCAATGTCCAGCTGCTCGTTCATTACGATTTCGATCCGGGTCTCTTCTAATACCTTTGGCGCAACCACTTTCTCAAAAAGTGCCTCGGGATAAGTTACCACGATCTCTCCCGTTGTAGAAGAGCTGGTGATTTTATTGATAGTCTCCGTCCGCTGGAGTACATTACTAGTGTTCAATTCCGAGAAGAGCAAAGGCCGCTTGAACGAATCCGGGAAGAAGCGAACGGGCTTCTTGTCGAACAGATTAGCAAGATTATTTTGCAGATAAGCAGCCTCTTCTTTATCCGAGGCGATGATGAGATGAGGCCGCGGTGCGGCAAAAAAAGTTCCGATTAGGACAAAGGCTTCCTGTGCTCCAATCAGTCCTTCTAGATGTTGACGGCTGACCGAAGTTTTTTGCCACTGACTCACGATTTGCTGGGTACGCTCATCTTCTCGATAAAGTCCTAGCAATTGTTGCAAATTTTCCACGGGCTAAAGATAATGCTTTCTTATTTATTGAATGATGCCTATATTCAACGCATGGCATATTCTATTGTTGAAATAAAAGCACGTTGCCGTGATCATGAACCTATTCGGCAACTACTCGAAAAGCGCAAAGCACGTTTTGTGGGCATTGATCATCAAGTAGATACCTACTTCAAGGCCAAGACCGGACGGATGAAATTACGCGAAGGTAAAATTGAAAATTCCTTAATTCATTACGAGCGCCCCAATCAGGCCGGGCCTAAACATTCTGCCGTAAATTTATTTCGAACAGTAGCGGACCCTCAACTCAAAACTGTCCTGTGTGCCGGCTTGGAAGTACTTACTGTAGTTGACAAACAACGCGCAATCTACTTTATCAATAACGTTAAATTCCATCTTGACGAAGTCAAAACCCTTGGCCGTTTTATTGAAATTGAAGCCATCGATGAAACTAATAGCATCAGTCTAGACAGCTTACAAGCCCAATGCCAACACTATCTGGATTTGTTTGGTGTAGAAAGCAGTGATTTGGTGCAGTGCTCATACAGCGATTTATTGTTAGAAAAGGTTTAAAGGGAGAGCATGCGGACCCACTACTCAGCTAAATTGTTGTTATTCGGGGAATACACCATCATTCTTGGTGGTGAAGCATTAGCCCTGCCTTTGAAACAATTCGGTGGACGTTGGGCGCAAGGTAAAGCGGCGGCGACCTTCCCGGACTTGCGTCCGTTTATTGACTATTTGGCGGCAGAGCAACTCTTGCCTGCTGAGAGCATCGCCGGATTCCGAGATGCCGTGCAACAGGGTTTATATTTTCAGTCAGATATTCCGGCCGGCTATGGCCTGGGCAGCTCCGGAGCGCTCTGTGCAGCAGTTTACGACCGCTTTAAACCATCAAATCCCACCAAGCCAAGACTCAAACAAGCGCGCACCGAGCTAGCTAAGATGGAGCGTTTTTTTCACGGCTCTAGCTCAGGCATTGATCCGCTCATTTGCTGGCTCAATGCGCCTGTCTGGATCCAACAAAATCGTTTAGATCAAGTTAGCCTACCCCAAGCAGCAAATAGCCTCAGTTTGTTTCTCGTGGATACCGGTCAGCCCAGATCGACCAGCCCTTTGGTTCAAAAGTTCATGGCTGCTTGTGAATCACCCGTATACCGTCAAGCCATTGTAGATCAACTGATGCTTTATAACCAACAAGCGATTACTAATTTGCTCCACGGCAATTATCTTGCACTGTGGTCAGATATTCAGAACATTAGTACTTTCCAATGGCAATATTTTATGGATATGATCCCCTTTAATATGCGGCCGCTTTGGGAAAAGGGGATAGAGTGTGATAACTTTCGTTTGAAGTTGTGTGGTGCCGGCGGCGGCGGATTTATGCTAGGATTTAGCACAGATTTCACTCAAACGCAACAGCATTTGGTAGATTATAACTTTACAGAAATTGATTTACGGAACTAGCTTAAGCTCGATTTTCGCTTACCAAAACAAACGCAGGTGGAATGTTTAGTGGGACAAAACTAATGTCCACATTACCAAAAATCTTCTGATACATTTTTTTGGCCAGCAAGGAATAATGCACTTGAATAAAGAGTCCTCCCTTACGTAAGTACTGCTGACAATTGGAAATGATGCTCGTCCCTAGCTCATCGGGAAGCGTAACAAAAGGAATCGCAGAGACGATGTAATCGATTTCGGAAGCACCATGCTTTTTTAAATACTCACCTATTTTTTCGGCGGAATCCTCAATGACGACTAGTCGTTTATCTTTGATCAATCGTAAACGATTGCAAAATTTTTCGTTGACTTCGAAAGTCAGCAAAATACAATCCTTGTGCATATTCTTGAGGATGTACTTGGTAATGACACCATCACCTGCTCCAAGTTCCACCAATACACGTGCCTTCTTGAAATCAACGTGGCGAATCATTCCTTTACACAGATATTTCGAGCTGCGGGTAATGGTGCCAATTGTTCGAAGGTTTTTAATGCTCTCTTTAAAAAAGCCGAGACGGTTCATTTATCGATATTTGAAAGCTAAGATGGGCTTTTTTAAAAACAATTCAAAAAAAATACCCATTTTGAAGACGTAAGCCCGAAGATCGAAGATAAAAGCTTAGTCTTGATCGGAAAAGCGGAGGAAGTTCAATAAATCCGGATAAGCGGCCGCGTAAACCTTTGTATCATCTCGACTAACGCGCATACCATTAATGTAAGGCACAACGAATGCATCCGTTATACCTTGCCGCTTAAGATCCTGTACCAATTGCTCCGCCGAAGCGTAAGTCTGATACAAACCCACGGTGTATTGGTATAAATTTGTTCGGCTTCGATGTTCAGCCATCGCGTCGGGATAACGCGTCACTAAATCCCCATTATACATCTGCCCAATGGCAGCAATCTGCACTTTATAAGACAAGCCTTTCACCGCAGCACGATAATATTCGCCTTCCGGGCTAACCATATATTGACTGATTCGTGGGGCAGCGTAGGTAATCCGCAATGGCAGTCCCGCTGTATTTTGAATAGCAAATTCAATGCGGCGATTCAGACGCTGGCCCAATTCATTCGCCCCGCTTTCCAGCTCATTCAAAGCCTGAGGATAGCTTGCGCCACACCCCACGATAGTGATATTAGCAGCGTTAACACCTTGCTCAATCAGATACTCTGCAGCTTGCTCCGCGCGTTTGGCAGAGAAATATAGATCAAAGGCAGGCGGCGTAGAACCATCTGAGTGGCTGGCCATCACTAACTTAAGCTGTGGGAAATCCAGTAAAAGTCGAGCAACCTTGTTGAGTTCCTTCAAATTCGAAGGGATCAGAACTTTGTCATCCGGCGTATAATAAATAGGATTGATCTCGTATTTGATAATTTCATCCTCGCGATATTGCGGCGCACCGGGAACGGTAGAAATCGTGCCTTGCCCGGTATTCGGCGTTTCTAAAACATAGCCGCTATTACTTTGCTGTTGTTTGTAGCTCCGAACCTCCGCAAAGGTGTTCGGCATAGAGGTGGATAATTGTTCGTTACGTTGGCTTTTAAAGTAAGCGACATATAAATCTTGCTGCCCCAAACCATCTTTGCGGGAAGAAGAAAAGTAAGCTTTTAGACCATCAGCGGACAACTTAAAATAAGCATCATCTCCTGCGGAATTAATTGGTAATCCCACATTCTCGGCCGTCGACCATTGTTCTGAAACATCATCAAAAGCAGCGCGATAAATATCAAACCCACCGATCCCCTGGGCACTATTTGAACTAAAATATAACGTCCGGCCATCCGTCGCTAGAAAAGGCGTGATTTCATCGTAAGCGGAATTAACCCGGGGACCAAGATTTTTTGCCGGCATCCATCTGCCGTTTTGCATCAAACTGATGTACAGATCACTACCGCCGTAGCCCCCTTTTCGGTAGCTCGAAAAAATCAGCACAGTATCGTTGAAAAAATGTGGATAGCCATCTCCATTTTCGGTAATCATCGGACTCACGAAACGATCATCATTCAAGGCGCGCTCATCTTTAGCCTGAAAGGTATCAACTAGCACTTCTCCGCTAAATAGACTCGGCCCTTTGAAAAAATACAGCATGGTACCGCGCCGATCAAAACCCAATACCATATCATGCCGCGGGCTATTAATTAAAGGATTCAAGGGGGTCGTAGCAGTCCATTCGCCATTTACGACGCTAGTGGCAAACATATCCGTATTGTAATGACCGTAGGTGTCATCACGTCGCCCTTCTTTATTACGCAGTCCACCTTGGTTGCCAGGGCGAGAAGAGGTAAAATAAATTTTGCTATCGTAGTTAGGACTAAGTACCGGACCAAAATCATCGTAGGATGAATTCACTTTATCCCCCATGTTTTCCACAAACGCATTTCGTTCTTGCACTTCTAAACGTAAGCCACGGCCACAGCGGCGAATATCATCTTTGACACTCTTTGCCAGAGGGTGTTTTTTAGTACTTTTTAAAAATAATTTATAAAACCCGACTGCATCTTTGAATTGTAAATTGGCGTGATACAATTTACCGAGATAGAGAAAAGTTTTTGGATCAGGAGATTTATCGTTGTCCAGAACGTATTTTAGATACTTTTGTGAGTCGCTGAGTCGATTCAACTCGTAGTAGCAGATACCGATATTGAGGCGTGTCCCCAGATCGTTCGACTGTCGATATTGTACTTCTAGTAAAGGCTGCAAAGCTTCCTGATACTTCTCGTGCTTGATAAAAGCAGCCGCTTTCTCTTTGAGCTTTTTGACAGATTGAGCAGTGCCGGTAACACCGAACGACCCTAGGAATATTAGAAACAGACAGTAGCGAAACACCATAGTTCGTGTCAAATTGTAATTGCCAAACTACCCGTCAAAACATGTTGCTTTAACGAGATTACCGAAGAGGATGAATCCCCTTCCTACAGGTGGTTTCTCATATTGTTTGTTTGTCGTCGAAAGCTTCCAGATAATCGCCTACGCGTCGTAGGAATGATCCGCCCAAAAATCCATCAACAACTCGGTGGTCAT
Organism: Saprospiraceae bacterium; assembly: GCA_028285085.1. Classification (GTDB taxonomy): domain Bacteria; phylum Bacteroidota; class Bacteroidia; order Chitinophagales; family Saprospiraceae; genus JAHDHW01. The sequence goes on along the minus strand of JANQQI010000047.1, from coordinate 223,053 downwards.
AAGACATCGACAAGAACATCATCTGTCGAACAGCAATTAAATCACCGTATTCTGTCTCAACAACCGCCGGTTTCTTGCGGATTGCACCAACGGCCATGATAGCGACCTGAGGTTGGTTGATAATCGGCGTTCCCATGACGTTTCCAAAGGTACCAACGTTAGTAAGCGTAAACGTTCCACCTTGGACTTCATCTGGTTTCAATTTATTAGCCCGGGCTCGACTAGCCAGGTCATTGACTGCTCCAGTTAGACCAAGCAAATTCATGCGATCTGCATTTTTGATCACAGGTACAATCAGATTACCCGAAGGTAGTGCTGTAGCCATCCCAATATTAACGTTCTTTTTAACAATAATATTGGTACCATCGACCGAGACGTTAATCATTGGAAAGTCCCGAATCGCTTTAGCTACTGCCTCCATAAAGATTGGAGTGAAAGTAATTTTTTCACCGTATTTCTTTTGGAAGTCCTGTTTAATACGATTACGCCAATTTACGATATTGGTTACATCTACTTCCACAAAAGACGTCACGTGGGGAGAAGTATGCTTGGACATCACCATGTGATCGGCAATAAGTCGACGCATACGATCCATTTCTACGATCTCGTCATTACCACTAACGCTGGTGACCGGTGCTGCGCTGCTGGCCGTTTTTGGCGGAGCAGTGGCAGTGACCGCAGGAGCAGAAGCGGGTGCGGTACTACGATTAGATAAATATTGGAGAATATCTTTTTTTGTTACCCGACCATCTTTTCCGGTACCGGGGATTTGCTCCAATTCCTGCAGGCCAATATTTTCGGCCTTAGCGATATTTTTGACTAAAGGGGAGTAAAAACGATTACTACTTGCGGTGGTAACGACAGGAGCAGCCGCAGACACATTGGCCGTCGCCAAAGTAGGTTCTGGAGTTGGCGTTACCGGATGTGAGCCATTGACACTATTATTTTCGGCGACCGCAGGAGAAGGGGTCGTACTGACAGTTTCACCTTCAGTGGCAATAATAGCGATGACTTTACCGATTTCAACGGTATCGTTCTCCTGAAAACGAATCTCAGCGATGGTTCCGCTCACGGGAGAAGGTACCTCGGAGTCCACTTTGTCGGTAGCAATCTCCAGAATCGTTTCATCTGTTTCGACAGTATCTCCGACTTGCTTCACCCATTTGAGGATTGTCGCTTCCATAATGCTTTCCCCCATCTTGGGCATGATCAATTCAACTTGCGCCATAGTGAAATCCTAGTTATTTGGTTGTGAATGGTTAAGGTTTAAATTTGGTTCTCAATTGAGCCGCAAAATTACGCTTTTTTTGCGGGATACCCAAGTTCTTATGGCGATCAAATCTTCGATACTTCTTGAAGCTGGTCTAGCTGCTGACGAACCAAATTCAAGGCCTGGCTGGCCGTATACTCAATATTTTTCAGTCGATCTTTACCCAATTGTAGCTTCATGGCGTGAGCCCCCTGTGGACCATCAATTGCCAGCCAAATCGTGCCTACCGGCTTTTCCGGGGTACCGCCGTCGGGGCCCGCAATCCCTGAGGTCGCTAAACCAATATCCGTATGCATAGCTGCTCTTACTCCGGCGGCCATTTCCAAAACAGTCGCCTCACTCACCGCTCCGTACTGACGCAAGGTGTCGGCTTGCACACCTAATTGATGCATTTTCACTTCGTTTGCGTAAGCGATCACGCTGCCTTTAAAATATTCGGAAGCCCCCGCTACGCTAGTGATCAAATGAGCGAGATAGCCACCAGTGCAACTCTCTGCAGTCGCAATCGTCAAATCATTAGCATTAAGGCGACGACCAATGACTTCTGGCAAGGTCTCTTTCTCGTAGCCAAAAATAAACTCGGAAAGGTAATGACGTATCTCTTCCACTTTTGCATCAAGTAAACGTTCTAGTTCTGCTTGATCGTGGCCCGTGGCCGTCAGTCGCACGCGAACCTGACCGAGATTGGGGAGATAGGCAATAGAGATATTCTCCGGGAGCTGTTCTTCGAAAGTTTGAATCCGGGCTGCTAATCGTGACTCGCCCTCGCCCACTGTCAGAATAGTACGATGCGCAATGGGCTGCCCGGCGAAGCGTTCGCGAAGTCGGGGTAGTGCCTCATCGGTCATGATTGCTTTCATTTCGTAGGGCACTCCAGGCATGGAGATCAGGACCTTTCCGTCGCGCTCAAACCACATCCCGGGTGCAGTACCCATCCGATTCGCAAGTAACTTTGCATTTTCCGGCATATAGCATTGCATCCGATGTGCCTCAGTCATCGTCCGACCCCAGCGCTCAAATAATTTTTGAATTCGCTCGAAAGTAGGATCATGAAAGACCATCCCGGTCTCATAATAATCCGCAATGGCTTTCTTCGTAATATCGTCTTTAGTCGGTCCCAGTCCACCTGTCATCAGAATTAAATCCGTATGCTGGAAAGCGCGGTTCAAAGCAGCAATAATCGCTTCGCGCGTATCGCTGACCGAATGAATTTCACGCAGGCGAATGCCTTGTAAATTAAGCTGCTCCGCAATCCAGGCAGAGTTCGTATCGACGACTTGTCCGATTAAGATTTCGTCGCCTACAGTAATAATTATTGCTTCCAAAACTCAGGGTATTTGATCGTACAATTTGGGTTAGATCTATAAAAATCGAATCTCGCGTAGCCCGTAAGCTACGGTCGCATCATTTTGCTCAATCAGCAATTTCCCAGCCGAAGTCAATCCACAAATGGTCCCCACAAAGGTATTACCGGTGGTGGCGACTTGAAAACTAGCTAATTCTTGATAACGGTAAAGCAATTTTAAATAAGATTGTTCAATCGTTTTTGAATCGCCGGCACGTAATTGTAAATAGCGCCGTTCCAGCGCTTCACATAACTGGGCAAACAAGCGATCCAAAGCATAGTTTTGTTTTTTCTCTAAAAATAAAGAAGTGGGATTAGGAGCCGGGCTCTTAAAAACAGCCTGGTTTACGTTTAATCCAATACCGACTACACTACTTTGTACCTGGGTTGAGGAGAGTACATTTTGGATAAGTATACCGGCAATTTTGCGATTTCCAACATAAATATCGTTGGGCCATTTAACCTTCAAATGCGGGAGTTCGTACAATTCCAAACAGTCGACAAGAGCAAGAGAAATAGCTTGACTAAGCAGAAATTGCCGTGCGGGAAAAAGAAACCTCGGATATAAAATAAGGCTGAACGTCAGATTCTTTTCCGGCTCACTTTCCCAAAACCTGCCAATCTGACCTCGACCGATCGTTTGATTATCGGTCGATATGACAGTTCCTTCGCTTGGATTGCTTTTTGCTACCAAGTCAGTAGCATAGCTATTTGTAGAAGCTAATTCGGGGAAGTTTAATAAAACTTTTCCTATAAAAAGGGTGTTAATGGAGGTATTCAATCCATAATAAATTTGTTAGCTTTACACGTTTTTAGAATATGATCTAAAGTAAGGCTAATTAATTGAATGCTTTGTAAGCTAAATTTCTGGATGCGCCGAGCATCCATTGACTTAATTTATGAAGTGCTTACTGAATCTTATTTTACCACCAAAATTATCAAAATTAACTTTTGAATTCGCAAAAAGACGTATTGCAAAAAGAGTTTTCTGTAGAAGAGTTGAATGACCTGATCATCGAAGGCATTCAGGATATCAAGGGCAAGAATATCGTCAAATTGGATTTGCGGCATCTGGATGATGCACCTACCGATTTCTTCATTATTTGTGAAGGAGACTCTACCACTCAAACCAAGGCCATCTCTGACAATGTCTATCGTCGCCTGAAGAAGGAGGCGGGACAACTACCCAGTCATTACGAAGGGCAACAACACGCTCATTGGCTACTTCTGGATTATTTTAACACGGTTGTCCATGTTTTCTACAAAGACACCCGTCAGTTCTATGAACTGGAAGATCTATGGAGTGATGCCATTTTTACAGAGTATCAGAATTTGTAAAAATTAGGTTAAATAGCGGGTTATCGACTAATCCGTTAAAACGTTTGCCCTTTTCGGGTGTTCTACCTTGGAACTTCAACATGTTTTACACAATTTTATTTGATGGAAAAGAAAGATAATAAGCCGAATAGCGGCAACAACAATAATTCCCGATTCAATTCCTATTGGATCTATGGCCTCTTGGCCCTTTTCCTCCTGGCACTCAATTTCTACAGCCTGAGTAATCCAGGTAGTGAGCAATTGAGTGAGCTCAAATTTTGGGAAATGGTTCGGGAAGGTGATATCAACAAGCTTGAAATCATCAACCAAAAGTACGCTTACGTATATCTGAAAGAGGACAGTAAGTCCAAATACCCCGACTTGTCTTCCAGTAAATTTGGTAGTGGTCCTGATGGCACCTTCCAAATTGGCGATCTTCAGTACTTCCAGAGTGAGCTACGTCGTGTGCAGGATGATGAAAACTTAGCGATGGCAGATCGCGTTTTCCCAGCCTTTGAAGAAAAAACGAACTGGCTGACGCCTATTCTAAGTTGGGTGCTGCCCATTGTGATTATTGTAGTCATTTGGGTATTCATCATGCGCCGCGTGAGCGGTGGGGCCGGTGGTCCGGGTGCACAGATTTTCAACATTGGAAAATCCAAAGCCACACTTTTTGATAGCAATGCCAAAGTCAATGTCACTTTTGCGGATGTAGCGGGTCTGGATGAAGCGAAAGAAGAGGTCATGGAAATTGTAGATTTTCTAAAACATCCTAAAAAATATACGGCCCTTGGGGGTAAAATTCCTAAAGGGGTATTGCTGGTAGGCCCTCCTGGTACTGGTAAGACCTTGCTGGCAAAGGCAGTAGCAGGTGAAGCAGGGGTACCATTTTTCTCTATCTCTGGTTCTGACTTCGTTGAGATGTTTGTCGGTGTGGGTGCGTCTCGTGTCCGTGACTTGTTTAAGCAAGCGCGCGAAAAGGCACCGTGTATTGTATTCATCGATGAGATTGATGCTATTGGCCGTGCGCGTGGTCGTGGTTCATTGCAGGGCGGAAATGACGAACGGGAAAATACGCTAAATCAATTGCTGGTTGAAATGGATGGTTTCAGCACCGATAAAGGGGTGATCCTGATGGCAGCAACCAACCGCCCGGATGTGCTGGATAATGCTTTATTGCGTCCCGGACGTTTTGATCGCCAAATTGGTATCGATCGACCAGATTTAAAAGGTCGTGAGGCCATCTTCAAAGTCCACCTTAAGCATATTAAAATTGGTGCTGAAGTCAACGCTTATGCGTTGTCAGAGATGACACCTGGTTTTGCCGGCGCCGATATTGCTAATATCTGTAACGAAGCTGCTCTGATTGCTGCGCGCCGGAATAAGAAGTCTATCGACATGGATGACTTCAACTATGCGCTGGATCGTGTCATCGGTGGTTTAGAAAAGAAAAACAAGATTATTTCTCCCGAAGAGAAGAAGATCATCGCCTTCCACGAAGCAGGCCATGCCGTTTGTGGCTGGTTCCTGGAACACGCGTCTCCTTTAGTTAAAGTGACCATCGTCCCTCGTGGTATCGGTACCTTGGGCTACGCCCAGTATTTACCGAAAGAAGAATACATCACCCGTACCGAAGCACTACTTGATCGCATGTGCATGACTTTCGGTGGTCGTGCCGCGGAAAGAATTGTCTTTGACAAAATTTCGACTGGTGCACAAAGTGATTTGGATCAAGTGACCAAGATGGCTTACAGCATGATCTCAGTCTTCGGAATGAACGATAAGGTTGGAAATGTTTCCTTCTACGGTATGCAGCAGGATCAGTTCAATAAGCCTTATTCTGACGATACGGCTACCTTAATTGACGAAGAGGTGCGCCGCTTGGTGGAATCCCAATATGAGCGCGCTCAGAAATTGCTTAAGGAACGTCGCAATGAGTTGGACATCCTGGCTAATGCCCTGTTGGAAAACGAGGTATTACTCAAGTCTGATGTCGAACGCCTGATCGGGCCACGCCCCAGTGATTTGAAAGCTAAAGAAGCGATGGCTGCCGAAGAAACGGAAGTGATTGACGACATCGATAGTGGTAAACCTTCTTCGGATGAGACTGTGACTAAAAAGCCTGAAAGCGAAGAGTAAAATTATTTGATTTCTTTATAGATAAGGACGGTACTAATACTGCGGTGTTAGTACCGTTTTTTATTTATATGAGCGAAAAAATAATATACCTTTATGAAAAAGCAAGACGCTGGGCTTGAAGGCACCCTGTACATTTGTTTATAAATCCTACTCTTATGAAGACTTACTTTCTTATGCTTTCGATCTGGTTAATCAGCTTATCTTCAATTACCGCACAAGACATCACCTCTGTCTGCGACACAATACAGCGTATCTCTGGAGAAAAAATTCTGGTGACGAATATTGTACGTAGCACCGAAGGTCTCAACTTTGAGAAATGCGATGAAACAAACGAACGCACTTATTTTTTAAGCTGGCAGTCAATTGAGACATTCAGTCCTGCCTCAATAAAAGATAAGCATTCCTTAAGTCAATTCGACGATCAAAAGTCTTATAAAGCTTCGGTTATTACTTTGAATTCTAACCGCACACTTCGTGGTTATTTATACACCACAAAAGATTCCTCTATTTTACTTTCACCAAGTTCATTCGTTCCTACATCAGAACACCAGCTTACGCAAATTCCAGTTCATCAGATTGAAACGATGCATTTCCGTAGCAATCGAATATCAACAAAAGCTGTTGCCAAAGGTGCGTTATTAGGCTTTATTTCCACGTCATTAATCAGTTTGGTGATTAGAACCAACGATAACAGCAAGCAAAGTCAAGATGAAAAATCAATTATTGATATTTCGCCTTTTGAGCAGGATCTCATTCTTGCCATTCGCGATGGATTGGGAGGCGCTGTAGGTGGTGCCATTATCGGAGGGATTATAGGAAACATTAAAATAAAAATCCCCTTAAATGGCCGGCAAGATGTATATGATCTACACAAAGCGGATTTACCTACCCTGCTAAAAGAATAATATCTACTCTATTCGAAAAGCTTGTCCATAAGCAACCATGCTAGCCCAAAAGACAGGCTGCGCTCGATATGCATCGGCTTGCTCCAGATATTTGAGCTTAGCGAGCTGAAGTGCACGGTGGCTGTCATGTTGTCGGCAGGCGTTGTAAAAATATTGCATCAAGCGCGCCGTGGATCGATCTTCCAGTGGCGACAAACTCAAGATGCGACTAGAGCAACCCACCCGAGCAAAAGCGCGCTCGAAGTTGAGCGCACCAAGCGCGTAGCCAGCGCCCGGTCCACTTTCGCAGGTACTCAAAATAAGCGCCTGAGGATTCCGATGGGTTGACACCTCCGTAATACCACAAATGGTATCTTGACCGTACAAAGCGGCTACGCCTAAGCGTGGGTGGCGGGTGGTGCCGTGAGTAGCGATATGCCACAAATCCGCATCAACGGGTGGTGCTACAAATGGAAGCCTCGGGACAACGGTAGTTGAAAATTGATCCTGAAGATGTTGGATTTCTTGCCGAATGGCGGGAAGCGGCGGTAAATTTTCCGCAAACCGAACGGGTGCGAAAGCCGCGATGTTACGAACGGGTATCACCGCCCGCGTATCCACTTCTGCCAAATCATGAGCGTAGCTAATACTCAACCGTTGAATCAAATAATCGCTAGCGTCTTCAGAAGTATTCAAGCTACCAAAAGGAATATGCAAGAGTAGTCCATCCGGCACAACAATCAAATGTTCAGGCGATCCAATCCGCAGAGGCTTCGCCAGCAATTGTTGGTAAAGCAGATGGCTCTGGCGAGCAAACCGCTGCGCTGGTAATTCTTGTCCATCCAAAGCTTCCACGGGATGAGCGAAGTAATCACTTACACCTTGTAAGCTATTTCGTAAGTCTTCGCTCTTTGATGTCGCCTGTAGGTATTGATTATCCTCATGGACATAAGCTGAGTATAGTATTTCGGGGCTATCGTGAAACGCTAAGACCGCATCCGTCTCGCGAATTCGATCGTCTAACCTTTTGGCAGAAGCTGCAGGGGGTAAGATGCGATGCATTTGATGTAAGGCCAATTGGTACTGGTCACGCTGTTTGTATAACACCATTCGATAAGCATTACTTAAGGTATCGGCCTGCAATGCACCGTTGACCTTCAGAAGGTTATTTTCTAATTCATGACGAAGATGGACAAGCCAACCATCGCGTATTGACAACTTGGCCGGCGCTTTATCATACGCTAAGACCGAGAGAAAACGATCAAACCAATAAGCATTAGGGGTCTCTGACCAATTTTTAAAATAAAACTGTAGCGTCCGATCCGTTATCCCCCACTTCTGCTGCAACCGACGCTTACGCTGAGGACTCAGCAGCCCGTTGCGTTGTAGATAACGCATCAAAAAGCTCGTCACAGCATAAGCATTACTTGCCTCAGCTAAATCATTCGATTTTAATTGATAATAATCTAGTAAATAAGTACAATATTGAAAATTCAAAAAGTATTCAGAAAACGATATCTGCTCAGTGTGAAAATAGCATAGGAACAGTTGGTCTATAATACATGGCAACAATAATTGTTGTAGAATAGTAGGGCGATACTCACTGTGCTGCACTTGCCATTTTTGCCAAAGGGATTGTGGGAAATTCAACTCAAGCGGTAATAATGTAAAAGCCTGTTTTATCCATTCATTGGCAACTTCCGGAGAGACCTTAATTTCTTTTTTTTGAAACTGTAGAAAGTGGAACAGTAAGCTGTCTTTTGACTGGGAAAGGGATAATTGAGCCGTATGATGGTCTACATCACCCATTGCGTATCGTCGAAGTACAACATAAGATTCCCAAACCTCGGGTAACTCCAGATCTTCCGCAGCATCAAGACAGTATCTTGCACAATCGATATCTCCATCCACGAGACAATGTTCCGCCTGCTGCAGGAAGGTTAGAGGCCGAGCGCCGAGTATCAAACTGCTGAATAGTAAAGCCAGAAGAATCGAGAAACGTCCCGGAAAGATTGGTATACGGAGGGTGTACCAATCTCTACCGAGCGCTGGTAATTGCATTTTCATGGATTGGTTTTAGGAGGTTGAATCAAAGGTAATTACTCAGCTGAAAAAATGTATGCGTATTTTTACCTAGTTTAATACACCTTCAATAATATTAAAATATTTTTTCAGGTAAAAATACCTGAATATCAGAAAAAGATAGATTACATTAGCACACATTGAAAGAAATTTATATAACTTAGGCCTACCTCCTTGAACTCAAAATCAGTTCTTTCAAAATAATCAGATCACGGCAGCAAATGAATTGTTACTCAACAATGAGTTAGCTATATTCCGTTGATCAAGAACAAGTATATAACCCGATCATCGGGTCTAATAAGAATTAGTGTTTAGAGCTATCCCTTCGGATAGATTCCTGTAAATAGATTGTATGAACGACCGGTTCAAATGGTCCGGTATGTTTATGGTAAAAAGCAAACCGTATGGAGTTGTTACCCCAAAAAAAATTACAACAGGACGATTGGTACGTAGAAGGTATTCGCGATGGCCAAAAAGTAGCTATCGAGGCTATTTATCGCAATTACTTTCCTCGGATTCAGCAATTTGTATTGCAAAACTCAGGCAATCTGGAGGACGCCAAAGATATTTTCCAAGATGCATTGCTGGCTATTTTCCACAAAGCACAAGAGCGAGATTTCTTCTTATCCAGTCGCTTTGGGACTTACCTTTTTGCTATTTGTAAAAATATCTGGTTGAAAGAATTACGGCGCCGTAACATTCAGAACGTGAAACGTCGAGTCGAAGGGCTTTGGTCCGAAAATATGGCTTTCGATGAGATGCTAGCTCGTATTGATCGCTACAAGATTTACCTGCGCCAATTTCGACAACTCGGAGAGAAATGCCAGCAACTACTTGAATTGTATTTACAGGGCGAAAGCATGCAATCCATTGCTCGACAACTGGGTTTTGCGAGTGTCACCTACGTGCGCAAACGCAAATTCAAATGCAAGGAACAACTAATTAGCCGAATTGAGCGAGACGAAGAATTTCAAAAGTTAAACCATAATGACTAAGGAGGAACGCTACACTTTACTGGAACGCTATCTACGTTCCGAAATGACGGATTCCGAACAACGACAATTTGAGAAAGTCCTGGCCAAGCAACCTGATTTACAAAAAGAACTCCAGCTGCATCGCGAATTAGCCGAATCGGTGGATCCAAAGCGGCTAGCATTTTTGGAGACCTTGGTTGAAGTAGAGGCTCACTATTTTCAGGAATCCCCCGCCTGGCACCAACGGCCAGCAGTTCGTCGAATTATGCTGATGGCAGCGACTATTTTATTCTTAATTGTAGGGGTTTGGTTATTCAAGCCTGCCAGCCCAGAGATTTCTCCTCTTGCGCTCTTTGAGCAATATTATTCTCCCTATGAAAGTCCGGGTAACTTCCGAAGCGAAGAACTTCTGCAATTAGATGAAGACCTCATTCTTGGATTGGCACATTACGACGAAGGAGACTATACGTCAGCTCTGACCGATTTTTCCAAAGTCATTAGCCGAGACGACACCCATCGCCTGGCGCGCTTTCTACGCGGACTAAGTTATCTGGGAGCAGATCGCCCCATTGATGCTACCACGGATTTACAATGGCTCGTCGGCCAGGAAGATAACCTCTTTGCCGCCTCGTCAAGGTGGTATCTGGCCCTTTGTTATCTAAAAATTGGGAATCTTGATCAAGCCCAGTTTTTATTAAGCCAGCTGCCTGATCATCAGAAGGCTCCACTCTTATTGCAAGATTTAGAGCAATAGTACATTATTATTTACCCCACATGCCCATTGCCGAGAAAATGCTCAATATCGCTCATATTCATCGGCCGGAAATGAAAATACTCGTGAATATCACCCGGATAGAGGTCGTTAGATGGTAAAATACTTGTCTGAGCGTAGTCCAGCAAGTTAGAAGTATATCGCTGCATGTCTTCCGAAAAATTATTTTGAATAAACTTCTGTAGGCGATGATGGCCGCTAGAAGATAAGGCAATTTTCTTAGCCCGGAAAAACATATTTTCTCCCGGATAGTCAAGGTATAGCGTATCCATGTTCCGAATATGTTCTACCTTATAATTAAGTCCGGGCTTATTAAGAATATCCAAGGTTGGAATAACGGTGATTTCTGGTAAGTTCAAAAAGAAACGACTCTTAGCCCCTCTGGCAATTCCCAGGGAAAAGTTCTTCACCATGGCCGTCTCCGTTACCATAAAAATTTCTCTAAAATTCGATTTTTCGGAGGCCAGGCGCTGGAGAATCTCGTAGCTCAAATCATAATAGTTCTCAAAGACATGGTAAACAATTTCCGAGGTACGAAAAAAGTAAGCTCCTGGAAAACCAAACTTTACCATCAGTCCCTGCTTACTGGGGTGCATCTTTAATTTTTTATAATAATGCTTGATCGCGGCACCTTTAAAATCTGTTTTCACCCCACGATCGAGTTGCCAGGCGTAATGCATCGGGTGATAGCCTGGCTTACGTATCTTAATATACTCTCGCAATTGAAAATAGGGATCCGCGATATTGCCCAATTTGATCATTCGTTTGCTACGAAAGAGAAACAAATCGCCAATACGCAAGGGCTCTCCCAAAGGCCAAAAAGGAATAAAGCCTTGGGTGGATAAATACAAATCCTGATAGAAAAAACTCAGATGGTTATACGCGCTCATATTACAAAAATTTGGAGTACCGCCGGGAGGCGAGCGAGCCGCCTCCCGAACGTGGCACCATCATTAAATGCTAACCCGCTACGGCCGCCTGGGCTGCTGCTAATGCAGCTTGTAAGGACGCCAGGTTGGCCTCTGCCAGGTCTAATTCTTCTTTGGCCTTGTTCATTTCTTTATTTGCCGCATTACTGGCATCAAGCGCCCGTGCAGCGGTTTTTCGATTTTTCTCTAAATCAGAATACAACGACAATTCCAATGGTTTGTGATTATGCTGATATTTGAGAATATCTTTGATCTCACTAGGAGGCAAGCCCGGAATATTAAGATCTTTGATACTTTGTTCCTTAAATAATTGCAAAAACTTCTCAGCCTGTACCGACTCCAATTTCCCTTTTAAGCGATCAGTTAAATCCTGAATTCTTATATTATGATTATTCAGAATCTTGGCATCTGCCAAAATGGTGTATAGTTCTGATACATTCGTTGAGTTACTCGCCTGATTGGAATAGCTCATTGCAGTAATTGCATCGGTAAAGGCTTTGATCACCTGATTCAGAACGGTATTGGCGTTGCTGGCCGCAGTAGTAATTCCGGTTACCAGATCATTAGACACCAAAGGATTAGTCGCTTTGTATTTAACGATCTTCTCTGACGCCAGATTGATGGCATCTACGGCCTTGATCGTCTGATTAGTAACCGCTTCCCATTGCAAGATCACTTGCTGAATTTCCTCAAAAGCTACATCAGCAATCATGCTTGACTCATCCGTCGTACGAATCAGCGCATTCAAGTCAGAGCGCACCTTCAGGAACATTTCCCAATTGCTTTCCGAAGTCGTATAGGCGTTATCTGCCTGACTGAGCAATGTTTTGAATAAGTTCGCCTTATCTACAAAGGAATTGTATTTCGACGTCGATAGCGCAACAATCGTCGTCGCCGTATTGACCTGATCCTGCAGGCCTTGAATCGTTGCCGTCTTCCGAGCGGTAACGTCTATTTTTTTAAGATTTAATAAAGTTGTCATAATGAAAAATCATTTTAGGGTTAGCATTTATAAAGTCGGCATAAAGTACATCTTAGGCTTGGAATATTCTGACATAGCAGGAGCGTACATGGGAGCTACATTTGCAGAACTTTCTTTGACGACAGAATAAACCAAAGCGCAGTAGAAATGATTCTGCATCATTGGCTCACCGAAATTATCGGTAAAGTCACCTTTATCATTGTACGCCATGAAGTAAGTATAATCAGAATCTGATTCAGGTTTGGATGGTACGTCCTCTTCATTTCCTGTTTCGGTTTCTTCTTCTGTCTCTGCCGCGGCAGCATCCTTTGCTTTTTTCTTGGACTTAGATTTTGATTTAGAAGCAGAGCTCTCTGAAGTATTAAATAAGTCATATTCCGCCTGTAGTCGTTTCAACTCCGCTTCTTCTTCTTTCTTCTCATTCTTTAGGTAGTCCATTTCAGCATTCAGCAAAGTACCATTGTACTGAAAATCAGAAATCATGGTTTCCTCCGCATTGATGCTGATTTGCAAACTGTGATAATCAGTCTTTGCTTTTGACAAAGCTTTACGCTCATCTTCAGAAAAAATAGTCATTAAGATGAAGTACAACTGGATCTCTTTTGCAGTCAATTTCCCCTGAACGCCTTTGAGGATAAACTCAATTAATTTGCCTTCTGATCCAGGAAAAGCATTCAGCAATCGTTGAAGCAGGGTATCATCTTCAATAGCCTTACGTAATCCATCCTCAGCATCTTTAAGCACCTTTGCTTGATCTTCTTTGTGCTTCTTGATCGACTTTTGGAGATCTCCGATAGCCTTATTATTGGCGTTTATTGCCTTAGTCTGATCTGCAATATCCGAATCGAGAATTTCAATAATCCCTTTAGTCTCGTCGATCTTGATGAGCAAAGTAGAAGGATCAAATTCAGCCGCAATTAAGCCGTAAGCATCAGGAATATCATTGAGGATATCCTCATCCAAAACAAAGTTATTGATCTTCAAATCGAACATTTCTTCCACTATTTTGACCTGCTTTTCGTAGGCTGCTCGGTCAGAGGTAAGCTGAGTCCGTGCCGCTTCCAACTGTTGTCTCAACTTCTCCACCACATCTGCCGGGGCACCTGTTGCAATGGCCGTGTTGTACGCTTGTAAAGCTTGATCGACTGCTGCCTGATCAAGTCTTACAGTTGTTTCTAATTCGTACATTTTCTCAACCTCTATATTGATTGCATCATTGAGCAAACCAGATAGCTGATTCTTTTGATCAAAAAGGAATACCCTAAACTCCGTAAAGTCCGTGAACTTTCCGCTATTAGGCAAGGTGAGGTCTTCATTAGAAATTTTGAAAGCAACCCGTACACCACCATCCGCAGTTTTACATTTTTTCCCTGCTCTAAAAAACAAGAGGTTAGGCTTACTGGCCGTAGGTAGTGGAATTTGTAAGGTATGATAAGGAGAAGGCAATGATAGATATCCATCGGTATCTTCCATCTCGTTTTGATAATCACAGGTGTAGTCAATGTAAACGAAGAAAGCATAAGAGGTGCCCAATTCGAGCGCTTTCCCGGAGTAATCTAAAGCCACGGGCGGCTTACTGGCACTACCTGTGTGATGATATTCCGCCGTACTAAATTCCTGAGTGTAGGTTTTAGAACCATCGGGCTTGATCGGGAAATAGCTCGGCAGTTCGGTTGATTTGGCCTGATTGATATTAAAGGTTGGGGCCATATCCTGTGGTACGAAAATAATGCGATACTCCTTGATAATCTTTTCGGGAGTTGCTGCGCTTCCACTGGATGAGCTACTACTTTTAGTCCCCATGAGAACCGTGGGATCTATAGCTACTTCTTCGTAAGCATCAAAGGAGATATTGAACAGATACCCTTGCTCGTCTTTTACATCTTCCCAGGCCAGATCATGATTGACGTGCTCATTGATAAAATCCAGGGTATTCTCCATCGCATCGGTTTCGGCGGCAGCGGTGCGATAAGTACCTTCTGCATTGTTCTCCGTCTCCTGAGCCTGCGTCAACTGTGCGACATCATTTGCCACTACACCTTGTAAAGTAGTCAGATTAGAATCCAGCACACCTACCAGACTTTTTATATCAGTATCCAACGTCTTGGCTTGTGTCAACATTGAAGCGGCCTGTGTTTGTGAAGCTTCGATGGTGGTTTGTAGAGATTGTAGTGTCGTATTTTCTGCAGCTCTGGCCGCCAGCTCTGTTTCATCACTAGCGTTCTTCACCAACTTTTGGACTTTGCTGCCGTTGTCCAGTGATGTAGCAATGGCCAACACCCCCATTACATCCCCCCAAAGTGATGTCAGCGCTTTGGCGGCGCCTTCAATATTAGTAGCAGCAGTAGATACGCTACTCGCCGTATTTTTAGCATCAGTGGATGCTGCAGTTGCGGCGGTTACGATGTTATTGCATACCTCACCACTTTCAAAGGCGGCGTTGTATTGTTCGTTTGCGGTATTAGCTTTATCCTGGTCTGTTTCCAGTTGGTTACTGGCACGCTCGGTGATCCCACTAGCGTAGTAAAGGTTCAACTTCGCGGCCTGCGAAGTATTCGATTGCGCGAGTTCGTTCGCCGTCAGCTGATTATTGACCTGCGTCAAAGCGGACTCTAAGGCTTGATTGGTGACATTGCTCATATCTTATTTTTTAAAAGGTTTTTTAAATTGTTTTTCCATATTTCTGAAATTCTTTTCGAAGGCTGTAGACAATATCTTTTTCGGCAATTTTGGGTGAACCTCTTTGCATCGCACGAAGAGTGCTGCTGCGCAGAATGTTGATGATCGATCCACCGGAGAGTTCATATTTGCTGGCAAAACCATTGAGCTGGCAGTCCGGCTCTAAGTGTTTTTCGGGATCAAAAATCTGTTCCCATAGTTGTTCGCGCTGGGGGGCGTCCGGCATCGGAAAATAGACCGTTGACTGGAACCGGCGCGAAAACGCTTCGTCAATATTTGACTTGAGGTTTGAAGCCAGGATCACAACCCCCGGAAAATCTTCGATGCGTTGCAGCAGATAACCAACCTCTTGATTGGCGTAGCGATCATTGCTCGATTTAGTTTGAGTTCTTTTCCCAAAGAGGGCGTCGGCCTCATCGAAAAACAGAATCCAGCGCCGGCGCTCGGCGACATCAAAAATGCGCGCCAGGTTTTTCTCCGTTTCGCCGATATATTTAGACACGATCATGGATAAGTCCACCCGGTATACATCCAGCCCACAGCTCTTCCCCAGCAAGCAGGCGGTGAGGGTTTTACCCGTGCCCGGAGGTCCGTAGAACAAGCTGCGGAAGCCCGGTTTGATATGTTTTCGGAAGTTTTGCCGCTGCATAAGTTCTCGCTCGTTCTCGATCCAAATCTTGATTTGATTGATCTCTTCGCGCACATTTGAGGATACTACCAAATCCTCCCAATTCATACCCGTGGTGACCCGCTGTGCAGCAAACAAGTCATTAGACTCGGGGGCGTAGCTATTTTCGCTGAGTAAGCGCCCCAGGTATTCATTAGACAATTGCAACCGGCCACTGAGCAGTGGTTCTGACAAGTCAGCGCGCTCCAGATGCAAGATATTTTCCTGTGCAAAAATGTGATCCTTGGCAAAGAGTCGCATCACGCCCGCTCGCAGTCGAATATCGCCACGCGTAATCAGGAAATTGGCCGTTTCGCCGGTCGGTAAAAAGCCGTTATGGTCCTTGCCGAGATAGCCTCCGAATTCCGTGAAGGGCCGATCGAAATTGGGGTTACGCGTAAAGAAAATGTCCAGCACCCCGGGTTTTAGATGCGGGATCAACGCGAGCATCACCACTAGCCGCTCCGCGACGCCTAGCTCGTAATTCCGAATCATCCGGGCATAAGGACTTTCATCTTCATCGAGTAGGGGTGGCGGCGCATCAACCAATTCTTCAACCTCGGCTGGATTAAAATACAGCTGAAACTGTTGATTCATCACCTGAACGAACCAATCCAACTCGCGAACGAGACTCCGCATCGTATGATTTGAATTCATCTCCATATTACTGTTATTGGTAATTCCATCCAGGAAAATTTCACGGGACTCAACCCGAAAGGGGCATAATCCAACAGGATATCAAATGCGCGTTTTTCTATGGTTAATTCCCAATATTTTTCTTGTCTTTCTAACTTACCTTCTCGCCATAACCACGATTGCTGAAATCCTTCAATAGAACTGTTTTTAACCATTTCCCAATGACTAATGATAGCTTGTAGCATTTGCTTAGCTGTCTCCTTTTCATTCTCCGTCAACTCGATTTCTGAAGGCAAAACCTCCTCGGTGGATAAGCCGCACAACACTTTATTTAACACCAAATCCTCCTCTTCGAAAGTAGTGGTCTCGAAGGCCACATACTGTAGCAGCAGTGCCGCACGCCGGGCAGCCTCTGTCGATTTGAATTCGCGATCTTCAAATAAGTCGCAACGCTCAAAAAAGAAGGGGAGATAAGCCTGCAGGATGACTAATCCCGCATTATTAATAAACATGCTTTCAAAAATTTCAGGTTCTTTTTCCGTAAAGTAGGGTATCCCTTTACTCCTGACTTTCGCTTTCTCAAAAAGCTCTTCCAGCAATAACTTACCGGCACTGGAAGGCCGCTCTGCCTGGCGCACCGATCGATTGATCTGATTTTCCAGTTGCTGAATAGGTTGGCGCATATCTCCTCTGGCCGGCGCTTTCCAAGCGGTATTCAGTGCATAAAACGATCGGGGTAAAGCATAGCGCAATAAGACCCGCTCCATACTTTGAAAAAGGCCAAGGTTAGCTTGGTTACCGATTTTAATGAGATGCTGAAATACGACTTTTTGCAGATGGTGCAGCACGGCACTTCGTTGGTGGAATCCAGAATCCTTGAGGCGATGATCAATAGCATCCAATAAATGCAGGATAGCCGTTTGCCCTGCCACCGCAACGGACAACAAAGGTAGCATCGTAGCTGCACTTACCGAGCGGCTCAGCGTCTCCAACTGATGGATCGATAACTTGCGGAGCTGACGCAGCAAGGGTTTAGCCTGATATTGTGATAAATATTCTAGCGCTTCATTCTGATTGGCGAAGCCTTGTACTTGCCAAAAATCAGCCGTCACGGGCGTCAGATGGCAAGCCGCTTCCAGCAGGTCTTCGAGCGCAATTGTTCTTTTCGGGTTTCTTTCCTGTTGCGGATTGAATACCGATGGCAACACTAAGTTTTCCCGGAGGCGCTGTGGAGACACCTGGAAATTGGTAGCAACATCCTGCAGCAATTGCTCGTAGAGTGTCCCCTCAGAAAACAGTCCCATTTGACCACTTTCAGCTAAGTAAGCCAAGATGGCGGTTTTGATAAAATACTCGAAATGCTGTATCTGTGGGATATGTGCTTTGAGTTTTTCCGCAGTGCGAATGAACACCCGATAGGCTTGGGCCAATACCGGTTGGTGTTCCGGTTGGAGCAGTTGGATAATGCGTAAGAAGAGGCGACCGTGACTCAAGCGGGCTAATTTCTGCCGAGTCGCCGGGCGAATCAATTCCTGGCGCATCATCCGGCGCGCGATCTTAGGATACTGCGCAATGAAATCGCGGAGGATTTCGCGTTCGCTGCTCTCCGTTTGGCCACTACTGGTTCCACTTTGCCGGAGCAAGGCCGCAAAAAGTGTGGCCGGATCTTTTTCTTTGGTCGTCTGGGTAGCGGTACGCGCCACTTGATGTTCCGGTGTCAATGACAATTCTTCATCTTCAAAAATTTCACTGATCAACTGCATAAATAAAGGGAAACGAGCGGTCTGAGTCGCTACCGAAGCTGCGGTACGGCGAAGTTGCTGCAGGAGATAGATATAATTTAAATTATAGTGGGCCGCCATTCGGGCAATCAAATGCTTCAAGAAGGCTTTTTGGTTAAAATAAGTCCCCGTATTAAATAAGAGATTGCGAAGGATAATCTGCCAGATCGTATCCGAAAGTTTTTGCTCCGAACTTTGCACGACAGGTTCACGCCGGTGAACGTAGAGGACGTTATTTTGAAAATTTATGATGGTTTGCGAATGCCCTGGCTCAATGGTTCGGATAATTTTATGGATTACTTTTTTATCAAAAAAGTGAATGATCTTCTCGATCGAGCTCGTAGCAAAACGATTGTGCTGTAATAATTTAAACACAGGTTCTGCTTCATCATCCAACATGCCAAGTAACACGCGTTCAAAGCCCGATTGGCTCAGCCCAAAGACTTGCTCCACCATTGCTTCGCCCCGTAAGTATTGCAGTAAGAGCTGACGCTGCTCTACTTTATCCATTTGACCAAACCGTCGAGCCTGGTGGCCAGTGACCAAAGCTGTCGGACGCAAATCATCCGAAATCACCGCCAGAATTTGTCGGATGCTCCGATGCGCAGCACTCACGGAGGGCTGCAGCTCTTGCTGAAGCACCTGCACCGTATCCAGGAAATTGAGATCGTAGTGCTGCACCAATTGCTGCAGTGACTGACGCACTAATTTATCAAGCCGGAAGGCTGAGCGGGGTGTCAGGATCAGGCTGTTGAGGAAAAACAGATTCAGCTGGATGGCGAGCTGGGCCTTACTCGATTGAATATTGGGCAGCTTGGCCACTTGCTCGTGCAGCGTATTTAGATACTGTCGAATGAGGGCGCCGTTTTGTGGATCCATCGCTTGCAAGAGGCGCTGCACAGTATGGACATCGAAGCGCTGCACGATGCGCTGACGCACTTTCGCTTGCTGCCCAAGCCAGCGAACCAAGCGAGCGGTTTCTTCGGGCTCTGACTCGAGGCACTGTTCGATAAGTGTAGCCGCATTGATTTGGCTATTCCACGGGAGATAACCACGCTGTAGGAAGTAGCGCAGGGATTCCAGTTGCACCGGTGAATCGTTTGAGCGCCGTGCCTTCGCCGTATCGTAACCGCGCAGAATATCACTTAATTTTTGCAGGAGGGCTTCCATAATTTTCAAAGCCAATTGTGGTTGCAAGTCATCGTAGTGAATTGGGCCCAAGTCAATTTCAAGCGTGTCGATTTGAATGACCTCATCCGTTTGATTGAACTGATCCAGGCAATCACAAATGATCGTCTCCAGTTCCTGATAGTGCAAGTGACGTACTTCATCGTACAGCTCTTGTGCGCGTTGTTGATCCGAAAAAATCAAATCAAACAGCAGCGTCTTGATACTATGTTGGTTATCGAGCTTAGCCATGATTCAGATTTTGTAGGATGTTCACTATGGTCCGGGCCGCCTGCCTCGCAGGATCGTTTGGCGATTCACCATTGTATTGATTGATTAGGCCCGTTCGCCAAATATTGTAGGCATCAATTAACTGTTGTAATTTTTTCTGCGCAAGCATATTCACCCCTACGCTACTGCGTGCCGGCGCGTGCCGCAGCATGGTACTCATCAGAAATTCTTGATAAGCCGGTTTTTGTAACGCGCAGACCCAAGCCGGGAAAAAAGTGGACAAGCGCTGTCGTTGCAGTGCCGTCGGTAGAGGCTGAGCAGAAGCTATTCCACTGGTAGATTCATCCTGATAGCTGAACGTCAACTGTTGCGCCGGTTGTTGACGATAGGCTTCCATTTGGACCTTGACTTGATTCGCGTGGTCTTTATTCAGATGCTGGCACAGTAAATAGCACGCTTTTTCTGTATTAATACTAATTGAATAGTCGTCATCAGCACCATTGACTTGCAACTCATAACTGCTTTTTATCAAAGACATATCCTGCTCAAAATCTGCCAATGATTGGAATTGACTTCTATATAAAGCCGCACTTCCATCAGCAGATTGGACCGTCCATTGCAAATCCAAGAAGGAGAGCAGACGACGATTATCGACGAGCACAAAGCCCCGAAATTGTGTAATCAAGTTTTCCAGTGTATCGAGATAGGGCTGAAGGAAAAGTGATATACCCCAACTCGTTTTAAGCTGATGATCGGCACTCAAGGTGATGTCGATACATAGCAAAGGTTCTTTCTGCCAGTAGAGTCTGACGCCATTATCCTGCTTGCCAGAAGCGGAGGGCGTTGGGTGATCCGGCCCCAGGAGTACCTCGCGTTTGTCATCATGAGTATAAATGACTTGCGTGGATTCGGTTTGCTCACGTAGCATAATGGGTACCGAATCGATAATGCCTTGATAGTAGCCACTCAAATTAATGGCGTTACCAATATTTCGCTCCATGCCACTCAGCAATTGCCCTACTAACCCGGGATGGAAATAGGACCGGATACGATTACTACTTAAGGTGGCAAAGCTTCGTAAGGTATCGCTGATGTGTTGGATTTCAGCGGTCAAAGGATCGCCGTAAAGTGGATTACTCAGCTGTAAGTATTTCGCCTCGTATCGTTCGCCAAAACGGGCCAGCAAATGTTTCAATACCCGGGTTTTCCGATCTAGGTTATCCTGTTGGGATTCACTTGCTAAAGCCAATTGCTGCATGTACGGATTGAGCACATCACGTTGATAATCTTCCCAATCCTCCCAGCTGGCCCCATCCCCATATTTTTTAGAATATCCTTTCACCCCGGTGAGTAATTCCTGAATTCCGGGAACATCATAAATACCTTGGAAGAAATAGGTCTTTCCCGCTACTTGATACAAATTTCGGCCGCTTTGGAAAGAGAATAGATCTCCTAATTGATTAAGCTGAGCCAGATAATTAGCCATGATTTGCTCCGGCAAACAGAGGAAAGCTTTTAGCTGTTTGATGCGGGCCCGTTGAGCTTTATCTTTTTGTTGTAAATACGATAAAGAGGATAACTCATAGAGCTCCGGGAAATGATGTTGGATGGAATAATACGCTTTCAAATCCCGATAAGTGCCTTTAGGTAAAAAGGCATCAAGATCAGGCTGACCTTGGGGTTGAGGAATGAGCTTTTTCAAATAATAAGTCACCTTGGCACTGGATATTCCAATGATTTGACGACCATTCTGTATTAGCTGCAGAGGGATCTCTCCTCCAAACAAACTCTCATAACTAAAGTAGGGGGCTTCGTCAAATGAAATCGTCAATGTCCCATTGACAGCATCGTCCCCCTTATACAATACCAAATCATCTACGACTTCGGTCCCCGTCACATTAGCAATCACTGCTAATAAATCATAGAGGCGTAAAGTGGTCCTTTTTTCACTCAAACTACTATCCTGTACAAATCCTCCCGGCAAATAAGGGCCATCGAATATTTGACCATTTTGCACTCCAGACTCCCGGAGATCCGTATAGCTTTGATAAATGGGATAGCGGGACAAGAAATTATTCAACGCATAGATAAGCGCTGCAATATATTGCTCTGGATTTTGATCATTCGTTAAAAAGATTTGGCCACGCAAGGATAAAGCTGTAGGAAACAAAATCACCTGTGGTAAAAATATTTGTCCCAGATTGCCTTCACGATACTGTAGCTGTTGAACACGCTTATCTAAATCTTCAAGGAAGGTAGAATGGTTTACACCACTCAGGTATTCCGGCTTGAATTCAAAGTAGGGTCGCAAGCTCTTCAGTCCACCACTGTTGTCCAAAACATTGAAGTAGACCTGTTTGAGTTCGTAAATATTTTGCAGTAATAGTTTTTTAAAATCCGACAGGGTGACAGGATTCGTAGGAAGAATGACCTCGGGTTTGACAAACCGATCCGTATAAACGATATCACCGTTTTGACGTGTGAGGATATCCGCAACGGGGAGCTGGGCTTTGAAACTTAATTCGGTAAGCGCGTAGCATAAGGTAGCCAGCATCGTCACGCCGGGATCCGAAGGATTATAGTTCGTCCAAAGTTCACCACTATATTGACTCACCTTCTCCAAGCCCAGAGCGTAAAGCGCCGCGTAATCTTGAGCAATCGATAATTGCTGATCTTTCTCCAATACCGGCAAAGTGCTTTGGTTATCCATGATTGACGGTATTTGAGGTTAAGGAAAAGGTGCTGGTCATGGTACTTCCTCCTCCGGAAGTGTTCTCTGGAGTACCAATCATTAGGTTGTGTTTAAGATTGGATACGACTAGTTGTCGAGGGAGCAAGTCGTTCCAGTTCATCTCCAAGGTATTATCTCCAGCAGGATGCAAACTGGTGGAAAAATTAGAAATGCTGATTACATAATCTCTTGATTGAATAAAGGTAAAAAGCACCGTGTCGTTGTAGGTGCCCGGCAAACTAACCGCTAATGGATTATCGGATAGCCAGGGACTGAGGTAATCAATCAGTTCTTGATTCAGTTGCTGGCTTAAATGAACCGCATCCTGTTGTTGGTCAAAAACAATCGTGGCCGTCACGGTGGCCTCAATATAATTCGGGTTGACAATCTGAATATCCAACAGCGGCTCACTTTGCGCTTCGAGCAGATTGATCACGCCGCGCAGCAGGTTCGGAGGTGCCACGGGACGATAAGCATGTTCTTCACTGGAGTTCGTATACGCAATGACTACAATCTGGATATCCTCCTCATCGTTGTCCAGATATCCCATTTGTAGGGCGATCACTTTATAGAGCGAAGGAAAAGCTTGTAGTGCCAGAATCTCCATATCCTCCAGGGTAGACGCGCGATGCTTATGATTCAGGCGATAAGCCACGCGCTGCCGGAAGCGATCGGTAGTTTCCGCCGGGATACCACCGACAGAGGGCACGGGCTGTACGATTTGTTTAATTTCTGCGGTCGGCAGTACGGGGCTCTTGATGCTGCCTGCCGGTAAATGGTCTACTGCGCTTTGCTCAGTGATTAATCGTGCTACCGGCACAGCATTGGTATCCACAAAGTTGATGGTCACGTCGCGTGTCCCAAGATGTGTCAGCCGCAACCAGTAGTAATTATCGCCACCTGACCCGCCGGGATCATATAGGCTACTATCATTAGTAATACCACCTGGGACCGTAAACTCAATGATCCCACTCTGCTCAAAACCGTAGGTACTATCAGTTTGAGGGATGATGGTGGTCCAACCATTATCCGTTAAGAATTCAAAACTTGCCTCTGCCTTTTCATTCGAACTTAATTGTTTGATTTGGCTGGTGACACTGAAGAATAAACTCAGCGTGGTCTCCGGTACAAGGTTAGTAAAACCCAGATAAGCATATCCGGTGGCCGCATACTGGGGCAATAAAAGCATGTCGCCGCCACTATCCGCATCAATTTGTTCGACTCCGGCCGGTAGCAAGTGATAAAATTGAAAGCGATCACTAGTCATTCCCAATTCTGATTTGGCCGAATAGTTAATATTGAACGTTTGGATTTTAGGTACAAACGGTTGATTGGGAAGTGGCTTAAGTGGTTTGGGCTTTTTCTTTAAGATCGTAACGGCGATAGAATTATTATAAATCGTCGCACCGGCATTTTCCAGTGTTATGGATGAAATGGCTTGTGGATAACTCGCATTACCAAATCCCGCATCCGGGTTTGCAAAAGACAATTTGAAAAAAGCACTTTGATACCGCTCACTGTAACTTGTAATCAACGGTAAGGCAGGATTTCCTTTAAAATTATCGGGATTAAGCGTAAATATAATTTCCCGAGGATTTGTAATCGGTTGTTCAGTATCACTTGATTTAAACGGAGTCGTCGCCCTTAAAGCTGTAAATAATGGAAAAGGGCTGAGTGAACTACTCGCAGCCACGTCCTTCCATTGATTATCCTCACTATCATAAAAAGTGAGCTTGGCCTGAAAGGCGGAATTATAAAAAGTTAAGTCATTTTCATCGTCATTTTCCGGGTAACCGGTATAGTAGTCTTTAAAGGAAAAATCCTGATTTAATTTATCCCACAGCATGTCTATCGTTAAGCTGGTGAGTGGCTTAACAAACAACTCCTGTCCTCCGAAGTAAAAATTAGCAACGGGTACCGGTGCATTTCCAAAAGGCAGGCAAGGAGTACCGGGTTTGAGCTTGCCCTGATCACTTTGCATGACCAGCTGCGAGGCTTCATTGGCCGATGAGTCAACCGTCAATTGATTAAAAGAAAAGGCTTGTAAGAAATCAAAGGTAGCGGCTGGCAGATTCGTATTAAGTTGCATCTGACAAACTGGCCAAGCGGTGCTAATCCCTAATTTGTGTACGCTCTCTTTATAAGCCACAATTGGCGGGTCACTTATCTTAAAGGACAAGGTGATAACCAAGGCATTAGTAGTTGTATCAAATTGGATACTTTTTGCGTCAAAAGCGGTCCAACCTTTTGCGGTGGTCAATTGAAATGAAAAGGTGGTCGTATCTAAAGTAGGGGTACTGGTACTAGTCGTGGACTGCTGAAACGAAAACGTAATACTCCGCGTACCGTCTTGTAAAAACAGGTCGGGGCAACTTAGTGCATAGCCAATATTCACCGGCTTAATCGTGTAATTCGAAGAACCAGAGGTTGTGTCTCCGAATAACGGCCAACTCGTTTCTCCCAAGCTGTTAAATTTCTTGACAGCACCTTGGAACAGGCCATTGAAAGTAGTATCATCTTTCGACACGACTAGCGTTTCCACCGCTTCCAGAGCACCATTATTCAGCCACTGTGACTTGGTGGCTGCAAATTCTATGGTTTCTCCTGCAGTGTTTTTACCCGCATTTAGCGCAGTGCTCAGGGGGAGATAGAAGCTGGTCACCCCTTTCGCTAATTGAATACACACAAAAGTTGTATCCGCTTGTGCTCCCGCCGGAGAAAAGCCTAAAATATCACGATAGTAAAAACTCAAATGCCGATCCGTAAACTCGTTCATACTATCCTGCTGATAGCGATACAGATCGATGAAGCTAAGGAGTAATCCAATGTGGGGAGGAATATCCCGGCGGGCCAAGGACTCTTCAAAATAGGATCTGGCCGAGGCAATAATCTGATCCTGAAACATAAAAAGCTCCTGCCCGACTTGTAAGGCCTCATCAACAATTTTAAGTAAAAAGCGATCGGCAGCTTTGCCGGAAAGCTGCTGCGTTGGGCAGCCAATATTCGGAAAGGGTTCAAATTGCCAGATGACATTCAGGGCTTCGAGCTTAGCGAGAACTTCATTATTGAAGCTTTCAATTCGCTCTGCGAGACAGAAATACAGTCGATAATACGACTGGAGGATTCGATGTCCTTCCTCGCTTATGGTTTGGTATAAATAATTTCTAAAAGGATGGTGGACCATGCTAAAATTGGCCATTTGGTACCAGCGGTTAATGCGCAGGACGAGGTGGAAGCCAATTGAGAAAAATTGTTGGGTAAAGAGCTGGCGCGTGTCCGAATTATTACTCGCGTTGATGCCCTTTTCATAATCCAGATATTTGGTCAGTTCGAGATAAGTATCCGTCTGGGTGATGTAGGCGGTGAGCACCCCCCAATCCGTCAGCAGGAGCTGCTGCCAATTGCCATCAAGGGTGTCTTCGGGATTGAAATAAGATAAAGCCTTACTGAATTTTGCGGCAAAGGCGAGTAGGTCTTCCCGATTTCGCTCATCTACCAAAAACGTATCAGCATTCAGTGCGGCAAGCCGCAACTGATCCTGGGTCTTCCCCCGAAATAACTTCGCTATGTTATACGTATTTGGCATTTTTAGACATAAGATTGGCTATCACCACTTGATCCATTCAAGTTGATGTGCAATCGTTTTTATTTAAATTAAATTTTGGTCAGCCCTTGCGCTACCCCTGCCGCAAATGTGTCCCTTCTGAAATATAGAACGGATACACAAAGTTGGCGCGGTGGTTCGTCTTGAGGACGGTGTAAGTAACCTGTACTTCGATTAAACCGTCCTGGGCTGAAGAGTTGGTGATGTCGACACTTTCTAATTTAATCCGTGGCTCGTACAACACCAACGCATTCGTAATCGTGTTTTTAATGCTGCTGAATAGACTGGGATTTTGATTTTCAAAAACCAGCGCTTTTAGCTTAGTCCCATAGTTGAAGTTCATCAGACGCTCCCCAATCCTAGTATTGAATAGAATTTGTAAATTTTCCTGAATATTCCGATCCCCGCTCGTTAAGACCACGGTCGTACTTAATCCTTTGACGAAAGCTGGTGGAAATGCCCAGCCTTGTCCTTTGAAATCTAAATCACTCATCACCCACCAATCATTACGGTGAAATCACCAACGAGAATTGTACCGCCGTGGGCGGTGGCATCTCCCACTCTGGCCGCAGGCATTCCTTCAATAATCACGGTGGCGGATCCTTCGATAATTGAATCCGGTGGCCCCACACACACGAGCATATCTCCAATCCGCGCAGAAGGTAATCCGCCGATTAAAACCGTTAGAGCACCTGGACCAACTACTGGCCCGCCCACGTGTGGAATCGGAGGAACACCTGGTGTTTCCATAGGGCATTCGTGAAAGTCTGTCAATCTAGCTGCTGGTGGCATAAGCGTAAATTTTAGCTGTTAATTAAGACCATCGTCCCGTTGATAGATAGCTCGCCCGAAGAAGAGATGGAGGTACTGGCATCTGCACTAGCCGAAAATTCTAGGTCGGCCGTACAAGAAATGTTCATAGCACTCGCAGAAATATCTCCACCCGACGCACTCATTGTGATTCCTGTCGTTCCAGTCATACTAATCGATTCGTCTGCACTAACGGTGATATTAGACGCACTACTGATATCAATTCCCGAAGGCGAGAGCTTGATCGAATTTCCGTTTTGGTCAGAAATAGTAATTCCTTGATCTTCGTCACTCAACACGATCATATTCGAAGCTGGTGTTTGGATCGTAATGACTTTCTTTTCTTCGTCAAAAATGATTTTTAGCTGCTCTCGACTCACAATCGCTTTGGTATTATTCTCCTCTTCAGGTTGATAAGCAGGAGCACGCCCGCTGCTATACATCGAGCCTAAAATCACCGGGTAGCGTGGATCATCATTGAAAAATCCTACCACTACTTCGTCGTCCACCTCCGGGTAGAAAAAAGCACCAGCACCGGAAGTCGCATAAAAAGTCGCCAAACGTGCCCATACCCCATCATCACCGGATTGAATCAGCGGTAAGGTGACTAACACTCGCAATTCGTTATCGGGATCTTCATAAATCTGTTTTACCTTGCCTACTTGCAGGCCCTGTATTCCCGGTAACAAACCAGCAGCCACTGGCGCCTCGGTACGGACCTTCGCCGAAAACCATTCCGGCGATAAACCTAATTGAGCCGTCGTAAACCAATTGCCATCTTCAATTGTCTGTACCACCCCAGATACATAGGCAGTTCCACTGAAGCGCGTTCCCACACCTTTGATTTCAAGCTGTGTGCCGGGTAAGACTGCAGCAGAACCCTGGAACTGAAGACTCCCTTGTACTTTGGCAAACTTTGATTTTACACTTAAGCCCTCCGCCCAGGTATTCAAACCATCTGAAGCGACAAAACCTGCTGTTTGCAAATCAAAATCGCTCAAACCAATGACCTCTGATAGCGTATCACTGCTTAGGTTACTAATCGATGCGTTCGAAATACTGGCCTCACCATTCGTAATCGCTTGACTAGAATAATCCCAAGCGTTAGATTTTACCGTTTTGTATTGATTCTGAGCATCCAGCGTCGCATTGAAATTATAGATATCAAATCCATAGGTCAAGGTTAATACCGTATCCGAAGCATCATTGGGTGATTTGACGGCAACGGTGCCATTATTTACCATCACCACCATGCCATTGATTTCAGCACGAGAAACCAAAAAGTCCCAATCCGTTGCATAATACTGGATCACTTCTTTCAACTCGTTTGAAGTAGAAGATACATCCGCCGACAAACCACTATCAGAAATCAACTTAGACATGATGTCGCTATCCGTCGTATTCTGATAATAGGCATTCTTCCGGCCAACGGTCATTTTCACGGCATTGTCTTTACACTCGATAATGAGCGTCGGACCGCGCTGTGAATTTATGCGCATCGACTGCGCCATGACTACACCTTCAAAGATCGTTTCATTCTGACTTTCGTATCCTGCCTCGACTTCAATTTTATTTCCCGGTACAAACGTATCGCTGTCACTAATGGGAAAATCTTCCTTTGCCGGATTACCATCGACAAGTTCAATTTCACAAATTGGAATTCGATTTACCATGCGTTCCACCTTAATGGAAATCACTTGATAAGTTGTCGGAATTGCACTTCCTTCAGATTTAATCGTGAAAGTGACGAGATCAGCATTTTGTACAATAGGAGAATTGGCCATAGTTTGCAAGTATTATTGTAGCGGTGGAAATTGAATCTGTGTTCCTGGCGTCAAGTTGCGAAAATTGTCCAATTGATTAAAACGAGCGACTTGTAAGTAATAGGCGCTATCGCCGTATACCCGATAAGTCAACGCGGGCAAAGTATCTCCAGCAATGACCGTTACCAGGTGGGTCAAATCAGGAGAAGTTGCCGAAGCACTATCCGCTTTTTCCGGGTCTTGATACTCTTTGAAGGAGACATTGGCCCGGGCGCGTAAAGGTGTGCCATCAGGTTTAAACAAGGTGTAATTAATCGCCAACGAGGTCAAGCGACACTGAAAACTCAGCGCCTCCCCCCAATTTAGTTCTAAGTAATTAGGGCTGTGAATATCACCATTGTAGTCGTAAGCCAGTTTTTTAAAATTATTAACCTCACTGACTAGATCTGTTCTACTTGTGGATACCACTCCGGTTGCATCAAAGACCAATTCAAAAGAAATAGTCTGTGGTGTCGATTTATGATATTTGATCGTTGCATCCGGGGTGCCTTGACCTTGTTTTTCACTATAATCAACGCTATAGGTATGGCTATACTTCTCCGGGTTGATCATCACCGTATAGGTGCCGACCTTGCTGTTGAAGGATTTATCTTTATAAGCGGTAATGCTTAGATATTTCAAGCTCATTTCCTAGCGTTGTCGTTGTTTATGTATGCGCTGTAATACCTTTTCTACACACTCTTCGATCAATGCCTTTTGCTCGGCAGTCGACAAGCGCCGTTCCAACCCGGTGGCTTCGGTCGGGGTTTCATCGGTGACGATCTGAGTACGAATAATAAGTTCACGTATTTCCAGCGGCATCAGCTATTCTTTTTAAAATAATTGTAGGCAAATTCTACCGTTTCCACGGCATAGCTATTTTCCATCGATTTGAAATCGGATACACTCCACTTGACCGGATAAGCATTCAGAAAATCCCAGCTCACCAAGATATTTCGATCGGCATCTAAAAGAGATACGGTGATCGTTTTGGTAGTAATTGGATTGGTCAACTCACCGGAAAGGGTATCCTGACACCATTGTGCCAGCGACGAGCCTTTGGGTACTAACCCCCGTTTTAACACCAAGTTATTGTATTTATTAACGCCGGGAAGCTTATACTTAAAGCGGTTTTCTCCGCCGGAACCAACTTCTTCGGTTCCCATTTCAAGGCTAATGCCCGAAGCTTCCTGAAAACTAATATCACTCTGATTGCTGTTCCCCGTAAAGCTCAGCCGAAAGCTGAAGGATACGGGCGGGTAGTAGTTATCCATATTTCATTAAAAACTTGATTACTAACCTCCTGGGTTGGCGATGGTCAGTCCCTCGTGCGCAATCTCGATGGTATCAACGGCAACTTCATTACCGTCCGATTTCAAATCCGTACCGGTAATTTTGGTTGGCCAGGCATTTTTCAAGGTCCATTTTACGGCTACACCGTTCTTTTCATCGAGTAGCTTGATGACTACCGTCTGCCGCTCGATGGTATTCATATTGATCTTATCGTACCAATTCCAAAAGAGGTTGTCGTTTGTAAAGATCCCACGTTTCATGGTCACATTACCATATTTGGCGATACCCGGCATTTTGACGGTAGAATACTCGGGACTGTTCGATCCACGATATTCAATAATTTGTGTTTCTGCTTCCAGACCAGATACTTCTTGAAAAGCAATATCAGACTGGATATTCCCCCAATCTACGGAAAATTTAAACTTTGGTAAGGGCCAAGGGGTGCCCTGTTGACTTCCATTATTTGCCATGACTATTTTATTTTAGGTTATGATGATTTAATAAGATTACGATTTAGCAAGTTGCTGCTCGACAGTGAGGACAATGAATTCCGCTGGGTGCGATACCGCCAGCAACATTGTAACCCGCAAATAACCATCGAGAATATCCTGCGCGGTCATCGTACTGCCTAAGCCCACCTGTACAGAAAATGCATCAGCAGCCTTAGAGCCTTGCAGAGCTCCTTCTTTCCAAACATTCGTCAGGAAGTTATCGAGCATACTCTTAACCGTCGCCCAGGTACTTGCGGTATTCGGCGCAAAGACGTAGGCCCGCAAGGCAAGTTTAGCCGATTGCTCAATCATGGTCACCGTACGACGAACGTTGATATAGCGCCAATCCTGGCTATTACCATCCAAGGTACGCGCCCCCCAGACCAATACGCCTTGGCCGTTGAAATAGCGAATGGCATTTACAGATTTACCACTGACAGCATCAACGTTAAGGTTTTCTTGCTCCTGGCTATCGATGCGAAGCGTCAAGTCGGTCACCCCGATTGGCGTTACATTAGCCGGTGCAACCCATACACCGCGGGTAGAATCTACCAAGGTATAGACACCAGCCATCACCCCACTCGGCGGCATAGTATTCATCTCCTTTTGGACAATCCCGATAAGGTGAGAATAGCTCTTACTCGCCACAATCAACGCCTGATTATTTTGTTCAACGGTGAGCGTGCTACCACTGATGGAGTTAATGATCGTCTCCGCCTGAGTATTCGGGCTACTGCTCGGACTGACGATTGGTAGAAGCGTCGTAGGATCGCCACCGTTGAGATTCGTATAGTCAACCTCCTGAGACGACACCACGGTCGTGATCAAGTAAGGATAGTACGACACCCCGTATTTCAAGAAGTTATTTCCAGTGTTATCTCGGAACGTTTGGATATCATCCGTCCATTGGATGGGATCCGGTTCACGCCCACCTTTAATGTCGAAGATAGAGACCGCCGTTTGCATGGTATTATTCTGCATCAGCATCGACTCCATCAAAGTACTATTTTCGGCCGTACTCAACAGTGTCGCCTCCGGTACGACGTACATGGTTACCTCCGGTACTTTAAGCAACGTTTGCAAACCTTGAGTTAAGTCTGCCAACTGCACGTTGGAGTTAACGATTTGACTACCCGGTGTGATGGGTTTACCGGTGCCCGGACCGTAAGTACCTACCGATACGATATAGGCTGTACTACCACCGTTTTGAAAAAACAGTTTTACACTATTATATAGGTAGTAAATCGTATTGGGATCTGGTTCGATGGTATAAATCTCACCGTTGAACACGTACGATTTACCCGCTTCGGGTTTCTTTTTTTGTTGAGTGGCGTAGTAGACCGGCGAATATTGCTTGGGCGCTACATTGGTAGACGGATCCGTCGGGTAGGCAAAATAAGCATTGAAATCTGCCATCGAAGTGATCTGTACGGGCTTGAACAGATAGGAGTGGCCTTCGTAGCTAGCCTGTGGGGTATAGCCGATAAAAGCGGGTACCGCTGTTTCGACCTGTACCACCGAGTTCGGAAAGGCATTTACTTCGTCGATATAAACACCCGGGGTTTTGAGGTTCGTTATCATATTTTGTCGTATTTAAGATTATACATAAACATATATTTTTGATAAGGCTTGTGAACTATTCGTGTTATCCATCGCCAGTGTAGGCGAAGGAAAGGGCAGATTAGGGATGTTACTACCACCTATACTTACCCCTAATTTTGGCGCAGCCGGTATTTCTCCCAAAGCAAAGAGATGCTGCTCGGAGTCAAATAAATAGGCCGTTGTTTCACCGTTCCCTTGCGGTATACTCACCTCCGTTGGGTCACTAAAAGCACTACTATCTGCCCCCGTAAGCGTCACTTGTTCAGTTGCATCAATAGTTTGCGGAATAATGTAATACTGGCAACGGACGGTTCGACTTTTCAGCGTAGCGTTGAAGTGTGGAGGGTTCGATAATCCAATCTTTGAAATCGGAACTTTAATATCTAATAAGCGGTCTAGACTACTATTATCACCGATCTCGAACGTAACCTTTAATTGACTCTCATTGGATTCATTTGGAGAAAGTACCAAATAGCCTAATTCCGTCAACGAAAATGCGGCGCTGACCACAGTGAAGGTCGTTGGGACCTGTACGTTACCCGAGAAATGCAGCACTAAATCAGAAGAGCTTTGTTGTACGGAGGCCCAGTCGAGATTAGCCGTTCCGTACAATCCAAAGGTGCCCGGGGAAGTTTCTCGCCACAGCAACTGGTTTTGTTGCATGAGGGCTTGTGTGTCCTGGTCAGGTGTGAGCGATAGCCCCGAGATGATCTTATCTCGGTAATATT
This sequence comes from Saprospiraceae bacterium, assembly GCA_028285085.1. Taxonomy (GTDB): domain Bacteria; phylum Bacteroidota; class Bacteroidia; order Chitinophagales; family Saprospiraceae; genus JAHDHW01. The sequence goes on along the minus strand of JANQQI010000047.1, from coordinate 190,137 downwards.
CGTGTTGAATAGTAAGCTGGAAAAGAGGTTGGTAAGTCGTCATGAGTTGCTGGGTTTTGTATCTTGAGAAAGGCTGGAAATATCAGAAACTTCAGCTTGGATTTGGTCACTTTGGAAAGAAAGCATGCGTACCTTGAAAAGTACAGAAGGCATGTACTTCGCTCCCATTGCAGTCCATAAACTATGTGTTTCGTGATAACTCAGTTTGACGACTTCGAAAGAAAGTTGTTGGATTTGCGGATCTAGACCCGGCGTATTTTGTGCATTGAATACGTTCTTACTTTGAAAAAAGTAAATAGCCTGTGACAGAAACTTCAGCGCTTCGCTATAATTTGTAAAGAGCGCGGTGATTAAAACGTCCAGATTAAAATTGTAGGGTAAGTTGATGGGATAATTCCGATTCCCCTGCTTGACGTATTGGGGGTTGTATTGATAATTGGTATCGTGTTCGAGATTGACGAGTGAAAGAATAATTTTGTTTTGGTTGTTTTCTGGAACGGCCCCAGTCTCATCGAGGATAGTCCCGAGCACAGCCGGGTTATCCTGCAACTGGAAATGCATTTTCAGGAAGGTGTTCAATTCCTGGGCGACGACATTTAATGCCTCGTAAATCATAGTCCTTGATTTTTTAGAGTTAGGCCAACTCCCTTAACCATGAAGCGTAGCTGGCAAATAATCTCTTAAATTAGAGAAAATTTGTACAGATTAGAAGCTACTTATCAAATGGTTGTGTAGGTTAATACCAAAACCAAGAAAACGTTCCCCTTTCAATCACCACTTTTTTAAAAAAAAATTCATCTTATCCTTTTACGAGAGTAATTACAACTTTTCAAACATGCCAATCATCACCCTCAATCGACTCGATACCGCTCAAAAAGTCTACATCCGCCAGCTTTGGAATAGTAACTTCCCGGCTCAATTGGCTCACTCAACTCTGGCTGATTTTGAAGCTTTCTTGACTCGAGATCCACAACGGCAGCATTACCTCATCCTCAATACCGAAGGAGCTATTGCGGGTTGGATGATGGTATTTGATCGCAAAGGAGAGCCCTGGTTCAGTATCATTGTCGATGAGCGAGAGCAAGGCCAAAGGATTGGTTCTCGCTTATTGGAGCACGCCAAAACGAGGCATGAAGCTTTGAATGGTTGGGTAGTGGACCACAACGACGATTTCCTTTCCGATGGTCGTCCCTATCAGTCACCGATAGCGTTTTATCTTAAGAATGGTTTTGTGACCGTACCGCACATTCGCTCCCAAGATCTCAAAATCTCCTGTGTAAAAATCCATTGGCACCATGGTCAGGACGTTTCATGATCCCATTACTTTTGATTATCTTGTAAGACACTCTCCACAAAACAATTCAAAAAACAAACAAAAAACATCATGAAGAAAATGCTCATCGGCTCAATTGTCGGCGGCCTAATCCTGCTTATCTGGCAATTTCTCTCCTGGAGCCTCCTCAACGTTCACGCGGCAGAAACGCAGTACACCGAAAAACAAGATCAGATTCTGGAAGCCCTCGTAGATTTGGATGAGGGCACCTACTTTCTGCCTAATGCACCTACCGGTACACCGCAAGACGAACATCAGAAAATCATGGAATCTAACCTGGGGAAACCCTGGGCAACCGTCTCCTACCACAAAGAACTAAAGATGAACATGGGCATGAACATGACCCGAGCTTTTGTCATCAATGCTTTATCCGTGCTGCTCCTCTGCTGGATTTTACTCAAATTCGCCGATCTCAATTTTTCCTCCGCTTTGATCACCTCTCTAGCTGTCGGAGCCATTGGTTACTTTACCATTACTTACTTAAATAGTATTTGGTTCGAAAAAAGCACCTTTGGTTACATTGTTGATACAGCCGTGCAATGGGGCCTAGTGGGGTGCTGGCTCGGCTGGTACTTACCCAGGAAATGATGACTGACAAGGCATGGGATTTATCAAAGTCTAAATCCCATGCTTTGTATTGAACTATACACCACCTACTCGTTGCGGACAAACCCGATCGACCTTCATCTGCACCGCTTTCGTCCCCATCACATCTGCTTCTCTTTCTAGTCCTTTATCATCATTGATTGCAGCACCATTATGCTGCATGGTGGCTTGTACGCGCCCTTGTTTTTGTTGTACGACGTGCCAAGCTTCGTGCGGCAGATGCTTCTCCTGCCCCGATCCGAGATGAATTTGATTGCCTTGCGCGTAGGCATGTGCATGCAGCTGGGATGGTTTGGAAGAATTATAATGTACTTTGACATCATCCATTGAAATACCCGATAAATGTTCGATCCCACTTTTTAAATTGGTAGGTAACCCACCTCCGATTGGTTTTCGCTGCACGGGAAGCTGCTGAAACCCACTTTCAATCTGTCGCCGCTGCGCAACCACTCGATCACTATTGGTGATCATATCCACCATTTGACGCTGCACGATCGCCTCTGGACGTTGGTCATTTACGGTTTGTGCTCCTTTCCCGGAAAGTGGCTTAGGACCGTTATGAACGATCTTAGAGGTGGATGATTTCATAATTAGATGGTATTTAAACTATTTCTCCAGACGCACCGTCAGTGCATTTGGATAACGCGCCTGGTTTTCTTCGTGGAACGACTGTGACCCCGGGCCATACATGCGGAAGAAATAACGAGGGTCGAGTACAGCTGATCCATGGTTATCTGCTTCCTCATTTTGCCGCGCGTAATTTTCGATAGTGATATAATCCGATCCGCTGGCTATAATAACCGTAGCAAAATGATAGGGTGCTGGATTACGAGTATCCGTACCAGTACGATGATCGTGCACTAGTATACTTCCCGGGTGATGTGGATCGGGACGATCACCTCCAATGGTGTTAATCATGAGTACATCCCCCGCAGTAGGCTTAATATGTTCATTAATTCCTAATTCATTTTCAATATCTGTTGACCCGGCTTGATTAAGAAACCTAGCAGCATAACCTTCTCCAATACGATTACTATGCACGTTCATGCGATTTCTAAGAGCATTCCCCGCTAAGCCCATCTGAAAACCTGTAATCTCATCATTAGCAGCATGTGTACCTGCACGAGCCCGAGTAATTTTAGTCGGAGATTGTGCATCCCCGTACCCAAAACCTGAAGCCAATCGGTCAAGATATCCTTTTTGATTGTATTGACTTATATCTCTGTAAGCCGGTAAAAAAGTAGCCAAACGTTTTATAATCTCGTTACTGACTGTTCCTGTCGGAGCTTGTATTGTCGAGTTATCTTTGTATTTGATATTAAAACGACCTTGGTTAAAGGTATTAGTCACTGTACATGCTACCTCATTACAATTCTCGGGTAACTTTACATTTGTTCCGGTCTCATTTCTATTGATTAGGGTTGGTACTATTTGATACAATTGCTTTTTCTTTCCATTCTCGTCGGTGACATGAATCGATTTATTATTTCTAATCAATCGCAATGGCGAGTTCATCGAGCGAAGTTTTTTATTGGCAATTTTGTACAAACCTATGGTCGAATAATACACCTTTGCTTGTCTTTCGGCTTTAGCGGAATCCTCAATAGCCAAATTCCCATTAGTGGCAATGCGGAGAAAGCTTTTCTTTCTAGTTGCCAGATTGGCCTTGCTAGCATCATGGGCATCTATAAAGGTCTTTCCGCCACCTCTTTTATCACGGGCCACCTGTGAAGTAAATTCGCCACTAATCCGGTGATCAGACACAAAATAGCCTTGCACTACCTCTCCTTGAGGGATTTGTCCCTGCATTTGTTGTCGCTGCGCCACGACACGGGAGCTTTGCTGCATCATTTGGATTAGCTGGCGTTGTTGTACGGCTTCCGGGCGTCGATCCGCAAAGGTGGGTGTAGCTTTGCGCTGACGCACGGATTGGTACTCCTCAGGTGAAGCTGGCTTAAGTCGATCTGATCGAATCTTCATTTGGAGTAAGCGCTTATTTGTAGTTTATACCCAAAAGCGCAAAACGTTCCCCTTTTTTCAGGAAAAATCTAGAATTTATTTTACCCCACCGCTACCGGATCAGAATCCACCGTTTGAGGACTTAATTCTGCCTGCGTAGGTGGCATCAGCCAGCGGATTAGAATTGGAATAAGAAACAGGTCCGATAATAGTGCACTAAAAAGCGTAATGCTAATCAATAAGCCCACGGTGACACTTGGCGGGTGGATCGAAAAAAGCATGATCAGAAAGCCAAAGAATAAAATCAAAGAGGTCAAACAGATCGCCTTACCCGTTTCTAAAAAGGTAATCCTGAGCGATTCGTCTACACTCAATCCTTTATTTCTAGAGAGTTTATATTTACTTAAAAAATGAATAGTATCATCCACTGCGATACCAAAGATGACCGCAAAGACAATAGCAATCCCAGCCTCCAATTCAATTCCCAAATAGCCTAAGAGCGCACCAGCTAAAAGCAGCGGGAATACGTTCGGAATAAGTGAAATAACAACCATGCGCCAATTACGGAAAAGCAAGGCCATCAATAAGCTCACGATAATCACCGCCAGCCCCAAGCCTTCCAGCAAATTCTGGCGGACGTAGGCCGTATTCTTGTCCAAGATCATCCCGGTGCCCGTGCGTTTAAATTGCACGATATCGGAATTAGTATTCATTGCAATCCAAGCATCGATTTCCTGGCCGATTTGCTGCAAGGTGTCGGCACCAAGGTCCAACACCCGAGAGGTAATTCGTGCCTTCCGTCCATCCTTACTGACCAATACATTGGTATTAAGTTGCGGAATTTTATCGGTCAGTTTCCGGTACTTACGGTACTTGGATTCGGTGGTCGGCATTTGATAGGCCGACACCCGATTCTTACCGTACATTTGGTTGATGCTTTTGTAAACGGAGGTCAGTGAATTGACAGAACGTACGGCAGGTAATGTCCGCAGATATTGCTCCAATGTATCCATTTGCTGCAAAACGGCAAAGTCCTCCGCCATATAGTCGCTTTGAGCAAAAACGGCGAACTCGAGTGGTCGGAAGCCTGTAAACTCTTGCTCGAAATACAGAAAATCTTCACTAATTTTCTTTCCCCGTGGCAGATTGCTTTCAATACGATAATTAGTGGTAATCTGACTAATACCAATCAAGCAAAGTAAAAAGATGCCGAAACTTCCAATGGCTACCCGGCGAGGATAATTTTTGGTATACAGATAACACCACTCCATCAATTTTTCCCAAAAAGCTTGCCCCCGGCCAAGTTTGATAATTTGTTCTTTTTTGAACATGGAAAGCAAAGCGGTCGTAAAGCAGATTACCGTTATATAAGCTACAATCACCCCCAGCGCAGCGTTGACACCAAAATCCCGAATCGGACCAATCCGGCTCGTCACCAAGGTCGCAAAACCAATGGCAGTTGTGATAGAAGTCAATAACGTCGCCAAGCCAATCTCGCGAACGGTCACCCGGATAGCTTCGCGGCGCGTTTTTCCTTTGCGGAGCTCATCCACATACTTGGACATGATATGGATCACATCGGACGTTCCAACGATGATCATCAACACGGGATAGAGCGCGGCCATAGCATTGAGTTCACGCCCCCATACTCCCAACAGACCGAGAAACAGAAGCATCCCTAAACCGATGGATATTAAGGCCACTGCAATACCCCAAGGCTTTCGAAATATCCAAAACATCACAATACACACCAATATCCCAGAAATAATCGCGGATACAGTAATCTCACGCTGCTGCATCGCAACGACCTCTTTTTGGAAATAAGCCGGCCCGAGATAATGATAGTCATCGAAATCATATCCCTGAATGAGCTCATCCAAGGCCGTAATGATGGCACGAGATTCTTCGAGTTGCACGGTATCGACCGTTTTGAGGGCGACGGTCATGGCCGTTGCATCCTCAGAAATCAAAAAGTTGACAAAGCGTTCATCTTCCAAAATACGCTCTCGGTCTCGTGCGTAACGATCCGGCTCGTCGATGTGAATAGCGGGAATGGAAGTCACCGCAAAGGGTGTTTTGACCGGGTAAGAAACCATCGTCAGCGATTGGCTTTCTACCACATAAGGTAAATCACGTGCCTTGAGGCTGAAATCGTGAAAGTCTTCTAAAAACTGCTGCTCAAATACCCCATCTTCCCGCTCTACAGCTACAAGTAGAAAATTGATATCGGATTCAAATTCGGAGATAAAATCCTGGAAAAAAGCCAGATCTTCATCCCCTTCCGGGAAAAACTGTTCCAGATAGAAGGCGAACCGCAGTTGAAAAACGAAATACAAGCTCAACAGGGCCAAAACAACAAACGTAGCAATCGAAGCAATGCGTAAACGTGGATTCATCTTTTAGATTTCTAAGTTTCAAAACTGTTTTTGGCACATGAAGGTTTAGGCTTGAGCACGAAAATTGTGTACCTTTGGTTAGAAACACATCTTCACCCGTAAAGCCAACTGAAAAGCCATGTTCTTAAGCGTCAGTATTCCTCTCATTGCAAAAATCATCTTTATTCTGGTTATTGGTGGATTCATGCCCTTGTCGGCGATGACTTTTCTTACGGTGATGAAGCGCAAAAAGAAAAAGGAATTTGAGAAGGCCTTGAAAGAAATGTCGATCAGTTCTAAGCGCAATGTGGAAGATGTCTACTCTGCCGGTAATTTCTTTTTGCCGGTGACCTTTGTCACTTTGATTTGCTTACTGGCCGTAACCTATTTTTCTTTTGCGGATGGTTTTGCGGGAGGCATGAAAGACAATCTCTGGCTCGCCGGCCCTTTCTTTGGAGGCACAGATGCCGCCGGCCAACCGATCAACAACACCGGCATTATTGCACAGAGTATGGGCGTTTTGGCCATGGCCTTTATGGGTGGCTTCCTCTGGGCGGCACAAAATATCATCGTACGTTTGATTGCCAATGATATCGCGCCTAATGTTTATTATAGCGCTGGTATCCGTATTATTCTCGCCTCCGTAATCGCACTAATCTTGTCTTTTATTATCGGATCAGAAAGCGGTAACGATAATGTCTTTAGCTTCCGCTCTTCGCTGGGCGCTATCTCTTTTATCACCGGGATGTTTCCCGAGCGGGTCTTGACTTATCTGATCAATTTGTACAAACGTTTTTTCAGCCCGGATAAATTAAACGAAGAAATTCTTTCGCTCTATCATATTGAAGGCATGAGCTTGCAGCATCGTGAACGTCTAGCCGAAGTCAGTATCGATAATGCGCAAAATCTGGCGACCGCTAGCTTGACTAAACTCTTGCTCGAAACGCCCTTCGGTGCACGACAACTGATCGACTGGATTGGACAAGCTAAGTTGATCTGCTACGCTAAAGATCAAGTGGGTACCCTTCGTGAGGTCGGTATTCGCTCCGTCTTTGATTTTGTCAAAGTTCCCCAAACGAAAGAAAGCCTCAGTGAAATTGCTGAATCTGCAAAAATGAGCTACCCGTTTTTGCAAATAATTTACGACCAAATCACCAATGATCGAGGTATTCGCGCGCTCTACAGTTTTATGTCTGGCGTAAATACCCCGAATGCTGAATCTAAAGAAGAACAGACCACTACCGAGTCTCCCAAGAAACCGACCTAAGGCATAAAGTACGCAACTTGTATACCTGAGTTTACGTATTATTCGTTAATAATCGGATTAGTACTTAGTCTGAATGAAGAAACTGTACCTAAGTCTCATTGTTTTCACCTTTGCTCTGATGGTCTCTGCGCAGACCTCGGCCCCTGATTTGGCACCCTTGAGCAACATTGTTCCCAATCCAAGCTTTGAGATGTACTCCAGCACCCCTATCGGGTGGTTTTACAAAGGCAAACACTTCACCGAAGTCATGAAATATTGGAGCTCGGCTACGGCCGCTTCTCCCGATGTCTTCGGCCCGAAGGTTCGCGTGCCTACTCACTGGGCGGCCAAAGGATTTGGTGACCAGCGGCCGCGTAGCGGTAACTCGATGACGGGAATTACAGCCTACGGTTGTGAAGAAGGCAAACCTCACTGTCGGGAATATATCCAGATTCAACTTCAGGAGCCTTTAGTCGTCGGGCAAAAATACTACGCCGAATTCTGGGTAACTCACTTGCCACGATCCCTACAGATCAATAGCATCGGCATGTTCTTTTCTAAGAAGAAGATCAATATTAAAACAGATTCGCCCATTGAGTTGAAGCCTCAAATCGAAGCAGAAAAAATTCTAGATGCCAAGAATCATCGTTGGATCAAGGTATCGGGGGAATTCACCGCAGATAGTGAAGCAGAATACTTACTGCTCGGTAATTTCCGCCCGGACAGTCTCACCCAAATGCGCAAAGTGTTCGCCAATAGCTTAAACTACGCTTATTATTATATTGATGACGTCCTCTTGCGCAAGCAGGATCCGATTATCCCTGTCCCCATTAAAGAGGATGATTTATGTTGTATTGAAATTGAAGAAGGGAAAGTCTTTCGCTTACGTAACATCTTTTTTGATCACGACAAAGCCGAGTTATTGCCACGTTCTTACGTTGAACTCGGGAAATTACTCCAGTTGATGCGAGATTATCCAACTATGGTGATTGAAATTCGTGGCCATACAGATAGTGTTGGGGATCACGATTATAATATTTACCTCTCGCGCAAACGCGCCAAAGCTGTCGTGGAGTACCTTAACGAAAACGGTATTAGACGGCAGCGGACCCGTTACAAGGGATTCGGAAGTACAGAACCCATCGCCTCAAACGAAAATGATGATGGACGCCAGCTCAATCGTCGTGTTGAACTGGTGATTGTCCACAAATAACTTTTAGGGTATGTTCAGAAATTATTAATTGGCCTGAACACGCTCTTAGCGAAACCATTTTCTAAACTTTTCCCAAAATATTGCTTGCATACCGGCTTCATCTATATCGGTATACACTTGTATCATGCGTTGGGTATTTTCCGGTGGTGTTTGGCGGGCCTCCAGCGTCGCCAGCTCTGGATGCAAAATCGCCTCTACCAATGCCAAATCCCACATAATCCATTCCTTTTCGGCGTGCACTTCATCCCAGCGGCGATTCAGCATTTTGGCTACCGGATGATCGTAAGTAGACAATCGTTTCTGTGTCATTTCGCGCTGAAAACGAAACTGATAGACGATCGTAATGGGCATCACGATGAGTTCTAGGTCTGCATTGTTCAAGAGCACATCCAAGGCATTGATGTCATTACGGGCATTAAAGGAGTTCTTGTTCCAAATTTGCTTCTCTACATCGTATTTGGTACCGAGCATGTAGCATCGAATATTTGGCGCAATTGACGGTTCACGCTCAATCGCGGCTGCAATATTGGTCACCGGCCCGAGGACCACGACATTTAGTTTATTTTGGGGCGAAGCGGCCCGGGCTTGCTCAATGATAAAATCTATGGCCGGCGCCTCGGGGATAGGCCAACCCCGCTCGTATCCCCAGGCATAACCAATCATTCCGGCCGCGCCCTGAGGGTGCGGTAGTGATAATAGATTTAAGCCTTCCAGCAATTCTTCGTTAAGCGCCTGGCTAATTTCGATAGGTTTAATCCCTTTGGTCGGATAAATATGCCAAATTGAATCGGTAAGGAGTTGAGGATTATTGAAATGAGCAGACGTCAAAGCAATCAACTCCGCCTGAGGATCAGCTACTGCACTCACAATTGCATACAAATCATCCATTTCATTCCCCGTATCTGCATCCAGGATAAAGCGAGTCGTCTGGGTATTAGCACAAGCCATCCCAAAAAAACTCAAACAAACGAGCAACATCGATTTAGTGGAAAGAGGAATCATGGTGGGTATTTTTGTGTGTAAAGAATTATGAACAAACCATTTTCCCTCTAAAATAAAAAACTTCCTACCTTCGTACGATGTCCACACTCGCATCTTATTATCAACAAGATCAAATTGAAGCGGGCTGCGATGAAGCGGGCCGAGGCTGCCTAGCCGGACCGGTATTTGCCGCAGCAGTTATTCTACCTCAGGATTTCACTAGCCCTCTACTTAATGACTCCAAGCAATTGACGGAAACCCAGCGTAAAAAACTGCGCCCGCAAATCGAAGCCGAAGCCCTTGCATGGGCAGTAGCCAGCCTCGATCCCGCGGAGATTGACGAAGTCAATATCTTAAAAGCTTCATTTTTTGCAATGCACCGGGCGCTGGATCAATTACAAGTTCGCCCAACCAGTCTGCTTATCGATGGCAATCGCTTTATCAATTATCGAGATATTCCACACCATTGTATGATCAAAGGAGATGGTCGTTTCTTAGCGATTGCTGCGGCTTCCGTGCTCGCCAAGACTTATCGGGATGATTATATGGAACAACTCGCCGAGCAATTCCCGGATTACGGTTGGCACTCTAATAAAGGTTATCCAACGAAAGCCCATCGAGCTGCCATCCAAGCACACGGGCCTACGATTCATCACCGCAAATCATTTCGATTACTACCGAGTCAAACAGAGTTATTTCAAGATAAGTAGGCTACTATTCTTCGGCGGGCATCTCGCGCTTGAGAATCAAAAGGTAAGTCGTTCTGCCACTTGCAGTAGGGTTGGGAAAAACCTGAATTAACTCCCAGCCCTCTAGCCCAAAGCCCGTTAGCAAGGTCTCCGTGGGGATGGGGGCAATACCGATTTTCCACTTGTCGCGATCTGCTTCAACGATTTTATATTCGTACTGCTTTTTCATTTTGTTTTTGCTTACCTGAAGAATGGGTTATTTTGTTTTTCAAAGCCAATGGAAGTTTTCGGCCCGTGTCCTGGCCAAACTTGCGTTTCATCCGGTAAGGTAAAAAGTTGGCTACGCACACTATCGATCAGTGTATCGTAATTGCCTCCTGGCAGATCGGTGCGACCAATGCTTCCATAAAATAAGACATCACCCGCAATAACCCAACCACTGTCGGCACAATAAAAGGATAAACTGGCGGGAGAGTGCCCGGGGGTAAGCAATGCTTTGATCGTTGTATTACCAAACGTAATTTCCTCACCAGCCTCAATAAATCGTCCAGGCTCCGGCAGGTCATTGGCAAAAGCAATCCCGTACATACTACTGATGTTAGGCACTGCCTTTAATACAGGTAGCTCTCCTTGATGGATTTCTAGCGGTAAATTATAGGTACGATGTACATGACCGTTACCAAAAACGTGATCCAGATGACAATGGGTATTCAGCAAGCGTACGGGCTTGAGGCCATTTTTCTGAATAAAGCTATCCAATTCGTCTCTTTCCTCCTGTGTGTAGCAGCCAGGGTCAACGATAATGCACTCTTTAGTGTCGTCGTAGAGCAAATAGGTGTTTTCCTGAAAAGGGTTGAACGTAAAATCAGCAACAAGAGCCATACTTTTGCCGTTAAGAATTTTGAAGAATGTTTGCAAAAATACACTTCGTTTCCATTAGCGTTGACATTCTGTCCAAAAAAACTCATTTTGTGTAAGGGACAGAAAGTAATCACTAGCGGGTTTTTAAATTTCTAAAACTTTCAAACTTCCTGATTTAAAAGGAGTTGTAAGTTTTTTTCTATTTTTAAAAAAGAGATTATCGATAGTTCCGTCCAATAACCCAATTGTCATCTACTCTTTTATATTCCGTACCGCTTATGCGTTTTTTGATACACTTCTGCTTTCTAAGCTTGCTGACATTACCAATCACGCTGCTCCATGGCCAGGGGTCTCAGGTTGAATTTGGTAAAAACAGAGTACAATACCACGATGATTTTAAAGAGTGGATGCAATACGAAAGCGTCAATTTCATCACCTATTTCTACGGTGAGGGGCGTAATATTGCCCAGTCAGTGGTACAAATGGCCGAACTAGACCACGAAGAGGTGCAAAGTATTCTGGAGCACCGTACTAATGATAAAATCGAACTTATCGTCTATACTGACCTCACTGATCTGAAGCAAAGTAATATCGGGAGTGAGGAAGCGTTCATGAATACCGGTGGTCAAACTAAGATCGTTGGTAATAAGATTTTTGTGTATTTCAACGGAGATCACACTCACCTACGGCAGCAGATTCGCGAAGGCGTCGCCTCGGTTTATCTCAATATGATGCTCTTCGGTGCCAACTTGCAAGAGATTGTACAAAATGCCGTGATGATGAACCTACCCGAATGGTTCAAGCTCGGCTTAGTGTCTTACGTGGGTCAGGATTGGGATACCGAGTTAGATAATCAACTTCGTGATATCATCCGCTCGAAAAAGTATAAGAATTTTTCTCGTTTCGCAGAGGATAACCCCAAATTGGCGGGGCATGCGATGTGGTATTTCATTCGACAAAACTATGGTAAGTCGACCGTTTCTAACCTCTTATATCTTACACGAATTAATCGCAGTGTAGAAAGCGGTTTTTTGTATGTCTTAGGTACTTCCTACGGCAGAACCAGTGAGAATTGGATGGAGTACTTTGAAGAGCGTTACAAACTGGAGGAAGATTATATGACTCGTCCAGAAGGACGAAAACTCAAAGTGCGTAATAAGCGCAAGTTACCGCTTACTCAGCTTAAAATTAGCCCGGATGGCAAACGCATTGCTTATGTCGCAAATGAGATTGGACGCTATAAAGTCTACATGCAGGATATCCGCACCGGTGATCGCAAAGTCATTTATAAAGCCGGATTCCGTAATCCATTCCAGGCTACTGATTACAACTATCCACTCTTAGCCTGGAGTCCTAACAATATGGAATTGGCGGTGCTCTACGAGAAACGTGATGTCCCTAAACTACTCATCTACGATACTAATAGCAAAGAAAAACGCACTGAAGACCTCAGTACACAGTACCAGAGGGTGTACAGCATGGATTTCGTCAATCCCAATCAAATGGTTTTCTCGGCAGCGGTCCGAGGCTTCTCAGATATTTTCCTTTACCAAGTTAATACACGTCAAACGGAACGACTGACCAATGATTTTTACGATGATTTGGATGCAACTGTAGTCAGTATTCGTAATAAGAAAGGCATCATCTTCGCCTCTAATCGAGAAGATTCTTTGGTCCAACAGCTTCGACTGGACACCATCTTACCCATCAATACATTTGATCTCTTCTATTTTGATTTGGAAAATCGGTCAAATGAGTTAGTGCGTCTAACCAATACGCCTTTTGCTAATGAGCGCAGTCCGGTAGGTGTTGATAGTACCTATTTCTCTTTCCTAACGGATGAAAGCGGCATCTTCAACCGCCGCTACGGCTATCTGGAAGATTATCTCCACCATTATGACCAAATCATTTATCTCCACGATGGCTCTACGATTGTGATGCACCAGGACTCTAGTTTAACGAGCCTGGATTCGACCCTCATTGATTCGATTGTCCTTGACCCAATTATAAAGCAAAGATCTATTAATCATTTCGCGAGTAATTATCGCCGGAACATCGTATCGCAACATACCGCTCCAAAAAGTGGCAAGATCATCCAAAGTATCTATGAAGATGGTATTTACTCCTTCTTCGTCATGGATAGCCGGCCTGATTCGGTTATTTCACCGATAGCTACGCGCTTCCACGAGCAGCGCCTTACTATGGCTGGGGGTAGCTTATCTCGTCGATCGACCTCCTCTAACCCGAATACAGTAACACCAGATGAAGGAGAAGAGGAGACGCCGATTTTCGTCGTCCCCGAAATTGATAATGAGGAACCCGAGGAGATAGTTATCGAAGAAGAAGAGCCCGAAGAAGACAACACTACGATAGACGATATTGCCATCTCAGAACCCGATACCGGAAAAATCGACATCGACAATTATCTCTTCCAGAGTGAATTTGATGATACGGAAGTCCCTGCCCAGGTTGTGGTCGAAGAGGATGATGAAGGCGTTACCATCACACGTCCACCCGAAGAGGATATTGTACTCAGTGATCCAACTGTATTGCGGCCACTGCCGACCAATAAAGTCATTCGTTTTCGACCAGCTCGTATTACACCTTATCGCTTGAAATTCCGCACGGATTTTGTCACGACTCAACTCGACAATAGCCTTTTGTTTGGTGGTTTGGATTCTTATGCCGGTACTCGGGAAGCGTATAGCTATCCACCGCCCGGCATTCTGCTAAAAGCCAATTTCAAAGATCTCTTTGAAGATTATCAATTTGAAATGGGCATACGTATTCCCGTGCGATTTAATGGTGCCGAGTACTTCATCTTATTTGATGATAAAAAGAAACGTCTCGATAAGCGGTATGCGGTTTATCGTCGAAATTTAAGATTTGGGCTAGACAATGGTCAACCCGTACCGGGACTGGCAAAAGAAACAATCTTCCTGACACAAATGGAGGTGCGCTATCCGCTGGATATTTTTACAAGTATTCGTGGTTCCGCTACCTTGCGTTTCGACAAGTCATTCTTGTTGGCGACCGACCGCAATTCGCTCGAAACGCCTACCCTAGATCAGCAGCGTTTCGGTCTACGGGTAGAATATGTCTTCGACAATACCCTGGACGTAGCGCCTAATATCAAAAATGGCACGCGCTATAAATTCTACGTTGAGGTTTTGAAAAAATTCCAGATTGATATCTTGGATGAGTTTAGCTTCGACCTCAATGATGGTGTGATGACTGTGATCGGTTTGGATGCTCGACATTATCAGCGTTTGGGTAAACACTCCATCCTTGCCGTCAGGGTAGCCGGAGCAACTTCTTTCGGCTCGGAGAAAATCTTGTATTTCCTTGGCGGTGTGGACAACTGGCTTTTACAACGTTTCAACAACGAAATTCCTTTCCCTGCACAGGACGACTTTGCCTTTCAAACCTTGGCTAGTAACCTGCGGGGCTTCCGTTATAATATTCGCAATGGTAATAGCTTTGCGCTGATGAATACAGAGCTACGCGTGCCTATCTTCAAATATTTCTCACGGCGGATTCGCTCATCGTTCTTCCGCAATTTCCAGCTTATTGGTTTCTTTGATATGGGAACAGCTTGGCAGGGCCCTACACCTTTCAGCCAGGAGAGCCCGCTCAATACTGTTTTTCTGGAGAATCCACCAACGGTCAACGTCAAAGTGAATTATTTCCGCGATCCGATCGTGGCGGGTTATGGCTTCGGTGTTCGAACCATGCTATTTGGCTATTTCATTCGCCTAGACTACGCATGGGGGATAGAAACACGTGTCGTACAAGATCCACGGTTTTACTTCTCTTTAGGAATGGATTTCTAGGATAGTAGATGAGGCAAAAATTAGGCTTCCGCTTCCCCAGCTTTCATCTTCTCGGCGTTTTCAACGATGAGTAAAGCCTCAATAATTGGCTCGATCTCGCCGTTGACGACCTGTTGCAGATTGAAGTTCTTCACATCTCCTTCCAGGCGATGATCCGTGACGCGATTCTGTGGATAATTGTAGGTACGGATTTTACCAGAGCGATCACCGGTCCCCACCAAGGAGCGACGCTGGGCGGCGACGGCACTGTCGTGCTCATTCTTGCGGGTCTCGTATATCTTAGCGTAAAGCCGCTGAATGGCGATCTCACGGTTCTTGATCTGTGAACGACCATCCGTACTTTCCGCCACGATGCCCGTAGGAAGGTGTGTAAATCGTACCCCGGATTCAGTTTTGTTGACGTGCTGTCCACCGGCACCACTCGAACGAAAGGTATCCACTTTCAGATCGGCTTTATTGATATCAATGTCCTCCATTTCAAACTTTGGCATGACCGCGACCGTAGCTGCAGAAGTATGTACACGGCCTTGAGATTCTGTTTTGGGGACCCGCTGTACACGATGTGCGCCCGATTCGAATTTCAGTTTCCCATACACCTCTTCGCCCGAGATTTCAAGCACAATCTTATTGTATCCTCCAACGGTTCCTTCATTGACATTCAGCACCTCAACTTTCCAGCCTTGAATATCAAAATACCGGCTGTACATCTTGTATAAATCACCCGCAAAGATACTCGCTTCGTCTCCTCCCGTTCCCGAACGAATTTCCAAAATAACGTCTTTCGAATCTTCAGGATCTTTAGGAATCAACAAGATTTTAATTTGCTCTTCCATTTCCTCCTGTGCAGGCAAGAGCTCGTCCAATTCCATGCGCGCCATTTCTTGCATCTCTGGATCATCTTCATTGAGCATCTCTTTGGACGTCGCGATATTTCCTAATAGCTCTTTATAAGCATAGTAAGCATCTACTACCTCTTTTAAATCTTTATACTCCTTACTTACTTTTTTAAAACGCTGCATATCGGAAGTGACATTCGGGTCGGAAAGTTGCTCCTCCAAATAAATGTAGCGATCTCGAATAGCTTCTAATTTATCCAACATAACAATCAGTCTTTTTCACCCCGCAAAAGTACTATTTTTCTTGCGTTTCAACGAATACTGTAAATGCTATGTGGATACGAAGGATGCAATGCACTTAATGTTAGAACTTCCAATCCTAGAAAGCCTTCTGACGGTGAGAGAGCTGCTAGCAGATAAAAAATGAGGCTTGCCTAATGATAGGCTGATTTGTAATTAATAATTTCCAACTATCTTCTTGACTTAATGGGCGCGCTTGGCACGTCGAACATTGATCCAACGACTCGGATAGAAGACGAATTGGATAAAATTGAATTCAAATTGATCTACCCTCGACCTCTTACCATCTATATCCTGAATTCTCTGAAAAGGGTAATAGCGTAAATTCGTACGCAATACCCAAGTCTCCAATGGGGAAGGCAGGATATCCCAACCAAAAATAAAGCCCGGTGAAAAAATTCGACTGCGTTGAGTGTCCCCTTGCTGTACATCATCCTCAAATAATCCAGTGGCCCAACGTTCTGCGCTCAAACTCGCGCCCAAGAAAGGGACAAAACCATGATAGTCCCACAGAAACTTAAACACTTCCAGGGAGAGCGCTTCCCGCCGAATGACATGCTCCAAATTATAACTGAGCGAATTTGAGCTGTAATTTCGATAGGTCAGGCCGGCGTGTAGCTTCGCTTTGTGGAAGAGATATCCCAGTCCAAATTCCCAATTGAAACTCCCTTTGTGGCGAGGCAATGACTCGATGTTTCCCGAAAATGTAGGAGCACTTGTGAAATACGAGCCATTAGGTGCGATTCCCAGAGAAAAACTATTGAGTTTTCCCTGCGCTAATAGTTGCTCTTCTATCGCTTTAGTTCTACCGGATTGCTTGGATTTCTCCTCTCCTAGGGTAAAATCAAAATATTTGATCAATCCTACTGAAAAATAAGATTGCGGTAATTTAAAACGGTGCTTTTGTTGCCTATCACTATAAAAATCGCGCGCATTTTGCGGCATAAACATCCACTCGGTGCTGATTTGCCACCCACGATGAGCAAAGGCAAGACCAGCCAAAAACGAAGAGGTGATAAATCCTTCAATGCGTTCACCTTGTACCGCGTCGCCCAGACTCAATTGCATCGTATTAAAGGATACCCCCACAAAAGGACGCAGCCGATCGTACTTCAATCGCCACGGATAGTATCGCACACTCAAATCAGCCCCGGTATTGAACGCTAGTGTCCCTTCCTCGGTTAAGTTGTCGTCAGCCAATACCCCAAGCGGTATATTCATATTGAAATCCAGCTTTCCCCAAAAATGCAATCCACCAATCGTGAGACGGGGTAAGATATGCGTTGGAAATGATTGTGATTGATTATCCCAGACCAATCGCCCGGAGGCAGGCACAGTTTGCACATTCAAGCCTATATAAGTCTGAGCGAAGCGATGTTGAGTTTTATTTTCGATAAATACCTGCGCATCAACATTCAGGCTCCCCATGACGAAAAACAACCATAAAAACTTCTGCATTGTCGCTATTACATTTTGATTTTGTTGCGGCAAAACAAAGGCTAATAAGTCTTTAAAGACTTACCAATAAAGGATATTGGGAAGGATTGACATCTATTTGGGAAGAATGGGAGTCCCCGTCACAAATATCATTTGTTGATTCCTTGTAGCAGTTGTTGGAGTGCTTGGGATTTAGCGCGGGATACCGGTATTTGCAACTCTTGATTCGTCATTATTAATTCCAAATTGCGTGCATTGCCCTCTACCCTTTGGATATGGTAAACGTTAACTAAGTAGCGATTATGACAGCGGAAGAAATGCCGTTGGGGTAATTGCTCACTAATTGCCTTAAGACTATTGCGTACCAGTTTTTTCTGCAGGTGCTTCCGTTGTTGATAATACACTTCTACATAATTTCCTTCGGATTTGATAAAGAGCAAGCTTTCGGCATCAATTTGCAACGCCATCTTTTGATTCTCCGCGGTGAGTATAACTTTGGAATCGATCCCGGAAGATGTTTTTTTTTGAGATGGTATTTGCTTTTGGAGTAATTCCCGATTAAGTGCTTGAGCTTCTTTCCATTTTATTCGTTGGTAATGACTCTGCTCGTATAGAACCAAAATCAAAATAGGAAAAATACTTATCAGAATGCTCCGTACAAATACAGTCTGCAGTAAAAACCAATGGTTTTGTTGAGGATTGAGAATCAGGAACAGACAATAGATAGCAAGGCAGATGACAATGATCACCGTAAGAAACAGTAACACCTCTTTTCCCACTGTCCAACGCTCATCATCCAATGCTCTGGGCCATAGTTTTTGTAATGACTTCACCACCACAAGGACACTAGTGGCCGCTATCAATCCAAATGAAGAAGCCCAGATTAAAAGGGATGTCGTTGTAAAAGTGGAGAAATTGAAAGGCTGAAATAGAATTAAGACTAAAAAGGTAATAATAAAAGGAATAATGACACTACTCCAGTTGAATATAAATGGATGTGGCTTATAAAGTATACACTTAGCTTTTTTGATGACCATTTTGGGGAACAACAACTGCTTAAAATTCTATCGGATCAGCTTTCTATAAAGCACTCTAAGTTAATACTATCCAAACCTTTCTTCTACTACTACAAGTCTTTATTAATACTACAACTACTACAACGCCGGCCAACTTTTGCTCAACAGATCTACCTGCTTTAGCAAATCGGGGATGCGATATTGGCCGTGCATGCTTTCAATCCAAGCAGCAGCTTGTGCCACATCTACGCCAACACTAGAAACATACAACGGCTTCTGACTTTGCCCACGCCTTACGGCTCGTATTTGTGGGCCATTAGCATGAAAATACGATTTGGCTACGCCAATCACCGGGGTAGAATCCGGCAAGGTCTGATAGAGATGCGCCCCTAGCCCTGGGCGACTATCGTCGCCCAGCCAAACGTAGCCATCCACTACTATCGTGGATAGCGGATACGACACCTCCGATAAGAGCTGCAGGATACACGGCAGCTCCCGTTTGTAAAATTGTCCGGGTTCGTAATCAGCTATCGTGGTGACTATCGCCTGATGCGTATACACTGGACGAGCAGCTTGCCAGTGCTCAAATAAACAAGCAGCAGCTAGGGCAGTCGTCTCACGATAGTCAACGTCAATGGCTAAAATCATAACCAATGGGCATAACACGATATTTTGACACTTGACGAGCGGTCAATTCTAAATAAGCAACTTGTGTGAATAATAAGGTCGGTAGCTTTCAGTAGGCTGATCTAAGATGGGGCGATACGTATTTTATCTTTTATAGATTGTATCAAGGCAGGAGAAACTTTGCGGCGATGAACCCGGCTTTTGATAAACTCGCGGAAGGATTTTTCTTTACTAAGCACTTCGAAGTAGAGTGGGTTTTGCTTGATGTCATGAAGCAGCTCTCTTTCTGCCTCTTTGGTCAACTCATTATCCAGGTACATATTCACTTTTCTGATGAGGTCCTGATAGGTTTGTTGATTCCCCATTGATCTAGGTTTTATGGCGGCTGATGAACTTCCTGCTTTAGCATGAAGCAACCCTAACGGCACCATTGGCCGCCAGGGTCCCCACAGCTTTTCTGATCATCATCAGCATAGCCAGATGAAAAAATAACTTATGATCGCTTATCCTGGAAGCCCAGAGATTCAGCGTACACGCTAAGTTTGTCTTTTAACATATTCCGGGCACGGTGTAAGCGTGAACGTACCGTTCCAATTGGAATATCGACAATCTTGGAGATTTCTTCGTACGTAAATCCTTCAATATCACAAAGCAGGATAACGGTACGAAAATCAACGGGCAACTTATTGACCGCATTGGTCACTTCGTCTCCCATCATACTTTGATAAATCTCCTGACGCAGGTCGATATGACCGGAATAATTGCTATCCTCTTCGTCGTGATAGCTAATAATTTCTTCGAAATCTACCTTAGTTGGTCGTTTACTCTTCTTGCGATATTGGTTAATAAACGCATTTTTCAGAATCTTAAACAACCAAGCCTTGGCATTAGTCCCTTCGATATACTTATCAATGAAGCGATAAGCTTTCATGTAGGTTTCCTGAACCAAATCACTAGCATCATCTTCATTATAAGTCAGATTGTACGCAAAATTATACAGCGCATCTGCATGAGGGTAAAACTCATGTTCGAAAACGCGCTCGTGATGCTGTACTTTTTCGTCTTTGTTCGTCATCAGTATCATAAAGATAAAAATATTTGTGAGAATCGGAAGAGATCCTCCTGCTAGTGACTCTCCGAAGTTGATGAACAACTTCAATATCTAAAACACCGCTTCCAACCGATGCCAGAGCGAAAAAGTTTCCAATTACAGATTTTTTTTAAAAATCTACCAAATCAATGTGCGGAATATCGGCTTCAAACCAGTGGAGAGGGGCTTGGTTTTTATCTCCAGTACGGGTATCACACTTAAAAAAGAGATAAAAGAGTTGCCGATTGGGGCCCAGGCGTTGTAATAAATTTTCCAGACGACTATGCCCACGATCTGGCTGCTCGTACATAAAGAGGTGACGCCAGCTGTAATAGGCCTCATCGTGTAGTTCGATAACGTCCAGTACCGCCGACTCGGTATGGTAATCTTCCATAAACTGCCGGGCCAGAAAAGCGTGATGCTTACGATAATCAGACTTTGCTTCTAGGTATTTGAAGGTATCGTGTGCGAAGGTAATTGTACGCAGTTGTTGACGTATTTCATCGGTGACGTTCAAACGTTCAATATTGTCGAGAATTTCTCGGATATGGAATACAATCTTGCCTTCAGGATGCCCGTAGCGAGGTTTACCCCAAAAGAGGCCCTGGCGAAACGCTTTGTTTTCCAGTAGTTTCAGCTCGAGACTGGTCTCAGGCTGTAGTAATCCCTCTACATCGATTTCGCCCTGATACAGGGTGGAGTTTTTCATTGATCCTGAAGTTTCTTTACACTGCGATGTACTATTATCGTATTGATCACCTTGGGCTAAATTACTTATTTTGTCCAAAAACAAGGACATGCCCGTAAATTAATAGATGTTCTCTTAAAACTTTTATCATGCTAAAAGAACGTCTCTATTATTCACATCTTGCTTTAATGCACACCCAAGTCTAGTTATTCCAACTCGTAGGCGCTCATCTAAAATCAAGGCTTGAGTCGTTAGAACGTATTAACGCACATAAATGTAGATGTCATATCTCATTTTTGTTAGAAATGACGCTGAATAAGCAATGACAAAAAAATATCGACTATCGCGCTCTTTTTTCCTACGTAGAAACGCATAAAAAGTTGTGCCAGTTCCACTATTGTATTCCCGCTGTTAATGAGGTGTTAAAAAAAAGTCCTGTGGTAACAATGGCGGCCCTTTGGCGTTTAATTTTGCATAAAGAAAATGTAAGCCAGGAGGCCATAATCTTTGGCTTTTTAACTCATCACCCAAATAATTCACCAATGAAGAATATCACATCCCTAATTATCGCGGGTGCTATCGGCGGATTAATCACGCTGGGAGGGACAGCTCTTTTGCAATCAGAAGCGCCCACAACACCGACTCCAACCCCCGATTATACAGCTCAAAATGTCAATTCAAATATTAATGTAAAGGCAGGCTCTGTCAATGTGCCTTTCGATTTCACCGAGGCCGCTGACGAGGCGATGCCAGTAGTTGTACACATAGCTGCATCGGGTTCTGGGGATGCTAACCGCCGCCAGCAAGATGAATCGGAAGGTAATCCCTTCGAGTTCTTCTTTAACATGCCGAATATGCCACAGCGTGGTACCGGCTCCGGAGTAGTCATCTCCGAAGATGGTTATATCGTTACGAATAACCACGTTGTAGAATTTGCGGATCAAGTTGAAGTCACCCTTTTTGATAATCGTCAATACAGCGCGACCATCGTTGGTACCGATCGTCGAACTGATTTAGCCGTACTCAAAATTGAAGCAGAGGGCTTACCCACACTACGACGTGCCGACTCTGATTTGGCTAAGGTAGGACAGTGGGTCCTTGCAGTTGGTAATCCTCTGGATTTGACTTCTACCGTCACTGCTGGAATTATCAGCGCCAAAGGACGCGATATTGATATCATCAGTGGCAATGATGCCATTGAGGCCTTTATCCAAACGGACGCAGCAGTAAATCCAGGCAATAGTGGTGGCGCATTAATCGATGCGCAAGGTCGTCTCCTCGGAATTAATACCGCAATAGCCACCCGCACGGGCTATTTTTCCGGTTACTCCTTTGCTATTCCGGTGAACATGATGACCAAAATTGTAGATGACATTATTGAATTTGGAAGTTACCAACGTGGTTACCTCGGTATCGGCATTAATGATCTTGATAACGAACTAGCACAAGAACTTGGCTTGGGAATTACTCAGGGTGTCGTCGTTGTCAACATTATGGATGGTAGTGCCGCTCAATATGCTGGCTTATTGCCCAATGATGTTATCGTCGCTATTGACGATCGACAGGTAAAATCGGCACCACAATTACAAGAGATTGTTGGTCGCGCCAAGGTAGGAGACCAGTTGAAATTGACCGTAAATCGAAATGGTCAGGAAGAAGACTTTAAAGTTCGTTTAAAAGCTCAGGAATAGTTGCTTTTTTGAAGTTTTTTTAGGAAATTATTAACACTTTCATTGCAACAAACTTTAACTAGAAATAGTTATTGATAGTACATAAAAGACTTGTTTAAAGTTGGTTTTTCGTTTTGTTTTGATGCGTCTGTCCAGTGAAAACCGGGCAGACGTTTTTTCATTTTAGGGCTCAAAAAAGATTGGTTTTTCACTCCTTTAGATGCCTTGTTCTCTCACTTCCCATTTGCCTGGTTCATACCTCTAAAATCGTTATTCTCTCCTTTTTCAAGCAACTTATTATTATCTTTCGTAGATGACGACTGCGAGAGCACTTTACGAAGGATTCCTATCCTTATTTTACCCTCATTTATGCTTGGCCTGTGACCGGAATATTGCACCGGGCTTAGAGTCACTATGCCTCAGTTGTCGTTATCATCTCCCAAAAACTAATTACCATTTAGAGAAGGAGAATCCATTCACCGATCGCATTTGGGGGCGCTTCCCTTTTCAAACCGGAACAGCATTATATCACTTTTCAAAAGGCGGACGGGTACAACAATTGATCCATCACCTAAAGTATAAGCAACAGCGCCAAATTGGGATTAAGCTCGGTGAGATACTAGGTCGCCAGCTCAGGGAAAGCCCACATTACAGAGGCGTAGATGCCATTATTCCTGTCCCCCTGCATCCTCGGAAGGTAAAACTACGTGGTTACAATCAAAGTGCCTTAATTGCTGAGGGCTTATCGAATAGTATGGAAGTGCCTTGGCAAAATTATAGTCTGATCCGAACCACCTACGGCGAAAGTCAGACCAATAAAACACGGCTGGAACGCCTACAAAATGTCGGTTCCGCTTTTACCGTGAAACAGCCAGAGCGCATCCGCAACCTTAATCTACTCCTCGTCGATGATGTACTGACTACAGGTGCGACGCTAGAAGCCTGTGCTCAGCAGTTATTAAAAGCATCTTGTAAAAACATTAGTCTGGCGACAATTGCCATGGCCGGACAATAGCCCAAGATAGTAGCCAAGAATATTTTTTAGACCACACGCAACCATCTGACCTTATTTGCTAGTATAGTGCAGTAGATATACGATTTATGTCTAATCATCTGGAGAACATTATTCAAGGTTGCCTCAAAGGCGACAGACTCAGTCAGCGTAAACTGTACGAGCAATTCTACAGTTTGGGGTTGAATTTGTGTCTACGCTACGCGCGCAGCCGGGATGAAGCCAGAGAAATGCTCAACGACGGATTTTTAAAAGTCTTCCGCAAGATCGATCGCTATAATCCAGCGATGCCCTTTCAGCCTTGGTTGAGGCGCTTATTGGTGAATGCTGCAATCGACTATCATCATAAGCACCACAAACACCCCGAGTCTGAAGAAATTGCGGATTATAAACTACCTCCCGAAGCTGTCGTTTTACCCGGAGAAATGGCCTACGAAGATCTTTTAAAGGCCGTACAAGCTCTGCCTCCCGCTTATCGCATGGCGTTCAACTTGCATGAGATAGAAGGTTATAAACACGCTGAGATTGCCGAGATGTTGAACATTAGCGTAGGCACATCAAAATCGAATCTGGCTAGAGCCAAAAGTCATTTAAAAAAATCATTGCAACCAGCATATAAAAAAATAAAGAAGGAAAATGTCTGACGCATACTGGAATCAATTAAAGGATCAACTGAATCAGCCGCCCGAGCAGCCGTTCGATGAGAGCGATTGGCTGGATATGGCTGCGCGTTTGGATGAAAAAGACCGGCCCAAAGCCGCTTGGTGGTGGCTAGGACTCTTGGCAGGAGGTATTGGTCTACTCGGCGTTTTGTGGATATTCCCCGGTCAAGCTGAATTACAGCATTTCCCCGTTTCTGGCGCCGCGCCTCAGCTCAATATTGCGGATTCCGCAGTACCAGCTATCCCTGCGACCGAAGATCCAATAGTTAACACTACAGCAACATTAAAGTCCGAGCAATCTACTACTCCTGTTCGCTCTCAGACTTCTAATTCTTATTCCAGCAAAAATACTATAGTCAACTCTTCAAATACAAAGCAAAATACTCCCACAACCACTCCTTCTTCAACCAACGCAAACCTTCTACCAACACCACCAAATGAAAACATTGAATCGTCAAGAACAACGGTTAACAGTTTAGCCTTCATACCAGGTAACATCGCATTAATGCCATCGACCGTCGAGCTTGAACTGACGGAAGACATCATAATCCCAAAAAATAAGTCAATAGCAAAAGTTTGCCCGCAGGCGGGTGGTCCTTTACTGGTCGGCACCTACTACGGTATGAGCAACGGTAATAATGAAACCAAACCCAATATCATACAAGAAGCGGGCTTGGGTGTCACCGTTCCAATCTTTTCACGCTTGGCCATTCAGGCCAAAGTAGGCTTAGCATGGCAAAGGCAGCAATCAAAGGAGGAGGACTCCGCGCTCCGAGCTCAGGAAGAGGTGTTTGCTAATGATCTGAATACGGTTTTCAACCCCGTTACGCAGCAGTATGAAGAGTTTATCAGCTTTAACGGCTCGCGCCGTATCTATGCCTTTGAATTGGGCCTAGAAACTTACGCCCCAATCAACCAAAGGTGGTTTATCGCTTTAGGTGTTGGCTCACAACTAATGATAAGATTGAAAGAAGAAGTGACTTACAACTATAATGTGTACAACATGAATCCGGTGACGAGTCCCGAACAGTCTCTAACTGCAAGTTCTGTGTTAGAACGTATTGTTACAAGCAATGATCGCAGTTTTAATCTGTTCTATTTAAAAACTAACTTAGGTATTGGATATCGCTTTGCCAAACGCTGGAGTGCTCGCTTGGACATGCAGTACCGATATGCTTTAACAGAAGAACTAAAAGATAATCCCAGACAAAGCTTAGGAGGACAAGTTGGCCTTTATTTCCATTTTTAAATGGTAAATATTAGCCTTCGACCAAGGTACCGATGGCTTCGCCTTTGATAATACGTCGGAGATTCTCGTGCTTATTGATATCGAAAACGATAATCGGTAGATTATTTTCCTGGCACAAGGTGAAAGCCGTCATATCCATCACGCTAAGCCCTAAGCTAATCACCTGAGCAAAAGACAACTTATCGAATTTCTTCGCATGGGGGTCTTTCTCAGGATCAGCGGTATAGATTCCATCCACACGTGTTCCTTTCAAAATAACGTCAGCACTGATCTCATTGGCACGAAGTGCCGCCGCAGAGTCGGTTGTGAAATATGGACTACCGGTGCCGGCAGAAAAGATAACGACACGCCCTTTTTCCAAATGCCGAATCGCACGACGACGAATATAAGGCTCCGCAATCTGTTTCATCTCAATGGCCGTAATCAAGCGCGTATATAAGCCAATGCCTTCCAATGCGCTTTGCAATGCCATGCCATTGATCACCGTAGCTAGCATTCCCATGTAGTCACCCTGTACACGCTCAATACCGGAGGCTTGTGCCTGTAAACCACGGAAAATATTACCACCGCCGATCACTACCGCCACTTCTACACCATCATCGATCAGTTCCTTGATCTGTTCTGCATAGTGACGAAGCATTCCGGGCTCAATACCATATCCCTGATCACCCATGAGAGACTCACCACTGAGTTTCAACAAGATTCTTTTATACTTATTAGCCATTTATTTGCTCTGGTTAAGATGAGAATTGATTGACCATTAAAATGATCGTACTTATGACGATGTAAAATTAATAGTTCTTTAATAAAATTTGCTCTCCGAGGCGACTGAAAAAAATCGATTAACATATCTATATACGCTGCGGACATTTCTCTGCCTTATTTCACCTCTCCACAAAATTTGCCAAAAGTGATCAACACTGACCTACGGACAAAAAAAAAGCGAATTAACTGAGTAATTCGCTTTTTTTTATTTGGAATAAATTATCCTAATTCGACGTGTTTGAAATCTGTAATCGTCAAATCGCCATTGATGCTTTTCAGATAATCAGCTACTGAAGATTTACCATCTTTTACGTAAGCTTGATTCAGCAAGGTATTTTCCTTGTAGAATTTATTCAGCTTACCCATAGCGATTTTCTCAAGCATGGCTTCTGGCTTACCCTGCTGACGGGCTTGCTCTTTACCGATCTCGATCTCTTTAGCGATGGTGCTTTCATCCACGCCGTCTTTATCAACAGCAACTGGGCGCATCGCCGCAACTTGCATAGCAACATTTTTACCCGGCTCGATATAATCAGGACCTTCGAGGTTCAAGGAAACGATTACTCCCGCACGGTAGCCCATGTGGATGTAAGGAATCACCTGACCTTCACCAGCTGCAGTTTGCAAATTGTAATAGTTGTTTACTTCCAGTTTCTCACCAATCACACCAATTTGCTCGGTGATCTTTTCGCCTACCGTCAAACCATCAGCGTAAGGTAGCGCCATCAGATCATCAGTTGTAGCGGGCAGGTTTTTCAATGCGATCTCTGCGATAGATTTCGCCAAGTCGATAAAGCTATCGGTCTTAGCAACAAAATCAGTTTCGCAGCTCAGGCGCATTACTACACCATTATTTCTATTGTGAGAGTTCAAAGCGATGACCACACCTTCTTTAGCATCGCGATCAGCGCGCTTGGCGGACATTTTTTGACCTTTTTTACGCAGAATTTCAATGGCTTTTTCGAAATCACCTTCGGCTTCGGTCAGTGCTTTCTTACAGTCCATCATACCGGCACCAGTCTGCTCACGCAGTTTTTTTACGTCGGCGGCTGAAATTTTAACCATGTCTTAATAGTATTATATCGGGTTAATCAATCAAAAAAGATAATACTTACTTAGCTGCAGCTTCTTTGTCTGCTTTAGCTGATTTACGCTCGTTCAAACCATCGCGAATCGCTTCAACCATGTATTCGGTGATGATTCGGATCGACTTAGAAGCGTCATCATTTGCAGGAATCGCAGAATCTACAGTCGTTGGGTCTGAATTGGTATCCACCATCGCGATGGTACGCATGCCCAATTTTTGAGCCTCAGCCAACGCAATGTGCTCGTGGTGAATATCTACGATGAACATCGCAGAAGGCAAACGGTTCAAGTTAGCGATACCACCCAATACTTTTTCCAACTTATTCTTCTCACGCTCCAGCGTCAAACGCTCTTTCTTCGTCATGCTGGAAGCACTACCATCGGTCAACATCTTCTCGATGGTGTTCATTTTCTTCACAGACTTACGGATCGTCGAGAAGTTAGTCATCATACCTCCCAACCAACGCTCGGTTACGAAAGGCATTTCTACGCTACGTGCAGCCTTAGCTACGATATCGCGCGCTTGTTTTTTAGTTGCTACAAAAAGGATCTTACGACCGGATTTAGCGATTTGCTTCATCACGTTTGCTGCATCATCGAGGCACTCTGTGGTCCGGTTCAAATCAATGATGTGGATACCTTTACGCTCCATGAAGATGTAAGGTGCCATCTTAGGATTCCACTTACGACGGAGGTGTCCGAAGTGTACGCCTGCATCCAGCAATTCTTTATATGTTGGTTTAGCCATTTTTTAAAATTGTTAATTGTGAATAGTAAATAGGATTGTGAAACAACTGCTTCGCAACAACCAGCATTAACGCTTGCTGAACTGGAAGCTCTTACGTGCTTTCGGCTTACCGTATTTCTTACGCTCAACCACACGTGCATCACGACGCAAGTACTTCTTGTCTTTCAAAGGCTTGCGGAAGTCCTCGTTGAGTTTCACCAAGGCACGAGCAATACCCATCCGGATTGCCTCAGATTGGCCTTTGAATCCACCACCGCTAACGTTCACTTTCAGGTCATAAATGCTGCTTTCAATATCAACTGTACTGAAAGGGTCGGTGAGGTTAGCTTGAATGTGAGGTTGTGGGAAGTAAGTTTTGTAGTCTTTACCATTCACTACGATCTTTCCATCTCCTTTGGTCAGATAGATACGGGCAACGGATGCCTTTCTTCTGCCGATGGCGTTGATCATTTCCATATAACTAATAATTTAGATTTTTTGATTGAAATTAGAGTTCGAGTGCTTCAGGCTTCTGAGCGATGTGTGGGTGCTCTTCACCGGTGTAAACGAACAATTTTTTGAACATCGCGCGGCCCAAACGATTCTTAGGCAACATCCCTCTCACCGCGCTCTCAATGATTGAGATCGGCTTTTTCTCCATCTGCTCACGAGCAGTGCGACGTTTTTGACCACCGGGGTAACCAGAGAAAGTGATGTATTCTTTTTGATCCAGCTTAGATCCGGTAAAACGTACTTTATCCGCATTGATTACAATGATATAATCGCCACAGTCAACGTGTGGGGTATAGCTGGGCTTGTGCTTGCCACGAAGGATATGCGCAATTTGAGTCGCCAATCGACCGACGATCTGATTTTCTCCATCCACGATGTACCACTTGTGCTCCACCGTTTCTTTTTTAGCCGATTGGGTCTTATAGCTTAAAGTATCCACCTTATTACTAAGTTTAAATGTTATGATTAAATACGAACAAAAAACAATGTGATTTTTTGCGACTGCAAAGGTACCGCTCTTTGCTTCAAAAAACAAGCTCAGTTCAAAAAAAGTCAGCACACCCCATTATAACTACCTGATAATCAGTTAAAATATCGCACAACTTTTTCAAAGCGCACTTTTCAATTGGACTTCATTCAACCATTCGGGGCTACTTTTGTTTGAAAATCTGATGAAATAGGTTATGTCCGTCGAATGACCTAAATTTGCGCATGATAATTTAAAATATGTCACTGATAACCAAAGTATTGAAGGACCATCTTCCATCCGACCATGATCCAACCGCCGCTGAGCGTAAAAAAGACCATATTGAATTGGCTTTTAAGTCTCAAATCGAAGCGGGGCAGCTGGATCAGAGGTTCTATTACGAGCCCTTATTGGCTGCACACCCTCTACCGGGGACTTTGCCGGCCTTATCTTTCTTGGGCAAATCAGTACAAGCCCCTATGTGGGTATCGAGTATGACCGGCGGCACCCAGCTCGCCTACACGATCAACCACAATCTGGCCCGTGCTTGTCGGGAATTTGGTATGGGGATGGGACTAGGTTCGTGTCGTTCTTTACTTTGGGATGATGATCGACTCGCCGATTTCGATCTGCGCAATACTATTGGTGATGATTTACCTTTCTTTGCTAACCTGGGCGTCGCTCAATTAGAGCAACTTATCGACCATAATGAATTATTTCGTGTCGATCAGCTCATTGATAAACTCCGGGCAGATGGATTGATTATCCATGTGAATCCACTGCAAGAATGGTTGCAGCCGGAAGGTGATCGCTTTAGACGCCCACCTTTGCAAACGATCGAACAAGTACTTGCTCATGCGACCTATCCGATTATCGTCAAAGAAGTTGGGCAAGGTATGGGATACGAGAGTCTAAAAGCACTATTCCAGCTTCCGCTGGCCGCGATCGACTTTGCGGCTAACGGCGGCACCAACTTTTCCAAACTTGAGCTACTCCGCAGTGAGCCGGAAAAACAGACCATCTACAGTCAGTTGGCCATGGTGGGACATAGTGCCGAGGAAATGGTCACACTAAGCAAGCAAATCCTTGAAGAACTAGGTGACCAAGTACGTTGCCAGCAAGTCATAATCTCGGGTGGTGTTCGCAATTTTTTGGACGGCTATTATTTAATTAATAAATTAGCTATACCAAGTGTATACGGCCAAGCCTCCGGTTTCTTACGTTATGCACGTGGTGATTACGAACAATTGCGAGAATACGTTAGTGCACAAGTACAAGGGTTAGAACTAGCGAATGCTTTTTTGAAGATAAAATAAGACAACCATACTCCCCAACAAAAGCCCTGAAAGAAACAGATTGTGCAAGCAGAATTTGCAACTGTTTGCAAAACACAAACTTATTAGTCAATGCCTAAATCAATTTCAGGTTTTTCGAAATTATCCAAGCGTGGCAAACTCCGTTGGATCGTTGAAAACTTCTTCAAAGATCCCGAGAATGTGATGCGAGAATTGACCAGCTATTGGTTATCCAACGAAGAACAGCAACGCATCCTGGACGGATTTAGTGAAAATACCATCAGTAATTTCCATTTGCCTTATGGCGTAGCGCCTAACTTCGTGATCAACGACAAGACCTACGCCATCCCAATGGTCATCGAAGAGAGCTCTGTGGTCGCCGCTGCGTCCAGCGCCGCAAAATTCTGGATGACTCGCGGAGGCTTCCGTGCTAAGGTCATTGATACGCAAAAAGTCGGACAAGTGCATTTTAGCTGGTCCGGTGACTTTAGCCAACTTGAAGCGATCTTCCCCGAGTTAGAAATTGCTTTACGGGAAGATGCCGCCTCCATCACACACAATATGGAAAAGCGAGGTGGCGGGATTCTTAAGATTACCCCTATTGATCTCACGCATCAAGAGCCGAACTATTACCAGCTCAAAGTCACTTTTGAGACTTGTGATTCTATGGGCGCTAATTTCATTAACTCCGTCCTAGAATCTTTCGGCCAAACACTCGAACGCTTTGTCGCTCAGCGCGAAGATTTCTCCGAACAAGAGCGAGCGTTAACCGTCATTATGGCGATTCTTTCGAATTATACACCGCAATGTGTCGTCCGCACTTGGGTAGAATGCAAGGTAGAAGACCTTGGGCATTTTTCCGGGGGGATGGACGCAGAAGCCTTTGCTGATAAATTTAGCAAGGCCATCCGAATCGCTCAGATTGATCCTTATCGCGCTACAACACATAATAAAGGTATATTCAACGGTATTGATGCTGTCGTTTTGGCTACGGGCAATGACTTCCGGGCGATCGAGGCTTGTGGGCATACCTACGCCGCCCGAGACGGACAATATCGTAGCTTGAGCTCGTGTACGGTTGAAAACAGTGTCTTTCGATTTTGGCTAGACTTACCCTTGGCGGTCGGTACGGTCGGTGGACTCACCAAACTACACCCCATGGCGCGCCGTTCTTTGGAACTCCTTGGCCATCCCGGCGCCGAAGAACTAATGATGATTATTGCCGCGACGGGGCTGGCCCAGAATTTTGCAGCCGTCCGCTCACTCGTCACCACAGGTATTCAGCAAGGGCATATGAAAATGCACCTGATGAATATTCTGAATCATCTAGAAGCTTCGGACAAGGAGAAAGAAGCCACTATCGATCATTTTATGGACAAGGTGATTTCTTTCAACGCCGTACGATTGTTCCTGGACGGCCTTCGAGTACGCAAAGGTAAAACTACTGTTTCCAAAAGATTTTAATCCTCTGACACCCCAAAGCGATCAACCCCAGCAATTTCGGGCCAAGGGCAAGCTCTTGCTCAGTGGCGAATACTTTGTATTGGATGGTGCCCTGGCCTTGGCCTTACCTAGTCGATTTGGACAAACCCTTGAGATTGAACCGCTTCCCGGTACGACTCCCCCAACCCTTAAATGGCGTAGCGAGGATGCGGATGGGCAAGCTTGGTTTGACGCTGAGTTTCAATTGCCGGAACTCTCTGTATTAAGCACTAGCGACGCACAAATCGCCGAGCGCCTACAGAGCATGCTTTTGGAATGTCGACGGCAAGTTCCTGATTTCTTGCAACACCGAAATACCCTTCAAGCCATTACCAAATTAGAATTCCCCCGGCTTTGGGGGTTAGGGAGCAGCTCTACCCTGCTTTACAATCTTGCGCAGTGGAGCGGTGCCGATCCATTTGAACTCTCTGCTCAGACGCTTGGGGGATCGGGTTATGATATTGCCTGCGCGGGAGCGGCGGGACCTATTTTCTATCAATTGCAAGATGGACAACCTCAGGTCCGTCCAGTGAAATTTGTACCGCCTTTCCAAGATCAACTCTACTTCGTATATCTGGATCAAAAGCAGGACAGCCGCGAAGGCATTCAGCAATATCGACAGCAAAAGGAAGTTGATGCCAGGACTATTACCCAAATCAGCGAGCTGAGTCAATCTCTGAGCCGCTGCAAGCGTCTGGATCTGTTTCAACAACTGCTGCAAATGCACGAACGAACATTGAGTCGGCGCTTACAACGACCTACTGTGCAAACCTTATTATTTCCCGATTTTCCGGGTGTAGTCAAATCCTTGGGCGCTTGGGGTGGTGATTTTGTATTAGCGTCCAGTGATCGTTCCAGCGAAGAAGTTTGGGCTTATTTCAACCGAAAAGGATTTGAGGTGTTTTTAAAATATGAGGAAATGATTGAATGAAAAGAAGTTATACCCCCTTTGCTATTAGATTTTAATTAAGTAAATTTTAAAAAGAATATGCCGTGGAAGTGGTACGATAGTACGGTCAAAAAAATCGAAGATGCTTCGCCGAACACGAAACGATTTTGGCTAAAAGTAGAAGAACCATTGCCTTTTACTGCGGGGCAATTTGTGACGATGGATTTGCCGATTAGTGAAAAGCGGTTGAAGCGCTGGCGGAGTTATTCTATTGCTAATGCGCCAGAACCAGAGGGCCAGCTATTGGAGTTTTGCATCGTTCAACTGGAAGGCGGTGCCGCTACGCGCTATTTGTTTGAAGAAGTCGAAGAAGGCAGTAACATTCGTTTCAAAGGGCCTTCGGGCACTTTTGTCTTGCCGCAGCCGATTGAGAAAGATCTCGTTCTAATTTGTACCGGTACCGGGGTAGCGCCCTTCCGCAGTATGATCCATCACATCCGTGAAGCGGGCTTAGCCCATCGCAATATTCATTTGATCTTTGGAACGCGTTACGCGGATAGCATTCTTTATCGCCATGAGTTTGAAGCACTGGAACAGACCATGCCCAATTTCAAATACTCAATTGCGCTGTCTAGAGAGGAGAATTGGGAAGGTTACCGTGGCTACGTCCATCAAATCTATCAAGAGCACTATTCGGAGGTACGGCCTGATGTTGATTTCTATCTCTGTGGCTGGAGCAACATGATTGATGAAGCCGTTGCCAAATTAATCCTTGAGATGGGTTACAATAAGTCGCAGGTGCATTATGAGTTGTATGGATAGGTAAATACTGAATATTCAATAATCAATATTGATTGAATTTGAATTAAGAGGCTGATAATTATTCCGAATACTTAGTTCTATTTTCCACCACCACCTTCTTCCTCTTCCCACATGAATTCTTCCTCCTCATCGGAAGATTGCCCTTCGACTTCAAAATCCAGAAATTCATCATCGCCGGATTCTCCGCCTTGATACTCGGGGATGTTATCATCATCGTTCCAGTCACTGGGTTCGTCGCTAAGATCGATTTGGTTTCGACCGAAAGCTTTAATCAGGGCCGCCTGGATTTCCTTTTTGCGATTCTCACTGAGGCGGAAGCGCTTTTTGGCCGCTCGCTTATCTGATTTCATATCGTAGTCATCCACGGTACCCCAAATGCGGTAATAAAGATTGAACCAGCCTTTCTTCTTAGCGGGTTGTGGTTTGCGGTTAGGATCGTATTTACGTAGCTTATTCCAAAGCACTTGCCCGGCGTTAACTTTGATCGAATAATCAATATCGTTTTCGAACGAATGCTGCCCGCTGATGGTCATATTGAGCGCATTGCTCTGAAGGAACATCGCCGGAATATGCACCTTCTCCTTACTTACCTCCAACCAGTTGCGCATGTTGGTAAACTTGATGCGCTGTAGGTCTTTAATTTTGATATAATCGGAAAAGTCGTACAACATTTTAAAATTCACCAACTCTCCATCTTTAATACTCACATCTCCGAACACCTTGAGCCGATCATTTTGATACCGCCCTTCGCGATCCCAATACGCATTGACGGCCAGCTTGGCTTCCAAACGTCCCTTGACGTGCTTGTACTGTAGGACTTCCTGGCCAAAGTTCTCCCCTTGCCGGAAGAATTCCCGTACGTCGATATCATCACAAATAATCCGAGCTTCAAGTCGCGGCTCATCTTCAAAAAAGGCGGTGCCGTCGAGATTGAAGCGGCCATCCATCGCCTGGGTATTACCGAGGATTTTCAATATGCTGTTATCAAATTCGAGGCTACCGGTAAAATCCTGCGCTTCGATTTCTCGATAATTAAACGCTTCAATTTTTGCCTGGAAAGTACCATTCAGGAAGTTGGTAAAGAACGCTCTCTTCTGCGTTTGAGCCACACGCAAGGAATCATAAACTGCTTTTTGTACTTCGCTCTCTTCCACCTGCACCTGCGTCATTTGCACAATGCGATCCAGATCAAGATTGGACGCATCAAGCTGGGCCTGAAAACGTAACTCGGCGCGCTGTGAATTGACCGAATCGGCGAATAAAACCGGAATGACGTTGAGAAAATTTCCACTCAACAGCAGCTCGCTACCCGCGCCTTCCACACGGACGTCTTCGACGATGAGGCTATTATCTTGCAAACGTACTTGTCCACGATCGAAAATGAGCGTCTCGTTGTTGATCGTTAGCCCGGCATCATCAAATTCGAGCATTCCTCCTGTCTTGACGCGACTCACACGACGAGGATTGAGCATATCCTTGACCCGCCCCTTCAGGATCAGGTCTTTAAATTCAATTTTTCCTTCACCTTGGGAAATATTAGGCTGGTCGAATAATCCGTAGATCGAAGCCAAGGGTAAGGTCCCGTTCAGACTAAAATCGATCCGTGGGTCATCAAGGTTATCGATCTTTAGTTGCATCGCCACAGATTCTCGATCCAGATAGGCACGGAAATCAGCGATTTCAAAAGTAGAGGTCTTATTATTGTTGGACTTCCCATTATTGAAACGGGCAGTAAAAGTCACATCCTTAAGCGCTTTGCCCAGGCGAGCGCTGCTGATCTGGCCATCTTGCAAACCAAAACGGGCCTGCACACTTGGATTCTGACGGGCGTTAAGCAGCCCTTTGATCGCCGCATTGAAATGAAAGGTTCCTTTACTTTTAAAGTCCCGGAAGTAGTTCTGATACGTGGCTGGCAGCAGCCCTAAAACAGCTTCAATACTCCCTTCATTACTGGAAACCTTTAGGTCATAATCCATACCGGCCACGTGTTCCTTAATTGAACCATCAACCTTAAAAATATTTTCGGCGATCCCGACATCCACATTTTCAAATAAGTAAATCCCTTTCTTAAAATCGACTTTTACCCGCGCATCGTAGACCAGCTGCTTACCCACAAAGTATCGCTCGCGATCCAATTCAATGAACTCTGACTTCATCTCCGCGAAGCTCGACATCTCAAATTCCTGGCTGGAAAATTCGCCGGATAGCTCGGCCGAATTAAGTAAAATGCGTAATTCCTGGCGAGCACGCGCATCCTCGTAGATCAGTTCAACATCGCGAAAGCTTGCTTCTTCCAGGGAAATTCCTAATTCTTGTTCCTCACTGGAAGTCGCTTCACCGGAAGCCGCCTCACTGGACTTAACGATATCATAATTGACGCGTCCTTTTCGATCCCGCTTCACGTAGAGTGCGCCACCTTCGATGAGCACCGAATTCACCTGAATCCGTGAACTCAGCAGGCTCAATAAGCCAAAGCGGAAAGAAATATTCTCGGCTTCGAGCAAATTGCCCTTCATCGCATCGGCCAGAACGACGCCTTTGAGATTGGCTGATACCTTAGGGAAGCCTGACAGCAGCGACAGTTCGAAAGATTCGACGGTGAGCTCTGTCTTGAGTTGCTTATTAATTTCGCTGATGAGCTGGTCCCCAATTTGCTTTTCGAAGAAAGCGGCGATCACCACGGAAGTGAGCATTAGTAGGCCGAAGGCAATGGCGAACGTCCAAAGCACTCGCCGCAGCAAGCGATTGACCAAAGGTTTCCGTTTTTTAGGCGGATCGACGATTATGATATGGGGTTCTTCCATACGTTTTTTAGCTAGCAACCAGCGCTTTTAATATACAAATTGGCGATGATATGTAAAATTACGCAAAGTGTGCCATTCTAACGATGGGGAAGCCCACAATATTTTTTACAAAAAAAATTACCAAACACTTGATTCATTTACAAAGGAAATATATCTTTGCAGTCGCTTACGAAAAGTCGTAAATATAATCGGGCGATTAGCTCAGTTGGTTTAGAGCACCTGCCTTACAAGCAGGGGGTCGTTGGTTCGAATCCATCATCGCCCACACTGAGTATCAAAGAGTTACGTGAATATTCGCGTAACTCTTTTTTGTTTGGTAACACATTAGTAACACAAATGGGGTTGATTTTATCTCCTGGAGGATGGCTCTCGTTTGTCCTTCTCTTTGTCCTCTTACTCTTTTTGAACGCCAAGCAGTTTTTTCATTAGCGTTCTCCTTATGATCTGGTTATAGCATTTGGTTAGAGGTCAGTACAACAGGATCAAGTCCTTGTCATCTGAGATGACTAAAGCGCGGTTTAGTTTAGCGATAAATCAAGATGCGACTTCCAAATCTGGTAAAAATTATTGGCTGGAATAAATGCTTCGAGAGGAAATTGATAAATAATTTAGGTGGGTTGTTCTTAATGCCTTGCACGTATGCATATAGAGAATTTCGAGTCGATTTTCATGTGTTTTGAGGTATCAATTTGCCAACAACCACAATTTGTTATGAATTACATTAATTCCTTTTCAGTATTTTCAATAATTCTCTATTTGAACTTTCTACATGAGAAATATAATCTTTAATTATTTTATTTTTGTTTAAGATGTATTTTAAGATAGACATACATTGTGGTTCTATTTTTGGAAGTATACTTTTTTGAAGTTCTTTATCTTTTAATGAGATTGAATCTACTTCTCCTTTATTATACTCTAAGTAATCTTGTAATTTTACTTTAAATTCACGATCAAATTCTAATAATCTATCCTCCATCAATATTTCCATTATTTTAAATATATCATTTTGAAAAACATGTAAATCATATCCAATATTCGCATACCCCGCTATTGTGATTATTTCTTCATAACGAACAGTTAAAGAAGCACTGTCATATAGTAATGAAATAATTGATACAGGAGCATTGTTATTGACTTTAATGTGTTCTTCTATTTCTGCAATAATTGAAACAACGAAGTATTTGTAGTAACAGTATCCATCAATTTCATAATATAGGTTAAGTAGATTTTTAATTTCTTTCACATTGACCTTGTTCGAAATAATTAAGCTTTTCATTGTTTTAAAAAAATCCACTTTAGTTTCATTATCTAACTTCTTAATATAAACTGCAGTAAGGTACTCTTGTAAGGATCGATGAATAAATGAGTATACTCCTGTATCTTCTTGCCAAATTGAAGTTGACTTTATTAAATCAATTATTACATTATTAATATCAAACCTTAGCTTAGAGAAATTTGCGAAAGAATCGAACTTTTCGAATATATACTCTTTCCTATATTCAAATTTATTTTCAAAGAATGATGTTATCGAAAAGTTTTCCAATAGTTTTAGAATTTGTTCTTGATTTAAACTTGATTCAAATAATCTTCTAAATCCAAGTTTCGTTGAATCATGTTCAATAAACAAAGTATCAATAACCCTTCGATAAAATATTGAACGCTGATGAGGTATTTGAGGGTTGTTCCTGAATGTGATAATATAAATTAAAAGCAACAGTGGGTTTCCCAAGAAATCTGTTATGTATCTTTTATTGTTTAGTTTTATCGAATCAATAATAGCTTTTTCTAAGTTAACATCTAAAGCTTGCTTTGAAATAAAAGTTGGAATTTCATTAAAATTTATTGGAAGTATGTTATAAGTAAATGTTCGGTTGATAAATTCTACATTAGCCCCTGGTCGGGACGTGATAAAAAATATATTTTCACTATTCCTATTAATGAATTCTGACAAATTCTTTGCAAAAGATCTATTTGTGCTAGTTTCATCATAACCATCTAAATAAAAAATAAAACTCCCTTTTTTAAGCTGTTCCTGTAAAATTCTACTTGATGTTGCAATTCTACTTTCAAATATTATATTTGAAATATACTCATCAATCTTCCCATCAAAAGGATTTAAGTCGCGTAGCTCTATTAAAATGGGAATTGATTTCAACTCCTTAATGCTTTCAAGGAACATATATTTCGATAAAGTGGATTTTCCACTTCCTGCTTCTCCTATAATTAAGGAGTATTTATTACTTTGAAAGAATTGATTTGGACTTTCAATTTTAAATATTTTAGAATCATCTAAGCGTTGAATTCTTTGATGAAGGTATATGTCTTTAAATAAAAGAGGAGAGTCTTTTCTTATTATGGTTTTAAATCGCGAATAATATGAAGTGCGTTCATGATAATATTCAAGAAGTTTATTTTTATAGATATGTTTGAATTTTTCAGATGTTATTTGTAACCAATTTTGGCTATTTTCAAATACTACAGATTCAACTAATTTAGTAATTATAGTTTCTAGCATTGTTTTTATTTATTATATAGCCCATAACAGGAGTTTCAGCAATAACCTCCTCAACTTCCACTTCTCACGCCTTCCGAAGGCTCCTGCCAGTAGCTATTTTTCTTAATTGAATAATCTGATTTTCATATTGTGAGGCGCTGTAACGCACCATACTGGAAAACGGTCCAAAAATGGCTAAAATCAAGGCTTTTAGCCTCCTTTGCAACTCATCAAGGCCAAGGATAGACACACTTCGTTTAAGATTATAAGCGATGGCAGCTAACTGATATTCACTCACCGCCTTTTGCTTGCCATGTAGTAAAGTATAATCCATGCCCCAATGCCGCTTCGCCTTTCCCATCCGCTGTTGCGGTTCATTCGCTTGAATGTCCAGTGGACATTCACTCTGTTCAGAGAACGCTCTTCCATCAAATACATGTTCAATGATCTGTTGTCTCAATCGGTAGAAGTCTTTGTAACGAGTCACACGAGCATTATTGCGGTCAATGTAGTCTTGGTGGATAGGACGCTCGATGAAGCGGCCATTTTTGTTGCGGGTGCAGTTTTGTCGGAGTGAACAAGTTGCACATTTATCGGTACCGCATCGCTTTCCTGTATATGGCTTTTTGGTGATGCCGCGCTTGAAGATGAAGACTAAATGGAGGGCTTGTGCACTGGGTTGACATCCTTTTAATAGCCGCACTACTTCGACATTGATCTTGGTCGCTTGATGTAGCTTATTGGCTGAGCGGATACCATGGCGATAGCCATAGAGCAACAGCTTAAACAAATCCGATGGATGGTAAGGTACATTGCCTTCTTTATTCAACTTGGAATGGGTGAATCCAAAGTCCAGAATCGGCATCGCATCCACAAATACATCGACCAATCGTGCCCAACTATCGGCTACCACCATCGATTCCAACGACGTGAGGAAAAACTGGCTACGATCCTTGCCTTTTTGGTAATGCATGGGGAGTCAGGTAGGTGATTAAGATTTAATAACAATATAGTGAAAAGGCATGAGCATTAAAAATGGGGTTTGGGTTATTGCGTGGTCTGACGGGCAGTACCGACGACGTGCCCGGCTTTTGCTGGGCATGTACATTGACGTATTGTTAAATGCTGTTTTTAATTCAGAATGTCCCTTCTGTTTACATTGGTCATTCTTCTATATTTTTCAAAAAATGGATATAGTTGACTTTTCTGAAATTCAGCGATTAAAATACTTTCAAGAAAATATTTATCAAAAACTGGAGACTTGAATCTTTTTTCCCATTCGCTCTCTGGGGTGAAAAACATTTGTAGCAAGATTTTGATAAAACTTTCATATTCGTCTAAGGAGTCAAATAATTTCAAAGACTTAAAGTCTTGCTCATAGTCATATGTTCCTTTAAAATCAATTTTATCATGACTACTATATAATAAATCCGATGCAACAACCAAATCATACATTGTGTTGGTCAATAACCAATTTAAAGAACTTCCATCAAAGTTAAACCATTGATATGCCTTGCTATTGACATTAGCACGAATTAAACCTAAAAATATATTTGAAACAAACCTTGACATAATACTTGGGTAGTAAAATGAAGTCGTATATAATTGATGGGACTTTTCTAAAATCAGTTGAATGGCGCCAATAGAAAACAATATAATTCGTAATAGCCACAACTTTTCTTTTTCACCTCTATAGCATTGTGGCAAAAGGTTTAACATTCTCTCTGTCATAAACACATCTATAGTGCCACTTGTGGCCCCTCTATCGGCTTCCCATTCCATTGATTTGTGTAATTGAGCATAATTTAAATTATTGATACCCATAGTTTCTGAAATTAATGTAGGGCCTCTCACATCATTAAAATAATGGCAATGGCCACCCCAATAATGTGATTCTTCATGTAGATAAATCCAAGTTAAGGCAATTTGTGATAAAAGTCTTGACAATTCTCTTCGAAAGCTATTTAGAGGAATTACCGAATAAAATGCTGATAGATTGAATATCTTTAACGATTCTTCATGCGTTAATTTATCTTGTAATTCATAATTCAGATATCTTATTTTGGGATGTATTGAAGAATAATCTTTTAACCAAATACATGGAAATCTATCAGCAAAGATATTAGTACCCTCTGAAACATCATGAGATAATATATCATGATTACTACAAACTCTTGACATGAAATCATCTATGCCTAAAAAAACACCTGAACTCAAAAAAAATTAATATGACTTAGATTGCTGGAGTCGCAATCAGCCTTAAATTTAAATTCCTTTGATAAGTAAAAGTCTAATTTTGATGTAGGTATTAATTCTTCGATTCCATGATTAAGAACTAACTTCGCCCAAGCTATAAAACTAAACTCATCTTTATGCAAACGATCTAAATAAAAGTTAATTACATTATAATCAACTATGCCTTGAGTTTCTTTCAATACATTATCGATAAAGTCAAACCTTCTGTTTATAGAATTCAAAAACATAAATTTGGTGGCCTATTTTGAAGGTATAAAATTATTCTGATTCATTTTTTTGCTCTTCAATAGAGATTGATTTAGCAGTTTCAATTAAATTTTTCAATTCGTTTACACTGCTTGCTTCAATTATAATTTTTGTGCCATCAGGTTTCTCTATTGAAACCTTTCTGGTCTTATTTCTGATTTTTAAATAAGAAACAATCATTGTTGTGAATGATACCAAACCTCCACTGGCAAAGAGATATTCATACATGTCATTCATGTTCAGGCTGAGTTGAGGTCTAATTACAACGTCAGATGATTGTTCATTAAGAAAATTGATAAAGTCTTGATGAATTGATTTTTCGATTCTAAATGAATGTTCCATTATTTTTATTTTAATAGCAGTCAACGGCAGTTTGTGCAAAAACTCACCCTGCCATCTTGATTTCATTAAACTGATTTATATTTAACAACACCTCGCTCCACGGCTTTCCACAGATCGCTCTTTCTATGTGATCGACCATAGTGCGCCATGTCCTCAAAAAACAATTATTAGATCTATTTCGAGGCACTTTACCGCTTTTAAAGGCCTCTTATCAATGATTTGACACCAATAATTGAGATCACTCGTCTTAGGTTATAACACAGATGGATTAATGACTACTCTGCATTGACTTTGGGTAGGGTACGCAGCAGGGTGTAATGATAGCCCCAATTCCGTTTGATGGTGCCGAAGGGATGCTCCACTATGCTCTGCCGGCGCTTGTAGAGCTTCGGATCTTTTTTCAGATTATTGGCATTGACTGTGATCGCTCCCTCATGTTCGTTTCTCTCGATGTATCACCCTTGCCGATGACGTAAGCGACCCGGTGACATGCATTGATCTCGTAGGGGACAACAGTAGCTCCTTTTTTCTTTGTGAAATCAATTAAGCTTAGCATCAGCACTTGCGAAATGAGCTTACGTTTCGTTCGGTTATTCATCGCTTTGGTATCCTTTAAATCCGCGCCCTTGCTTTCCACTATTTTGTGTGGTAAGGAAACGTCATTGCTAATATTGTTTGTCCGCTTTTTTGCTAATGTAGCAACGACTTATATCAGTTATCTCATCTAATTCCCAGTTTTTTGTTTCACAATTAAATTTATAAGCAACTAA
The DNA here is from genome assembly GCA_028285085.1 of Saprospiraceae bacterium. Lineage (GTDB taxonomy): Bacteria > Bacteroidota > Bacteroidia > Chitinophagales > Saprospiraceae > JAHDHW01. Next base: position 147,497 of record JANQQI010000047.1, on the reverse strand, counting down.
TAATTCACTAAAAGCCTGAAAATAATCTTTTCGCTTTTTTCGATAAAGGAAACGGACACCATTTACTTTAAAAAGTATCAGGTCAGATTCAAACTGAACTTGATCGATATAAATAATTGGATATTTTTTCTTTTGGTGTTTCCTGAGTCTTGGAAAGGCAAGAACATCAATTATTTCCAAATTTATATCTGCAAGATATTCCCTGACATTTTTTTCGGGAGATAAAAAGATTTTATCTTCTAAATAAAGTAATGTCCCTTTGGAATTTTGCATTTCACTATAATATATTGTTGAGTCCTGGCGAATAGCGGTCTTCAACAATAGGCCAATATCTACTTGGCTATATGTATCTACAGCCAGTAAAAAAAAGAAAAAAAATATATTTATACATTTCAACAAACTCATGCTTATTTGCTACTTTTTTATACGTGTCAAAACTGACTCGGCCATACCTCCCACTTTCATTATAAAACCCTAATATTTTCGTTTTTCCATCCCCGTAATTACCTGTTGCCGTTTTTTCTCGATTATATCCAGCGATAATACCGAATTTAAGGCCTTTTTTAGTAATATGATCTTTATCCCCTCCACTAGGCTTTGCAAATCCTCTGACTACAACTCACTTTTAATCATTTCTAGTTTTAATGAATCAGGAATAAAAAGATTGATTTGCATAAAACAGTCATATAGATTGTATGGAACATAAGCCTCATTTATAGAATCTATTTTGTGAATATCCCATTCTGATTCAGATATTTCATTTACGTTTAAAATAGAATCAATTTGAACAATACTTAATGTATCATTCTTTATGAGAAGTAGTTCTCTACTTACTGAATCCTCTTTTAACTGACACGAAGCAAAAAAGATAAATAGCAAAATTGCAATTAAATGCTTTATCATAGATAAAACAACTATTGAGTGATTCTTAATCTAAATAAAATTCAGTTAATTGTTACGATCAGTGTAGCTGACAGATGAAGTAAAGTAAGGTATACTTAGCTACACATTGTTGTAAGAAATACAATTATGCAAATAATCGCTCACCATTCAAATTCAATATAAATATTTACAAACCGGAGATTACTTTTGTCCTTTACCCTATCAATAACTTTACCTTCCAAAATTTTAATATCAGTATCTAACCCATGGATTTTAATTTGAGGCTTGATCAGCTCTTCCACAATGTACTTTGCCCTTAAATTAGGTAAATCATCATTTCTGTATCTGCCATCACCTTTAGCATTAATTTTAGTCGCTGTCATTGTATCATCATAGAAATAGTCAAAGTCAACAGGAGGATGTCTATCAGATTTTGGAATGTATTCTATATAGTCATAAAAGTGAGTCTTTTCAAGGGGCCTACTCCACCCCAATTCGTGGCTTCCATCGGCGAAGCCCTTGACATAAATTGTGGTTTTTGTTCCATTAATCTTACTATCTATGATACGCTTCAAAGTCAATAAACCATTAACATCTATCAAATATTTTATATCAAACCCATCAGCACCACTGTTTATTGAAGAGTTGTTTATGGTCTCTTCAAAAAGCCCCCAAAATCGCTCATCCTCTTTGTTTTGAATGCTTTTTCCAAGCGAATTTACTTTTTTGAAACTATTTGATGCTATAAAATCTGGAGGTAATCTATATTCATATAAATCAAATGACAGAGGTACTGAAATATCTAATTCGGTAATTAAACTTTTAGAGTCAATTTTTCCTGCTAATTGAATAGAGTTAATACCTTTGAAAAGGCCATTCCTTTTGTTAAATTCCTCAAGAATAAAAACGAGTGTATCTTTTGTAGTAGGTGCAATGAATGGTTCCTCAGTTGCATTATTATCCATATTAGTTGAAGTCGACCTTTCTGCCCATTCATAAATCCCGTAAGTTATTATCGCAACAACATATGGTAAAATAAAATATTTATATTGCCGTATTAACTTTACCGCATTTTGGGTTCCATTATTTATGTTATCTAAGTACTTGAACATCCTTCTTATCGTTCAAAATCAATTTTAGTTCTTCGATAGAAGAATAAATGATAACATTCGCGTTAACTTTTTTACTACGCAGCTTGATGAACCTACCATTTTTAGCATTAATAAAAATATTACCCTGCAAGGTAGTGCCGGATTCAATATTTATTTCAGCGGTATGGTCATTTTGTACTTGCTTTACTTTCGTAGCATTATTTGCTACAACATTTGGAAGCAATGTAAATCCAATCTGACTTCCCAGAATTGTAAGTAATATGCCTATTAAAGTGTTCATACCAAAGTACAAGAAGTAAATGCCTACAGAGAGAATTACTAAGGCAAGTAATAGTACCATTAATCTTCTAAGGTAATTAATTCGCTCATCTTCATTACCCTCTAAGGTTGTATCGGATTTAGATTTCATCTAGATTTTTTATTAGAATTTAGCTAACAAACTATGAAGCCCAATTGCATTACAGATAAACAATAGAATAAAATTGCTAAGAAATAGAAAACAAAATGTATAATTCATATTTCTTTTTCTCTTACCATTGGGGATTTTTATTTTGTTCTTGGTGGAAAGGAACCCTTACATGCACACAACACTATTTCGTGTATCTGCTTATCAGCTGCTTAAAACGTAACAACGTATCTGTTACTGTTTTTTTTTTTCAAATATAACAATAAATTATCAACTCCTAACTAAACATACACACACCCGTCCTATTAAGAATGATAAATAACCTAAGCCTACCTTAATGCATGATGCATGCATCATTAAAACTTTAGATAGAAGATTTGGAATATTCAATGCGATTCTAAAAGATAGGAATACCTCACATCTCACAAAATATTAAATTAACTAGAGATATATGGCCAAGGGAATAACTGGCTTAATGAAGATAAAGCTCATTGCCCAAGCTGGCCAGGCGACTTTTAGACTTAGTTCGTCAACAGATCATTTTTGCTACAGCACGCTTTTTACTTCTTTCTTCCCCTCTTCTTCCTCAACTGAATATCATAATCATCCAGCGTACCTTTGACTCTAAGGTTTAAATACCAGGTTTTTTTCTTGGGATCCTTTTCGATGATTTCATCATCACCGACTTCACCTTCTTTGGTTTTTTTATTACCAAATAATTTATAGCGGACGCCTTGCCGAATGATTTTCCAGGGGATTCGAATGTAATAATCCAGCTTACCCACCAGGGATTGTTCGCCGGATAATTCATAATGGCCTAGGGTGGACTCTATCGTCATGTTAGGGATGGTCATGACGCCATTCGTAATATCCATGTGGTTTTGCAGTGTGTCAAAGCGGACAGACGATAGGTTTTTATCGCCCATGTAGTCGGACAACATCATTACCGGTTCGTAGTTTTCCAGTCGCCCATTTAATATCTCCGCATCCATATGAATTTCGGATTGATCTAAATCCGGCACCATATCTGGGTACATGCGAATATTACCGGTAATATCTGCAGACAACTGACCGTGGACATAATCAGACAAGACCTCGTCCTGCCCAAAGTTTTCGTACTTGAACAGCAACTGATCTATATCGGCTTTGATCACTTTTAAGTTTGGCTTAAGGTAAATCCGGTCGGGATTACTGCCATTAAAATAGCCGGACATGAAGAATTGCCCGCCAGCCGCGCGCATAGCCATGGTATCCACATAGATATAATGGTTATGGGTCGTTCTTAGCCGACTATGAATATCTTGCAGGTCAATGTGGTGGTAAATAAAATGGTCCACATCCACGTCAAAGGTCATATCAGTAAAGGGCAGCTCATAGATATTGAAGGCCGTACTGTGTGCTTCTACATCTTCGGTAGTAGCGGTTGTTGTCCCAGTTTTGGATTGCTTTGGCGGGGTGGTATTGAACGCAAATAATTGGTCAAAATCAATGTAATTCGCTTTTAAGCCAAAATGATTGTCTCGCAGTTTAATCGCTTCATCTTTCCCCAGATAATAGTTCATGTCAATGTCGAAAATAGTACGACCTATTTTGCCATGCATTCTTTCAATCACCAGATGCTCATCTTCGTAATGAAATCTCCCCGAAAAATCTTCAAAACGCATCGGGTGCACGTGCATTTTTGCATCAAATTGATCCAAGTCAACGTCTATGGAATGGAGCCCGGAATTTTTATAATGCATTTCACCGTTGACGTGCAGCTTTAGTTTTTCAAACTCCTCGTGACGATAATCTTCGGGAACATAATTTTCACCTTGATACGAAAAGAGATCCTCCAATTTCAGCAGATCAGCGTTTAAGCTCAGGTCCAACTGCACATCCCCTTTTAAAGTATCTTTCATCCAGAAACCGTAGTCGTGGATATTGCCATTGAAATGAAAATCAGACTTATCAATAAAACCGGTAAAGTCCACAATTTTTAAATCCCGATCATCAATCAAAATGTCAACGTGAAAGTCGTGCAGTTCATGCGGATAGTGTTTGAGCTGAGCGTGGAGCCCTTCGATAAAAAACTCGCCTTCCGGGAAATGTTTATAGGCGGTCAATCCCTTAGCAGTAGAATTGAATTTCAATTGTATGCTAAAGTCTTCTATTTGCTCATCTATCCCGGTGCTGTCCCCTTGGCTAAAACCCGTCAATTCGGCAATGTCTAATAGCTTGGAGCTCATTGCCAGCTCTGCGGCAACCGGCGAGTTCGATTTTACACCTCCAGCTGAGGAGGCTTTCATCAAGGCACCGTAGTTTTGCACATTCCCCTTGAAACGAAAGTCAGATTTATCGATAAAGCCCGAGCAATCGGCAATCTTTATCGCACTGCTATCAATAAGAAAGTCCGCATGAAAGTCGTGCAGCTCGTGCGGAAAGGTTTTTAACTGAGCATGAAGTCTTTCGACAATGAATTCTCCTTCAGGTAAGTATTTAGATTCGGTAATGGCCCGAGCACTCGATTTGGCCCTCAAGAGCAGACGCAAATCTTTTATTTGCTCATCGACTCCGGTGCTATCCCCTTGGGTAAAGCCCGTCAATTCAGAAAGGTCCAGTAGATTAGAGCTAATGTCCAGTTCTGCTTCAACCGGAATGTTGGTATGATGAACGATTGCGGGGAGATCAGAAACAAAGCCCTTTAGGGATAAGTCCGTCGCCCCCATTTTCAGATTGAATTTATCCAAAACACCTCGCTGGCCAGACATCGCCAAATGCATATCCAATTGATCAATGGGTACGGCTAAGTCCGCTGATTCTACGTGGAGATTTTCGATGCTTAATTCGCTGTAATAGGCCTGATTTAATTTGTCAAGCGCCTTGGCCGGATGCTCTAGGTCAATGATATCATGAAAACGCATATCGAGCTTCACGTTACCCGAAACATTTTCAATGTAGGATAGATTAAAAAACTGGGTGAGGAACTCTAAATTGAAGTCTGTATTTAACGCTAATTCTACATCCGGTTCAATGAAGTTTTTCACGAATAGTGAGGCTGTGAAGTTACCCCGTTCTAATTTTGAGGTGAAGTCTTCAATAGAGAATTCCATCGATTCAAAGGACTTTTCCTCACCATTGGTGAAGTGCCCTTTAAAGCCCAGGTCATCTACTCTTTTACGGACGTCTACATTCTCCAAAAACGCTTCGTTAGCCCCAAATTCAACGTCGATAAATGGCATTTGGCCATTCGTGGTAGGGCCAACGACATCTGCATTGAAATAAAACTCCCCGGCATTATTATAGCGTTCCAGTGTAGGAATCAAATTTTCTGGCGCAAAAGCGATCAGCATATCAAAGTTTGGTTTCGTCCCGTTGGCGTGCAGGTCCAAAGCCATATCTTTTTTTGTTTCAATACTTCCATACACCTTAAAATCACCATTTTCCATCTTAATGCCTGATGGTGCGATCTCAAGTAAGCCCGACAATTCATTGTACAAAACATCGGTGTGGAATTCGAAGTGCTTATGCTTGATAAAGCTGGTATCCTGATCCTGAATGATATTCAACTCGAACTCGGTATCAATATGAGCATCAATTTCATTATTTGCTGTCTTAATCCCGCTTTTCGCCCAGTAGATATAAGTCTCAATATCCAGATTGTTCGATTCGTCAAATTTATGGATGTCCAGATTCTTGAGTTCGATATTTTTCAAATGGATATCAAGTGGCTCCTCTGCTGCAACTCCTTCGCTCGGTGCGGCGAGCGCATTTTGAATATTAATACTACCGTCCTGATGTTTGATAATATTAAAGAATCCATCCTCTACCAGCAGTTTCTGAATGTCATAGTTACCGTCGACGATATCCCAGATATTAAAGCCCATATAGATGTCGGCTACATCTAAGATAAGAGACGCATTCTCCTCTTTTGACTCGTAGATCTGAACACTATCGACTTTTACGGAGATGTAAGGGAAGTTTTTAAAGGGTGCGATATGCGTGTCTCCGATGACGATTAAGCCCTGGTGCGTTTTATTCAAGGCATCTATCTCCCCCTGCACGAGCCCATCTTGCTTTTGATACACGACAAAGACCAGAACCCCAACTAATACTATGGGCAGTAGAATGCTTAATAGAATAAGCCTTTTCCAAAATTTCCATCGGTTAAGCCAGCCAAATTTCATAATGACTCAAAGATAATAACTTTACATATAGCGATTCTTTAAAAATCGTCTGTTATTTGGCAAAGGGCTGAGACTTGGTGGATTGATCTCTAAGGCTGTTTTGTGACAGTGCATGAGGTACTCGATGCTTAGAAATACAGGGATTTACAGAATAACTATAATGGAATAACGTAATTCATATACAAAAGCCTCGACAACACTGCCGAGGCTTCCATACTTCAAATCATTTAACGCCCACCTACCCCTTCAAAATCCCCAAATACGCCTTCCAGGGGCCAACCTCCGATTGGTATTGTTTAGCCATGACTCTTGAGATTTGGGCAATGTGCCCCAGGTCGTGTACAACCCAGGTTGATAGTAGTTCTCGCAAATTGGCTTCTCCCAGGGCGGGATGAATGCCTGTTGCTGATAGTTGGGCATCGCTGATTTGTAAGGCCGTTAAATCTTCTATATTCTTAGCGCGGAGCGTCTTGAAGGTTTGTAGCAAGGCGTCAATCGACTGCTCCTGGTCTGCTTCCATTTGGGCGAAGCGATCGAAGGGTTCAAAAGTCTTGTCCTCTGCATCGGATAGGATCACTTTTGCTCGGACCATCCAATCGGTTTTTTCGCCGTGAATGAGATGCCCGACGATATCGTACGGGCTCCAAGTGTTCTCGCCTTCATTGTTTTTTAACCATTCTTCGGAAAGTCCGCTGAGCAGAGATTCTAAAACTAAAGGGGTTCTGCTCAGGATTTCAATGGATTTATTGATGCTGAAAGTCATAACTCGGGGATTTAGTTTATGCTCTCTCAATGTACAAAATTTAAGCGCCGCTTACATCCGTTTTTTCACCTCACTGGCTCCCGTAGCCCGTTGGCGTTTACCGGACAACTTCTGATTGCCGAGTAAAAAGGAATACGTCAGTCGGATTTGTCGTTCGGACCAATCGTTGTCGCCAAAGGTTCGGATGCCTAGTGCCGGTTGGTGATATTCCCAGTCAATCCGTCCAATGCTGTTGAACACATCTTGAAATGAAAGACTCAGAGCAGCACCAGACGCGAATTTCTTGCGAATCCCGAGGTTCAAGAATGGATAGATCTTTTGTACCTGATCACCAGTTAGAAAAGAACTCATGTACTGCCCGTCAAAACTAGCGCTCCAACCTTCGCCCCAATTAAAAGAACTATTTAATTGCAAGGTATAAGTTGTGATTTGATCGGTAAACGGCAGGGGGCGCAAAGCGCGTGCTTCTACTTTTTGATACAACACACTCATAAACGTATTGACTTCCCACCAATCTGTCAATCGAAATGGCATACTAGCGGTCGCTTCCCATACCCTGCTTTGATCTAAATTACTCGGCGTACTGGTTTGCAGATGATTCGCTTTGTCGACGGTATTAAAATAGTAAATACGATTTTCGGTATCCAGATAAGCCAGAGAGAAAATCATGGATTGATGCTTCCAGGATAATTTATACGTATTGGTGAAAGTTGGTTGCAGACGGGGGTTGCTATAGACAAAAAGGGTAGGATCTAAAAATAAAAAATAGGCCGATAAGCTATTAAAATCTGGTCGCACAATGGTTCGGTTGAACGACAATTGAAACGTATTCAGCGGATTCAATTCATAATTTAAGCGCGCGATGGGAAATGGATTATTAAAAATTCGATGTAAATCACGGGTATCATCTGCAGCATTGAGTTGATAATCAAAGTGCTCAAATCGTAAGCCCAATTCGCCATTGAGCTTGGAGGTAAAAGAGGTAGAAATTGAGCCGTAAACGGCCAGAATTTTTTCTTTGATGTCATCCCTCCCAAAAATCAAATCACTACCTGCCCAATCTTCAGCCGATAAATTCTGTACTTCGGCAAAACTATTGATCGAACTCAAAGTGGCCTTCGCGCCAAATTCTAATCTGGTATTTTCATTTAATTGATTAATATTATCCAATTTTATTGTCCAAATATCGATCGGTGTTTCTCTGCGATTTTGTAACAACGGTGATCCACCATTAAAACCATTTTCGATAATGCCATTATTATTAAAATCGATCGTGACATAATCTAGATCAAAATTGAGATTGGATGTTTCATTAAATTGGTGTAATAAATTAAAATTACCCATTAATGATTGCATTTCACTTTCTGGTCGAAGTAAAAAGGTGCGACTATCTATTTCATTGCCATTGATAAACTCCGAAGAAATACTCGTCGATTCCATGTAGGCCGTATTATTGGCGTAGTTAAATAAAACGCCCGCAATTGTTTTTTCACCAAGATTAATATCCATGCCTGCACTCGCGCTTTGCTGCTGCGTTCTAAAGTCAATGAGCTTCACTAAGTTTTCGTAATAAAAATCGTCCCCTTCATAATCATACGCCCGGTAGTGATTGACTTGATATTGATCATTGTAATCGCGATTAAAAGTGTAGTCTCCGTAGATATTAAAATTGGTTCGACGATAATTAAAATTGGCGCTAACTCCTGCTTTTTCTCTTTGACCATAGCCCAGCGTCAGAGCAATATTTCCATTGGTGCCTTGATCCTGATTTTGTTTTAAAACGATATGAATAATCCCGGCAGCACCACTGGCATCATAACGAGCGGAAGGTTGATGAATTAATTCAATCTGCTCTACATTCTCGGCTTGCATGCCTTCTAGTTTAGCCAATAATACTTCATTAGGAATGCGTTGAATTTTATTATTAATCATAATCAACACTTCTCCCTTACCATTTAAACTGATGCTATTATTTTGTCGATTCACAATGACTCCCGGTGCTTTTTGTAAAACTTGTAAAGCTGTATTTCCCTGAAGGGCCGGCGCAGCACTTACATTCATCATGATACGATCGTGCTTTAGTTCGTACAATACTTTGCGACCAGTCACCACAACTTCTTCCAACCCTATATCGGCAGTACTCAATAGGATATCATATTTTAATTGATCTGGCTCAAGCGAAATAAACCGATCTTCATATCCTAAATAAGATACTTTTAGAAACTGAATATCTGGATGAGCATTTAATTGAAAAGCTCCTTTTTCATCGGTAATCGTCCCTTCAACAAGTGCTGAATCCGGCAAAGAAAAAGCGAGAACATTGGCGAATTCAATCGGCTGTGCATCTACGTCGACTACCGTACCCGAAATATAATCTTGAGAAAGCGTTGTATTAATTGGTAAAAAAAATAGCGCTAGAATAAACCAAAAAGCATGGTAGGATAAAGAAGATTTTAAAGATTTCATTGTTTTGATCTTAAGGGTTTCAATGGATAGAAAAAAATAGTATTGATACAAATTGTAAAAACATCAATGCTGATTTTGACGACACAAAGGTAGGCTGGCTGTCAAGCGGACTTAGCAGTAAATGAGTGGACGGCAGCTATTTTGAGTCATTGGAAGTGTTACACCATTGATCTGATAAATTCAATAACTAAGGCAAGTATATATTCGTAGCTTTATTTTATTCTAATGTTTAAAGTAGGCGGGAACAGGGATGCGAATAATTGAACATGAACCTTTATCCAATTGTAACGAGAAGAGAATAAAAAAATCCCGAGCATTGCCAGTCACGCTCGGGATAAGTAAGATGTTTATATCAAAAAATTCTTAGAACTCTCGTCCTTTTAGCATTCCATGCCAGTACATGCGTGGCAGGCCATAAGCCTTCAAAGCGTACATGCTGTAGCGTGGCTGCCCTTGGTCAAAGGGAAAAGATTCCATCGGTTGTTTATCGTAATCAAACTCAGCCAAGATCAGGCTACCGTAACCCGTGACCAAAGGACAAGACGTATAACCATCGTAAGCTTTTTGTGGCTGGCTGTGGTTTAACACGGCCAGAACATTGGCTACGGTGACAGGCGCCTGCTTACGGATGGCCGCGCCGGTTTTCGAAGTAGGCAAGTTGCTACAATCTCCCAGCGCAAAGACATTGGGATAGCGCACATGCTGAGTCGTCGCCTTATCTACTTCTACCCAGCCCGTAGTAGCGGCCAGCGGAGAGTTTTTAATAAAATCCGGTGCACTCATCGGTGGCGTGACGTGAATCATGTCGTATTGTTCTACCGTTTCTTCGCCCGTTTCCATGTGCCGAAAAGTCGCCTCTTTTTTCTGGGCGTCGATCGCGACCAGGGTCGTTTTCCAAACCCGCTCAATGCCATAGTCATCACTCACTTTGGTGAGCGATTCGGCGTATTTTGGAACGGCAAAGATGCCCGGCCCGCCTTTGACAAATTTCACATTCACCCGATCCAGGATGCCTTGCTTGCGCAAGTGATCGGCCGCCAGAAAAGTAATCTTGATCGGTGCACCTCCACATTTGATCGGAGTGTCAGGGTGCGTAAAAATGGCGGTATCGCCACTTTTCAGGGCCTGAATATTTTTCCAGGTCGACTCGACTGTACTATAAGAATAGTTGCTACAAACTCCCGTTCCCGCTTTTCCAACGCTCTCCTTCAATCCAGGAATCTTATCCCAGTTGATTTGAATACCCGCCGCGACGACCAGCACATCATAGGTAATGGTCTCACCGGTTTGGGTTTGAATTGCATTATTCTCGGGATCGAAAGACGCCACAAACTCTTTAATCCAGGTCGTGCCACGTGGGATATAATCCGCCTCACTTCGCTCGGATTCTTCTTTGGGAAAAACACCCGCGCCCACTAAAGTCCACAATGGCTGATAATAATGTTTTTCCGCCGGATCGATGATCGCGATATCAATTGAAGGTTGTTTTGCTTTTAGAGAAGAGGCGACGGACAGTCCAGCACTTCCGCCACCCACTACGACTACTTGATGATGTGCCATGATAAATATTTGGTAGTGATAAAATTGATTTGGAGTATTATTTCTTCAAAGCCTGTCCCCAGGCCTTTGCGATATTCATAAGATAACCCAGCGCCATTTGTCGATCGGGATCGCGCATCGTGCGAAGCATACTGAAAATGCCACCAACTTTGGTATCGGGCATCGTTTTCGCTGCTTTCGCGGCAGCGCTAAATTGAGCAGCGAGCTCCAGCAAACTAGGTAAGTCAATATCGGCCAGCGGTAAGCGGCGCATTTCTTCATCGAGCATATCAACCGTCATCGCCACGAGGCCCGGCGCCTGATCCGCTAGCTGAAGCAACTGCTCCAGTTTTTCGACCATAGCTGGTGCCGTTAGTTTTTCGGCGATTTGCAGGGCGGCACCTAAGCGTTCTTCCAAATGGACGCCTCGAGCTTTAGCTTGCCGGTAGCCTTCATCCGCCATATCCACAGCCATCGCCACCAAGCCTGGCGTCTGATCCACCAGTTGAAGCACTTGGTCCAGTTTTTCAACCATAGCCGGCGCCGTTAGCTTTTCGGCAATCTGCAAAGCCGCCCCTAGGCGTTCTTCAAAATGAACACCCCGAGCTTTAGCCTGTCGATAGCTTTCATCCACCATATCCACAGTCATCGCCATTAAGCCCGGCCCTTGTTCCAGCACTGTACTCAACTGAGTCACTGCTTTTTCCAGAGTATCAATCCGATCCAACAAGCGGTCCATCGCCGCTGCTGTTTTTTCTTCATTCAATCGATGGTGAATACGTTCCATTGTAGTGGTTTGGGCAAACCCATTTTTGTTCTCTACCATATCGATAGTATTTAGAAGTTGGAATAGAATTATATTTTAAAAAGCATCTTTTTTACAAAAAGAAATACTCTTAAAAACAAATGTATGAAATAATGTTCATAAATAATAATGTTAAAATGTAGTTCCTTTCAGATTTTCGTCACCTTTAAGGGCAACAGATCAAAAAATCGCGACCAAACCTAAGCCCATCCAATCACCACGTTGGATAGCACCCAAGCCCCCTTGACGGAAAAAATTGTTGAAATCAGCGCCGGGTAACGCTGCCCCCAGATCACCTTGACGAAAGGTATAACTCATGGACAAGCGCAAATCGGGATTGAAGTGAAAGTTCAGATTAGCTTCCCAGTAATGATCCTGCCCGGCGAACATATCATTGAAAATCGCATCAGCCTGCTCGTCAGAATCCAGTGCTCCACTGAATCGAACCATAGATAGCACCGGCTCGAGCACCCGTGATTTTTGCAAATGGATATTGTAGCCGAGTCGTAAAAAGCCCGTTTGAGCCCGAGCCGGAACCATTCGCGTGGATTTATCGCTCGTGGTCTCTCGGTTTTCACGCGCTAGAATCGACCACTCGCCGCTGAAATTAATTGGGCCCCAATTCAGCAAAACATCCAAGCTATAAGCCTGATTGCTGACATATACCGCCGTATGGCCTTGCCGGGCCACCGCCAGCCCAAGGGTCAGGCCATGACGCTTCCCAAAGTAATTGATCTTATGGCTGATCGAATAATGTTTGAATTCCGGGTCACCCAGATGCAGTGCGACACGTCCTACAAGCAAGGGCGAAAATTGGGGCCCAGTCGAATTCCCGCCTGCGCTTTGAAAAACGGGATTAAACACGCCAAGATCATAGCTCCATCCCAGTTTAACATCAGGGTGCAAAAACAGGCCCCCTAGGTTTAGTCCAAGTGTACGCCCGGGCCCTGTCCCCACCAAATGGCGTCGCAGGTAGTTTTGTGACCACGATTTTTCCATCGAGCTGACCCGCAGGGCCGAAGAAATACTTTCGCGGCCGATTTGCGGAATGAAGTAACCAGCCGTCAGATGCCACCCATCGCTGCGCTCGCTAATTTTCCATTGTACGAGGGCCCGCCAGAGGCGGAAATGGGGTGACCCACCATTGTTTGCGCCGCCTTCTGTGCCGGCTAGCAGGTCGCGGCCAACGAGATCCAAAGCAGCAACCAAAGCAAATTTTAAATTAGGATAGGGCTGACCTTTGACACCTAGCCGAGTACGACGGATTTGAAAACTCAGGCGATTGTCCACTGCTTCGTAGGCGCCTAATTCGGGATTGTATAATTGCGCGCCGAAGGTGTAGCTGCTCCACATTTGGATACCAATCACGGGTTGCAATTTGAAGTCTTTGATTTTTTGCGCCCATTGATGGTCAACCACGCCTTGTGCTGAGAGTTGCAACACGATAAGCAAAAACGATAGGATAAAAATTGGTTTCATTGGCGTCGAATTTCGCGAAGTGAAGGTCTTCGGAATACGGCCAAGTTAGGATACCGTCAGTTGTTTTTCTGTGATCTTGGACACAGAGGGAGAGATTAATTATGAGCTAAATTTTATTTTAGGAAAGCCTGTGAAATCATCTTAGAGTTTTAAAACCTAGCATGGATTGTTCCTTTTTCCTGCAGCTGAAAAAGGAACCAAAAAAGCCGCAACTGTCGATCTTTTGGCTGCAATTAAATCCGCCTCCCGCGAGCTTTCCAAGGTCAGCAAAATAGCTGCGCTATTTTACTTCTGGAAAACTCTTAATAAAAGGCCACCCACTATTTAATTGCTTTAACGCCAAAACCTCTAAAGGTTGATTTTAGATATACCCAATAAAAATGTCGCTCCGATGGAGCTTAATTTATTTGAAGCTTTTTGTTTATAGAGCGGTCGCTCCTACGGAGCTTTGAGTACTAAATAAGAGAAGCAGAAAAAAAGCTGCTAATACTGGTTCCGAAAAACTCAGGCTATTGTCCTATAACAAGAAAACCAGTAGCCATAAGGGATAGCCACCGATTTTTCGAAAAAGGTTCTTACTTAAGAAAAACCAACACATCACAAACAGCTGACAATCAACACAAAACAAAGAATAAAATCATCAGGCTCCTCTTTTATAGAAATTACCTGTCCTATTATTTTTCACACTAACTAAAGATAGTTGAGTTAATAACAACCATTAGTTATCATGACTTACTTAAATATTACAACAGCCGCATTAGTGACTCTTTCATTCATAGGAATATGGATATATAAAAGTTGGACAAATCAAAAAATACAATTAGATACACTCATTACATCCTCAATACGTATTGGAATGCTACCGACAGCCATTACATTTATCGTATCGCCATTTTATCCTAAACTATCAATATCAATTCCTGACCTAGGATTATGGATTGTAATAACTGGACTAGTTTTGCTTTTTATTGGCACAAACTCTCTTTTAAGGAATTAGATTAAAGAAAGGTTAACTTCCAATAACTTTATAAAACATATAATTAGTCCCTAATAACTCGTCTCATCCAATTGTACTTTCCCCCAGAAGGTTTTGTACACGAAAAAGGTGTAACTCAATACCAAAGGGACGCCAACGGCCGCAAAAGTGAGCATAATGCCTAAAGACTTTTCCGAGGAAGCGGCATTATAAACCGTGATATTATATGCAGGATCAATGGTAGACAGAATTAGGACGGGATACAACTCAATCGCTACCAAAATCAAAAGCATGCTGATTGATAAGGCTGAGAAGATGAAGGCGGATCGATACTTCCGCTTATTCGCCAAGCGTGGAATATTGGCAATACTCAAAAAGGCCAAAACTGGCATAATAAATAGCGCTGGATTGCTTTTGAAATCGTCGGATAAATGAGGGATATAAATAAGTGTATAAAGCGTCGTCAAACTAAACATGATGATGAAAAAAATAATCCCTTGTCGGAGTAGGATCGTAAGCTTTGTAAAAAGTCGTCCTTCCGTTTTCATCAATAAATAAATCGCACCGTGCATCATGAATAGTGCTAGCGTGGTCAAGCCCACCATAATCGCATAAGGATTAATAAATTCCAACCAGCTACCCGCGAATTCATAATTTTCACCGATACTCATACCGAGTAAAATATTTCCCAACACGACGCCTAATAAAAAGGAAAGCAGAATACTCGCCAAGCTATAAAGAACATCCCACATCGTACGCCACCAGCGCATTTCTTCCTTCGATCGAAATTCGATAGAGATCGCCCGGAAAATCAGGAAGGCTAAAAAGAGCATAAACGGAATGTACATGGCTGAAAACAAAGAAGCATAAAGCACCGGGAAGCCCGCAAACAACGCCCCGCCACCAATGACCAACCACACTTCGTTGCCATCCCAAACGGGACCAACCGCATTGAGAGCGATCCGACGGCTTTGCTCTTTTTTGAAAAATAAATGCCAGGCACCAGCGCCCAGATCGAAACCATCAAGGATCGCGTAGCCGGAGAACACTGCGCCAACGACCAAGTACCAAAGCGTCGGATAGTCAATTCCTAAAAAGGTTGCCATATGGAGTGGGTTTAAGATTCTTTGGAATTAAGGAGTTTGGCCATGTCTTTTTGCTTGGGCCGTTTATCGATCAAGTTTTCATCGTAAGGCCCATGCTTGATTTTTTTATTCAGTAAATAAATAAAGAGCAAAAAGAGCACAACGTAAATAATCGTAAACATGATCAATGAGAAGAGCACCTGATTGGCCGTCACGGCTTTCGACAAGGCATCCGAGGTGCGCAATAAGCCATAGACTACCCAAGGTTGCCGGCCCATCTCAGCGGCAAACCAACCCGCCTGATTCGCGATTTGCGGGGCCAGCACCGCAAAGACAAAAGCCCATAACAGCCAGCGTTGCTTAAATAAGCGGCCCCGCCACCACTGGAAGCTTGCAAAGACCGTCAGTGCAATCATCAGCATACCCAGTGCAACCATGATGTGGTAAAATTGAAAAACAGCATTGACCTGCGAGGGTCGCTCATCTTCCGGGAAGTAGTTAAGCCCTTTGACTGGTTCCCCAAAATCCTGATGGAGTAAAAAACTCAACCCACCAGGCACTTTTAGCCCCGTGACCGTTTCCTCTTCTTTGTCTACCCAGCCGAGCAGATACATATCGGCAACGGAAAGGCTATCAAAATGCCCTTCGAGGGCGGCGAGCTTGGCTGGTTGATTTACGGCGACGCCTTCAGCGGAGCTATGCCCGCTCACCAACTGCAAGAGCGAAAAAGCCGTCGCGATGAGCAAAGCAATTTTGAATGCCTTTTTGGAAATCTCCACGTAGCGCCCCTTGAGTAGATAATAAGCATGCACGCTTAAGACCAAAAAGGCGCCCGCAAGGAAGGCCCCTTGCCAGACATGCCACAGTCGATCCATACTTGAGGGATTGAATACCATGGCCCAGAAGTCAGTGATCTCAGCACGAGCGTTGAGGCCTTCGCCAACGATATGATAGCCCGTCGGGGTCTGCTGCCAACTATTAGCAATGACAATCCAGACCGCCGAGAACATCGAGCCTAGGAACACCCCCAGCGTAGCAATAAAATGCACAGTAGAGCTTACCCGATTCCAACCAAAAAGCAAGACCCCTAAGAAGCCACTTTCCAGTGCAAAAGCAAAGATACCTTCTGCAGCCAGAGCACTACCAAAGACATCACCAACGAAGCGGGAATAGGTAGCCCAGTTCGTTCCGAACTCAAACTCCATGACGATGCCCGTCGCCACGCCAATGCCGAAGGTGAGAGCAAAAATTTTGGTCCAGAACCGCGCCAGCGTTTCGTATTCTTTGTTACCTGTTTTTAAATATAAACCCTCCATAATGACCATCAGCAATCCCAGGCCAATACTCAACGGAGGATAGATGTAATGAAAGGAAATGGTAAAAGCGAATTGTATTCGCGACAGAATTTCGACATCCATAGTCAATGGGTTAAAGTGTCAAATCAAATGTCAAAAAAGATTTTTAAAGAGCGCTTGATCTCTATCAAGAAAACATCCGATCAGCTCATTTTCTTTTTTGATAACTCCGTTTCTGTTTTATTTAGAGGAGGTATAAACTATTCCAAATCCTTGACAAAAGTAATACTCCACATCCCACGCCAGTCGCCGGTACGGTAACCCGTGGCTTGGTCTTCGGGATATAGTTTTTGGATCAAATCGTAATCGGTATTTGCTAAGGTCTTCCCCATTTCACCGTGGCATTTTTGGCAAAGCGGCATAAGTTGAATCGGGGCATAAAAAGCCATTTTATCATCTCCGATTGCCTTGGTAACAGCGGATAAGGTTTCCCCTGCCGCAAGCTGTTGCTGGTAAGCTTGCAGTTGTGTCAATTCGTGCGGCGTCGGCCGATTATCGGGATTACGTACTTTCAGGGAGGTCCGACGAATCTTTGCGGAATACTTTTTCTCAAGACTATCGACCAAGGGGGCAGCCGAAAGGCGACAATATTCTACAGCGTGGGCAACGCCGCCTTCCTGCATTGCTTTTTGTAAATTACTGCTTAGCGTAGCGAAGGTAGCTGCCGCTACTTGTTGGCCTCTTTTCAAATAAACTGCTTCAAAGAGATCCTCGGTAACAGATGTCGGGGCCGGCGGTGTGGGTTGTGTACAGTGTACGATGAGAAAAATACTACTTAGGGTGAGAAGGGTAAAAAGGTGACGCATGGTAAAGGGGAGTTCAGATCATTACTTGATTTTAAAATTATGATTGAGTCAATCCTTCGGGAAACTGTTCCAGCCAATCATTCAAACCACCATCCAGATTATAGACTCGATTATTATCAAAACCGCCGTTGCGCATCCAAGTACAAACCCGAATGCTACGACGACCGGAGCGGCAATACACAAAGTAATGTTTGGATTTATCCAACTGCTCAATTTGCTCCCAGAAGTTTTCTGAAAAATAGTCCACATTTATCGCATTTGGAAAATGGCCCGTGGCGAATTCTTGTTGCGTGCGCACATCAATGAGCATAGCGGAAGGCGTATTCTGTGCATCAACCAGAAATGCCTCGGGGGATAAATTATTGAGTTGGCTCTTGAGCATGCGCCAACGAGGTGTTTTACAAGATTTGGTCTCTTCCATGGGTGCATTTTTTAGAAAGAATGATCTTAGTCCATCAAAACAATCTATCACTAGAAAGGGGGAATGTGGTTTTTATAAACCAATATTCTTTCCTAATGATAAATGTCGTGTTTTTCTTTTAAATGAAAAGATAGAGCAGCCGTTCTTTATCGAACGGCTGCCAGTGAGAGATGCTATCCCTTTTGCTTATAGCATGGTGGTAGGGCAAACGTAATCGGTGATATTGAAAGCACCACTTTCTTTAATGGCGAGGAAACCGCCGTTGATATCAACCAGATTGTTGTAGCCACGGGCGCGTAGCAAGGACACAAAAACCATGGAGCGGTAGCCACTGCGGCAGTTCACATACCAGGTTTTATCCTTATCAACTTCGGCCATATTTTCGTTGATATAATCGAGCGGAACATTCACAGCATCGACCACGTGTTCGCTGTCAAATTCACTTTTACGGCGAACGTCGAGCAAATTGACCGGACCTTGCTGCATTTTCTCAGCCAAAGTTTCTACTGAAATAGATGCAATCGTATCCACTTCTTTACCGGCCGCCTTCCAGCTATCCAATCCACCTTCGAGGAATCCTAAAGCATTGTCAAAACCTACACGCGACAAGCGAGTGATGACTTCTTCTTCACGGCCCGGTTCAGCAATGATCAGAATTTCCTGCTTAACATCCTTGACTAAGGTGCCCACCCAGGAGGCAAAGCTACCGTCGATACCGATATTGATTGAATTGGGAACAAAGCCTTCCGCAAAGGCTTTAGCGTCGCGGGCATCGAGCATCATGGCCCGGGTTTCGTTGGCTACCAATTCGAACTCACGTGGCGACAACGCTTTCTTCCCTTTGGCCATCACCTCGTCGAACTGTTCGTAGCCCTGAATATTCATCAATACATTTTGTGGGAAATAACCGGGAGGTGGCGTAAGTCCCGTCAGTACTTCTTTGACAAATTCCTCTTTGGTCATGTCGGGGCGCAATGCGTAGTTGAATTTTTTCTGATTGCCGAGGGTATCGGTCGTTTCCGTGCTCATATTTTTTCCGCAAGCACTCCCGGCACCGTGAGCGGGATAGACAATCAGGTCGTCACTCAACGGCATAATCTTATTCCGCAAGGAATCGAACAGATGTGACGCTAGCTTCTCCTGAGTCAACTCAGCGATAACTTTTTGGGCCAAGTCCGGCCGTCCTACATCGCCGATAAAGAGAGTGTCACCGGTGAAAAGACCGTGCTCCTTACCATTTTCGTCAATCAGCAGGAAGCAACTACTTTCCATGGTATGCCCCGGGGTGTGAATCAGGCGAATGGTGACATCTCCGATTTTGAATTCTTGTCCATCTTCTCCAATCAGAGCATCGAAGCCCGTTTCCATCACCGTTGGTCCAAAGACAATTTGAGCCCCAGTCTTAGCGGCCAAGTCTACATGGCCGGAAACGAAGTCTGCATGGAAGTGCGTTTCAAAAACATACTTAATCTTGGCGTTATCCTTTTTGGCTCGATCGATATAAGGCTGCACTTCGCGCAAAGGATCGATGATTGCCGCTTCGCCATTGCTTTCGATATAGTAAGCCGCTTCGGCCAGACATCCGGTATAAATTTGTTCTACTGTCATATCTTTTTGGTTTTAATGATTTCAAGTAGTACAAATTTATCCCTCTAACTTCTGGAAGTTTGTAACTCAAGTCACAGAGAAGGGTGACTTTTCTCAGTACGAAAAATGATTTTTGTCAATGACAAAAAAAAGATCAGTCGTAATGGACTGATCTCAGTTTCATTAGTATAGTAAAAAGACATTATTTCAATAAATCATAACTGGAGACGACTTCAAAGTCAGGCGTAGAATGAAATAAGGTCTCCAAAGTCCATTTGTGATTATCGCCTACAATAATCAGCATTCTATCCTTACCTGGATTATTAAACCTCAATAGATTGCTCGTCATTCTGATATTGCGCTGATACCATCGGCCCAACCAATCCGGCCCCATCCAACTGTCTTGAATGCCCGCGCGAATTTCGTAAGCATGCATGCGTTGTGTATTCCATTCCTGATGTTGTGGTGAATTATGGCTAACCATTGCATCGTAAAGGTTAAGGCTTTGACGCGTACTTTCATTTTCTGCGTACGACTTGGTCATGACTTCTACGTGTTGCTTGACAAACACTTCATTTTTAGCGATTTCTTCGTCGAGGGCTTCAAAGGAAAAATTCTCTAAAGAGCCGATGAATTCAGTTTTATCATCAAACAGATATATTTTTTCGTGGCCCATTTTTTTAGCGAGTCGGAAGCCCAGCTGATAAGTTTCATTTGGCAAGGTATCGATCAGCTGCTCGTCCACTAAATATTTTTGATAAAGGGCATTATAAACGGAATCCAATCTGGGTTCTTTTTCGATGACGACTTTGGTAGGTTTAAATTCAGCGAGTTTGTTTACTAGTTTCGCAATCTCTTTTTGATTTGCTTCGGATAACTCATAGTAATGATCTTCTTGAGCAAAGTGGTAAGATCCCAAAACCATAATTTGTGATTTTGGAATAGCATCAAAGGCGGAAGTAACCGCAGTTGATTTTTCCTCTTCGGTAGGCATATTTTCATTTTCAGTCGGCGTACAAGAAAGTGCAGTAAGTAGTATTAGAAGTGTACTGAATAAATTGATCTTCATTATTTAAATATATTTAGGTTAACATCTTACAATTGTAGCAACCATAAATATTTTAGTTTTCATTATAATCTCTTGTTTGTCGATACCCAGCGTGTAAGGTCGTTAATAGCACCGTATCATGACTCATTAACAGATTCAGAAAATCTCTGTCTTTTTCTGGATTGAGTCGAATCACTCGATTAAAAGCAGCTTTTTTAATAGCCCTCAAATCGATAATAGTAAAGGCATCAGGTGCTTGGTGTTTATACAGCGTTTCGTACTCTGGGGTATATTGCAATCTATCAATGACTTCTCCATTTTTCCGTACATAAGTTGCACCGCCCACAGAAATATTAAATGCTTTTGAATTATGATAAAGCGCAAACTCTCCCAGCGCATTTCCAATATCGTAGACATACCCTGGACTCCTTCCATGCGTGGTGTGCATACTCCCTAGCTTAACAACAACTTTAGGAAGATCGTTTTTCATTTTTGCACGATTATAATAATCATAAAAATAAGTCCTCATTAATTGAGCACGACCGTGGAGATTTTCGTAGCCTTTTCGCCTTGCGTAATAATCGTAGATTTCGGTAGATTCTCTAATGTATTGAATAATTTGGGTTGATTCTTCGGAATAAACGGAGGATGTTTCAAAGAAAGAATTAATTGTTTTATCATTTAAAATATGCTGATAACGATATTTTGTGGAGTCTAAAATCAAATGGCTCCATTGTTGCTTTGCTTGTCGATACGATTCTTCAAAAGCTAATTGATTAGTTGCTTGAAGGCTTGATAATTCATAAATTTTGTCCAGCAAAAAATTAGGCGCATAAATAAACTCCTGATCAACTCCCCAAATCGAATAATTAGCTTTCAGCGCTTGCTCCACAATCTCAACTTCATCGAGCGCATCCATAAAAGCGATTGGATTAGATTGATTGTCGGGATCATATTTTTTTATAAAATCTGCTAAAAGCGACTTCCCTCCTTTTTTAGATAAAAATTCAGAGATGACCTTTTCTGAGTAGGGACCTATTTCAATCGCATAATTATTATAGCCGTGATTTTGTAAAAGATTTAGAATAGCTTTTGTAAATACCGGCGTTTCTTGATTAAAGTGCAATTCACCAATCACGAAAAACTGAGACGAACGAGCCTCTTGTATCAAAAATTGTTTGGCAGCTTCTCCAATGATACGATCATCCTCAACGGTAAAAACATATTTATTCGCATTGATAATAGAATCCAGGACAGTATTCTCCTGGGCACTTATCTGCCCCATGGGAAATGAGAGCATGACAATTGCCGAAAGAAGCAATAATCGTTTCATTAATTAATCATTTTTTGACGTTTGGCGTTGGTAGTAGTCTATAATGAATTTTGTTTTATCTTTTACCGTTTTGTCAATCAAGACATCAGGGACAATTCCCGTTTTATTGACACCTCCTTCTGGTAGTTTCTCGGAAGCACTGAACATCGGCATACCGATATAAATGCCTAAATCCTTACAAACATTTAAATAACTCATCGATACAGATTGGTAATCAATACAACCGCTGGTCGGCTGACCGAAAAGGGTAACTTTAGAATACTTCATCACTTTAATCACAAAAGCCTCGGCGGCGCTTACGGTGCCGGCACCAATCAGAATAGCCACATTTTGGGGCCGTGCTAACTCTTCCTTGATTTCGTCTGGCTTTTCCTCTTCTTCGCCTGGATCTGCGAGGGGAATAATTTTACCTGAATTGTCTTTAAGCCGATTCATCAGCAGCTTTGGCAGCCAGCCTTGACTTTCCATACTCTCAAAATATTTCATATTTTCTTCCGAAGACAACACCTGGGTACTCCCATCTTGATAATATTTGGCGGGACGCTGATCGGTCGTTTGTAGATAAGGCAGGAGTACATTAGTAATCCAGGAGCTACCCCCTTCATTGCCACGTACATCGATAATCAAGTTTTTAGCTGCTCTGATTTTTTTATCGTGCTTCTCGACCAATTTCTTCAGCGGCTTGGCATGCTCAGGACTATGCGAAGGCAGGGAGATCAGCACATTGTTTTTATCAATGATGTGAAACAGAGGGGCCCTCGGATTGTTGGAATCAATGATTTCCGAGTAGTTAGTAGCTTCCTTACTTTCCCGTCCCCAGGTAAAAGGCGGAATATGGAGCAGGCTATTCCGCCTGATGTGCGCCCCTCCGGCTTTCCCCTGATCATAAATTTTGATCACTACCGGAAAATGATCCTGATTGTAGTAGACGACATCATAAGAGGTATCATCATTTTTTACAAAAGTGGCCTTCAGGTGTCCGATCTGCCATCCAGCCACTTCATTCGATAATGCGACAGCCACAAAATCTCGTGAGTTGTTCTTGTCATCCTTAATGATCGCATATCTTGTACCTTTGCTAGTATACCAAAATCCTTCGATGGGATCTAAGCCCTCATTTTTAAAATAAGCCGTTAGTTCTTTTTCGGAAATATCAATCACTTCAGCCTTCTCGTGTAATGCTTCTTTCTGTACATCATCTAATTCCGGTTGTTGACCAATAAATAGATGTCCATCTTTAAAAAAAGCAATAAAATCCTGCAAAATTGGCAAACATTGCTCAATACCTGTTTGCTTGGACTGTTTCAGAAATCGGGTCTTGTGTTCATTATATTCCTGATCCCGTTTATTGAGAATTTCAGTATGGTAGCCAATGTAATTGGTTTCAATTTCACGGGTGACTTCCAGCATTAATGTTTCACATGTGCATGCTGTATTTTGCCAAAGACTTTGCGCATGAGCACTGACTACAAATAAAATCGACAGGAGTAGAGCGGTTAGGTTTTTCATGATCCGATGGCGTTAGGTCTAAATGATTTTGGAATATTTCGTATACAAAACCTGGAAAGAAGGTTTTCACTATCAAACAGACATCATTCTCATTGAGTAGTTGCAGGATGCAAAGATTCCGATCCCTTAATCGATTTCAGTCCAATCAAAAGGTAAATAGCAGTCATTTACTTCTTAAGGTTTTTATAATCATGTAAGAAGTTTTCGGTGGCCGTACCCAAACTCATCTCCTTTTTAATGTATGGCAACAAATGCTTTTCTAGCAACGGGTGATACATCCTGAGTACGCCCAATCGGAACATATATAATTCATAATCCTTGACACCTTCCTTGAGGAGAATCTCCCTAGCGGCATGACCTGAGAAGTAAAATAAATAGGCATGCCAGAGCACTCTGGGGTATCTTATCTCCAAAACCTCACAAGCATTTTTGATGGTCCCACCGACAAAACCCGTAGAAGATTTAATCAAATTATGGCTGGCCTCGTGTAGCAATAGTTCCAGCCATTCCCCTTCGGTATTTGGCGTGTTTTTAGAATCCATCACAATATGTGTGGCCCCTCTTGTGGTTGTATAAGGAATATCCCGTTTGGAATTAAAAGAGAGATCGACTCTAATTTTTTCGGCTTGCCATTTTGCTTTGCATAAATCCGAAAGCTGCTCGACAAATTCTTCTTCTCTTCGGACGACCACATCGATATTTTGCTTCAATGCCTTTTCATTGGCATTGAAATGTTTTTGCCAAAGTGATTTTTGGTAGACCTTTTTAAAATTATTTAGAACAGTAATATTTTCTTCAAAACCTTCGGCCATTGGCAAGTTCGTATCCTCACCGTATTGCACCACCCAACGTTTAAAAGCAAATAGATAACCCGACCGCCTCAGGTCATATCTGACGATGCTATCTTGATAGAATTGTATTGCTTCCCGGAATATTTTCTCATCCTCGGCTGTATAACTTGCAAAATCAGAATAGTCGCTTAAAGTCTTTTTTCCGTTCTGATCATCTAGAGCGGCATTATAAAGAAAGTGATAAGCATTTAACCAAAAATGGTTGAAGAACATAAAGTATTCCGTCTCCGTTTGAAAGCCCGAATCCGTTGTTTTAGGATGTAAATAATCTTGACCGCTTACCAGAAGTACACTAGAAACGAATCCGAGAATTAATATTATTTTTTTCATAAAAACGATCAATAGCAGCTAGGAGCAAAGCATGTGCTTCTGAGCTTTGGAGAAAAGCTCAATATAGAAAGGCATTTCTGAAAGGTTGCCAGGAACGTACAGACGACAGTTTACGACGGATGGAAAGCGGGGACTCTAGTATGATCAAAGAGTGACTAGGTTAATTGAACCTAATAATATTAAGCACTAGTAGCGTCTTATTTCATAATCAAACTAAAGGATGGCATATAGAGGCTTTGTAGTCTCTTAGTTCATAGTCTCTCTAGCGTTTATTTTAATCTTCTTCTATTTTTGGAAATTTTGCAATCAAGTTACCTTTAGCATCATAAAATGAAGCCTCTCTTAATATAATTTCCTCAGTTGGTGGCAGTTTAGATAATTTTTCGACAAACTCTCGAGTAAAGCGCTTAACCTCGGGACGAGGATTTGTAGTACCATCATCCTGCATGCTTTTTCTCAATTTATAAATCTCCAGAAAGTGTTGTACGTCTAGTTTTTTCATTTAATCTTTCGAGTATATATTTAGTTCTAATGAAAGCATTTTTGTGTAGTCTTAGGAATTTCATAAAACATCATATACAAGTATGATAAAATCGAAGAAATAAATAGGCCAAATCAAAGCAACATTTTTTAATTCTGATTTGACCTATTATTTCCAAAAGATTATTTTATGCTCAATAATAATTACTGCTTTTTCAATTCATAACCAACCTCCATTTTTTCCACTCTCCAATTCTCATTCAACTCTAATGTCCATCCTTTTCCGACGACAAGACTATCGCTAGTGCTACTCGGCTCAGTTACGGTTACATTTTGCCAATTGGCGCTTAGAAGCGCGCCTTCTTCTACCGTTAAGATCCCCCAATTATCGGAAACTTTAAGGGTGGGATATACAGTCCCGATGTCTTCAATGGGAACGATATTTCGGGGGTCAAATGAGATTTGCATGTTTTCGAAGTTCAATCTTAGTGTCGGTTTTTCAAGAAAGATTGCTTTGTAGTTGGCAACTACTATTAGCCTTTCTTCTTCTCTCAATTGCTCTTCTTGTAATATCTTTTCGTAGCCGTAATCATTTGCTTGGGCGACGGATTCAAAAGGAATAGAATTATCCACTTCAATTTCAAATGCATTTTTAAAATAATCTATTAAATTGGTTTGACCGGAAACCTCTTGATGCCAATTCTTTTTTGACTGGGCAAGCATATAACCATACATGGGAATGGTTTGATAGGCAAACGATCGCACAAAAGTTTTATTTGAATAAAATTGATTGACGCTGTTTTTAAAATGCATATTCATTTCTTCACTATTCCTTCCAGATAGCATAGCACCGGTATACTCTGCCAGACCTTCGTTTAATTCTAGCGTATTTTCTGCATCGCTTAACTCTTGTGAAGAACATCTTTCGTTTCTAAATTGAAAAGCATTAGCAAGGTGGCTTTTTCGCTCTTCTCCAGTTTCAAAAATAGCATCTACTAATGCTTCTAATTCTAATTTAAGCAGTAGTCGACCACGATAAGTATCCAAGTGTGCATTAGATTGCTCAGAAAGATTAGCAAATCCTATCTGTGGTTGAATCCGGTGAAATAATTCATGAATGAGTAAATTATTCCTTGCCTTTTCAGCAGTCGGCAAAGGTAGCATCAGCATGGTCCATCTTTCGCCATTCCAATTAAGAGCAGTATTGGCAATGTTCATTTCCTCCGGGAGGGTGGAGATATACACTCCGTCGACCGGCTTGAATTCACCAGCCTTATTATTATGATTAGTGATAATTTCTCTGGACTCGGGATCAACCAATAACATTGGGCCTTTTAGACTATGGTTCCAAAACTTACCATTGTCTTTATCCAAAATTTGATCTATCTCTTGAAAAGTCTTGGCGAAGGATTGGTATTTGTTTTCTTCTTTTGCTTGGGGTTCACTGGATGAGGTACAAGCAACAATTAGATTCAATAAGCTAAGAATAATGATGGCTTTTTTCATGTGTCTTTATTTAATGACGTTAAACAGAATCATCCCGAATATTGCTAGCGAATCACATCATTATGACCCGAATATTCGCGATATGGTAATTAGTCATTCACACTAATTCCAATTAAATAAAGCCATACTATATTCTTGCGGCATCCATTTATATTTTCAGGATACCTTACGGAGTATATTTAAATTTCTATTCTTCTAATTCTCTTTTAACGCGTCCATTTTCATCCATATTATCCAGATAATACGCTTTTATATCTGGCTTGAGTGGACGCTTAAACCAAAGTGGACGACGTAAGCCATCGGGGCCAGGTGCCGGGCGAGTCTTCTTGAGCCACTCCTTGTAATTCTCGTGGGCCTTTTGGGTATCCACAAAGAGATCGCCGTAGCGATCGCCCGGGCGGGGTCTTTCAATGCGTACGCGCTGGTGCCAGCAGTGCATCCCGGAAATGGGATCGGGGTGAACGGCATGCGTGATATTTTGGTGGACACCTCCATCGGTCCAAAAAATGCGTTTGCTATCAGCATCTTCGCTCTTAAACGGGCGAATACCGGAGACCGTCGACATCTTCCAGCCTCCTTCACCGTCATGTTGAATGTCAACGGTATTAGTGGCCCAGCGATTTCCCTGATCTTGCTTGCGGCGCCAGCGGCCGAGGTGATGAGAACAAGCAATTACGCCGGGCTTCATCCCCTCAGTGACCCAGACCTTATCTACGAAGTAACCAATGTCCGTATTTAAGCGTACGAGATCGCCGGTTTTGAAGCCAAAGCGACGCGCTTCCTGCGGATGCATCCAGATCGGATTACGATTGGCAATTTCGGTGAGCCACTTGGCATTGGCTGAACGTGAGTGGATCAGAACCGGTAAACGGAACGTGGGCACTAAGACATACTCCCCTTTTTCACGATCTAGTTTTTCTTGGTGGATGTGACTCTTGATATAAGTCGGAATCGCATATTCTTCCCAATTCCAATCAACCATCGTCTGCGAATAGAATTCATTTTTGCGCGAAGGCGTAGGAAAACCAACGTAAGGTTCTCCGTCAATCATCACACCGATGGACTTACCATCCTTTTGAATAACTTGGCTTTGGGCATCAACTTCCGCACCTTGCATTTGGGTTTCGGACAGACGATGCTCATGCTTTTTGTAGGAATGCCTTTCCACTTCAAAAGCGCCGTACTTACGCATATACTCCAACTCCGTCAGACCTTCTTTGCGAGCCGCTTCCGGGAGTCCTTTAGTATTTTCAAAAATGTACTGATAGTATTCGTCAATGGTAATTTTCTCACCTTGGCGATAAGGTGACTCAAAATATTGACGAATGCCAAGGCTGCCATCGGGATCGATACGCCAGCTCAGTTCAATCCAAAATTCATCCTCTTCCCACACTTCGCCAGGATTTACTTCGTAGGTGAATTCAACCGATTTGCCCGCACGGCGAGCCGCCTCCCGTAAGACCGGCTGTCGGAAAGCTATCCACATGCCTGAGTGTGTCGCGTAACTATTCAGATCATGACGCTCCGAGGCGTGCCCCATCGGAATCACAAAATCAGCAAAGAAAGCCGTTTCATTCCAAGTTGGCGTCATCGCAACGTGAATACCAAAGTGGTCTTCGTTCAGATACGACTCCATCCACGAAAAGCCATCGGGATAGGTCCAAACGGGATTGAAAACGCGAGAGAAATACACATCCATATAGCCGCGGCCCTCTTTTAAAAAGTGTGGCAGTAAGAAGCTCATTTCGAACATTGCCAGGGGGTATTCATTCGGAAAGTGGACACTATTCCAAAATTTCTGGCCGGGCGGGGTAGAGTGAAACTTCGGCTTAAATTTGTTCCAACTATTAGGCGAGGTGCCACCCACGGTACCGACACTGCCGGTCAACACATTGAGGAAATGCAAACAACGCGATACGCACCAGCCACCGAGATTACCACTGGCGGCGCTGCGCCAATTATGAGTTGCAAAACGCTCACCAGCTTCTCCAATTTTGATGGCCACCTCCCGTACGGTAGCGGCGGGTACACCACTCTCGCTTTCGGCGTATTCGGGTGTATATTCCGCATATTCTTCGATCATCTTCGCAATGTAATTCTCAAAGGTAACGGGCGTATCGGGATGGCGTTTTTCGAGATAGGTTTGCCAATTCGTCCAATTTTCTAGGAACGGCCGATTGTACAAGCCTTCCTCCAAAATGATTTTGGCCATGGCCAGCAGAACGGCAGCCTCAGTGCCCGGGTAGGTCGGCATCCAATAGTCGGACATACTCGCCGTATTCGATAAGCGGGGATCCATAGTGGCCAATTTCGCGCCCTTCATTTTCCCTTCGATGATTCGTTGGGCGTGGGGATTGAAATAATGCCCGCTTTCGAGGTGCGCCGAGATCAGCAGAATAAATTTTGCGTTGGCGTGATCGGGAGATGGTCGATCATAGCCGTACCAGATATTATAACCGAAGCGCGCACCGGAAGAGCAAATATTGGTATGCGAGTTATGCCCATCAACTCCCCAAGCCTGAATGACGCGATTAGCGTAGCCTTCATGGCCGGGGCGCCCTACGTGATAAGCAATTTCGTTGTGGCGGTCTTCCTGGATGGCTTTGCGCATCCGAGCCGCGATAGTATCGAGCACCTCGTCCCAACTCACGCGCTCCCATTGTCCTTCACCACGCTTACCGACTCGTTTGAGCGGATAGAGAATGCGATCCGGATCGGTAATCTGATTGATGGTCGCGGGGCCTTTGGCACAATTACGGCCGCGAGAACCCGGGTGGTAAGGATTGCCTTCAAACTTACGTACTTCGTTGGTCTCTTTATCTACATAAGCGGTCAAGCCACAGGCACTTTCGCAGTTGAAGCAGGTGGTCGGTACGATCGTATAGCGCTTTTTTACTTTTCGGGGGTGCGCCGTTGCTTCGTATTCCTCCCAATCGTCCCATTGCTCGGGTGGTGGAAATTTAGTCAACTGTCCCTCTTCTGTCAATCGATCCAGAGGCGCCTCTTTTCCAGTGTGCAAATCTGGAATCAAGCCGATTTTTTCGGCAATGCGTTCGATGAAGGAGGGTTTAGAATGTCCCATGTTTTATTTTTTAAGATGGCAGACGATAGATATTCCAGTAGACTCTTTTCTTATTCTCATCTTAAACTATCGTTAGTACCATCATTCATTTTAATTAAGTAGGTTGATAATCATTAACTCAACGGAATGCGTTGTGGTGCTTCTACCCAAATTGATTCAGTCAAATAGATACCAATCAGGATCGCCATCCCGGCAATAGCCAGCAAGCTTCCGGTGGTTCCGCCCAAGAGTAGCATGGCAAGAGGCAATAGATTACCGAGTATCACCACACCACCCCAAAACTTATTTTTATACCGTCCTTTAACGATCATTTGTACCGTCGTTTTTGCATCCTGAGTGGGATGCGTCGTCGTCAATTCGATCAACATCGTAAATAAATTCACGACCAGACCAATCACCATTACATTTTTCAAAAACATCAACCAATCGCCCCCTTGTTCTCCGGCTAAAGCTAAGATCGCAAACACTGCAGCGCCGGCCATAAAGCTGTGCACTAACATGTGCATCGATAGCGTGGGGCTTTGCCAAAAGTCGCGGCCCTTCGCTTGTGCAAAAAGAAAGGCGGTGTAAATCGCAACGATGATGGCGATAACTGCCGTCACCCACATTAGCACTGGCATCAAGCCTGTCCATCCCAGCCAGCTAGCAACGCCTAAGAGGGTCAATAGGCCGCCATAGGCGGTAATTGAATAGCCACCTTTGACCAACCAAGAGTTCCACTGTGGGCGCAACAACACATTCAAGAAGCGATCGGGGCGATCCAAATCTTTGATTAGTAATAAGCCGGTGGCCGCCAGAAAAAATAAACCGAGTCCCAAGCCCAGCCATTCCGTCGTAGGGTTTACCTTAGCCAGATCAAAGGCCCAAGCAAGGAAAGTGACTAGAAAAGTGCCAGCGGCAATCGCCTTAGTCCAAACGTAAGCGGATACTTCCCAGCCCCAAAGAATCCCCTTATCGGCAACGTCATAAGTTCGTCGCGCAGATTTGCCCATAAGAACATCAACCGATTTGGCCGGGCCATTTTGGGCGATCTCACCGGCGGTATCCTGAGCTTCGGCTTGCATCAGGGCATTCACCAGATCGCCGTTGGAAAAAGCCATTTTCTCTGCTTCCTTAGCATAGTGCCCTACCCCCAATGATTGAGAACTCCAGAAATAACTGTCCGAGCGTTCAGTGGCGGTAGGATTTAGGGAAGCATCATCCGCATCGATATAAAATAAGTTGGGAACGGTACCTTTTTCGGGCTTACGCACTTTAACCTGCTGGCGAGATAAGAGTTCTGTAATTTCAGAATCAGGGTCATCCATGTCGCCCGAAATAATAGCGTGTTCGGGGCAAACGTTAACACAAGCTGGCTCTAGGCCAATATCCACTCGATGTGCACAATAGTTACATTTGGCAGCCGTGTGGCTCTCGGGGTCAATGTAAAGCGCATCATAGGGACAGGCCTGCATGCAGGATTTGCAACCGATACAACGGTCTTTATCAAAGTCTACGATACCGTCGTTTCGGAAAAACAGGGCCTCCACCGGGCAAATTTCTACACAAGGGGCATCGGTGCAATGATTGCAACGCATCACGGAAAACAGGCGCCGGGTATGCGGGAATTCTCCCTTCTCGACCTGTTTTACCCAAGTTCGATTGACCCCAACGGGGACCTGATGCTCCGATTTGCAAGCCGTGGTGCAGGCGTGACAACCAATACATTTTCGATTGTCGATAACAAATCCATATTTCATATAAAGTTGATTTCCGTTAGATCAGAATGATCAAAAATCCATGAACGCACTAAAATATGAATGGATTATCATGTTTTCAAATAATAGGCTTGTCTTTTTATTTGAAAAATGGGGGAAATGCCAAATTTTGTTATTTCTCTTTAATCAGACTCATCAAGAGGGCTATTGGATTTTTAATTGACCGCCCAATACTGTCTAGGATGACTTAAGTCACCTATTCCCAAAAGAGATTTTATTTTTTCCTAGCCTCCAGATATGACTTCCAAATTCGATTAACTTGCTACTAAATGTCGCCTAAAAGACAAAAAACAAACTAAGCATACAATTTCCCAGCCCAATTTATGGAATCTGGCCATTTCCGGAATCTATAGATGATGACGCAATCATTGTCTTTTGGCCAAAAAAATAAGCGTTGCAATTTACCATAAAATGCTCCTGGTAAAGACTAGAGAGTTGAATGCCTAATGCATCTTGCGACCAAGCTGGTCGGCGGCGGCGGACAGCGGGTGGGTCCCACCCCAAAGCCCATTTTCATGCCTCTTTCCAAAATTCACCCCATATAGATCAATCTATTAACAACCGCATCCTTATCTCCTACAACAAAATGCGCTGCTCATCCATTCAAGACAAGCAGCGCTAGAGAGTCATATTTCGAATTGTATTCTTTGGACTATTTCAGCGTTGAGGGACAGACATAATCGGTCGTCGGCACCGAGGAGGCCACAATGTCATCAAACAAACCGTGAATATTCATGATCTGTTCAAAACCACGGGCTTTTAGAATGGAAGCAGCAATGGTAGAACGATAACCACTACGGCAGTGCATGAAATAGGATTTCTGCTTGTCTACCTCGCTCATATGATTGTTGATAAAATCGAGCGGAAAGTTCTGTGCATTTTCGACATGTTCTCCGGCATATTCTCCGGGTTTGCGCACATCCAGGACATTGGCTTGCGTATTGTAGAGATGAGCGAAGGTATCGACATTGATCGTTTCAATCTGATCAACTTCACGGCCATCTTGCTGCCAGGCGGCGAAGCCTCCTTTGAGATAGCCGATCGCCTGATCGTAGCCGACCCGGGCGAGTCGCTTCACGGTCTCTTCGCTGCGATCATCGGGCGCCACAATTAAAATCGGCTGCTGCAAATCGGGGATCAATGCCCCTACCCAAGGCGCGAAGCTACCGTCCAAGCCAATGAAAATGGAATTTGGAATGAAGCCTTGCACAAATTCCTCCTTGCTACGTACATCGAGGACTAAAGCTCCGGTTTCATTAGCGGCGAGTTCAAATTCGCGAGGAGATAGCGCCCGCACCCCGCGTTTCATCACCTCATCAATGCTTTCGTAGCCGGTTTTATTCAGCTTGGCATTTTTGGCAAAGTAGATCGGTGGGGGCAATAAGCCTTCGGTTACTTCTTTGATGAATTCTTCTTTGGTCATATCCGCGCGCAGCGCGTAGTTGAATTTTTTCTGATTACCAAGCGTATCCCAAGTCTCAGAACTCATATTTTTCCCGCAAGCTGAACCAGCACCGTGGGCCGGATAAACAATGACGTCATCGGGGAGCGTCATGATTTTTTCGCGCAGGCTATCGTATAGCCAGCCCGCGAGATCTTCCTTGGTCAGACTGCCTTTTTTCTGCGCTAAATCCGGCCGGCCGACATCTCCGATAAATAAAGTATCTCCGGTAAAGATAGCATGAGGCTTTTGCTGTTCATCGCTTAGCAGGAAGGTCGTACTCTCCGGTGTGTGTCCGGGGGTATGCAATACTTTAATCGTCACCTTTCCGAGCTGGAATTCTTCACCGTCTTCTGCCAAATATTTTTCGTATTCCGTCTCAGCGTTTGGTCCATAAATAATTTTTGCGCCGGTCTTCTTTGCTAAATCCAAATGGCCGGAAACGAAATCGGCGTGAAAGTGCGTTTCGAAAATGTATTTAATTTTCACTCCGTTTTCTTCTGCCTTAGCCAGATAAGGTTCTGTTTCGCGCAGTGGATCAATAATCGCCGCTTCACCATCACTCTCAATGTAATAAGCACCTTGCGCTAGACATCCGGTATATATTTGTTCTACTTTCATTTTTAATTTGTTTGAATTGTCAGAGGTAATGAGTAATTATTTTGGTTAAGGTTCAATGTCTTCTTTGCTAATAATTATTCAATCTGGTATACGTAAAATAGTAACTCGTGCTTTCTTAGATTCTATTAATAAAAACAGGCTACTATCTAATTTCAACTTTTCAACATCCAATCACGCCTTGACTTGGATTGGGGAACATATCACTTTCATCTTCGTGGGGTCGATCCTGCAAGCATTGAAAATCTTTTTCTACCAGAATCAATAATTCATCCTGACCGTTGATATTTATTTTTTGTTCAAAACCAACTTGGTCGGTTGTCGTCCAGGTTGATGCTATTTTAGCCGGGACACTAAGCTTAATTTGAGTTCCGGTGAAGCTCACCGTCAACTCTGCTTTTTCAACCCGTTGTAAGATGTATTGCAACTGCTGCTCTGCTCCGGGACCAAACTGAATAGCGTCAGCAACATAGCCCGTCGCTCCAAACGTCTGTACTTCGGTTTGCGTCAATCGTAATCTTAGTGCGTTTCCTTTTATTCTGAGTTTCATAATTCTAAAAATGTCGACGATAAAAAGTTAATAACTCCGCTTTATCAATTACTTTTTTTTATTTCTTCTAAAATTTTCTTTCTTCCAACTTGTGAATTAAACACATCAATTTTGCTTGACTCACAATTATTACAAACGAATTCTTGATATTTAAATGGCTTTTTCCAGCGGAATCTTGATCTAATCCGGGGTTTTGTGATTTGTTTACAATCATTACAAAATGCCATTTCCCGAACGTTATCTTCTATTTCTAATTCTTCAAATTGTAGAAAAAACCTAAACTCATTAACAATGTAATCATCCGCATTATCGAGTGTTAGATTAACGTTGAAGATGGGTGAATATCCATTATAATTTAGAATATCTAAATCCTCATCTAATTCATAGAACTGGGAATATTTAGCATCATAATCAGTAAACCGATAAATCTGCATCATTTTCTCTAATCCTCTCTTTGGATTAATTTCCTGATTTAAAACACACTTGGCGATGAAATTGACATAATCACTTATCAGTTCAGATGTTTCTTTTTCAACATTCAACTTTAACTCTCTTGCAGCTTGCCTAAAATACTGTTCTCTTTCCTTTCTTGATTCATAATCCAAGCCTGCTAAAATCACTAAACTTTCTGATTCATAACCGGATTGCATGGCCTCAACAGCCCATTCCACCATTATTTTGCTGTCAAAATCTTCGAAAAGCCTTTGGGCCAAAATAAGATATATTGCACTTTGAATATCCATTTCCCTTATACATTCTGATTGTTTACCATGATATCCATTAACAATCATTGCTTCATTTTTCGTTCGTTTGTAAAGCATATTGGCGATATCGATTATTTGATTTTTGGTCAAAATAGTCGACTGCGTGCTGAATTCGGAAAAAGAATTGCTCTTCACCTAACTTATTAACTACTCCCGCTCGATGGAGAACATCCCGAATCGGCCCTTTGACGCCGACCAATTGAATCTGAATCTCCTTATCGGCGCAATAATCGATAATCTCATTGAGAGCATGTACTCCACTGCTGTCGATTCCATTGATGCTATCGGCATCCAGAATAAGTAATTGCAGGGCATCACCTTTGGCCTGAATTTCTTTTTCGATTTTTTCTCGAAAATAATTCACATTGGCAAAATATAGACGTGCATCAAAACGAATAATCAAGATCTCATCGCGTACTTCTAAATCTTTAAAGCGGTCAATATTTTTATAATGTGGCTTCCCGGGGATTTTTCCCAAAACCGCCGTATGTGGCTGTGTCGTGCGGTAGATAATCAAAGCCAATGATAACACCACGCCAATCAAAATCCCTTCTTCAATACCGAGTGATAAGGTGCCAATAAAGGTCGTCATCATCATCCAAAAATCACCGCGATCGGTATGCCACAAGTGTTTAGCTTCTTTGAAATCAATCAAGCCAAAAACGGCGACCATAATTACCGAAGCGAGAATCGCCTTAGGCAGGTAATAGAATAATGGCGTCAAAAACAGCAGGGTTAAAGCAATTAATACTGCGCTGATGATCGACGCTAATCCGGTCTTGGCCCCAGCTTGGTCATTGACCGCCGTACGGGAAAAGCCGCCCGTAGTCGGAAAAGCCTGGAAAAATGCGCCACCAATATTCGCCACCCCCAAGGCAATTAATTCCTGATTAGGTGACACCTGATAATTTTTATGCTTGGACTGAATCGCTTTAGCTACCGCAATGCTTTCCATGAAGCCGATGAAGGATATCGTCAAGGCGATGGGTAACATTGTTTTTAAACTATCTAAATCCAGGCTTGGCAAACCAAAGGATGGCAATCCTTTTGGCACTTCTTCGACGATTTTCACGCCTTGCTCGTGCCAGCCGAGCCCCCATACCGCGAGGATACCAAAAACGACGGCAAGTAGCGGCCCCGGAATGGGCAGCTTGATCCGCTTCACCAACAAAATCAGTGCAATCGCCGTCAGCCCCACAATAAGCGTCGGTCCATTGACGGCTTCCAAATTGGCGAAGGCATTGCCGATGATCTCATGGATATGATTACTCCGCGGAATATCGATCCCGAGTAAGTGTTTCAGTTGGCTAAATCCAATGATCAAGGCCGCCGCAGAGGTGAAGCCCGCAATGACGGGGTGGGACAAGAAGTTTACCAAAAAGCCAAGTCGAAAGACGCCCATGAGCAACTGCAGTACGCCTACCATCAGTGCCAGCAAAATAGCCAAACCGATAAATTCAGTACTGCCCACCTCCGCGATCGCTCCTACACCGGCGGCAATCAGCAAAGCCACCATCGCTACCGGCCCTACGGCCAATTGACGAGAGGTGCCAAGCAAGGCATATAGTATCAATGGAACTATCGAAGCGTACAAACCATAAATCGGCGGCATTCCTGCCAACATCGCGTAGGCCATCCCCTGCGGAATCAGCATAACACCTACGGTCAACCCAGCCACCAAATCGCCTTTAAACAGATTCAGATTATACTTTGGAAGCCATTCGGCGGCAGGGATATAAGATTTAAGATTCATGCGCTGCGTTGATAAAAATTCATTGAATATACGTGCAAGTTCGGAGGATTTGGGAAGTTATTCCGTAATCAAAATCACAAAAGTTGAATTTTATTTCGCTCTAACGCAATTGTACCGTCTCGTTCGAGTTTCTTGAGCAAGCGCGAAACGGCTTCGCGGGAAGCATTGAGGTCATTCGCAATTTCCTGGTGGGTAGAATGGATCGTTTTTGAAGCGTGTGCTTCAGAGCGTTCGTGCAAATACTTTAATAGTCGCTCGTCCATTTTTTTGAAAGCGATACTATCGATGGTTTGGATCATCTCCCGCATTCGGCTATCATAAGCCTGCATGACGAAATTCTTCCAGCTCGGATATTTTGAGATCCAGGCATCGACGTAGCGAATTGGAATAGCAATAATGGCAGAATCATCTTCAGCCGTAGTACGAATATCGCTGCGCTTGTTCATCATACAACAGGAAAAAGACATGGAGCACGTTTCTCCAGCGTATAGATAATACAGTAATAATTCTCGCCCATCTTCATCATCTTCCCGCACCACCTTAATCGCACCTTTCACCAGTAGCGGTACCAATTTGACATAGCTGCCATAGTTCATAATAACTTCGCCAGCGCGAAAA
Organism: Saprospiraceae bacterium; assembly: GCA_028285085.1. Lineage (GTDB taxonomy): Bacteria > Bacteroidota > Bacteroidia > Chitinophagales > Saprospiraceae > JAHDHW01. The sequence goes on along the minus strand of JANQQI010000047.1, from coordinate 110,009 downwards.
TGCTTCAGCGTACCCACCTGGGCAATCTCTTTTTGCAGTGCCAGTTCAGACAACTGTGGAAAATTCTGGTGAACGAGTTCAAAAATATTTTGATTGAAATGCTCCATTTCAGTAATTGAATTTTACAACTGGCACTTTAAATAGTTCAGGGTTATTGCACGGTCTTCGTACTCAGTGGATCGTATTTGATAATAATATGAATCCAAATGGAGCGGGCAATGCGAAATAACCACACGAAGAACACTGCTGAAATCAGAAGTAAAAGGGCAAAGGCGCCATTGACACTCCAGTCAAAAGCAAAAACTAAGGATAGACAAATGCCGAGCGAGATGAAACCCCACAAAATGTAAGAAATGAACATGGCACCGAAATAAAAGCCAGGTTCAGGCATATAATTCTGACGACAGACCGGGCATTCATCGGGCATATCAAATGGTTTTTGGAAAGAGAAGGTCCCCGTTTCAAATAAATCGCCTTCTCGGCACTTGGGGCACTTCATATGCAAAATGCTTCCTACGACATTTCTTCTCGCCATCTGTAATATTTTTTAATGGTAGTTAAACAGATATATTGTTATTTGAAAATATGTTTATTCTTTCATGTTTTTTATTATAAAAAAAGTGCTTAACGCACTTTTCGCCCGCAGGCTACATATTACACTGACAGTTCTCCAGACATTCGATAATCATCGATACATCTTTTTCCTTCAGAGAATACATCATACTGCGTCCTTCCCGCTTTACCGAGAGAATGCCTTTAAGACGCATATTTTGTAAGTGATGGGAGGTTAATGATTGCTCCGAGCCAAGCATTTCACAGATTTCACTCACGGAGAGTCGAGGGTGCTGCTCTAGCAAATGAATGATGCCCAGTCGCATCGGATGCGCTACCGTTTTTAAAATATAAGCGATCCGCTCCAACTTTTCTACCAACTCTTCCCCAATAACTGAGTTCTTACTTTTTTCTTTTTCCATACTCGCAAAGATATGAATATATGTTCATGTATACAAGTTACCCCAAGTACTCCAGTGAGCTTCTGTATTTTACCTACAAACAAAAAAGGCAGCTCGCCAAGCGAACCACCTTTCTTGATATTGTTTTTAAAACTACTCGAAATTAGGCAAGATCAAAGCGATCTAGATTCATCACCTTATTCCAGGCAGCTACAAAGTCATTGACAAAACGCTCCTCACCGTCGGCGCAGGCGTAGACCTCAGCCAATGCACGCAGCTCAGTATTAGAACCAAAAATCAAGTCAACACGTGTACCGGTCCACTTGAGGTCACCAGTTTTACGATCACGACCTTCGAAAGCATCCTGTGCATCTGAAGTCGCTTTCCACGTTGTACCTAAGTCGAGGAGATTCACAAAGTAGTCATTGGTGAGAGCACCAGGACGATTAGTGAACACACCGTGTTTCGACTGATCGAAGTTTGTGTTCAAGGCACGCATACCACCAACAAGAACGGTCATCTCAGGTGCCGTCAAGGTCAGCAATTGTGCTTTGTCGATCAGTAATTCTTCGGCAGATACATTGTAGTTGCCTTTCATATAATTGCGGAAACCATCAGCTTTAGGCTCAAGTACTGCAAAAGACTCCACATCAGTTTGTGCTGCGCTAGCATCAGTACGACCCGGCGAGAAAGGAACGGTTACATCGTATCCAGCATCTTTCGCCGCTTGCTCCACACCGGCACAACCAGCCAAAACAATCAGGTCGGCCATAGATACTTGCTTGCCACCATTATTAAATTCGTTTTGCACACCTTCCAGTGTTGACAAGACAGTCGCCAACTGAGCAGGCTGATTCACCGCCCAATCTTTCTGAGGCGCCAGGCGAATACGTCCGCCATTTGCACCACCACGCTTATCCGATCCGCGGAAAGTTGAAGCCGAAGCCCAAGCAGTAGATACCAATTGAGAAACGGACAGGCCAGAAGCCAATACGCGACGCTTCAATTCTGCGATATCCGCATCGTTGATCACTTCGTGATTAAGCGCAGGGACAGGATCTTGCCAAATCAATTCTTCTTGAGGTACTTCTGATCCAAGGTAGCGAACGCGTGGCCCCATGTCGCGGTGCGTCAACTTAAACCACGCTCGCGCAAATGCATCCGCAAATTGATCCGGGTTTTCGTGAAAACGACGTGAAATAGGCTCATAGATTGGATCCATACGCAAAGCCAAATCCGTAGTCAACATAATTGGCGTGTGGCTCTTCGCGGCATCGTGTGCATCCGGAACCGTTCCCACACCACCGTTATCTACAGGCTTCCACTGATGTGCTCCTGCGGGGCTCTTAGTGAGTTCCCACTCGTAGCCAAATAAGTTTTCAAAGAAGTTGTTGCTCCACTTCGTTGGGGTGGTTGTCCACGCTCCTTCCAATCCACTGGTAATCGTATCACCGGCATTACCCGTTCCGAAAGTATTGCGCCAGCCGGTTCCTTGCTCTTCGATAGTTGCTCCGGCGGGTTCGCGAGCTACATATTTATCGGGATCGGCGGCACCGTGGGTTTTACCGAAGGTGTGCCCGCCGGCAATCAAAGCTACGGTTTCTTCATCATTCATGGCCATACGACCGAATGTTTCACGAATATCGTGTGCTGCCGCGAGCGGATCAGGGTTACCATTAGGACCTTCAGGATTAACGTAGATCAATCCCATTTGTACTGCTCCCAGTGGGTTTTCTAATTCGCGATCACCAGTGTATCGCTTATCACCTAACCACTCCGCCTCAGAACCCCAGTAAACATCTTCCTCTGGTTCCCAAACATCTTCACGTCCACCAGCAAAACCAAAGGTCTCAAAACCCATTGATTCCAAAGCACAGTTACCCGTCAGGATCATCAAATCTGCCCAGGAAATTTTTCGGCCGTATTTCTGCTTGATTGGCCACAGTAGCATGCGTGCTTTATCAAGGTTAGCATTATCTGGCCAGCTATTGAGCGGCGCAAAACGCAAAGTACCTGCACCGGCACCACCACGACCATCAGAGATACGATAGGTTCCCGCACTGTGCCAAGCCATACGAATAAAGAATGGACCGTAATGACCATAATCGGCTGGCCACCATTCTTGCGAATCAGTCATCAGATCATAAAGATCTTTTTTCACTGCTTCGAGATCTAGGCTTTTAAATTCTTCGGTGTAGTTAAAATTATCGTCCATCGGATTGGACATGGAAGAATGTTGGCGAAGGATGTTTAACTTCAACTGGTTAGGCCACCAGTCGCGGTTAGTCATGCCACCGCCAGCACTCTTGTTCACCATACCACCTAAAAACGGACATTTGCTTTCACCGTTGTTAACGTTGTAACTGGTTGATGAGGATGTACTCTTGTTGTTTTCCATAATGAGAATGAATTTGTATGTCAATATAGTAAGTGCAATTCTGCTAAAGTGTTCTGCTATCAGAGCATTAGTTTCTATGCAGAAAGATCATCTTCTTTCTAAATCGATAGTGGGTACTATGGCGTCTCGAATGATAGGTCTAACCGGATAAGATTAAATGAAGCAATTGTAATTTCTTCACTTGAACGTGAGGCGTCAATCTATCCGTTTGTACGATTTGATCGCAAGATAAATAAAGAATACCATCCATGCATTATCTAATGTGTGAGTATAGATGTAAAGTAATGCCTATCAATTTCATTTATACATTATCATTGACCTATAGTTTTATTCTATAGTCAAAAATCTTTATTCCTCTGGAATAATACCTCTTATACAAGCCAGAGGCGTGGAATACCTACGACTATTTTAATGGTTCAAATATTCTAATGAGACTATCGTTTAAAACATATCAAAATACAATTCCGTATTTTAGAATATGCAAACAGCTATTTCAAAAAATATCATAACTCTCTTCTTTACATTTCTCTTTGTAGGAGGGTTAATGATTGGTGGCTGGGCGCAAAATTTTAAATCAACCGATCGCTATGCACAACGCGCACCGGCAAAACTCCATCGGGATTTCGGCGCGCTCACTGATTACCTAGCCGGTGTAGATACGTCGAGCCTGCAACGCGTTCGAAGTTTTTATACCTGGATCACGAAAAACATTGATTATGACCCTGAGGCCTATAACGATGGCCGTCGCCGGGTGAACCGTTCTACCAACGATGTCCTGCGGCGCCAGCGGGCGGTCTGCTTTGGTTACTCCATCTTATTTCGCGATATGTGCCGTCGGATTGGTATCTCTTGTGAAATTGTCCACGGTTATGTCCGCCAAAACGGCATAGCGGGATTAAGTGCTCCCAATCACAGTTGGAATGCCGTCCAGATCAACGGCCAATGGCAATTATTGGATTTAACCTGGGCCAGTGGTAACAAAGGTATGCAGGAATTCTACTTTCTCACGCCTCCCGAAGTATTACTGGAAACCCACCTCGCCGCCGAGCCGATGTGGCAATTGGTAGATTGCCCGGTGCCTCCGGCCACTTTCCAAAAGGAGGCTGCATACACACAAGCTTATTTACAAAATTGCCCCAAACGGGATTATGCCTTCGCCGATAGCATTGCCCAATGGCGGCAACTTCCACGACCACAACAACGCCTCGCAGCAGCGCAAGCCACCTATTTTTTCCACCCCATCCAAACGAATCGTGAGCAGCTCGGACACAGTTATATGGATCTGGTGGCCGATCTCACGGATCGCGCTACCGAATTGGAAATGGCCGATTCATTACTAGCCCTTGAAAAGATACAATTAGAGATCATCGATCTTGCACAGAGGGCCATGCAGTTCATTGAACTTTACCCCCGACAGCAAGAGAATGTAGCGTATACTCACCTTAATTACGGCGTCGCGCTGTCGCGCCGCCTCGCTAACAATAATGATAATCGCTCGCTACTCCTGGAGATGGAAAAGCATTTTCGACAAGCCCTCGAGTTATTACAAAACGTTCCCGCCAATTTTATGACTGAAAGCGCTACCGCACAATTGAACGAATATTTGGAATGGATTTCGACGCATCCGCAATATTAGAACGAGTCAGGTATCATTAATCTTTGGGAAGTTCCACCTCGATAACTGAATTCACGATTACGTCCGGGCTATAGGCGTACTTGTGTAAGTCTTCACGTTTCGATACACCGGTTTGGGTCAAAATGGTCCGATAGCCCATTTGTATCCCTCCAAGGATATCGGTATCCATTGTATCCCCGATAATGGTCGTCTCAGCCGTGGTCAAACCAAGTTCTTTACGGGCGGCGCGCATCATCACCGGACTAGGTTTACCCACCGAAAAGGCCTTGCGATCGGTGGCTTCTTCAATCATGGATACAATTGCTCGGATACCTAGATTCGTCCAACCCTTTTTCATTGGTGATGGATCGAGATTCGTTGCGATCAACTTAGCACCGGCCAGGATCATATCCACGGCATTATTCACCATTTCAAGCGTGAAGTTTCGCCCCTCTCCGACGACTACAAAATCGGGATCTTGGGATACTAACGATAGGCCATTGCGGTGCATGCTGGTTAGCAAACCACCTTCGCCAAGAACGTAGGCCGTTCCGTGTGGTTTCATCCGCGCTAGAAAACGGCCGGTAGCCATTGCGCTGGTGAATACATTTTTCTCCTCGACCTCAATTCCCAAGCCCGCTAATTTGTTGACCACATCGCGACGGCTACGCTGGCTATTATTGGTCAGAAAAAGGAAAGGAATATTATTCGCTTTTAGACTTGCAATAAATTCATCCGCCCCCGGAATCAGTTCCGGCCCGGAGTAGATCACACCGTCCATATCAATCAGAAATCCTTTTGGCATGTTGTAAAGTTTTGACTTTTCTTGAAAGGGAAAAATTACAAATTCAACGTCTAAGTTTTATAAAGATGTAGATGATTTTTTTGTAAATAAAAATGAGATAGTTTGCTGTAAAAGACCATCAAGATCACAAGTTGACATTCGAATAAGTCATCATTTCCGAAGCATTCGGCACAGCATTTTTCACTATGTCCTGCAATTGTAAAATAGCTGTTTGGCGATTTTCCGGTAATTGATCAATATCTTCGAGGACATTCATATCGACTAGCGTTTAAACTGATTGAAAGATTTACTGTTCTGAACAAGATGGCACTGCTTAAATTTACAAAAAAAGGCATCTATTGCCCGCAAGCGGATGTATATATTGATCCTTGGCGCCCTGTTCCACGGGCCTTGATCACGCACGGGCATAGCGATCACGCACGCTGGGGCCACGATTATTACCTCTGCACCCATTCCGCAAAGCCCGTGATCCGCTACCGCCTGGGGCAAACGATTAATATCGAGAGTATCGAATATGGCCAAGACATTAGTATTAATGGTGTAAAAGTGTCTTTTCATCCCGCTGGCCACATTATTGGTTCAGCACAAATTCGGTTGGAATACAAAGGCGAAATTTGGGTTGTTTCCGGGGATTACAAAACGGAAGACGATGGCTTATCCGAAGCTTTCGAGCCCGTGCGATGCCATCATTTCATTACGGAATCAACTTTTGGATTGCCCGTCTATCGTTGGAAGCCACAAGCCGACATTTTTGCAGAAATCAATAGCTGGTGGCAAAAAAATCAGGAACAAGGCAAAGTAAGCTTATTGACTGGTTATTCGCTGGGCAAAGCCCAACGGTTACTCGATGGACTGGATACTTCGATCGGGCGCATTTACACACATGGGGCCATTGAAAACACCAACGAAGTGATTCGAGCTCAAGGCATCAAGCTACCGGATACAACTCGCATCAACGCCGATACCAAGCCCAAAGATTTTATTGGTCAGTTGGTTATGGCACCACCCGCCGCCGCGAATTCGACCTGGGCGCGACGCTTCAAATCCGTATCGGTTGGAATGGCATCTGGTTGGATGGCCCTACGCGGTGCACGACGGCGGCGTTCTGCTGATCGGGGGTTTATCCTCTCAGATCATGCCGACTGGCCCGGCCTCAACGAAGCCATCAAGGCTACAGGTGCCGAAAACATTTATGTCACCCACGGTTATACCAACATTTTTAGCAAGTGGTTAAATGACCAAGGATTCAACGCCCAAATTGTAGAAACCGAATTCGAGGGTGAGTTGGCCGAAATCAATGAATCCGAAAATCAAGAACAAACATCCGAAGCAAAGGAGTAAAAGTGATTAAACATGCAGCAATTCGCGCAATTATTTACAGCGTTGGATCAAACGACTAAGACCAATGCCAAGGTCGACGCGATGGTTGCTTATTTCGAAGCCGCGGAGGATGCCGACCGGCTTTGGACCGTAGCGATCCTCTCACACCGGCGGCCCAAGCGCACCGTTAAGACCACCCAATTGCGCGAATGGGCGGCTGAATTAAGCGATATACCACTTTGGCTGTTTGAAGAAAGCTACCACATCGTTGGTGATCTGGCGGAAACCATTGCCCTTCTGCTCCCTCCGCCGGAGCAAAAGAGTGAGCGCAGTCTATCCGAATGGATTCATTTTATCCGGATGTTGGCCGATTGCTCCGACGAACAAAAAGCAGCAGCCATACGAGAAGCCTGGCAAGGACTAACACCCGCTGAGCGCTTCGTATTTAATAAATTAATCACCGGCGGATTCCGCATGGGGGTATCACAAAAACTGATGGTGCGTGCCCTGGCCAAATTCACCGGTATTGAGGAAAACGTGCTGGCTCATCGGCTGATGGGAAATTGGCATCCTGATGAAACCACCTTTGATCAACTTATTCTCTCTTCTAATCCACTCGATGATCTTTCCAAGCCTTACCCTTTTTATCTCGCTTATGCTCTGGATGTAGATTTTGAAAATTTGGGCACGCCGGCAGAATGGCAAGCAGAGCGCAAATGGGATGGTATTCGCGGACAAATTATCATTCGAGGAGGGGAGATATTCGTCTGGTCACGAGGCGAAGAGTTAGTCACGGACAAATTCCCGGAGTATCACTTTTTAAAAGAAGTCTTACCGGATGGAACCGTTCTTGACGGTGAAATTTTACCTTTTAAAGACGGACAGCCTCTTTCTTTCAATGTCCTGCAAACACGTATCGGCCGTAAAAATGTAACAAAAAAGGTGATGGAAAAAGCTCCGTTGGTGTTCATGGCTTACGATTTATTGGAGTGGCAGGGAGAGGACTGGCGGCAGCGCCCGTTGGCTGAGCGCCGTAACCAGTTGGAGCAGCTCGTCAGCAGCACTCCAGAAAACGACATTCTCCTCCTTTCGGAAGTTGTCGAGTTTGGGGACTGGGAACAACTCGCTGCCGAGCGTGAGCGTTCTCGGGAATTGTTCAGCGAAGGTATTATGCTCAAACGTTTGGATTCTCCTTATCAAACCGGACGCAAACGGGGCGATTGGTGGAAATGGAAAGTCGACCCGTTGGTGATCGATGCCGTCATGATTTACGCGCAACGCGGCCATGGTCGCCGAGCGAATTTGTATACGGATTATACTTTTGCCGTTTGGAAAGGCGAAGAGTTAGTTCCTTTTACAAAAGCGTACTCTGGTTTGACCGACGCAGAAATCCGAAAGGTAGATGCTTTTGTTAAAAAAAATACCCGCGAGCGATTTGGACCTGTGCGAAGCGTCAAGCCCGAGCTCGTTTTTGAAATCGCCTTTGAAGGCATCCAGGTATCCAAACGACATAAATCGGGCATTGCTTTACGCTTTCCCCGTATTAGTCGCTGGCGACAAGATAAACCCAAAGAAGAAGCGAATACCCTCGCCGATTTGCATGCCCTGCTCACCCAATATGGCTTGAACAATGAATGAACAGACTGTGATCAAGGTAGCGCAAGATTGGTTCGCCAGTCGAGGTTGGCAGCCATTTCCCTTTCAAGAAGAGAGTTGGCAGGCTTATTTAGAGGGCTATTCCGGCTTAGTGAATGCGCCCACCGGCAGTGGTAAAACCTATTCCCTGCTCATGCCCATCCTGCTGGACTTCATCCGTCGTCATCCCGATGATTATCGAAGCCGTAAGAAAAATGGCTTGCAAGCTATTTGGCTCACCCCGATTCGGGCGCTGGCAAAGGAGATTCAAGCCTCCGCCCAGCGGGCTATTGATGGCTTGGGATTGGAATGGCAGGTAGCCATGCGCACCGGAGATACTTCGACCTCCGAGCGCGCTCGCCAAAAACGCAATGCGCCTGAGATTCTGATTACCACCCCCGAAAGTTTGCATTTGCTGATCGCCAGCAAGGGATATGCGACCTATTTCAAATATCTACAAGCGGTAGTCGTCGATGAATGGCACGAATTAGTGGGCTCAAAACGTGGGGTACAGGTCGAACTAGCGCTCTCCCGTCTGAAAGCCTTACGCCCGGAAATCAATATCTGGGGCATTTCCGCCACCATTGGTAATATGGACGAAGCCCTTGAAGTGTTATTAGGCAGTCATCTCGACCGTCAAAAGTATAAGATGATCCGTTCGAATATTAAGAAGCAAATTGAACTGGACTCCGTTTTACCCGACGAAATCGAACGCTTCCCTTGGGCTGGTCACCTAGGGATTAAACTCTTAGAGAAGGTTGTTCCCATTATTAAAAATAGTAAAACGACCCTCATCTTTACCAATACCCGGGCGCAGTGTGAAATCTGGTATCAGCACCTCCTCGATGCCGACCCTGAACTTGCCGGCATCATGGCGATGCACCATAGCTCAATCAGCAGAGATCTTCGTAATTGGGTCGAAGAAGCCCTCCACGACGAACGCCTCAAAGCGGTGGTTTGTACATCTAGTTTGGATTTGGGGGTTGACTTTCGCCCCGTCGAAAGCATCGTGCAAATTGGCAGTCCGAAGGGCGTCGCCCGTTTTGTACAACGGGCGGGGCGCAGCGGTCATCAACCGGGTGCACTTAGCAAAATTTACTTTGTACCAACTCATGGTTTGGAGCTGATCGAAGCAGCGGCCTTGCGGCAAGCTATCAAGGAAAATGATATAGAGAGTCGTCCGCCTTATGTACGCTCTTTCGATGTATTGGTGCAATACTTGGTCACGCTCGCCGTCTCGGATGGTTTCCTGCCCGATGATATTTTCCGGGAAATACAAGGAACATTTTCTTACCAAAGCATCACGGAGGAGGAATGGAACTGGGTGCTTAGTTTTATTACTACTGGTGGTTCTTTGAGTGCTTACGATGAGTTTCAAAAAGTAATCGTAGATGCCAATGGCGTATTCCGGGTAGACAGTAAGCGTATTGCCTTACGACATCGTCTTTCGATCGGAACGATTGCCAGTGATTCGGCGATGATGCAGGTCAAATATGTGAGCGGTGGCCGGGTCGGACACGTGGAAGAATGGTTTATTTCGCAACTCAAACCCGGTGATGTTTTCTGGTTTGCAGGGCGGAGTTTGGAACTCGTACGGGTTAAAGAAATGACGGTGCAAGTCCGCAAGAGCAGTAAGAAAAAAGGGAAAGTCCCAGCTTGGCTCGGCGGGCGCCTCACCTTTTCTTCTCAGCTGTCCGAAGGCTTGCGTTTGAAAATTGCGCAGGCCGCCCGACGGGAATTAGAAGATATCGAATTGCAAGCCTTATCGCCCTTGCTGGATTTGCAAAATGATCGTTCACACCTGCCAGAGGAACATGAATTTCTGATGGAATATTTCAAATCGCGGGAAGGCTTTCATTTAATTTGTTATCCTTTCGAAGGCCGCTCGGCTCATGAAGGCTTGGGAGCCTTAATTGCATATCGTATCTCGCGCTTGCAACCCATCAGTTTCAGTATTGCGATGAATGATTATGGCTTTGAGCTCCTTTCCGATACGGAAATTCCAGTAGATGAAGCCATTGAGGCTGGCTTATTCTCAACTAAAGATTTGGAGCTGGATATTCAGCGCAGTATCAATTCGGTGGAAATGGCTAAGCGGCGATTCCGAGATATCGCCAGCATCGCTGGTCTGGTGTTCAAAGGTTATCCCAGCAAGCAAAAACGGAATAAACACTTGCAGTCTTCCTCCCAGCTTTTTTTTGAAGTCTTCAATGACTACGAGCCGGAGAATTTACTATACTTGCAAGCTTACGATGAGGTGCGAAATTTCCAGTTGGAGGCCCATCGCCTACGTGCGGCTCTCCAACGTATTGGCCAGCAACGCCTCGTATTAAGTCGGCCAGAACGGGCAACACCTTTCGCCTTCCCCATCATCGTGGATCGGCTACGGGAGCGTCTTAGCTCGGAAAAGTTGGCCGATCGCATCCGAAAAATGACCTTACAGTTAGAGCGCTAATGCCACAATCAGAAGAAACCATAGCAACACCTTTTCAGCTCGCGGGAGAATCTTTACTGCTAGATGCTCGCCGCGCGATATTCTGGCCAAGTCAAAGGTGCTTACTCTTGGCTGATTTGCATTTTGGTAAAGCGGCACATTTTCGGCGAGAAGGGCTAGCGGTGCCCCCTCAAGTGGCGTTGCAAAATCAGGCGCAATTAGTTGAATTGTTAGAAGAATATGTACCAGAACGCGTCCTCTTCGTGGGGGACTTATTCCATAGTGATTACAACGAAGCTTGGGAAGAGTTGGGAGATATTCTCACCGCTTTTTCAAATATACAATTCGAACTTGTCAAAGGTAACCATGACATCCTCGACGACAGGCAGTATCAGAAATTTGGACTCCAAGTTCATCCTCTGCCACTGCCGCTCGGTCCTTTTTTACTGAGTCACGAACCGCTAGACACGCCACACGATCATTTGTATAATCTCGCGGGCCATCTTCACCCTGGGGTCATCTTGCGCGGTAGAGGTCATCAATCCCTGCGGCTTCCGTGTTTTTTCTTCGGCCAGCAACAAGGCATTCTGCCAGCCTTCGGCGCTTTCACGGGCCTCGCTATCATGAAGGCGCGCCCGGGGGATCAGGTATTTGTGATCGCCGAAGAGCGTGTGATCAAAGTTTAAAACTACAACTCATTCAACCGTTCTAAAATCTCATCTCCTTGATCTAAGATCGCTTTTTGCTTATCCTCACCCATCCGATGCCACGTCCGATAAGCCATGCCGATGCGTGGATTACGCGCGAGCTTATCGGCATGTCGAGCGTAGAAGTGCCAATACAAGCTATTGAACGGACAAGCTTTCGGCCCCGTCTTCGCTTTTTTATCGTAAAAACAGTTTTTACAATAATGACTCATCTTATCAACGTAGTTGGCGGAAGAGACATAGGGCTTAGTCCCTACGATGCCCCCATCGGCGAATTGACTCATGCCTCGAGTATTCGTAATTTCTACCCATTCAATCGCATCGATGTAAATACCAAGATACCATTGATCGACTTCATCGGGGTGAATGCCAGCCAACAGCGCAAAGTTACCGGTCAGCATTAAGCGCTGGATATGATGAGCATAAGCATAATCAAGCGATTGATTGATTGCATGACTCAGGCAAGCCATTTTGGTTTTACCGGACCAAAAAAAGTCTGGTAAAGGTCGTTGGTGATCAAGAAAGTTGAGTTGAGCATAATCGGGCATTTTCGCCCAATAGATGCCGCGCATGTATTCCCGCCAGCCAATGATCTGCCGTATAAAACCTTCCAGCTGACTAATACTAATCACTTCGGGATCAGCTTCCCAAGCTTGAATGGCTTTGTTGACCACCTCCAGAGGAGTCAGCATTTTTGTATTGAGGCTAAAAGAAAGGCGAGAGTGGTACAAAGACCAATAATGTGGCGTCATGGCATCCTGAAAATCGCCAAAACGAGGCAGGCAATCCTTAACGAAAAAATCTAGCAACGTCAGTGATTCCTCTCGATCTATCGGCCACAAAAAAGCTTTGGGATCAACGCGGCCGATAGTTTTCACACCAGCTTGTTGAATCAATTCATAGATAGCCGTCAAATCCTTGTCAAAAGATAAAGGGACAACTGGTACATGGTCCGCAGGCATCTTTTTTCGATTTTCTGCATCGTAGTTCCAACGCCCAGTCAAAGGATCGTCGCCATCCATCAAGATATCGTATCGACGTCGCATCTGGCGATAAAACGATTCCATAACAAAGGTCTTTTTCCCTCGGAAATGCTCGGCTAACGCCTCGCGCGAACTCATAAAATGCTCCGTATCTACAGCTTCGGACGGAATGGACAAGCCCTCGCAAAAAGCTTTCAGTTGCTCATCCAGACGATATTCATCCGGTAGCTGATATTCAAAACGCTCAATGCCATGCTTTGTCATTAGGACATCGAGATTAGCCGTCAGCGATTGCTGATTTTGAGGATCATCTAGTTGAAAATAATGTACACGATGCCCGGCTTGTTCGAGTTCTTTTGCAAATGCGCGCATCGCCGCAAAAAAGGCCATCACTTTTTGGATATGGTGGGCTACATAATCCGTTTCCTGCCGCATTTCGAAAAAGGCATAATGATAGGCATCGTTCTTTTCGGCAAACCAAGAGTGCCCTCGGTGTAATTGATCACCGAGAATTAGGCGTAGGGTTTTAGGCATTTATGAATTGGGTTTGGATGTTGAATGGCGGTTGCGTCGGCAACGCTCACTACAATACTTGACTTCTTCCCAGACCTTTTCCCATTTTTTTCGCCATTGGAAGGGACGTTGACAAACGGGACAAATCTTTTCCGGGAGATGTTGCTTTTTCATGCCAGTTTCAACAATACCAGCGCTTTAATGTTTGATAATGGTATGAAAATTCGAGAAGAATACGAGCTAGATGATACCGCGGTGGATCGCATCATTGAAATGGCTTGGGAAGATCGCACGCCTTTCGAAGCTATAGAATTCCAATTTGGCTTAAAAGAAGCCGTGGTAATTAAGTTGATGCAGCAAGAGATGAAGCGTAGTAGTTGGAAAATGTGGCGCAAGCGTGTACAGGGTCGAGCAACCAAGCATCGTAAAAAACGCGGTTTTGCCACCGGGCGTCACAAGTGCTCCCGCCAAAAATCCATTTCCAACAATAAGATCAGTAAACGCTAGCTCTGCTGTCGGTCGAGGCGTTCGATCAAGCGACCGGAGATACGGAGAAAATCCATCTCGGTTATCAAACCAATCAATTCCCCATCCTTCACCACCGGTAAACAGCCAATTTTATTGTCTCGCATTTTGCGCATCGCTTCCAGGATGGTCGCATCTGGGTTAATCGTGACTGGCTCTTTGATCATAATATCTTTGACCATTTTAGCTTTACCGTTGAGGCGATGGTCGCGAATCAAATGACGTAATAGCAACCGAGAAGTCACGAGTCCCACGAGCTTCCCTTTCGTATTTTCTACGGGAGTATAGCGAATCTTGCGCCAGTCCATCATTTCGGCGACCAGCTCGATGATATCATCTTTTTGTACGGTGAACAAATCGGTGACCATAAATTCTTCGACCTTAATGGAAGACGGTCGATATTCTTTCAAATCATTTAGTTCTGGCATTTTCCATTTGTGTACCGGAATCTCTTGTTCCTGATTTTGAATAATTGCCGAAGTCAAAACGGACAGCGCTTCGTCACGATTGGTTTCTTTGCTGAGTTTGGTGTAGGCACGCAATTGCCAACGCGCACCGTTCATATGCTCACGTGCTCGCTCTTCGATTACGCCGAGATAGCGATCAATATCAGCCTTATCCACTTTATGAGCAGTGAGTCCTTCACGTGCCATGGGTAACAATTCTTCCAGCACGAGGTCACAAGCTGAGATCTTCCGATCCTTAAACCAGGTGAACTTGGAGTCAATGCCAAATTGTGCCGCCTTACCAAAGTTGTCGGCAACATCCTCGTAGGACAGATGTTGTGAGATATCGTCGTACTTTTTGCCGAAGGCGACCATGGCCCCGAGCCAGAAAGCAGCATTGGACACTTCATCGATCACGGTTGGACCAGAAGGCAACACCCGGTTTTCGATACGGAGGTGTGGCTTACCGTTAGCACTAATGCCGTAGCAAGGCCGATTCCAACGGTAAACGGTCGAATTGTGTACCTGCAGGGCGCGCAATTTAGGCACTTCGCCTTTCGCGATTTGCTGAATCGCATTTTCCTGGACATCTCCGCTGATGAGTACCCGGAAACGTGCGATATCTTCCCGATAAATTTCCAGGATAGATTTTTTCAACCAGCCGTTACCAAAGTTGACTCGTGGCAAACGCTCGCGTAAGTGATCGTGAGTGGTCCGGGTATCCAATGACTGTTGGAAGAGGGCAATCCGAGATTCGTGCCAGAGACGCCGCCCGAAAACCAGCGGTGAATTAGCGGCAATAGCCATCGTGGGGGCTGCGAGGGCCTGCGCGATGTTGTACATCTTGACAAAATCATTGGGACTTATCTGTAAGTGCACTTGAAAACTCGTATTGCAGGCTTCTAGCATTGGAGAGTCGTGACGCAACAGCAATTCATCAATACCCGTAAGACGTAATTCATAGGCAGCACCAATCAATTGTTGATTAATGGCTTCCATCAAAGCACGATAGCGCTTTTTCGGCGTGAGATAATCCAAGCTCAGATGGAACTTACGTAGTGTTGGTAAGATGCCCGTTAGAATAAGTTTGGTATCCAGCTTATCAAGTTTGGTCCTTATACGAGAGAGGTTTCGTAAGTTTTCTTTTTCCAACTGACTCAGGCATTTGCCTTTCATCTCGCGGGGTGTCAAATTGGTCTCCAAGTTAAACTTAGCCAATTCTGTTTCTACCCATTCATATTTATCCATCGTAGCTAAAGCTTCCATTGCAATGGGAGCAGGTTTGAAGCTACCATTTTCTACCAAACACATCTCCTGTTCAGCCCCGATTCGGGTAATGCCGCTTTCAAACCAATCGTTTTCAAGCATATATTGCAGGGCTTGTACATCGTTCAGCAGATTGCGCACAAAGCGTTGCATCTGCGCCTGGTTTTTCACGAGAGATACTTTCTGTTCACCCATTTGATTTTCTGGTTTTTCAAAATGTTGTCAAAGATGGTTGTCGCTGAATATCTAAATTAAACATTAATTTTAACAAAAAAATACTTTTATCTATTTCCTTCGTTATTACAATAAGGCGTTGTTTTAGTCTGATCTTAAAAGTGTTATTAAATATGAAAAAACTGTGGCCTCTTCTTTTCTGTATTGTGCTTTTTACAGATTGTAAAAAAGATGAAGACATCTTATTCACAATGCAGTATACCGATCAGTTTGTCATCCCCGCGGGGATCAATCCATTCGATGTGCATTATTTTCGATTAGAGAATATTCCGGTGGGTAATTACTTCTCAGACAACAATGTGACGGCCAATGATATGGAAGCCATCAACCCACAAGAAGCACAGATTAATGCCATTTTTTCCGGCATTAGTGATTATGACTTCATCCGGGATATTTCCATTCGGATGTACACGGAGGATGAGAATAACTTTAAAGAGATCTTTTTCCGGGACGAGGTGCCGTTAAATGCCGGCGAAAATGTCGGTATTATTCCAACCTTGGTTGATGTGAGGCCGCTTTTACAAAATACGCGTTTCAACTTACTGGTCCGACTCGAATTACGCACACCTCCTCAAAGTACTTTGGAAACACGCCTCAATTTTTCTTTTAACGCGAAGTAACACGCAACCCAATAAAAAAGAGCCGCATTCTAGGTTTAAACCGAATGCGGCTCTTTTTTTTAATCTAAATTCTCTTTCTCTATTTGGCAAAACGAGCCAACTGCGGCTCCACATAAGTGCGCAACACACAAAGCGAGAGTCCACGTGCCTCTCTAGCCGAGAAGCCTTGATTCATGAAATAATCTTCGAGCAAAGCCCAAGATTTAAAATAACCTAAACGAAGCGCCGTACCAATGCGGGCGTGCATAGGATCAGCATTTTCCCAAGTACTTACGCCTTGCCAAAGACGTGTATTCCAAAGGTCGATCCGCTTATAATCATCCGTAGAAAGCGCTTTGGCGTTGAGTAGCCAGCGAGAACGTTCAGACTGCTGCATGAGCATTTGCGTTTCATTTATCTTGCTTCCGGCCAAATCAAAAGCCATCGTTTCCAACAATTGCAGGCTTTCCCAATCTAAGCGCTGGCCAAAGTCCGTCAGCCGGTATCCAGCGCCCGTCAACTCTCCACTAGGCTTAAAAATCCGCTGTGCCTCAGCCCGGTGCTGCTCAAATATCCAAACGGGCACCGCCACTCGATACCCCGTCACATCATGAATGTAGCGGATATGCTGCAGCAATTGCCCCAAGTCTTGGTAAGCATAATTAGCCTGATAGTCAAAAGGCGGTTTATTTTCCAGACGCTTATTGGTAAAAGCCGCTTTGATCGCTCCGTTCATCAACTGATTAACTTGCGAACCGGGGCCTTGATTTGTGAAATACCAATAGGCGCGATAAGCATCCGCGATGGGTGTTTTCGCTGCTTCCAAATCAGCCAGAGACGTAGTTGACTCCGTCAACAAATCATCGATCGCCTGCTGCACTTGGCTGGCCGCACCGTAGGCAGGCTTTACCAATCCTGTGGAGCGTAACACTTCGTAGCGACGAACCATTTCATTTTCGGTCATCAGGTTATTATATGCCTTCGTCGTACCCGGCCCGTATAGACCGTCAAGACTACTGCGATAGCTCCCTTTGGTTTTGAGCACTTTTTGGAGCTCCAGTACAGAGGTTCGTTTCACATTCTTGCGAATATTCGGCTGAGCTACCTTGGCCACCGGAACCGAAGGTGATTTGGGTCGAAGTCCAACGTCCTCGTAAGATTGCGGAACAAAATCAGTTGCTGGCGGTGTGCTAGGCGTCGTCACCGGAGGTGTCGCCACGGTTGTTTCTGGTTCCGGTGCAGGGATAAGACTTCGATCCGGTGAATTGCGCAGCACTACCGAGCCACCCGTTTCAAATTCTTGTACCGGATGCAGCAAGGTACTATTGACATTTTTCATAAAAGCATCCTTAAAGCCCAACTGGCGAATGACTCCGAGATTCATCCGCGCTTCGTCGATATCCTGAAAAGGCCCCGTCATGATTTTGACGGCAGTAGCACTAGGCATAGCATGGAGTGGACCAGCTTTTACGTATTTGGACCAATTAATGGCCTCTCCGGCCGGTTGTGTTCCCAATTGAATAACGGTCAAGGTATTACCATTATCCAGATTCCGACGTGTTACAAAGGCATCGGGATATCCACTACGCTTGACTTTTGCCAGTACTTGCTGTGCTTCCGTCTCATTGGCATAGTTGCCCATATAAATCTGCTGAAGATTATTCAGACTTTCGGAATAGAGATAGCCGTAAGATTGGATATTGGAAAAATCTGCTAGTTGTGCGCGTACAAAAGCGCCGATGTGAATGGTATAAGTATATTCAGCGACCGTCGTACTTGCTGTCAACTGAGTAGCCACCAGCAGGCTAATCAGCAGGTGTAGTATAGGTTTCATAATGCAAATAGATTTTAGGAATCAACGTAAAGATAGCGATAAATAATGTGTGATGTTGAAAAAACTATTGTGATCGTATCCTGCGCTTCTTCCGCTAAGCAAAGCGTTTACTCACTTTTATGCAAAAAATAATCCTAATTAACGAACAATCTCTCGACCTTGCTGTTAGTTGCAAATACAACTAATTTTGAATGGAAAAATTCCCTTTTAATCCGAAAAAAGAGTTGGGTTTTCAAACCAATCGCACAGGGCGACTACTTAAAAATAATCTAAGGCGGAATTTGGAACTGTCGGGTCACCGGTTGCAGGGTGAACAATTACCCATTATGCTACATTTGTGGGCTAAGGATGGTCGCAATCAGCAAGAGTTAGCGGATGCTATGATTCGTGATAAGGCGACCATTGCACGAGCCATTCATCATTTGGAAAAAGCCGAATTAGTCGTACGCATTGAAGATGAAAAGGATAAACGCAATAACCGTATTTTTCTAACACGAAAAGGAAAAACGATGCGTGAGCAGGTATTACCATTAGTTAAACAACTGGAGCAATCTGCAATTGAAGGTGTTTCCCCTAAAGATTTATCCATCTGTATCCGGGTGCTGGAACAAGTGTATAACAACTTGACCTAGACCCATTTTACAGTATTTTTCATTTCAAAACACAACTTTTTTTCAAATTTTTTCTCCCTGATAATCAACGCATTAAAACATCAATTTAAATTTACAAAAATATGTTTTTATGGAATTTTCGGAAAACGGAATCTATAGATAGTAGAAAGACTTTCGAAAAAATAGCTGTTTTGACTTTTTGCCATAAAGTGTTCCCGGCAAAGGCGGGGAATGTATTACGCTAAAAAATGTGCGGCTGAAAATGGCCGGCGGCGGTGGCTGTGGGTGGGTCCCTCCCTCAAAGCCCAGCGCCATATCACCGCTTTAAGTTCAATTCTGCTACTCAGCGCTCATTTTATATATCACGATCATACTGTTGTGATCAAATCAAAGAAAATTACACTCAATCAATAAGCCGAATATATTCGGTGATTTCAATTTGCTTCAACTAACAAAACATGAGTTCAACTAAACGCAAAATCGGTGTCGGCTTACTCGCAGCGATTCCTTTTTTGATTCTGTTTGCGGCCATTTTTAATTTCATCTTTCTCGGCCAACAACGCAAGCCACCTAAGCGTATCAACAGTGGCAATGAATTGCGAACGGTAGAGACCATGCTCGTCAGCAACAACGACATCCCCTCTCAACTTAACGCTCAAGGTCGCCTGGTGGCTTACGACAAAATTGACCTCTTCGCGGAGGTATCGGGCATTCTCAAACCCAACGCCAAGTCCTTCAAAATTGGTAATCGCTTCGGTAAAGGGGCTACGCTGCTCAGTATCGATGATGCTGAAGCGCGTCTCAATTTATTGTCCCAAAAAAGTAATCTGCAAAACGCGATTACCCAACTCATGCCCGACCTCAAGATCGACTACCCTGAAAGTTTCGAGCATTGGAAAGCTTATCTCGATGCCTTTGATTTAGAAGCGCCCATTCAAGCATTCCCGGAGCCAATAAATGAGCAAGAGAAGTTTTTCATCGCCGCTCGGAATCTACATAGCCAATACTACAGCATCCGAAGTGCCGAAACGCGCTTGTCAAAATATAATATCTACGCCCCCTTTTCGGGCGTCATTACTCAAACCAGCATCAACCCTGGTTCTCTCGTACGTGTAGGACAAAAGCTCGGTGAATTGATGAACACCAGTAATTATGAGTTAGAAGCGACTATTCGCCTCGAAGATTTGAAATATATCAAGGTGGGGAACACCGTGCAATTGAAATCGGACGAGCTAGAGGGCCAATGGACTGGACGGATCAAACGGATCAGTGATCAAATCGATCCTGGTACCCAGACCGTAATTGTTTACATCGGAGTAAATGGTAAAAATCTGCGCGAAGGCATGTATCTGCACGGTGATATCCAAGCCAGAAATATCGAAAATGCATTGAAAATTCCGCGTAAGCTGTTGGTCAATCAATCACAGGTTTACGCTGTGCGGGATAGTGCTTTGTTGCTTCTCCCCGTGGAGGTCGTCAAAATCGCCGAAGGCGAAGTCATTGTCCGAGGATTAACTGACGGAACAGAGATTCTTAAAAACACGATTTCGGGTGCTTTCGAAGGTATGAAAGTCAAAATCGTCAATTCAGGCAACGGCACTGCTCAGGCACAACCAACCAGTGCCGCGGAGTAATCATTAGGATCATCCAAAGCACCGAAATTAATCCAGTATGAAATCGCTTATTACTTATTATATCAAGTATCCCCTGGCCGGCAACCTCCTCATGGTCGCCATTCTCCTGCTTGGCATATTTGGGATGCGCAATATGAAATCCACTTTCTTCCCCGAAACAGAAAGTCGAATCATTTCGATTCAAACCGTTTATCCTGGTTCTTCGCCGGAGGAAATTGAGGAAGGTATTGTTTCAAAAATAGAAGAAAACTTAAAGGGACTCACCGGAGTCGAACGTGTCACTTCCATTTCCAGTGAAAACCTCGGCTCAGTCACCGTTGAGGTGTTGAAAGGCTACGATACGGATGTCATTTTGCAGGATGTAAAAAATGCTGTTGATCGGATCAATTCTTTTCCGGCCAGCATGGAGCCGCCAACAATTTACAAGCGTGAAAACCTTAGTTTCGCCATTAGCTTTGCGATCAGTGGAAACGTCGATTTGCGTACCCTCAAATCTTACGGTCGAAAGGCTGAAGATGACCTACTGTCCATCGATGGGATCTCCAAAGTTGAGCTCAGTGGTTTCCCGGATGAGGAAATCGAAATTGCATTTCGGGAAGCAGATCTGCGGGCTTATAACTTAACGTTCCAACAAGCAACACAAGCGGTAAGGGTTGCTAATTTGGATATTACCGGCGGTACCGTCAAAGGCGAAAGCGAAGAGCTGCTGGTGCGCGCACGCAACAAAGAGTATTACGCCAGCGAGATGGGAGACATTGTCTTGAAAACCTCAGCCGATGGCGGTATCATTCGACTACAAGATGTGGCTGATATCCGAGATCGCTGGTCTGACAACCCCAATCGTAGCTATTTGAATGGCGAGCCTTCCGTGGTCGTCACCGTACAAAACACACTGGAAGAAGACCTCATCACCGTCGCAGAATTATCACGGAATTACATCGAGAAATTTAACGAAGAAAACGAGGCGGTAAAAGCAACGACCATCCGCGACGGATCAATCGTTCTCAATCAACGAATTGCACTCCTGACTGAAAATGGTATCATTGGTTTTGTGATTGTGGCGATCTTACTGGCGATGTTTCTCAACTGGCGATTGGCTTTTTGGGTGGCGATTGCCATCCCCATTTCATTCGCGGGGATGTTCATTTGTGCTAATATTCTGGGGACCACCATCAACGTCATTTCGCTTTTTGCCATGATTCTGGTCATTGGGATACTTGTAGACGATGGGATTGTCATTAGTGAAAGTATTTATCAAAAATATGAAAAGGGGGTCCCACGCATGCAGGCCGCTATCGAAGGAACGATGGAAGTCCTCCCTGCCGTTTTCTCAGCGATCTTAACAACAGTCATCGCGTTTATGACCTTCTTTTTTCTCGACGGTCGATTGGGTGATTTTTTCAAAGATCTTTCTACCATTGTTATCTTCTCTCTGATTTTCTCACTAGTGGAAGGCGCTCTGATTCTACCGGCTCACGTGGCTCACTCCAAAGCGCTCAGTCCGGACAATAAGAAAGGGTGGCTTACGCGTCAATTTGATAGTTTCATGGCCGGGATGCGGGATCGACTCTACGCTCCGATCCTCCGGTTTTCAATGAATAATCGTGGAACGACTTTGGCCATTATCTTTGGCGTTTTTATCGTCACCATTGGCGCCTTTTCGGGCGGGGTTATTCGCACCACTTTCTTCCCGGAAATTGAAAGCGATAATCTAACTGTCGAACTCAAACTCCCTGCCGGCACACGAGAAGATTTAACCTTCAATTGGCTAACGCACATTGAAGAAGCGACCTGGGCGGTTAACGATGAATTGAGTGATTATTTTTTTGATAATGAAAAAGAAGCCATTCTAAAAGTAGAAAAAATCGTTGGCCCAACCAGTTATGAGGGCCGCATCAACATCACCTTGCTCGACGGTGAATCGCGCGATTCCTTGAAAGCGCGGCGGGTGTCAAATGCGATTCGCGAAAAAGCCGGAACGATCTACGGCGCCGAATCGGTGACCTATGGAGGCAGCTCTCCTTTTGGTAAGCCGGTATCGATTTCCTTAGTTGGTAACGACTACGCCCAACTCAATGCCGCTACGGATAGGGTGCGCGAAGAAATGGCCTCTTTAGCCGATTTAAAAGATGTGGTGGATAACAATCAGGAAGGTTTACGCGAGATCAATATTACGTTGAAAGAAAAAGCCTTATTCCTTGGCCTGAATTTACAGGAAATTGTATCGCAGGTCCGCCAGGGATTCTTTGGGAGTGAAATCCAGCGGCTACAACGCGGACGCGATGAAGTCCGCGTGTGGGTCCGCTACGAAGAAGGCGAACGCTCCAATATCAGTGATCTGGAAAACATGCGTATTCGTTTTGCCGATGGGCGGGAATTCCCGCTTGCCGAAATCGCAAATCTGGATATCAAGCGCGGCGTCATTTCCATCCGCCACCTCGAAGGGATGCGCGAAGTGAAAGTAGAAGCGGATGTCGCCAACGAAAAGGTATCTGCGACCGATATCACTAGCCGATTGCGTAATACTATCGTGCCCGGCATCTTGAATGACTATCCCGATGTACGTGCCCTTTACGAAGGTCAAAATCGCGAAAACGAAAAAACGGCCAAATCAGCACCTTTGGTACTCATCATTGTCTTGCTCATGATGTTTTTCACCATTGCGATGACCTTTAAATCGCTCGGTCAAACCATTATTGTCTTCGCCCTGATTCCATTTTGTATCATCGGTGTTGGTTGGGGACACTGGCTGCTGGACCAACCCATTAGCCTATTTTCAAACCTGGGGATTGTTGCCCTGATTGGTATCCTGGTGAATGATGCGCTAGTCTTTGTTACGACCTACAATAAGATGATCAAAGAGGGCACCTCCCAAATGGAAGCCATCTACGAGACGGGCTTGTCACGGTTTCGCCCTATTGTACTGACTTCTGTCACTACCATTGCAGGACTTGCACCGTTGATCTTTTTTGAAAAAAGTTTCCAGGCCCAGTTCCTGATTCCGATGGCTATCTCGGTAGCATTTGGACTCTTATTGATCACCATTATTATTCTCGTGATGCTACCGACCTTACTGATTGCGGCTAATCGCATTAAAGTCTATGCGCTTTACGCCTGGGAGGGTACTAAGCCAGCGCTGGAGTCAGTTGAACCCGCACTCGAAGGACGCAAAACATCTTATTTACTCTGGACCAGCGCAGCAATTTGGGTCCTCATTCTTTTTGCGGGCGTCATGTTTGGATTGTATAAAATCGCTGCAGCCATTATTTAAACCTACTGCGAGTTGCAGATTTTATTTTTGAAAATGATATTAAAAAATATAATGAAACGCGTTTTACTGTTGCTCTTAGGATTAGCTGTTAGTGGTCTATTAATAGGTCAAACCAGTTTAAGTTTATCGGAGGCCATTGCACTGGGATTGAAAAACAACTACCAAATTCAAATCAGCGAACGGAATCTCGAAGTGGCCCAAAACAATAATTCTTGGGGTGCTGCCGGGCGCTATCCTACCGTTGACTTCAACGTCAATTTACAAAACTCCATCACGGATCAAAATAACCCGGCCGCATTCATCAACGGTGCTTTTTTCAACGGTGGTGCCACTGCTAATCTGGATGTACGTTGGGTACTATTCGATGGTTATCGGGTCCGTATCAATAAAGAGCGCTTCGAGGAACTGGAGCGACAAAATCAAGGGAATATTGCCATTGCAGTGGAGAATTCGATCCGCTCGATTATGCTGGCCTATTATCAGGTGCTTATCCAACAGGAGCAACTCGCGGTGTTAGGAGAAGTACTGGACTTATCTCGGGATCGAGTCAATTATCAGGAAGTTCGCCAAGAATTTGGCCAAGCGGGTTCTTTTGAATTACTTCAAAGCCAGGATGCTCTTTTGAACGACTCAACTAGTTTGCTCATTCAGGAAAATAGTCTGGATATTGCCCTGCGTAATCTCAATCTGGCGATGGGCGAAGACGATTTGGCCACGCGCTATACGTTGAGCGATCCGCTCAACTACCCCACAGAAAACTATCAATTCGAGGATTTACAACAGCGACTGTTTACCAATAATAAAAACCTACAAAACTTATTCATTGCGCGTAGCATCTCAAATATAGAAAGCAAAGCGGCCAACAGTGCGCGTTATCCCACAGTTAGCGTCAATACCGGGGCCAGCGCAACGGGTAATTTCTTTAAGCTTTGGGCGACTAATCCCAGTACAGGCGAACCATTTGAACCCGCCACCGGCTCCAACTTAAATTACTACCTCAACTTCTCAGCCACTTACAATTTGTACAACGGTGGTGCGACCAAGCGTGGGATTGAAAACGCCAAAGTGCAGGAATTGGTGGCACAACTTAATATCGAAGACCTCAAGCGGAATCTTTCCACGCAACTTGCGAATACCCTAGCTAACTACGACAATCAAAAAGCCCTGATTGCACTGACCGAAGAATTGATCAACAACGCCCGGCAAAATCTGACCATTTCCGAGGAACGCTTCCGGGGTGGGCAAATCAATTCCTTTGATTATCGAGCGGTACAACTGGCTTACATTAATGCTTCGCAGTCACGCCTTAACGCCATTTTTAACCTAAAAAATACGGAGACCGAACTTATTCAGTTGATCGGTGGTTTGGTGCGCTAGCTTACAGCACGCTTCGCAACGACATCCATCACCTCCTGAATCAATTGCCGCAAGCGATCGATAGGCATATCTTCCACCTGAGTATATTTCAAATGCTTGGCGTGCTTGCCACGGCCTTGCAATTTCACCCCACTGGTGTCCACCTTATCTGTATGGTGCAAGAATAATTTGACGTGATCTTTAGCTGGGGTCACCCCACCTGCCACATTATTGACATCCGCGATGCTGTAAAGGGTCATTTGTACTTTTTGGCCGCCGTAGGCGTTTTCGTCGGGGGTGGGCGTCGCTTCCAGGAAGAGTTGTCGAAGCTGGCGCGCGCAGGCTTGCACGGCTTCGGGCTTGTCGGCGATAATGGTATCAAAGGTCATATCAAAGTGGTTTTAAGAGGATTAGAATTGATTTAAAATTAGGCATTTTACCAAATTAAGTGGTGCCTTTATGATCATTTAGAGCGAACTATTTTTACACGCCAAATAAAAAAATCCCGGAAGCCATTAATGCCTCCGGGAAGTACTTCAAATCAAAAGGAGTATGAATGTTCTAATCCATCTTGATGAATTGGCTGGAAGTGAGTTGTCCATCCGCCGTCATTATACGAATGAGATACGTTCCATTTGCTAAAGCATTAAGCTGATCCAATACCACGCGGTTAAGTCCTTTGGTACCCGCGTGCGTATAGGCGCGACTACGGTTGCCGAGCAGATCAACGACCTCGATATCCAGATTAGCATCTTGCTCTAATAATACCTCCAGCGTCAATTGATCTTGCACTGGATTAGGATATTGATCCATTAACTGAATCGCCTGCTCGAAAGTATTCGCTGCGGCTTGACTGATGGTCAAATCCAGGCCAGTAGGTTGGCCGGTTGCGTTGTAAGCTTCACTGAGCATAATATCCTCGTCGATTCGCATCGATTCACTCAAGTTGAGCACATTGCGTTTTGCTTCAACGACCAAATTGAACAAGACCTGCTCTGAGTTGAAATCAGGTACTGCATCGGGGCGCTCCGCAAACCACAAAGCGCGAATTTTCCCTTCATCCAATTCGGTCAAACCAAAGTTCTCTTTCGTAAAGCCCGACAAATCACCCGCTTCGATATCGAGCAATTCAAAATCATCGGGCGACAACCATAAGCCAAACTGCCAAGCCACGGTTCCGCCCAATCCACCCAGCGTAACGGGAACGGTCAGTCGCTCTCCGCGCTTAATTAAGCCAGGGTCAGACACCACAACTGCCGGTTTGACTTCACGTGTATCCGCATCGTTACTCATGAGCATTTGGCTGTTTGAGAAATTGATATCCCCTACCTTAATAGCGTTGAAAGAGAAATAAGATAAATCAAATTGATTGTTGGTTGATAGCCAGAAGAACTCAAGTGGGACATCAAGATAAGCCGGATACTCAAAATTCTCTAAGCCAAATGGTGCATCGTAGTTGAATGGTGTTATATTATATGGATCACCAGACACATCGCTCCAATGTTCCTGAAAGTCAACATCACCATTGGTAATATTCCCCTTAACATTAATAACAGTCCAGGTTGGTAAGAAGCGCCAAGGATCAGTAAAAGTTAATTCTGGAATAACAAACAAAATCAATTTTCGCAAAAACACCATATCCAGAGTCGAAATTCCGCCACTATTGTTAGCATCAGCGGCAATCTGGCTTTCTGGTTCTAGAATAGGTTGAAGCTGAAGTATGTGCCACTGGATTCTGAGTAAATCAAAACTGGTTACACCATCCAGCCAAAATTGGTCTTTAGTCGCAGTTACCTTTAATGGCCCATCAATATTCTGTGGCAAAACACATTGGTAAAAATTAGTTGCTGTCGAAACAACATTACACTGATCACCGGTCTGTAGTTGTTCAATGGTTATATCAACACCAGGTACATAAGGATCAGGGCCAGGCATATAATCGATAAACCCAGCAAATCCGGTAGCGGTAATTTGCGCTTGTGCGCCAAAACTTAATACAAGTAAATAGAAGATTAAAGTGATTTTTTGCATCATAAATAATTTTAAGGTTTGGAAATAAAGTGGGATGCCACGTACCAGACCGAAGTCGTCGTGGCATCACCGTTAATGAACAGATGTGTTAGAGAAAAAATGGTAGATGAGAAAGGCGATTGAGATTTCAAGCACCCTTTAAGTTGTACAAATGGTTGACTCTATCTATTGGCTTACAACGAATTTATTAGTCAACACAGACTGCCCGGTCTTTAATTGGCAATAGTAAATTCCTGCTGGCAGATTTTTAATATTCACTTCTAACTGGTGCTCGCCAGCTTGTCTTAAGATTGAGTCATTGACGATTTTAACAACTTCCCCATTAGCATTAAAAATGGAAATAGTTGTCGATTGTATTGCCTCCAACTGAAATGTAATCATTATAAAATTACTGGCAGGGTTAGGTTGGATCATCAGCTGATTTTGATCCAGTACTTCTAGTTGGTTATTCTCTTCACGCTGTAATACCAAACCAGTGTCAGGCTGATCTAAAGGAAGAGGTGCAGCATCCTCACACGGGTCTACATCAAGGAATGCCCTAAATCTGGAACCAGCAAGAACAGAAGCCCCAATCTCCAATACGACTTCCCTATCCGCACGCATGGTCCCATAACTACCCGCTTCATAAACCACTGCATTACCCCCTGTGGTAATTCGATCATTTGCCAGATGATGAGATAATGCCCCATCTGCAATAGTCTCAGCGGTGATGGTAAAATCATCATTTGTCATTCTGTAATTACGTGTCCGATCTGCAGTCTCATTAAGTCGACGTGCATTATCGTTTTCATTTTCAACGCCTATGACTGTACCATTAACGGTAATATCAGGATTAGAAAAATAACCAATTCGACAAGCATCCATCTCTGCTGTGGAACAGATTCCGGTAGCACTTATAGCCATCAAAGTTCTTCCTGCTGCTTCATCGGCAAAGTAATACCCTTTTGCGTATGCAGGGACAGGATCTTCATTATCATGGTCTGCGCCCTGTATATGGCCAATTTCATGAGTAAAGGTAAAACGACCAAGAGGAACAGTTGCTCTATCCATTACGATAAAAGCATCATCAGGGTCGATGACATCAACTAACCAGGAAACGCCAAAAACAGTGAACACAGTCCCATTATTAAATCGCTCTACATTTATTGGATTTTCTCTTATCATTACCTGTACATCTGTTTGATAGCGATCACTCATATCATGAATTTCGTCTAAAATTCCATCCCCATCATTCCTGAAATCAACTACATCAGCAGAGATGTCTGTATTATTGAAGGTTGGGATATCGACCAACACATCAGACTCCGCGTGATTGACTTCCAGACATCTTGCTACTTCGGCTACCAGATTTATACCACTCAACGTATAGGCTAAGTTTGCCTCATCTGCTAAACTCTGCGAGAAAATTGCCAAATCTGTAATGTTAGCCGCTGCATCATCCGTGTATAAAATGGCAATGCGATATACACAGTCTGTATCCGTACGGGATCCTCCAGAATTAGAAGGATTTGGGCGATCAACAGAATGGTGGTGATCATGATGATGATATTCATTTTCTTTCACCGGACGAGATGAAGAGGAACGGCCTGAGCCATGAATACATCCTGTATGACCTTTAGGATGCTTCGCATTATCATTTATTTCAATCAGCATATGGATGTCATTCTCCAGAGGGATAATTGAATATCCATAGTCTCCAATTCTGAATTTAGACATGACCCGATCTTCTAAAACAGTAAAGAAAATCCCGGATTCGTCTTCCAGAGTTCCAAACCAGGAGCTACTGCCTTCATTACGAATACGATCTTTAATCTTGGTTGCTAAAATAGATTCGGGATCAAGGTTTATACTAATTTGATCATCTCTAAATATCTCAGTGTTAATTCTAACGAGTTGTAATTTCCCAACTCTGCTTTCTTTTTTGTAGGTGTCCAAGTATCCAATACTCTCTTCACTAAGGGGGTAGTTGATTGGTAGAAATTCGTCTATTAATACACTCTGAGCAAAGAGAAAAAGTGGAATACCTAACAATGAGAAAACAATGGATATGATTTTTATTTTTTTCATAATTTTCATTGTTATTTTTTAATTACTGATTCAATGCTTCCAACTCTTGTTTTAGAGCTTCATTTTCGGCCTCCAAGGCATTAACCTTTTCTTTCAAGTCGATCAAGTGTAAGAATATTTCTTCTATCTTTTCCTGCTGGTTTACGGTCATACTACCTAGCTCTAAGCCACCATTTTCAATTCTTTCAGCGGATGGCGTATTGTGTAGATGGCCATGAGTTTTAATGTGGGTTTTAACTTGTTCCAAAGGAAGAAGCTCATAATCAGCCTCAAAAACATGATCAGCCCAGCCCGTTCGAACACGTACCTCTTCGGTGAGGATGCCACCAGCGACATATAAATGGTAAGCGCTAAGATCTGTAGTGCCACCATCTAGTGAGTTAGGAGACTTATCTGTCCCGATCATAAGTTCCCCATCGTCATTGAGCAACATTAACTGTGGTAAAGCTGAACCCGATCCACTTGCACCACCGCGAAATTCTAATAGACCGTCACCATTCCTTAGGATCTCATAATTATCCCCGCCCATGCTATTTCCTAACTGGAGAATAGATTCAGACTTAGAGACCACTTTTAAAAATTGACTAGATTCGGTGTCACCAATGATCGCCTCTCCGTCAGGGGTTAAAGTCAGTCGATGATTCTCGAAAGGGCCAATAGCGCTACCGGCTCCCTTCGTAATGAAATAAAGGCTACCATCCGTAGAGGATTGAATAACAGCTTTACCTGCTCCGGCTGGTCCAGTGATGAAGTTCCCAGAGGAATAAGTACCATTAAAACCAAGATAATAGCCGTTGTAAAAGCCGTTTTGTGTAATGGTCATTCGGTCCAAGGTATTGGCATTAAAGTGTCCTAACACCAGTTCTTTTCCCGCTGCCTCAAGAGCAATGGTGCTGATGCGCAATGCCGATTCTGATGTAATGCCATCTCCCGCTTTAAGCGTCAGCCCTTGGTTGGGGAAAAAATCCCAGGTGTAGGTGTCATTATTAAAAACGGTATTGTAATCACGCTGCAAGCGCAAGGTCGGGATCACACCAATTTCTTGTCCCGGTAAAACATCAAGGATTTCTTGTGTGACATGTAATTGCGAGTAAGGTACGGTCGTCATACCAATGCCTACTTTTCCTTCTCGATAAATCGAAGTTGTTGGAGTGGCGATGGTTGGATTCCACTGCGCCTGAACAAGCGGCATTCCTAAAAGAGAAAAAAGAAATACAAAAAAAACGTGTGATTTAAGTGTCCGAAATGCAAAAAATTGATCCATTGCTTTAAAAAATTAACTGGTTAAAAAATAGAGTTACAGCCCATACCGAAGCTCGTAACTTCGATATAGGTAAAGAGAGGAATGGCCATTCCGGATTAATGGTGTACAGCTACTGCAAACACCAAAGCAAACAACTGGTAATCAGATAGTTAAAAGCGAAAAAGTTATAAAAAGAAAGGTATACGAGAAAAGAAGGGGTATATGAGAAGTAAATAACAATGTCAATATATGCGAATCTAAATTAAGGCACAAGAGATCAATCCATTTTTTCGTAAATAAATAATTAATTCACCCGGTTAAAAATAAAAAACACCCTGCTGTGTACATTTATCCACAACAGGGTGTTTATCATTAAAATGAGCTTTAGAATCTTGCTAAAGATTTTATCCCTTTACAATTTTGTCAACTTAAAAGACTCTGTAACTTCTCCAATGTTTAAAGAAAATAAATAAAAGCCTTTTTCTAAATCTGAGGTGTCGAGTGTTTTCTGTAGTTGATCACCTCGATACAAAGTAACATCCAAATCTTTGACGATTTGACCCAGCGCATTCATGATGACAATTTTTGCCTTGGTATCTTTTTCGACGGTGTAATTTATGGTCACCGACTCCGCAAAAGGATTTGGTCCAACGGCTATATCCAGTGTACCCACATCCGTTTCAAATTGATTACGCAAAGATGGTGGGGACTCCTCTCGGAGGCCAGTCGTTGCAGGATCATAAAGACCACCTGTACAAAAGTTAGCTACTTCTGCGCTGGACTGGGGATCAATAACTTCATCGCACTCCGGCGGATAACCGATCACTAAATCCATTGCATTTAACAAACTACCGCCATTGACACTCGGCTCAATAATAATTTCTGAGCCGGCGACATAAGTCAATAGATTATTCATCGGATTAATGTCGGCACTAATTTCAATCGTAGACCAAGCATAAACTGTTTCGCTTTGCGTCAAAGTCAAATCCGAGAGGATTTGCGTATTAATTTGATAATTATCAATTTCACTATCTTCAATAGAAGTATCCTCAATTAATACGACATCATAATTGGCGGTGAAGATGACGTCCTCCGCATCCGGGTCGTAGAAATAATCGTTGGGGTCACGTTCCATGGCCACCATCACCTTCAAACGTACTTCAGGTTCACAACTGCTATTGGCGGTCAACCAGTTCAAGTCCACCACGTAGTCATTCAAACAGCCCAGTGGCAGGAGAGGTGTCTGTAGCGTCACCATACCGTTGTCCAAATTTTCTGTGATGTACAAATCCGAGGCCGCAAATGGAGGCTGTCCCTGTAGATAAAAAGCAGACTTATGGCAGCCTTCAAACACTAGAGCAGCTTTGATATCAACTGGCGTTTGAGATAAACCGGAAGCCGGGTTGATAGCGTAAGTCAGATCGTCTTTAAATTGATAATAATTCCCGGAAGAACTACCATAAGATCGATACTTCACCACTGGTAATTTTAGCAAAGCAAAAGTACCCAGGATATTATTATACACTGGCTCAAAGTTGGGATCAGAAGCCGCCGTAGTATGCCAGGCAGATCCCGGTGTATAAAAGTATAGATTTTGGAATTCGTCACCACTGGTCACCTCCCCGGTGATATCAAAGCTAAGATTAGTTTCATAGCTGGAAGGCGTAGATTTTGCCGTTTTTTTACCTCCGCCCGTTAGGTACTGCAGGATCGTGGTAAATTTTCCAATCTTAGGAATGGATTTCAACCACTTAGGTAGTTTGAAGCCTTTTTTGATACTCTCATCGGCCTTCTTTTCGCCTTCGCCATCGGCATTGGAGGTCTGTGCCGCTGAGAAGTCGAACAGTTGACCAACACTTTCGATCCCAGAGATGAACCCATCAAGCGCCTTTGATACCTTATCACCTTGTTTTTGCCCCTCGGAAAGGGTGTTTATGACGGCATTAAAAGGATTGGATTGCACATTCCCATTAGAAATAATCTTTTGAGGAAAAATGGTTCCTCCTCCGACCATATCCAAGTCCACTTGTTGGACATCGACTAAAAAAGGTTGTACAACTACTGCTGAGGGGTATTCGCACGTACACGGATCATAATAGACCGGAAAGTCAGCGTACAGCCAGTAATCTCCTCCGTTTTCATAAAAATTGGGAACCGTCATTTCCAAGCCTTTATCGAAACCGGGCAGGCCTTTCAAGGGCGGATTTACCGGTGCTAATAAGGCACTAACATAATCTTGGCTGGTGCCCGGAGAATCTGTAAACCGCATCGTCACTCGCGCTTTATTATAGCCTTCGTCGACATCCAGACTCGATGTAATGTAGAAAAAGGTACGGACTAAAGATTCATACCGATTGTATAAAGCGAATGATGGTACGGAAACGCCACGTGTTTGATTATTAGGGTCACTCTCGACGATTGTTTCAAAATTGGTGTGCAATAATACCCATCCATCACTTTCTAAAAAATCTTTTACAATTGCGGTTGAAAGATGATTAATATTTTCGTCGGAATCACCGAAATAAAAAGGAGATCGAGGAAAGATTTCCTGTGTTACGTTATCTACCTCAATGTACACACCACTGTACACCGGAGCGGTCCAGTCAAATACCGAGATGGTAGATTCTGGAGCCGTATTTTGTACTCCCGAACAGTTGTTTTGGCTATAGACAACTATCACAGAGCAAAACAGGATTATAGAAATTAATATTTTTTTCATTATAAATCGTTTTAAACTATTGACCGATACCTCTACGCAATGTCAGGCGATAACGCGCAGCTTTTCAGAATGAGCATAACCTTTCACCACTGGTCAGGCGCAAGATTTTATCGTCTATCATTTAAGCAAGGAATCGTCAATAAAAGATGAATTATAAATCGTTCAAGCCGTCATTAACGCTCTAACCTTTCCAGCTTTTGCTCCAATGCTTTATTCTTTGCTTCTAAAGCATCCATTTTTTCCTGCATCGCGATCAGATGCAAAAACAACTCTTCAATTTTTTCTTGCTGGTTGACGGTCATGCTACCGAGTTCCAGGCCACCATTTTCAATCTGCTCGGCGGAAGGCGTATTATGTAAGTGACCGTGGGTTTCGATGTGAGTTTTAACCTGCTTGAGTGGAAGCAAATCATAATCCTTCTCAAAGACGTAGTCGGCCCATCCGGTTCGTACTCGGACTTCTTCAGAGAGAATGCCTCCCGCAACGTATAAATGATAGTCACTAATATCAGTAATGCCACCATCTATTGTATTAGGTGAATTACTAGTACCAATCATCAATTGACCGCCGCTATTAAGCAGCATTAATCGTGGTAAAGCCGAACCAGAACCACTAGTCCCGCCACGAAACTCCAATTCACTATCATCATTACGCAGTATCTCATAATTGGCCCCATCCATTCTGTGTGCCAATTGGAGAATAGATTCTGATCTGGAAACCACTTTTAACACCTGATTATTCTCAGAATCACCAACGATAGCCTCTCCGTCCGGGGTCAAGGTGAAACGTCGATTCTCGGCGGGAGCAATAAAGCCACCCGTCGGCTGAGTCAGGAAATACAGACTCCCATCGTCCGAAGAGTGAATTGCTGCTTTGCCGTACAAGCCCTGAAAAGTGCCCGCGGAATGATACGTGCCATTGAAACCAATAAAGTGTCCATTGTACGTATCACTAAATCCCATAGTTAAATTATCCTTTGTGGTAGTACCGCCATAGCCAAGTACCAACTCATCACCGGCCACCTGCAACGCATTTTTATTCAGTCGCATGGCCAGAGCAAAAGCATTACCATCTCCCGTTTTGATAGACAAAGATTCGTTCGCAAAGAAATCCCAGGCGTATGTGTTATTGTCAAAGGTCGTGTTGAAGTTTCGTTGAAGACGGAAGGTTGGAATAATGCCAATTTCTTGTCCGGGTAGTACATTTAAGATTTCCTGCTCGACTTGAAGCTGAGCGTAAGATGCATTAGTCATTCCAATCCCCACTTTGCCTGTACGATAAATCGAGGTGGTAGGATCTGATGGCGTAGGGTTCCATTGGGCATAGGTGACCACTGTACCGATAAATAGCCATAAAAAGGACAAAATAATCGTACGATTGGGGCGAAGATTTACATTAATTTTTTTCATAGTTTTAATTATAATTTAAGTTTAGAAAATACGGTGACCGCTCGTACTCAGGTCAAGACCTTTAGTATCGAGAAAAAGAAAGACAATTGTTCTAAAAGCACGCTTTGCAGCAAGCATAAAGAACAACAAAGGCAACTGATAATCAGTCGTTTAACAAAACAATTAAGGACTAAATAAAAAAGGTGTGAATAATCAGAAGATGGGCAGAAAAGTAATTTTCATCCAATATATGCCAATCTATTTTAAAGCACAAGGCCTTTCTCATTTTTGACAAAAAAACGTATTTGACACGCTGCTTACTAAGATTACCAAGTCCTTGAAAAACTTCTTTACCAGAAGTGCAGTTATATGTGCTAGATTAATATACTTCGACTATCTTTGTTGTCGTTCAATCAATAGGTTTTGGCATTATATGTGAACCATGCTAAACATAACTACAGACACTGAGGAAAAACACACGTCATGATCGCAGCTAATTTATTATCCCAGACTATCATTCCACTCAAAACTTCAGATAGTGGCGAAGAAGCCCTCAGCACGATGAGTGATTTCTACGTCAAGCACCTCCCTATTGTCAATAATAAGCAACTCCTTGGGCTGATCTCCGAGGATGACATCCTTGCCCACGATGTGGCGGAGCCGGTGGGATCGTTCCAACTCTCTATGAAGCGCCCTTACGTCAAGAATGATGATCACATCTTTGAATTAATGCGCATCATGAGTGAATTCAACCTCACCGTCATTCCCGTAGTTGATCACGAAGACAATTACCTAGGGTTAGTCTCACAGGATGATTTGCTGCGCTTTTTTGCCGGTATCGGTTCTTTCACCGAGCCAGGAAGTATCATTGTGCTTGAGATGAGCAAAAGAGATTATTCGCTCTCAGAAATTGCGCGCATTGTCGAGTCTGAAAATGCCGCCGTCCTTAGTAGCTTCATCACCACCAATCTCGATTCCACCAAGATTGATGTTACCATCAAGGTCAATCGCCAGGATATTCAATCCATTATCGCGACTTTCAATCGCTACGATTACCAAATCAAAGCCTCTTTCCAGGAGACCGAATACTTTGAGACCTTACGAGAGCGCTACGATTCGTTGATGAGCTATTTGAATATTTAGAAAATTGTTGCAGAAAAAGGAAAAGTGGGTTTAAAGTGTCTATGCTTACCATTCCCACTACTAACATCTCTCTTATTTTTTTTCTAGAACATCGGATCACTCAAATTGAGCCCGAAATCCCTAACTTGCGCCATATTTTGATCGACTATGGTGTGGAAATCATTCGGCTTTTGGTTGCTCTTTGTCCTGGGGCCGTTGTGGCTTGCTGCCCAGTCGGATATCGTGGTGGTCAACGATATTAAAATCACCGGCAACCAAAAGACCAAAGACCGCATCGTTTATCGGGAATTGGACTTTCAAGTAGGAGATACGATTCCACTGGCAGAATTATCAAATCGACTCTCACAGAATCAACTTTTCCTCATGAATACGGCCCTTTTCGCCTGGGCCAAAATCAACATTAAGAACTGGGATTACACCAACCAGCGTATTGATTTATTCATCGACTTACAAGAAGCCTGGTATATCTTTCCTTTTCCCATCTTCGAACTGGCCGATCGTAATTTCAACGTCTGGTGGGAAGAGCAAAATCGCTCTTTAAGACGAGTCAATTATGGCTTACGTTTTTACCATCTCAACACTACCGGCAACAAGGATCCGCTCAAACTGGTCACGCAATTTGGGTATACTCAAAAATACGAACTGGTTTATACGCTCCCTCCTCTGAACCAAAATCAGACTTACGGAATCATTGGGGAGTTTTTCTACGCCCGCAATCGAGAAATCGCCTACCGTACAGAGGGCAATAAGCTCCTCTTCGAGCGGCGCGAGGGAGAATTTCCCTTGCAACGCTTCCGGGCCGGACTGAGCTTTTTCTACCGACCGAAGCGCCGGAATTATCACTACGCAAAGATCGAGTACCAGCAAAATAAAATCACCGATTTCGTTATTCAGGAGCTCAATCCCAACTACTTTCTGGATCGCGCTACGCGCCAGCGTCTCTTATTTCTTCGCTACGAATATATTTTCGATAATCGGGATCGTGTTCCCTATGCTATGCGGGGACAATACGTTTCGGCCGTCATGGAAAAAGATGGTGTAGGGCTTTTTAACGAGCGCAATGGTTTATTCGTCACGGGGACCTTTGCTCAGTATCTCACTTTTAGTCAACATTGGAGCACCGAGCTGGTTTTCAAAGGAAAGACATCTCTGCTCCGAGGAACACAGCCTTACAACAACTATTTTGGCCTCGGATATCGTGATGACTTCCTCCGTGGCTATGAGCTATACGTAATCGATGGTCTCGACTACGGCATGTTGAAATCTTCGGTACGATTTAAAATGATGGATCGTATCTTCAGCTGGGGAAAGATTATGCCGCTTAAGGCATTTCAGCAGATGCCGTTAAAAGTGTTTTTGAGTATTAACAATGATGTCGGATACGTCAACAGCACCCAGTTCAACGAGCTAAATCCCTTAGTCAATAGTTGGCTCTGGGGCGGCGGAATCGGGATCGATTTTGTCGTTTTTTACAACAAGGTGATTCAATTCCAATATAGCATCAATCACTTACGGGAAAAAGGATTATTTTTACATTACAAGCTTACATTTTAATGCAAATTGTCGTCTACGGAAAAGCGGTAAAAGACAAAGACCTGCCAGTGGTGCAGGCCCTGCTGGATATTCTGCACGAAAAGGGCATCAATATCTATATCTACGGGCCGTATCTTGAGCTCTTACAAGGTAAGGTGGAGTTTAAAAAAGATGTGGGGATTTTTGAAGGCTATCTCGATTTCAAAGCCCGCAAATTTGACTACGTTATTACCCTGGGCGGTGACGGCACCATTCTCCAGGCCATTACGGAGATTCGAGACAGCAATGTGCCCATTATGGGCTTGAACCTGGGGCGCTTGGGCTTTTTAGCCAGTATTGAAAAAACCAAAATCCGCGAAGCCATCGAATTGCTGGAACGCGGCATGTATACGCTCGAAGAGCGTTCGCTGATTTATCTCGAATCCAATTACCCCCTCTTCGGAGATACGCGCTTCGCGCTTAATGACTGTACCTTGCTCAAGCGCGATACGTCCTCGATGATCATTATCCACACCTTCATCAACGGCGCTTATCTCAGTTCGTACTGGGCTGATGGGATCATCATTTCTACACCAACTGGCTCGACGGGCTACTCCTTAAGTTGCGGTGGCCCGATTATCTTGCCCAATTCTGGTAATTTTGTCATCACGCCCGTCGCCCCGCATAATCTCAACGTCCGCCCCATCGTGATCTCGGACAATTCCGTCATCTCTTTCGAAGTAGAAGGCCGGGCCGAGAATTTTCTCTGCACGCTGGATTCCCGCTTCGAAACCGTGACTTCAGATTACCAACTAGCGGTACGCAAATGCGATTTCAAAATCAATTTGGTACAACTCCAGAACCATTCTTTCTTGCGCACCATTCGTGAGAAACTCACCTGGGGAAAAGATACCCGCAATTAATTGCACATGACTGCCATCCCCTTTTCCATCCTCATCCCGACCTGGAATAATCTGCCGTTTTTAAAACTGTGCTGCCGGAGCATTAAAGAGCACTCTCAAGGCCAACACCAAATCATTTTACATATCAACGATGGGAGCGATGGCACGCTCGATTGGGTCAAAGCGGAGGGCTACGATTTCACCCATAGCTCGGAGAACATTGGGATTTGCCGGGCGGTCAATTTAGCTTGTGATTTAGCCCGCCACGATCATATTGTTTATCTCAACGATGATATGTATGTGCTTCCTGATTGGGACACGGCGCTACAAGCTACCATACAGGAATTGGAAGGCCAAATGTTTATGCTTTCCGCCACGATGATTGAACCAACCGACAGTGGCAATCCATCAGTGATTGTGGGCAATTACGGCCGCAAGCTGGATGATTTTCGCGAAGCGGAGCTCTTGGCGAATTTTAGGGCCGCGAGCAAAGCGGACTGGAACGGCGCCTCCTGGCCACCACTCTTGATCCACCGCGACCTTTGGCATGCCGTCGGAGGATTTAGCATCGAATTTAGTCCCGGCATGTACTCCGACCCGGATTTGACCATGAAGCTCTGGCATTTGGGCTGCCGAATTTTCAAAGGGGTGGCGGATAGCCGGGTGTATCACTTTCAGGCCGCCTCTACCGGGCGAGTCAAAAAGAACAACGGGCGGCTGCAGTTTATGCAAAAGTGGGGCTTACCTTCTTCGCACTTTTATCGTCACTGGATCAAAATGGGGCAGCCGTACCAGGGCGTTTTACCCGAACCGCCATCGTCATTGTTTGCCCGTTTAAAAGCCAAGTGGAACCAACTTTGGGCATAAATCCAATGGCTTTGCCTATCTTTCTATCCTTAACCACTTAATCTTTATCGCAGAAGAGGTTAAATTCGAAGCATAGCTTTAAAATTCATTACAAGTAGTATCTTTTCAACTAGACGGAATGACCTTATTGGAGTTGTATTATAAAATTAGAAAGCAACCGCCACCGCCTTTTGCTAAGCATTCTATCCTGTTTCTCTTGTGGAAAATGCTACGCAAGTTTCTCAATGTGGTCATCATTCCCAACATCCCTTTTAATACCGTTCGAATTGGACTATACCGCATGATGGGCTATCGGATCGGGAAAGGCGTTTTTATTGGTATGAAATGCTATTTGGATGACCTCAATCCCTCTCATACGACGATCGAAGCAAACGTCACCATTTCCTACGGTTGTTATTTTTCCCTACACGGTAAACGGCAAAGCCATCAACACATTATCATCAAAAAAAACGTATACATCGGGATGCGTTGTAATATTGTCGCCACTAAAGAAGATATCATCATTGGTGAAAATAGTGTAGTCGGTGCGGCGAGTTTAGTCAATAAACCGGTGCCAGCCAATAGTGTTGCCGCAGGTGTACCCGCTCGAATTATCGGTCCCGCTTAGTGCTTATTTCCCAGATAATACGCCCCAATTTGTTACTCCAAAGACCAAATTCCGACATTCTTTAAAAAAAGTAAGTGCTTTTTGTGTTTTCCTCTGGCTTTACATTAATTTAATCTGATGGATTGCTCGAACGAGAAAACAAACTGCAATCCATTCCCCACTAATCGCTCGGTACCGTAAATTTTAACGAAACAAAAAAACTACAGATGAACAACTCATGCCGTGCGGTAGTTGTGGCTCTTCTGGCCATTGCTTGTAGCACTACTCTTTTTGCCCAAACAGAAAATGCCATTTGGCAAATCACCAACAATCGTGTCCTAGATGCACAATCTCAAAAAGATCGATTGCTCCCCCGACGCTTCCAAGCATTTACTCTGACCGATCCACTCAGCCTTAAAAATACGTTGTCTGAAGCGCCACTGCGTTTCAGCGAAGCCGCAAATACCGAAACAGTAACGATTGATCTCCCCATGCCCGATGGTCAAACCGAACGTTTCCGCGTGTTCGCCTCACCGGTTTTTCACCCTGAGCTGGCGGCCAAGTTTCCGAATATCAAGAGCTACTCCGGCGTCAGTCTCCGCCATCCCGGCACAACGGTCAAATTTGATTTGAGTCAGAAGGGATTTCACGCCATGGTTTTCGCCATCGGAGAGAATCCCATTTTTGTCGATCCTGTAGATCTTGATCAACAACTGTATATCGTTTATTATAAAAAAGATTTTCGTCACGACGGAAAAACGTTCAGCTGTAGTGTTACGGGGAAAGAAAGCGTCTACGAGCCAGAAAGCATTATCACGCCCAGAGCGGGTGATTGTCAACTACGCCGCTACCGCCTGGCACTCGCCTGCACCGGTGAATACGCGCAATATCACGACGATGGTGATGACAGCAACGGTGATATTGTTGCCGATGCGCTTGCGGCGATGAATACCTCCATGACCAGAGTTAATGGCATCTTTGAAAAAGATGCGGCGATCACGATGCAAATAGTCGCTAACAACGAAGACATTATCTACACCAACCCCAGTACCGATCCTTACACCAACGGTAGTGGTGGGGCCATGCTTGGGCAAAACCAAACCACCTGCGATGCGGTAATCGGCACG
The DNA here is from genome assembly GCA_028285085.1 of Saprospiraceae bacterium. Lineage (GTDB taxonomy): Bacteria > Bacteroidota > Bacteroidia > Chitinophagales > Saprospiraceae > JAHDHW01. The sequence goes on along the minus strand of JANQQI010000047.1, from coordinate 69,285 downwards.
GCCAATTATGATATTGGCCATGTTTATAGCACCGGTGGCGGCGGGGTGGCCTCCCTTTTTTCGCCTTGTAACAACAGTAGCAAAGCGCGCGGCGTCACCGGTCAAAACAGTCCCGAGGGCGATCCTTTCGATGTCGATTATGTGGCGCACGAAATGGGCCACCAATACGGGGGGCGCCACACGCAAAACAACAGCTGTAATCGAGATGGCAATGCATCTTACGAACCCGGTAGCGCCTCTACGATTATGGGCTACGCTGGTATTTGCAACCCTAATGTACAGAGCAATAGCGATGATTATTTCCACGCCAGTAGCATTCAGAGCTTTGGTGCTTTTACCACTGGTTCGGGCAACGTCTGTGCTTCGATCATCAACTCTAGTAATAACCCTCCAACGGCAAATGCCGGTAGTAATTATAGTATTCCTGTTTCTACACCTTTTGTGTTGACTGGTGTCGGTACCGATGTTGACGGTGATGCCCTGACGTATTGCTGGGAACAGTGGGATCGCGAAGTTGCAGAAACTATGCCCCCAGCTTCAACCAATACGCAAGGCCCCGCCTTCCGTTCGTTTGATCCGGTTAGTTCACCCGAGCGTTATTTTCCGCGTCTCAGCGTTTTGGCTGGTTCGGGTACAGATACCTGGGAAGTATTACCCAGTGTCGGCCGTGACATGGATTTCCGGCTCACCGTACGCGATAATAATAGCGCCTACGGTTGTACGGAGGAAGACGATATGCGCGTCACTACCGTGGCCTCAGCGGGACCATTCGTAATTACATCCCCCAATAGCGAGCAAGATTGGGACATTGGCACGAATCAAACCATTACCTGGGATGTCGCCAATACCACCGCAGCTCCTGTGAGCTGTGCTAATGTTGATATTCTATATTCCACGGATGGTGGTCTAAGTTTTCCCAATACTTTAGTAAGTAATGTGCCGAATGATGGCTCCCATACTATCGTCGTCCCGAGCGTCGCCACTTCTCAGTTTAGAATTATGGTCAAATGCTCGGATAATATCTTCTTTGATATTTCGGATGATGACATCACGATTGGGGTACAAACAGTTTGTGTCCAATTCAGCAGCACGGATGTCCCCGTTAGTATTAGTTCATCGGGAACGCCAACGATTACTTCTGACTTAAGTGTAGCCTTAGGAGAAAATATTGTTGGTGTACGGGTTCTAGACCTTGAGGGTACGCATTCTTATTTGGGGGACCTACGATTCACACTCATTGACCCGGCCGGCACCGAAGTGGTACTGATCAATCGCGAATGTGGTAATAATGATGATTTTGATGTGAATATCAACGATTCGGGTGGCGCCTTGAGCTGCCCCTACAATGATGATCAAACCACAAGTCCGGTCGATCCGTTGAGTACTTTTAACGGTAATTTACCTGATGGCACCTGGGTGTTGGAAATCGCTGATTTGGCTAACCAGGATGGCGGAGAACTCATTAGCTGGAGCCTAGAAATTTGTTACGAAGAACTTCTGGCGCCTCTTCCGCTTGACTTTATCAGCTTCAACGCGACACCTCAAGCGGCACATATTGATCTGGACTGGAAGACCGAAAATGAAGTGAATAATCAGGGGTTCAGTGTAGAGCGGAGCCTCTCTCCCCAAGACGGTTTCACTACCATCGGCTGGGTAGACGGCCGTGGCGATGTATTAGCTGCCAACTATCAATTCGCTGATCGCCAGGTGATCCCCGGTCAGAAATACTATTATCGCTTAAAGCAAATGGATTGGAACGGTGACCACAGTTATTCGAAAATTGTACAGGCAGAACTCCCCGTAGAAGATGTAATGGTACAAATATATCCTAATCCGGTCAACGAACAAATGACGGTTATCCTCTCGGCTGATACCCAACAAAAAGGGCAACTCCAAATCATTGATTTGCTTGGTCGAAGCTTAGCGTATCGGGATTTTGAAGTCAATGGACAAACGACCCAACTGTTGGATGTGAGTACACTGCCGGACGGCGTTTACTTCCTGGCGGTAACCTTAGATGGACAAGCGGGCCCCTTACATCGTTTCGTAAAACGCTAACGTACTAGCAACAATTTCTTGGTAAGCACGCCAGCGGTAGTCCGCAGGCTAAGAACATAAATGCCCGAGCCCAAGTGCTCGGGTAATTTTTGCTCCGTACTCAAGAGTTGAAATTCCAGCCCGGATTGACCAATGGTGTTGTATAAGTAAGCTCTGCCTTCCGGCAAATCACCATCAAAGCGTAATTGATGCCCGGCAGGATCATAGTGAACATCCAGCTCAAAAGGTGCCGGTCCATTCAATACTTCCGCCGCGGAGGTAGCCACGAGACAATTATCCCAGTAGGTATTTTTGATAAATGCAAACAGACTCTCTTCCGGCACATAAAAAGCACTATTATTACCAAAGCTATATCCAGCACTCCCATAGTAACCATTGGTCATAAAAACTAGCCCAAATTGATAGTCGCGCTCGAAATATAAATCACTGATGAGGCCGTAGGCTTCGCCGGGATGACCGAGCATGTTTACGCCGCCGATCACGATATCTCCGTTCGCTGTATTTGTAGTCGACTGCAAGCCAAGTCCCCATTCGTTGAAGAGGTTATAATAATTGTCACCGTTGCCACCATTGTATGTCCACTCGGGCGTGTGCATCAAAGCCACAGTCGCACTATCCAAAATTTGCACACCGTTATAGGTCCCATAATTAGCATGCATCCGCAAAAACTTGGTCAGATCAAGTGCACTGGCGCGTAAGCTACCTTGAGGGCCGAAGACCAATCCATTTTGCCCAATATCGTATTGCGTTGTATCCAAGGGTGTGGGATAAGTACCATTATAGTTATCCGCTTGCGGTGTCGCGTTACGATAGAGTACCGCTACCTGATTGATATCTTCCAGCAAATTCACGTTGAAGCTGCCCGTCATGCCCAGTGGATCAAGGATATGCTCTTGCATATACAAGTCAAAACGCTGTCCACTGATGGCTTCGATGAGCGTAGCGATTACCCCAAAATTCAGATTACTGTAGGCGAAATGTGTCCCCGGTATTTCTGTTCGCCACAAATTGCTCGTGTAATAATTTCCTCCGGGAAGAATCAAATCCGAGAGCGCCGGAATGGCACCGCCATCGGTCGTGGCTCCCAAGAAATCAAAATAACCGTCGCCATCCTGTAGGCTTGAAGTATGCGACAACAGCATACGAAAAGTTATCGGCTGCTCCGGGAAGTCCGGATTCACAACCTCATAGCCCAGATAGTCGCCAATCGGATCATCCAGATCAAACAATCCTTGTTCATACAATTGGAGCATCCCTGTAGCAGTCACCATTTTTGAAATCGAAGCGATCCGATACAAAGTACTATCTCCGACCAAACGATCATTACCCAAATCAGCGTGACCGTAATGATGCAGTTCAACCACTTCACCTCGGCACACCACTGCGACAGACATCCCCACCAAATCATTTTGCTCGGCGATGTCATCCATATTTTGACTATGGACAGTCAACCACGATAAGCAACAGAAAATAAGTAGTAGGTAAAGGGAACGCGTCTTCATACTAATGATTTTGGAGCACCAATTGATTTTTTGTCGAAAAAGCCCGTGGGGTCTGTCAAAAATACAGTAAAAATCAATTTTTAATGCCAAAAATGCAGTTTTAACCAATTGGTTTTTAATTTGATATGGCTATTATAAAAAACGACCATGATACAACGTAAGCATAGTGATTTGATGGAACGCATGATTCAAGAAGCTGCCTTAGTGCTTGCGCGTCTATTGGGTTTGGATGAGGCGGTTGCCGAGGAAGAACTCAATATCATGTATCACGAATGGCTTAATTTAGATCGCCAGGAACTGGAATCCTTGGACGAAGCCGCCTTTCGAGAAAAGTGTCTACAGCGGACCGATTTAGACGCCCAGCATTTGCAACTCTTGGGTGAATTGCTACATCAGGAAGGACAGTTTTATTTTGAAAAAAAGACTTTTATTAAAAGTAAAATCAAACTACAACAAGCTCTTTGGGCCTTTCAGGAAGCCGATCGTTTAACCCAAACTTTCTCTTTTTCACAACAACAAAAAACAAAAGAGATTACCGCTTTAATTAGCGAAATTGAATTACATTACCAGCAAGATTAAAATATATACATACAATGACTTACGATAATTTCACCATAAAAGCACAAGAGGCGATTCTGAAAGCACAGCAGATCGCTGCGGGCTACGAACAGCAAAACGTAGACACGGCTCATCTCGTCCGAGGTATCCTTGTGACCGATGAAAGTGTCCCTCAGTTTTTGTTGAAAAAAATGGAGGTCAACCTGCCCGCCCTCGAACGCGAACTCGAAGGCGCGATCAAAGCTATTCCCAAAGTCGAAGGCGCCGACAAGCAGTTTCTGACTAACGATGCGAATAAGGCCTTGAGTCGGGCCCGTAAAGCACTGAAAGAATTTGAAGATGAGTATATCTCGATCGAATTAATCCTACTGGGGATCATCGAAGGGACTGACCGTACGGCGACGATTTTGAAAAATCAAGGGGCGAGCTCCAAAGGCATGAAAACGGCCATTAAGGAACTCCGCAAAGGTAGCAAAGTCACCGACCAAAATGCCGAAAACCAGTATAATGCGCTCTCAAAATTTGCGATCAACCTCAACGAGCGAGCGGAGTCGGGTAAACTCGATCCCATCATTGGTCGCGATGAGGAGATTCGTCGGGTGCTGCACATCTTGTCGCGCCGAAAGAAAAACAATCCTATCATCATCGGTGAAGCCGGAGTCGGTAAAACCGCTATTGTAGAAGGGATTGCCTGGCGGATTGTGAAGCAAGATGTACCAGAGAACCTAAAAAGCAAAAAAATCTTTACACTCGATATCGCTGCGTTAATTGCCGGCGCGAAATTCAAAGGAGAATTTGAAGAGCGCCTTAAGGGAGTCATCAAAGAGGTCACTTCCTCCGACGGCGAGATCATCCTCTTCATTGACGAAATCCACACCTTAATTGGTGCGGGTGGCGGTGGCGGCGCAATGGATGCTGCCAATATCCTGAAGCCCGCCCTGGCGCGGGGAGAACTACGCACCATCGGCGCAACGACTTTGGACGAGTACCAGAAGTATTTTGAAAAAGACAAAGCCCTGGTCCGTCGTTTCCAAACGGTAATGATCGACGAACCTAGCGTGGAAGATACCATTTCGATTCTCCGGGGTTTGCAAGAGCGCTACGAGGTTTACCACAAGATTGAAATTCTGGATGAAGCCTTGATTGCAGCGGCCGAACTGTCACATCGTTACATTGCCGATCGGCACTTACCAGATAAGGCCATCGACTTGATCGATGAGTCCGCGGCAAAGCTACGTCTGGAACTGGATTCTGTTCCTGACGAAATCGACGAGCAAGAGCGCAAACTGCGTCAATTGGAGATCGAGCGCGAAGCCATCAAGCGCGAGAAGGATAAAAAGAAGATGGCGGGAATTTCCAAACAAATTTCCGAATCGCGGGAGCGCCTGGATGGCCTGAAAGCGACCTGGAAAAACGAAAAAGAGATCGTCGATACGATTCAAAATATCAAAAAAGAAATCGAGGAGCTGGAGATGCAGGCCGACAAAGCCGAGCGCGACAGTGATTTCGAAACTGTAGCTAAAATCCGCTACGGTCAGATTAAAGAAAAAGAGGTCATGCTCAAAGTGGCCGAAGAGAAGCTAGATCAACTCCCGGAAGAAAATCGCTTCACCAACGAGCAAGTAACCGCCAACGACATCGCAGAAGTCGTTGCGCGCTGGACGGGTATCCCCGTGACCAAAATGCTCCAAAGTGAAAAAGACAAGCTGCTCCGTCTAGAAGAGCAAATCGGACAGCGCCTCATCGGGCAGCACGAAGCCGTTGTCGCCGTTTCGGATGCTGTGCGACGTAGTCGCGCGGGCTTGCAAGATGCGAATCGCCCCATCGGATCGTTTATCTTTCTCGGGCCGACTGGGGTCGGTAAAACGGAGTTGGCAAAATCCTTGGCGGAAGTCTTGTTCAACGACGATCGGGCCATTACCCGCATCGATATGAGTGAATACCAGGAGCGCCATGCCGTTTCACGACTCGTGGGTGCGCCTCCCGGCTATGTAGGCTACGATGAGGGAGGACAATTGACGGAAGCCGTACGTCGCAAGCCGTATTCCATCATCCTGCTCGATGAAATCGAAAAAGCACATCCCGACACCTTCAATATCCTGCTCCAAGTGCTGGATGATGGCCGCTTGACGGATAACAAAGGCCGGGTCGCCAATTTTAAAAATACAATCATCATCATGACCTCCAATATGGGCGCAGAGACAATCCTCGAAAACTTCGAAGATCTCGATGCCCTCGGTGATAAGCACCGTGCAGAGATCGTAGAAACCACCAAACTGGAAGTCTTCGAGCATTTGAAAGAAAACTTGCGGCCGGAGTTCCTCAACCGCATTGACGAACAGATTATGTTCCTCCCCTTGTCCAAAGCGGAGATCAAGCAGATTCTCAACCTCTTGTTGAAAAAAACCAAGAAGATGCTGGCCAAGCAAGGTATCACGCTGACGCTGAGCGAAGGTGCGAAAAACTTGCTTGCTGACCTCGGTTACGATCCACAATTTGGAGCACGCCCGATGAAGCGGGTCTTGCAAAAGGAAGTCGTCAATGAGTTATCTAAGCTAGTGCTGAGTGGCAAATTCGCCAGTGGCGACACCATTCACGTCGGAACTGATGCCAAAGGCTTGACTTTCGAAAAGGAAGCTGTCGAGGATGTCCCCGTTGAGCAAGCGGCTTCGTCAAACGGTGCACAGACAAAAAAAGCAGAAGCCAAGCGCAAAAAGCAGCTCAATGACTTGATGCAAGCTACCAAAGACGTCGAAGATGCCGTGAAAGATTTGGGGGATCAGCCAAAAGATAAGGAGGAGGAGGAAAAAGACGAAGAAGAGAAGAAGGACTAATTTGTAGTTAATATAAAAACTAGCCGCCTCGCTCTTGAGTGAGGCGGTTTTTTATATCCCCATGCCTTGTTTTCGGCCATCGATCACCGGCAAATCGCCACGAACGGGATCTTGATTAAAAATGGATTTAAAGACCGCGTAAAACTCCGGTAATTCTTGCTGAAAAGCCTCTGGAAAGGTGAAAAAGAAGTTGATCGCAGCCGGCAGCAATTCTACCTTGGGCAAGCCCAAAAATCCTTTAATGATCTCCATTTTAAAGCCACTGATTTTCTCGAGAGCAGGGCAGTGAGACACATCAAGCGTCGGATAAGGATGCGCCGGATAAACTTCCACGAAAATCCGAGCGTATTCGTGCAGGGCGATATTGTAAAACTTATTAGGCTGGGTAATTCCGGGTACTAATTGCTCCAACGAGAACAAGACTACGCCATCCTCTTCGAAGGACTCTACACTGTGAATGTATTGATGCTGTGGCGAGGGAAAAGGATGTGGATACACTACCACGCGCTCGTATTTGGAGAGGCGATAATCTTCCTGCCCAAAAGTCAACTGTGCCACCGTCGCGCCGATCAGACCTTTGATATCTTCGGGTACGGCTTCCATCGCTTTGGGAATAAATTCATTGGCGATGACGAACATACTCACCCGGCGCTCAAAGCGCAATTTATGTACCGCCGCCAGTTGCCGATAATACTTAAAAAAGCGTTGGAGGAAGGCCTTCAGGGGTTTTTCCATTTCCGGTGGGCGCCGCTGGTACCACCACCAATCGAGCTGGGGGCTAAAGACGTAGATCACGGCGAGGATAATCACCTGCGGCGCAGCCCAGAGGGCATAGTTTGGATCATTCATCACTGCCAGCAGCAAGAAGATCGTCAAAAGAGCCATAAACGGCAGGGCGATAAGTTTCGAAAACATAGTAGAAACATAAGGGCTGATCGGGCCGAAAGATACAAAGCTCCCCGGAAATTATACCGCCTTAAAGAAAAATCTCTTCGATTGCTTGTGCATAACCCAAAAACCCATTACATTTGCAATCGCTTAAAAAGCAAACGGTACCTTAGCTCAGTTGGTAGAGCACAGGACTGAAAATCCTGGTGTCCCTGGTTCGATTCCTGGAGGTACCACATCAAATAGGAAGGAAAGTAACGCGTTGTGTTGCTTTCCTTTTGTTTTTGGGGGGCTGCCATTCTGCCTCCTTCTCACCCACCTGTTGTATGAAATACTCTCTCTTACTCAAAGGTCGCTGGGCGCGGCCTCGCCTAATCGTTTTGCCCCCACCACTCCCCCGAAAATCCGACTCACAGCAGGGGCTGCTCAAACAGGAACCCTGATTAGTCACTCCCCATCCATGTGGCAAAGGCGAGCGGGAAACCTTTTGAGCAAAATGCTTCCCGAAAGGATTGTTAAAACACAATAAAGCCGTAACTTAAGGAAAAATCAAAACGAGCCATAACGAGGTGCTCAACGGCAAAGCCCGCCACTAATGTGCGGCCAATGCGTGAGCACTGGGCATTCGGCGCAATAAAATAAAAAATATTGAAATGTCATATGAACCCACAGTATATAGAATTTTAATAGCTTCTCCTTCTGATGTAGAAGAAGAGAGAGAAACAACGACACGAGTAATTCAAGATTGGAATGATTTGAATTCATTCAATAAAAAAATAGTGCTGTTGCCATTAAGATGGGAAACACATACATCACCTGCTTTTGGTGTCAGACCTCAGGAAACTATTAATAAACAGATAGTCGATAATAGCGATTTAGTAATTGGTATTTTTTGGACAAAAATAGGTTCTCCAACAGGAGTTGAAATAAGTGGATCTATTGAAGAGATCCGTAGAGCTGCTAAGAACGGTAAGGAGGTAATGCTATACTTCTCAAAAAGAGGAAAAGACCCATCTAAAATTGATTTAGAACAATTGAGGCAGCTAATTGAATTTAAAAAGGAAGTCTACAAAAACGCATTAGTTGAAAATTTTAGCTCTATCGTAGAATTTCGCGATAAGTTATCAAGACAACTTGAAATGAAGATTCGTGAGCTACAAAAAGAGAAACTATCGGAAAATAATTTAATTAGTTTTTCTTTTGTAGATCAAGAGACAGGTGAGTTGTTGAATAATAAATTAGAAATTGATTTTACACGGATAGATATGACTAGTAAAGAGATATCACAAGTTGTGGAAAACGAAGAAAAGGCTTCAGAGCGTAAATCTGATTTCAAAGATGCAATCATTAACTATGGCAACCAAGAGAATAACTACCCAATAGTTCTTGGAATAAAAAATAATAGTAGCTCTATATATACTAACACAAATGTTGAACTAAAAATAGAGACTAATGTAGAAAAATCTATGGGTATAAGGATAATTGGTTCAAATGATAATTCTAACTTCGATTTAAATTTTAGATACTCTGATCTTACTGACAAAAATATAAATAAAATAAGAAACTTATTTTTAGATGGAGTATCTAAGACAACAGAAAAGAAATGGGATATTCCAACAGAGTCTTTTTCAATGCTACCGAATAAACTCCGACTATTGAAGCCGATCATATTACTCTTTCCCAGAAAATCTGTTATTGTGACTTTTATAATTAAATTATTCTCAGAGAACATATTAAATCCAATAGAAGAATCTTGTACTTTAAAAATCAATTACCATAGTAGGAAGCTCACAAAGGAAGAGATACAAGGTATTGTTGAAAATTTGTCAGACGAAGACTTACCATTTTAATTTAAAAAAGTAGCTATACATAACATTAGCGCCCATTGACAAACCAATGCCCTAAGACACCTAAAAATCGGCTCAAAATTCCGTATATTCATATAGGCAAGGCATTAAGAATAACCCATCTAAATTATTTTATCAATTTTCTCTAGAGGCATTCATTCCTACCAATAATTTTATCAGATTCGCCAATCATATCTTAATCTATCTTTTTCTTCAGGAAACTAATTTTTATTACCGCCCTACTGGCAGACCGGGACTTGATCTGGTCGTATTTTTCAAATGTGTGCTGATTAGATAATTCCGAGAATTGGGCCGTCCAAAATCACACTCCCGCACCCACAAAAAGAGTGGAGTTAATCCATCCCATCCGTTACGAGAGCTGAGTTTAGGAATCTAAACGGAAAAATTGTACTTTGAGTCCACTCGAAGCTTTACAATCAATTAACGTAAAAAATGAACAACACGCTAAGAATCATAGCCATCACCTTGCTTTCGTTTGGAACATATTTTATGATCAACAAAAGCTATTTCCGAACCATTAGAAGTTGGCTTGATACGCACATCAATCAAATTGGCGTCAGTCATATCATTGCTTATATCATTGTTGGTGCGCCCATAATTATAGGAACCGTATTGATTCATAGAAATAGTAAAATATTTGAAAGTTGGGGATTAAATAAAGGCATATTGAAGGCGTTTGCTTTTGCTTTGCTGTGTACATCGCCAATGTTCATTGGTTATGCTATATTGTTTCCATTCAACACGGGTTTCTCCCTAACCACACTATTAGCTACAGTGATTGCTGCCGCTTTTTTTGAGGAGTTATATTTTAGAGGATTTTTATTTGGTCAAATCTATAGATATACGAAATGGGGATTTATTCCCTCGGTCATCATTGGTGCGGTGCTATTTGGTTTGGTTCACTTGTACCAAGGCACTGAAATGGGAGAATTAATCGGCATCTTCATGGTGACTTTTTTAGGTGGCCTCTTATATGCTTGGGTGTTTGTAGAATGGAATTACAATTTATGGGTACCGATATTCCTTCATTTGCTGATGAATCTTTCCTGGGGACTATTTTCTGCGGGAGATAATGCGCTTGGTGGGGTCTACGCTAATGTGTTTAGAATAGCAACTATTACTCTTATTATTGTATTAACTATTATTTACAATAGGAGGACAGGTAAAGGCCGTAGAATAAATAAAAATACACTTTGGTTGAAAAGTTAAAACTGATAACAGCCAAGCTAGGGCGTATTAAATAAAGTACTCAAGATTTCATTTAATACGCCCACATCCAAAAACCCTTCCTTAGTCCAACAATTCATACTTCTGATTCGGAAAGGACAGAATCGGATTCTTGTGAAATTTAAAGTTAAGTCCAATCTGAAAAATATGAACCACATTATCAAAACGAATATTGTGATAATCCCTGCCGTAAAAATGTTGTAATACCCAGCCTATATTTCGGTTCCTCAAGATATTGAGCTTAACGTAATTTTTGATCCCCCAGCGATAGGCGTGCTTTTTATCTCGATCGGCTTGGCGCCAGTTGGATAAATTGCTATCGGCGATGTAAGTAATCTCGGTTCGAAACTGAAGACTGAAGAATTCTTTAAACAAATATCGTCTGGTGCGGCCTCTGGCATCGGCACACTTAGCGGTTCGTTTTATCGTCCACAGCGAAAAGGGCTTGGTAATGTATTGAAAATTTAAAAGCACCCGATTTTTACCGTAGCTATTTTCCTGCTCGGGCACGAATTGTAAAAACCCTGCTGCCAATTCCATATCTCTGCGATAGCCACCGTAAACGGAAAATATATCTCCTTTGGGCCACGCCCAGTGGTAGCCCAGCATCGCCTGAACATAATTCGTAGAAAAATCACCATTAAGGTAATCATGCCTGGTATTAGTCGAATCAACAAAAAAGCCATCCGGCTGCCCGTTGGAATAATGCATGATGGTGAGCTGAGAGGTAAATACGCGATAAACGGAGGAATCTTGTCCCTTCCAAAAATTGCGGTTGCTACAATTTTCACGGTATTTTCTCCGACCGAATAAAAAGCCACCTCTAAAACTATCGGAGTGCGAATAATCCCAACTCAAGCCAATAGAATTGGTCGGTGGCAAGATTGGAGAGCTACTATCATCGCCCACCCGAATTTGCCCCCAATAATTAAAAGTCACCCGGGAGGCCTGCTGAAAATCACTGCTCATGTCTCGGCCTCGCAGTATGGTCCAAGGGACGTAAATATTGGATTCTAAAAAAGCATTGTTCCCTTCTCCTTCCATTAGCCTGGGTAAATCATCAAGGGTACGATCATACGAGGCAATCCAGCTCAAATGTGAAATGGGCTCCATCAAAGAAAAGATAGTATGCACTGCCTGGTAAACGGTCGTATCACTATTGGGCTTATAAACGGTGATGTCGATTTCATTTTGCCCAGTCAGATAGGGATGTCTAAATTCCGTTTTTTTATCTGGGCTCAGATTCTGCCCCAGGCAAGGGATGGTAATAAAAAGTAATAGGAATAAGTGGAAAAGGTTGGTAACGCTTTTCATAATGGTAGGTTTAAAGGGGGTTAAATAATCATAGTAGCTAATGCCGTCCTTATCTCATGGATTGCCATTAAACGAAATCCATTGACAGATATTAACACGCTTATGATTTATCAACACGATACTAACAAATAGTAAATTACTATTTATTTTTTAATTTATACTCTTAAACCTACTTATTGGTAAACTGAAAAATTGAGATAGGAGAGTAGTAATTTCCAGTAGGTTCTCCCTTTTCTCAAAAACTAAAAAGCCGCAGCGAAATCACTGCGGCCTCTATAGATTATCTGCATATTAAATTTGCCTTAGCATCTGTTTTACTCCTCGCTTTTGTAAAATTTCGTAGTTCGAAGGACCCCATGCGATCCGGTACATTCCAAATGATACATCCCGGCGGGTAAATGTCCAAGGTCGAAGGTGTGCACAGCATCCGTAATCGTAAAACTTGCTACCTGTTTACCCAGCGCATTAAAAATCCGCGCCGGACCACTTTCATTTACAATCGTAATCTCGGACACTGTAGGATTCGGGAAAACCTCAATTTGGTTCGCTACCAGTCCCTCCTCTTTCAGCAGTGAAAGGGCATTAGAATAGGTCAACTGCCCGTCGAGGTCCATTTGTACCAAGCGATAGTAATTCGTTCCAGACTTGGTCGCTCGATCTTGGAATGCATACTCTAGTGGTGTTTCACTGTCTCCAGCGCCTTCCACAAAGCCAATGTCACTCCAAGTTCGATCTATTTCCATTCTTTGGATTCTCCAACCCAGGTTATTTTGCTCGGAGGCTGTTGCCCAAAATAGATGTGCCTCGCCCTCGATTATGCGTCCGTAGTATGCTGTCAACTCGACCGGCAAGGCCATACCCGCCGGAGCCGTTCCCGGAGCTCCTGTACCAGAGAAGGAATATACTTCGTATTCCGCGTAATGATCTTCTGTCCCGTGATTACCGTGTGTCCATGTATTGATCCCCGGTGTGGAGCCATTCACAATGAATTCGATATCGCTGACTTCAATAGAGGGCAAGGCCGGGAAGATGCCCAGGCTGGAATTCGTAATTTTGTAAAACTGGATATCGGTGACATTCGGAATAGGCGTAAAGTTATAAACTGCCAATTCACTATTCATACTTTCAAACTCCTCCTGCCGGAAATAAAACCGCACCCCTACATTACTACTAGGTTGCACATCGGGACGCACATCCCAAGCACGGTTCATAAAGACGCCCCCCGCACCATTTTCCACAAATCCGGTACTGTCTCCGTAGTAGGTAGTCATACTCGCTCCAATCTCCAAACGTACTTCGTCAAAAGGAATACTGGCTCCCGTTCCATCCTGAGCCAGGGATAGCATCAATGCCCCTTCATGGTTGCAGTAATGCGTCCAGGTGCCATCGTGGCTGGCATAGGCAGCTTGGTGAATCCCCGCTGTAGTGACTAAATCAGCGGTAGCCGGATCACAAGTACAAGCATCTCCCTCTCCGTCTCCATTGCTATCGGCTTGATCTGGATTGCTTACGTAAGGGCAGTTATCGCTAGTGTTAACAATCCCATCGCTATCCGAATCGGGTATCGCAGCATCTACAACGACCGTTGCCTCTTGCGTACAGCCATTGTCATCAGTGGCCGTCACAGTATAAATACCAGAACTTAGCCCCGAAATGGAGGCGCTGGTAGCACTGTTACTCCATTGGTAAGTCGAATTCCCCGTTCCTCCTGTGGCCAAAGCCGTGGCGGTTCCATCATTCGCCCCATCAGCCGTTTCCGCCGTCGCTGTGACTAACACAAGCAAGCTCAGGGGGGGCATTAAGGTAACTTCCGCCGTTGCTTCACAAAAATTAGCATCGACCACAGTGACTCGGTAGGTTCCGGGGTATAGGTTAGTTACCGAAGCATTGGTCTGGTTATTATCCCAAGAATAAGTGTAAGGAGCTGTTCCGCCGATTACCGTAGCCGTCACCGCTCCATCATTTGAATCAAAACAGGAGACATCACTACCATTGTAGGCAGAAGTAATATTCATGGTGATTTCCAAATCACAATTTATATCATCAATATTCACAAACGTAAAATCACTGTACGTACAACCACTCGCATCCGTTACGGTGACGATGTACTGCCCGGCGGACAAGCCCGAAATGGTACTAGCCGTTCCACCATTGTCCCAGTTGTAAGTATAAGGCTCGACGCCACCGTAAGCCAGTACATGGGCGGTACCATCTGTAGCCCCACCAAAGGTTTCGTTGGTCGACGAAATCACAGTAGATATTCCTTGGGGTTCAGTGATTTGAAGGGTTGTAGACGCCATACATCCCTTACTATCCGTTACCATTAAATCGTAAAAGCCAGCACTGAGATTGGTCAGAGTATCATCCTCCGGTAAGGCGTTGGCATTGGGACTCCAGGTATATGTAAAAGGCGCCACCCCATTCATCACCACCGGATAAGCAGCACCGTCATTTCCACCGTAACAAGTCACATTACTATAATTTGCAAACGATACATCTAACTGACAAGGCCCCGACCCCAAATTGGTATTTAAGCTTGCCGAACAGCCGTTAGCATCCGTCACTACAAAGTTGTACTGTCCTTCCGTCGCATTATACTTAGTATAAAAATTCGGTACCAAACCTTCAGGATAAGGCTGGCCGTCATACTCATAAAAAATATTATATGGGCTAGTACCATTGGTGATATCCAAATGAATGATACCATCTTCCGCTCCGGGATAGGTCTCGTCCTGATTGGTGAAGGCAAGCTGTATAGCAAGCGGTTCCTCCAAATTATAAGAAGCTTCCGCAGTGCATCCCTGCTGATCCGTGACGGTAAGTTGGTACAGGCCAGGTCCCAAGGGAAAGTTAGAAGCGCTATTGACGCCATTATCCCAGTTGTAAGTATAAGGTGCTTGTCCTCCACTCGGAATAGCATCTAGTACGCCATCACTCTCCCCCATACAAACAATAGGCGTAGTTTCTTGAATAGATACCGTTAAATCACAAGTTGCTCCGGTTTCTACCAGAACACTCGTGATGGCTTCACATCCATTGACATTAGTCACTGTCACATCATAGCTCCCCTGCGTAAGTCCCGTAATCGTATTCGTATTAGCGCCATTACTCCATTGGTAGGTGTAAGGAGAACCACTATTAGCACTGACAACATTCACCGTTGCCGTACCATCAAATAGCCCCGTACCTGATTCATCGGTCGAACTAATATCGAGCATGATTGGATCGGGAGCCGTCAGCATAATCTGCTGGGTAACCATCGTATTATCAAAATCCGTTACCGTTACTTCATAAAAACCGGGACTCAAACTATTAATCATATCGATCCCCATCATGCCATTCGACCATTGGTAGTCGTAAGGCGGCATTCCTCCCGTCACCTGTGCCATGATAGTTCCATCGTTTGCATCAGAACAAGAAATTTCGTAGCCATTATAATTTGAAGGCATCAGCATGACATCCATGGTAGCTGATTTGGTAGGGGGCTCTGCAGGAGTAGCCCAGCCGAAAAGTGGCAGTAAGGTGTAAAAAATACAAGTCAGAATGCGTAGGTTTTTCATCTGCTTAAAAAAATTTAAGTAGCCAATGGGCCTTAATCTTAAGCCTTGACCAAATAAACAATACAGTAAAATAGTGGGGGAAAGTATGTGGTTCATACGCCCAACATCTATTCCAAGTTGGCATAAATCATGGCTTTGAGCCCCTTTGTAGCCCCCTTACAAAAGGGCTCACCTGAATGCTTTTCGCCAAATAGAAAGTGGTTTGACTATTGCTATAGTACATTAGGATGAAGGCCAAGATTACCCAGAAAGAAAGATCAAGCCCTCTTCATCCTAAGCATTCAGAAGGCTGAATAGCCGTATGAATTAAGACTTGGAATAAGACACTATTCCTGGCTATTGGCCAAAGAGAACTACACCGATATGAACCGATTCATCTTCATTTGCTTATTCATTTTCGCCACCAGTATCTCTAGGGTAGCGGAGGCTAAGAATACTTATACGGTAGAAGAGATAGAGAAAATGACCGCAGAGGATCGCATTCAAGCTATTGAAAAAATCGTTAACAATCGCTTGGCTACACTCGATCCGGTTACTAGAAAAGAAGCCGCATTCCAGTTGCTGCGCTTTGAGCCTTATCTGGATGATTTTCCCAAAACCAAGTGTGGCATCTACAGAATTCTTAGTAGTGAATTATCCGGCAGTGGCGCTTTTATCCTCAGTGCCGAATATCAAAAGCTGGCCCTAAATATTATGGAAAGTCAAGAACCCGATCGCGTTTTTGATGCCATCTTGGGTGGAATCGCTTGGGATTATCATCATGCGGGCTTAGCCGATAGTGCCTTACTTTATATTCGTCGCTCAATAGTCGATCTGGCATCCACCACGGCTTCTGCGCTAAACAGTGCGGGCATGCTCTACCAAGAGTTAGCACTGGACTCCGCCTGGTATTTTTACGAATTGGCTATCGACAAGTTGCTTAGTCCTAAGGAGATGTTCCTTACCAATATCCAAGACAACATGGCCGCTTATAAGTACGAGCAGAGCTTGTACCAAGAAGCCCTACAACTGCATCAGGCTAATCTTGATTTTCTTAATCAAAACGATTTTTATCATAAGCAAAGTAGCATTGAGAAGGTACTGTTCCGAAAAACCAAGGCCTTATTTGGACTCGTCGAATGTCAGTTAGCACTAAATCAAGTCAAAGCAGCCGGACAGAACCTCCATATCATCCAGCGTAATTTTGAGCAACTCACTCATACACAGTTCAAAGCCCGACTTATCAAGCCATACTACCAATTACAGATTGCTTACAACGATCGGGTGCAAAACCATCAGCGTAAAGCGCAATTTTTAGCATCTTCTTTAAAGTATGAGCAAGCAAAAATATTGGAAGAGGACGAAGCTAATAAATACGCTTTTCAGGTTCTTTTCGATCGTAAACGGACAACTTTTGAAAAAGAGTTGGAACTCCAGCGTTCGATTGCGCACGAAAAAGAACAAAAGCTCCAATTTCAAAGATGGCAGCTTTACGGTTTATTTTTCGTCCTGGGGCCTATGCTCATCATGGGGCTACTATTATATCGACGCCAATTAAAGGCCAAAAAGCAGGAACTGGAAATACAGCGGGTCAATAGTCAACTCCGAGAAGCTGAAGCCGAAAAAATAGAGCTGGAAAAAAGACAAATCAGCGAATCACTTCGTCAGACGGAAAAGGACTTACTCGACATGTCTACTTATCTATCCGACAATCAAACCTGGACCAATGCTTTTATTGCTCAGCTGGAAAACCTGGCAGCTTGCAAAAACACGAATCCAGATGATTTAAAGACCCTAGTGAAAGATATCAAAACTCGGCTACAAGTCAACGAGCGAATGAACCTAGTGTACGAGAATATCGATAAGGTCAATCACAGCTTTTACCACATGCTCGATCAGAAATTTCCAGCCCTCACCGAGGTCGAGAAGGAAATCTGTGGTTTAATCCGACTCAAACTGAGCAATAAGGACATTGCGATCTACCGGAATGTCTCTCCTCAGGCGGTCAAGATGAATCGCTACCGGCTACGCAAAAAATTCGAGTTATCTCCCGATATTAATTTATATCGCTTCCTCAAAGACCTCGAAGTGGAAGTGCATCAGGAATACAGTACCTAGACCAAAAGCTAGGCTTACCGTTCCAATAATTGTAAAATAAACTCATACTGCCGCTCATAGGGGATAATTTCCACTTCTAAATCCGTAAAGCGCAAGGGCATCTGTTGCATCTTTTTTAACAAGGGGGCAGTATGACGTTTAAAAGCGATAGGGTGAAACCGACTGCGTTCTAATTGTAAGATGATCTTGATAAAGCATTGACTCCGGTAGGTATTATCGCGTACTAAATATTTGTAGGTATACATCTTTAAGGCGTCCATGCGATCGATGATCTTACCGCGTTTATTACGAAGGAGAAGCAGTAAGATTTGCAGAGTGAGGATAGTAACATTGGCGCCAGCTTTGTCTTTGGCGTATTCGGGGACTTCGTTGAGGAATTTATATAATCTAAAAGATGGAATCGAACATTTAAACTCTCCTAATCCATCGAGTAAGAAAAAATAGGCTTCAATGATTTTCCAATATTCAAGCACATTGGCGGGTATTCTGTCTTTATACTTCATTATTTTTTGATACGTAGAAAGTGCTAAAGCATAATTTTCAGATTGACACCCGAATATCGATTGATATAATAAAGTTACATTCCAATTAAATGCACCTATCCTTGACATCTCTATACACCGTTTAAAAACCTCTTTAAGGCGAACATATTCTTTTTGTGATAGTAGTGCCGGTATCATTTGATAAAAGAAGTTGAAATAATATGATCGTGCAGCAGTAAATTTCAGTCCATCTAAGTATTTAATAGCTCTTACCGAAGTATCGATGAGATTTTCGTAGTCAAATTCAATTTGGTATTGCATGACCAACGAAATGTATCGCAAGAAATTAAGCTTATATGATCGTAACTCTCGATGATTAAATTGTATTTCCGACACAATCTTCTTAGCCTCTGCGATCTGATGGGGTTGTAATTTCTTACTTGAGGCTAATAGAATAGTAAGATCTGAAAAATGAATTAAAGCATGTTGTTCTGCCTCAAAGATTTTGAAATACTTAAAATATATCTTTTGGTAGTAAGTCTTTTTTCTAGAATCAGTAATAATTGCATAATATTGTGCAATTTCAAAGCTTAGCAGATAAACAATCTCAGTTATTTCATACCTCCTGGCCACTTTTAGAGTTTCTAAGGCCAATTGAATTGCCGTCTTTTTTACGCCACGAGCAATTAGTACTTTTATCGAGGCATAACTTTTATAACATTCTTCATATACCTTTATGGTGTTATTCCCTCTCTCCGGATTAGCAGTAATTATAGTGTCTAGTAACTTTCTACCCAATTCATTTTTCACATAACGGAATCTTGCACTTTGGTTTTGTCCGGCACATATTTCACTTTTTAATTCACCTTCGCTACCATAATCATTCTCGATAATACGATCAAGTAACATTTTAGATCTACCACTTATATTTTCATAAATGCGGTGTTCATTTGTATTCCGTAACTGGCTATTATATAAATGGGAGATCAATTCTTTCAGACCTTCAAGTTCAAATTTCATTTTTCTTATACTTTTAATAATCAGCCATTTACAAAATAAGTTTGAATTTTTTAAGGCTTATATTGTTTTTCCTAACAAAAGAGTATAATTTAAAGGCGCTATAAGAGAGTAGCATAGTTTTACAATGACTTGATTTTGTATAACTTAAACGCTTCTCCTTATGACATTAGTAGAAATTATTCTGTCTATTATCACAGCTGATATTACAGAAATTTAAAAAAGAAGGGCACAAAAAACGTACCCTTCCAATTCCATCTAAACATCGTTTAGATTTCTTCAACACTAACATAACGAAAAATAACCGAGTCTGCACGATTCGGTTATTTTTCCCTGTGGTGTACTGCCTTGAAAATGCATCTTTTCAAAAAGTCAACCCATTGCCTGTCAATATATTGTTTTTAATTTTCGCTTTTATTGAGACGAAAGTAATCTATTAAATGATTGGTAAAGTGACAGCTTTTCAAGGGTAGTTATCGTATTATCTTTGTCTTATCCTTTTTTAAAAGTTTAGATTTCTTCACAGAATAATTCAGATACAAGCTAGTATTTGCGCTGTATCTTCTCGTGTATAATAGAAATCTAAGGTCTATGACTTTCTGTGAACGGCAAAGGCAGTGTGCCCTATTAATGAGATCTCCAACGGGGACCGTACAAGCCCCTAGACAAATCATCAGCAATTTATTTTCTAGCTGTGACGTCCCTTCGCTAAGCGAGCGACAGCTACCTAGAACAGACGATACTTGGCATCATTTACTGGCGAAGCCTTATCAAATATAGCCATGCCACGTCGTCAACAACTCAAAACCCGGCAACAGATCGCCGATACACTTGGTATGTCGCCCCGAGTATTCCGAAAATGGTTGAAAGAGCAAAAAATTGTACTGCCTCCTGGGGTACTCACTCCCGCTACGCAAAAGATTATTCACCGGCGCTTCCAAGCCTGGAAGCAAGCTCAAAGGCAACGGAAAATGACCGATTCTGACGCGCCGGAATTATCCTAGGAAGGTACAATTTCCATTTACTTTGCTTGGCGAAAGTTTCCAGAGCAATCTGGATCAGCATCTATACAGATGCAGTCATTTCTGCTCACTTGCCGTTGCTCCGACGGTGAGTGAGCCATTTAACACCAAATAAATGAGCAGTCAGAAGAACCAATTGAAAACCCGGCAACAAATGGCCACCGAACTCGGCATGTCGATCAGCACCTTTCGGCGCTGGCTGAAACGTGAAGGGATTGTATTGCCCAAGGGCGCGTTGACGCCCTCTTCGCAACGTATTATTTACCGGCATTATTATGATCCCGATGCATCGTCAACAAATACTCCAGAGGAGGACGAAAAGTGACCGATTCTGACCGGCACATTTTAAGGAAGTTACCAGCAGGAGCTGTTAACTTGCCGGAAAATCAAGTTAATCTACCCCGACACGCTCTAAGGCAATGATGCACACTAACTACTTTTAAAACCCATTATCGGAGAGCAACAAAATGGGGAGTCCCGTCTGCCAAATGGTTTCTTGGCGGGCGGGTATTTTTATTTTGTTTGGAAGAATGAGTAGGCAACTGAATTCACGCCCCCCGAATCTCCTGCACCATGGCCAAAGCCTTCCTCGTTAAGTCTTCAATGCCCGCAATGTCAAAGTTCCTCGCGGCATCTTTCACCATCAACTTTGATCCCATGCCGACGCAATAGGCCCCGGCATCAAACCATGTTTTCAGATTATCGTAATCGGGAGAGACGCCGCCAGTAGGCATGATGCTCGTCCAAGGTTGTGGGCCCTTGATCGCTTTGATAAATCCGGGGCCATAGATACTACCGGGAAATAGCTTGACGATTTCACAGCCTAATTCTTCGGCTTGGCCGATTTCCGTTAAAGAGCCACAGCCGGGACTATACAATACTTTACGTCGATTGCAGACTTTGGCGATGTCTTCTCGTAAGGAAGCGGAGACGATGAAATTAGCTCCCAATTGAAGGTAGAGTGAAGCCGTGCCGGCATCGGTGATCGAGCCCACGCCAAGGATCATCCCGGGAAGTTCTGCCAAGGCAAATTTATTAAGTTCGCCGAATACCTCCTGAGCAAAATCCCCCCGATTGGTAAATTCCAGAAGGCGGGCACCGCCTCGATAGCAAGCACTGAGCACTTGCTTGCAGATTTCAATATCCGGATGATAAAAAAGAGGAACAATGCCTAGTTCTGACATTACCCGTGCAACCTGTATTCTACTATAACTCGCCAAAATGATTAAAGCGTTAAGTGGTCATTAAAATAGGAATTACAATTCTGTACTTTGTCATCGATTAATAAATCGAAATGTGGCTTCTCACCAACACTTACTTCATGGAATTTACAGCCCCATTCGGTAAGTTGCTGCTTCGTTAGCGCATTATAATCTATACCAGACCTAATGCCACGTGCCGTCCAGTAAACGATATAGTTGCCCTCTTCATATAATTGATTGATTTGAGCAATTCTCGACGGCACCGGAATGGCCTCCTGGTAGATGCGCTCCCCTTTATAGTAACAAATCGTTTCATCAATATCGACAAAGATGCGTCTGGCTTGGCCTTCCGCCGAATGTTTAGAATGATTCATCGTGTATTATTTTTAAAAATAAGCCTATTATCTGGCAACTCGCCCACTGGCATCGCCACTCATCAATTTTTCTACCTCCTCGATCGTAGCCAAATTGGCGTCCCCATATATGGTATGCTTCAGACAAGATGCCGCCACGGCAAAGTTGAGTGCTTTTTGCTGATCATCAGGATAAGTCAACAGGCCATAAATTAAGCCCCCCATAAAACTATCTCCTCCACCGACCCGGTCTACAATGTGGGTGATATCGTAGCTAGGGGCCTTGTACAAGGTTTGGCCATCGTATAAAACGCCCGACCAGGTATTATGAGAAGCGCTGATCGATCCCCGCAAGGTTGTGATGACCTTCTTGGCCCGAGGAAACATTTGCATCAGTTGTTTTAAAACCGATAGGTAAGATTCTGCATCGACCGAATGCCCTTGGGTGACATCCACCCCTTCCGGGTGTAACCCAAAATGCTTTTCAGCGTCTTCTTCATTCCCTAAGATAAGGTCGCAACCTGCGACTAATTCGGGCATCACCTCTCCGGGAGCTTTGCCGTATCTCCAAAGCTTTTTCCGATAATTCAGGTCCGTTGAAACGGTGATGCCCATTTTGTTTGCCATTTGGATGGCCTCCAGGCAAGCATCGGCCGCACCTTGAGAAATCGCGGGCGTAATCCCCGTCCAGTGAAACCACTGAGCATCCTCAAAGACGGCGGCCCAGTCAATCATGCCTTTTTCGATCGTTGACATGGCAGAATGCGCTCGATCGTAAACGACCTTACTACCGCGGCTAACGGCGCCGATTTCCAAGAAATAAATCCCCAGTCGTTCGCCACCGCGAACAATATGCTGAGTACCGACGCCACGTTTTCGCATTTCCATTAAGGCACAGTCCCCAATGTCATTTTGTGGTAAGCGCGTAACGAATTCAACGGGAAGACCATAGTTGGCCAGCGATACCGCCACGTTACTTTCCCCTCCACCGTAAATAGCTTCAAAGGAGCTGGCTTGTGAAAAGCGCTTCCAATTCGGCGGGGTTAATCGGAGCATAATTTCTCCAAAAGTGACTACTTTTTTCATTCTAAAAATTATGTGCTTTTTGGTTACGAAAATCCTAAACCACCATTGATATCAAAATTGGCTCCGGTGATAAAAGAGCTGTTACTGGATGCTAAGTAAACCACTAAATCTGCCACCTCGTCTGCTCTTCCCTCTCTTCTGATTGGCGTGTTACCGGCCACCTTATTTCGGATATCATCTTTTGTAAAATCGTCATGAAATTTAGTGGCAATCAATCCGGGACAAATTGCATTTACTCTAATCCCTTTCGGGCCGAGTTCTTTGGCCATTGCTCTCGTAAAGGTGGTCACCGCTCCTTTAGAAGAAGCGTACAGTGAAGAACCACCGCCACCGCCATCTCTTGCCGCGAGGGACGACAGATTGATCACCGAAGTCCCTTTGCCCATTAAAGGTACAAAGGCTTGCATGACAAAAACAGTGGATTTAAAGTTTACATTCATCACTAAATCATAAAAAGACTCATCGAATTCTGATAATGTTTTACGTGCAAAAAGACCACCGGCATTATTTACCAAAATATCAATCTGATCACCAAAAGCGGCCACTGTTTTTGCTTTTAAATGCTGAATGTCATTCAAATCTGAAGCATCCGCTTTAATGGCAATAGCTTCGCCACCAAAAGATTTGATCTCATCAACAGTTGCTTGGGCTCCAGATTCAGAATTATAATAATTCACCACAACCTTAGCTCCTTCTTTTGCGAGTTGAATTGAGATCGCTCTACCGATATCTCTGGCACCCCCGGTTACGACCGCTACTTTTCCGTTAAATTTATCCATGGCACGTGTTTAATTAGTTTGGCGGAATTATCGATAATCAATAATTTCTTTCCGCCTCTTAAAATGACGTTTTTAAAATCAGATTCCTAATGCTTGGCCACCACCAACCTGAATTGTTTCGGCGGTCAGGAAAGAAGCATCTTTGCTCACCAAAAAAGAAATAACTCCAGCCACGTCTTCAGGCTTACCCAATCTTCCGAGCATAATATTATTGGCCCAGGAAGCAAATACTTCCGGTTTGGTTGATTTAATTTGTTTATGAAACGGGGTATCGATCGTGCCGGGAGATACCGCATTTACGCGGATACCGTACTCTGCTAAATCTTTTGCGAGTGCCCGAGTCAGAGTATGCACTCCCGCTTTGGAGGTTCCATAAATTCCTGCGCCGGGTCCGCCAGCATTCCAAGCAGCATTCGATGTATAATTAATAATTGTAGGATTTTCTCCTTTTTTCAAAAAAGGGATCGCCGCTCTGGAAGCAAAAAATACCGAATCCAAATTCAAAGCCATCACGAATCGATAAAACTCCGTTGTCATATTTTCGAATCTGGATCGTCCACCTAATCCTCCTGCATTATTTACCAGCACATCAATTCTACCGTATTTTTCACCAATTTGAGTGATGCTTGCCGTTACAGCATCTTCTTTGGTTACATCAAAGCCAAAATACTCAGCCGTAATACCTTCTGCGGTTAATTCTTCAACTCTTTGCATTCCTTTTTCATCTTCAATGCCGTTCAAGATGACCGTATATCCGTCTTTGCCTAATCGTTTTGCTACTTCAAAACCAATACCGCCAGTGGCGCCCGTTATTATTGCTACTTTATTCATTTATTATTTCTTTTTATTATTTCAAAAGTTGATTTCTATAAATTTTAAGTACTGCTATCTACTAACCTCACCTTCTTGATAAAAAAGAAGATGACCAACACCCCAAGTCCCACGGAAATAGTAATCGCTACGAAAGCAGGGATGTAAGACCCTCCGCTGGTAATTTGACCAATAAACCAATTCATAATCATGGGTGATATGGCCGCTACTGTTCCTGCGAGGCCCGCCAAGGTACCCACCGATGGGCCTTTCAATAAGTCACTAGATAAGGTTTGAATATTTCCGATAGCAAATTGGAATCCGAATAAGGCCACCCCAGCTAAGTAGATAAAAAGCATGAAGTTGGTTTCTTTCACAAATAGGATAATGCCCACAAAAGCGAGGATAATCAAAATGCTTCCGATGACAATACTGATCTTTCTACCAAAATTGACGGACATCCGATTGATGGCATATTCAGTGAAGATACCTCCTAAAAT
Organism: Saprospiraceae bacterium; assembly: GCA_028285085.1. Lineage (GTDB taxonomy): Bacteria > Bacteroidota > Bacteroidia > Chitinophagales > Saprospiraceae > JAHDHW01. Next base: position 44,128 of record JANQQI010000047.1, on the reverse strand, counting down.
ACTACCGGCGGCGGCCATCAAATAAGAGATCCACATGGTGTTTCCAATCTCCTCGATGCTTAAATTAAATTTGGAGTTGAGGTAAATGGGCATCCAGCCGGCAAAGAACCACCATATGGGTTCAATAAAAAATCGACACAGTAAAACACCCCACGATTCTTTGAAGCTTAAAATTTGCATTAAGCTTAAACTTCGTCCCGTATTTCCTTCATCCGTTTTATGATCAGCACTATTATTTTCGAATATAAGTGCACGTTCCTCATCGGTAATCCACGGATGCTCTTTAGGACTGGTTTTATTAATGATTAACCACGGGATCACCCAGATCACGCCAAGCAATCCGAGGATAACGTAAGTCGCTTTCCAACCAAATTTTGCGTACAGGAATACGATAATAATTGGGGCCACTACATTTCCTATCGAGGCACCAGAGTTAAATATTCCTTGGGCTAAAGCTCTTTGCTTCGCAGGGAACCATTCCCCGTTACTTTTAACGGCCCCGGGCCATAATCCCGCCTCACCCAGACCGAGTAGCCCGCGTACAACGGAGAGGGATACAATGCCTTTGGCAACGGCGTGAAAAGCAGCGGCTATGGACCAGACCACAATGGAGAGCGTAAATCCTATTCTGGTACCAATTTTATCATACAGTCTACCCGACAGAAATTTACTGATGGCGTAGGTTGCCATAAATACGTTGAGCAGGAAGGCATAATCGGATTTATCCATGCCCAGATCTTCGCCCATCTGTGGCCAGAGCAAAGCAAAGGCCGTTCTATCCACATAGTTGATGACCGTGGCGATAAAAATTAAACCGATAATCCACCACCTTAATCCTTTTAATTTCATGTCATTTTGTGTTGATCATAAAAACAGCAAAATCTTTATTGTACGAAGTCTTCACGCATGGGACTAAAAACATCAATTAATCGTCCGGCTTTAATACAGGTACAACCGTGCATCACCATCGGAGGGATGTAATAAGAATCACCACCCTTAATAATTTTTACTTCTTCGCCAATGGTCATTTCAAATTCACCGCTTTCCACGTAAGTCACTTGTGAATGATGATGGTTATGCAATTGACCAACACCACCGGTTTTAAAATCAGCGATCACTAGCATAATCTTATCGTCATAGCCGTGAATTTGTCGGCGTAAAAGGGGATCTACTTGTTCCCATTCTTGTTCTTTCTGAAAGAAAAATTCTTTACTTCTTTTTACTGTACTCATCTTTATTATTTTTCAATTTTTAATGCAAAAACACCTTCCCACGCAAATACACGATCTTCCACAGTAATTTTATGTGTTGAGGTATTAGCGGTATCCTGATTAGCCATCATGAATATCCAGGCTTTACCATTTTTGTGCTTGATCCGTACTAGGGTGTATTCATCGTTATCGAATAAAATATTTACAGCTTCAATCCCACTGAAGGGACTCAACGGAATTTCAGCAACCGGATTGTAAATCCCGTGTGATTCAATCACAGAAATAAATGTGCTTGATTTGGCCTGGCGGCGCTGAATAAAAACCGGGTCGTGGCGCAAATTAAAGTTAGGATCATTGGCCCCGGCGCGCGCCAGAATCAGCTCATCGTTTGGAACGACTGAGGAAGTCATCGTAAAAAACTTTCCTCTTTCAAACCAAGTGATCTGTGCGTTCTTCGTAGTTGGCTGCGCATTTGCTTCTTCCCATAAATGCTGGTAGCCATGATTGTTACCGAGTGGCGTCAGACGATTAGTTTGCGTCGCATATTTAAAATTAGTGGACAGCAAATGACCCAAAAACCAAAGCGGGAGATCATATTGGTGCTCCTCTGGAGATCGTATTTTAAAAACGTCAATCAATAATGGATTTCTAAACGTCTCATCTTCCAATAACACCAAGGTGCGATGCATCTCTGTATTGGGGTAAGCGTGTCGGTCTTTTGCACTGATAATTTGGTAGTGCTCTTGGCTAGCATCAAAAAAATAGAGATCAGGATGATTCGCCTCGCCTTTTTTTACACTGCCTTCATAGTGTGAGGTTTCGTCAACGACCAGTGTATTATGTCCTATACTTTGCTTGGCAAAGGTGTTATTTTCCGGTAGATATCTTCCACCTCCTTTTTGATCGATATTAACCCAGCGAGCGGCGCCGTAATCCTGGATCACTTCTCCAGATTCATCGTATAAAGCGTATGATAATTTATCAAAATGACCGTGCCCCATTCCATGAGCGGAATATTTCATGACAGCACAAATTTCTCCGTCGGAGCGATTATTTTTTCTAAGTATGGCCACGCCTCCTTGCTCTCCATTTGCGCCATCACGGTAAGCAACAGGATGCTGTTTAAATTTGGTGGCCATGCCCTTTGCCAAATCCCGAGCCACCTCATAACCATGTTGATCCAATAATACCTTGCCTTGGGTTTCGGCTACGGATAAGAGCATCGTGTTTTTTCCAAAATCTGCATAAGCGATATCTACTGCAGCAATGACTTCTCTAGCTTTCCAGGACATGCCTTTTTGGGCATCATTAATGGGGAAGAACTGCCCTTGTGCATCCGTTTGATTTAATAGGGCAAAAACCGCCTTCTTTAAAATACCATCTCGATAATCGTATATTCTCAGATTCGGGCGATTATTCGACAAGGCTTTGGAAAAAATTAAAAAGGGTGTCATGGCGTACCGGAGGTAATAAGGCCCTTCCGTAAAATACCCATCCGGTGAAAAAGAAAAATCTAATTGTGCTAAAAATCCAGCTTTACTTTGTCCTTCTATTTTAATAAATCCTCCATCATTATCCAGCATGGTATTATCCAGGCCATCATTTTTTAATCCGTATAAAGCCCGCTCAATTAATTCTTCATCTTTCATCACCAGACCAATCATCCCCACTGCAGCATTCCCCCAGGCACTGTGATTATGAATGCGATTAAAAAACTTAGGATTTTCAATGGAAATAAAATTGGCTAAAGGTCGGAACAATTGTTTTTCTAATTTTTGCCGTTCTTTTTCTGTCAGGAAATCATAAATACAATCATAAGCCTGGCTACAGTAGACTAACCAATTAGCATCATTGAGGCATTGCCAGAATATTTTCCCGGTTGCATAGGATCGCATCGTAGGATGCAAGCCAAGTGTCGGATACATGTCCGCATATTCAAGGAACATATCCCGGATATAGATGGCATATTTTTCGTCTCCCGTGATTTGATATAAATTCCCTGCCTTTTGCAGGATGAAGAAATTTCTTTTATGCCGCTCGTGTGTATATCCTCCAGCCATATCCTTCGGAATAGGAACAAATATGCCTTCTTCGATTTCAGCATCTACTTCTTTTTTAGTTAGTTCCAGTACTTGTTCGAATAAAGGGGCACTATTCTTTGAACGCTGAATTTCTGCTACACCCGCTTTAGTCAAAATCAAATTGGGATGACCTTGAGCCACGAGATTTTCTCCTGCAAAAAGCAACAATATTATTAGCGTAAATATTTTAGTAATCCCTTTCAATGATATGGATTTAATTAAAGCTTAGATTTTCAGTTTCGTAGGGTTCTCCGTTATCCTGAATTGCTGGTGTCCTTGCAAAATTGCAATCTTGAATCTTGGTAATCGGTTCTCCAACCACCAAGTGTAACTTCAGCGGCTCACAGCTATTAAATTGACTATTTTTTATATGGGCTACCTGTACGCCATGCAGCGAAATCGAGGCGTCAGCTTTATTCCGTTTTCCTTTTCCGACGTTATCAAAAGTGGATTTATCCACCACCAGCATCGGCCCGAAAGTACTTTCATCTCTACCGCCGCGATGTAGATTGAGCACAATGCCTGAGATATCTTTAAAGTGGCAATTTTCAATAACTACATTTTCGGCATTATAAATACCAATGTCATCCGTTTCTTTATTAAGCGCTAAGACATTTCCATCTACTTTCGTAAAAGTGGAATTTCGTAATACAATTGAATCCGCAAAGGTATTTTTATACACCCGCAGCACGTCGAAGGTGTGATTGACATCTAAATCCTTGAATTCACAATCCTCAATAAATAATTTATAATTGCGAATCATAGAATAACGGCTCGTTCTGATGACGGTGTTTCCATGAGCATCGGGGGCTTCACTCCCATCGATGACCATATTTTTGAGCGTTAAGCTGCCGCCATTTTCAATATTGAATAGTGATGTTCTTTGAAATTGAATAGTGGGTTTTTCACTGGCCTTTGAAACGATGCTAAGCGGGTGTTTCAAGTCAATAGATTTTTCGACGACATAATTGCCACTTTCTAATTCTAATACATCGCCGGCAGTTGATTTTTGAATGGCTTCGTACAGGGTATTGATTCCTGCTTTAACAGCAATTGTTTTTCCAGTTTCAAAAAATACTTCGTCTTCAATTCGGGGATACCAAGTGACACCAGTATTATCAGGAGTTGCACGACCTTCCGTTGGCACCATGCCTTTCTCCTTGGCCATTTCGTCTTGGGGGATTAAAAGACCATCATCATTTCTTTTAAAATTCAAGCTCGTATTTTGAAAACCGGATGCTGTAATGGGCTTTGCATTTTCATTAATCAAATTTCCATTAAAAGAAATGCCACTGATGTCGTCATAAACTGTAAAAAGTTCGTCTTTTTGATCATTATAGAAAATGTTATTCTCAACTTTAGAATTAATTGGGACAGCACTTCTCTCTTCATCACTTCCGGCACATAGCTGAATATGATCGCAGTTAACAAAAGTGTTATTGGACGCCTCAGAGTTAGTGACTTGAAAATAACGATTAGCTGGTGAATTAGGGACGCCATTCATAATCACGAGGGCGCCCCGAAATCGATAACCAGTAAGTCCTTCACAGTAATTATTTTTGACGGTTTGTGTTTCATTGATAATTCGAATCCCGCCGGTATTCGCTTTTCTATTGCCGAAAAAATAATTGCTCTCCACTAAGGTTTCGTTGCCGTGACGCATCGTTAATGTGCCTTGACATTCATGGAAAGTATTATAGCGATAAATATTCTGACAGGATTTGCTGGAAATAATTTCGTGCTCTCCATTACAGCGGTCAAAGTAATTGTACTCGACCACGGTATTCGAATTGGTCAAAGAATAATGACTCGTCCCCACGCGTAAGGTTTCGCCTCCATTCGCACCTAAGATTGGGTGATGGCCAAAATAGTTATGATCAATACGGTGATGATTTTCCCGACTTTCTTCTGTATTCAAGCGAACCGCCAGCGTTACCCCGTGATTTCTTTTTCCCGTCAAATAATTATGATCAAAACGATTCTTTTTACCATAAATACTTACCCAATAATCTGATTCAAATCGTTCGGGATTATTGTAATTATCGACTACGCATTCTGTCACTCGACAGTTATTGCATAATTCTTCTTTACTTTTTCGAAACGAAATAACTTCTTTTGTTGGTGTATATCCATTTTTAAACACCAGCCCTTCCACGTGCAAATATTCACCGGCTATTCTCAAATTGGATTGTCCCTCCAAAGTCACTTCACCCTTTTCTTCTACCGTCAAAATAATTGGTTGTTCGGCAGTTCCTTTCCCGGTAAAAATTAATTCCGCATCTTTCCAAATACCATTAGCCAAAATAATTTTATCACCAGGCTGTGCATTTTGTACAGCCAAATTAAATGCTTCCACATCTTTCACAACACCTTTAGAATCTGTGCAACTAAAAAGTGAGCAGATTAAAATAAAGAGTCCGAATTGTAAGCTTAAACTTTTTCCCATATCGCTAATATTCCGTTATATGAAATGATGCAAGCAAAAACAAAAGACAATAGTATGCCGGCATTGAGGGTATAGCCGGCTTTATGTTCTCCCATCAATCTTTTATTATTGATCAGAATAATAATTCCAAGAATCACCAGAGGTAGAACAAATACATTAAAAACTTGAGTCAATATTTGCGCCTGAATAGGATTTGCACCAAATATGGGGACAGTCAGACCAATCAGGCAGGCGATCCCGGTTAAGATTTTGAATTGATTAGAAGATGTATCTAGTTTGCCTTGTTGGTAATCCGCGATCATTAAAGGCACAATCATTAATATCGGAAAAACAGAAGACAGCCCTGCGGCAAGAGTGCCCATGAAAAATAAGGCAATGGCAAATCGCCCGGCGATGGGTTCTAATGCATACACCATATCTAAGACTTTGGTGACGACTTTTCCTTTATGATAAAATGCTCCCATTGCAACCGACATAATAGCGGCGCTAATAAAAAAAATCAGAACGGCAGCCCAAAGGGCGTCTCTTCGCTGTTCTTTAAGGTGGTTTTTGGTCCATTTTTTTCCTTGAATAAAAAGTGGTCGAGAAATAAAAGTCGCAGCGGCCATAGTCGTACCTACAAAAGCAGCAACTAACATTCTACCGCCTTCAACTTGTGGAATTGAAAGCAATAGTCCTTTTGCAATTTCAGCAGGATTGGGTAAAACCACGAAGAGAGAAAAAAGAAAAGACAATCCCATCAAGGAGACAAAAAAGAGTAATATTTTTTCAAAAACATTATACTGCCCTTTCCACAGCAGTACATACATCATCGAAATAACCAGCAAAGCGACACCTAAAACCCACCAATATTCAGATCCTTTAATTGACGGAAAAAATAAAGCTAAAGTCTCGACAATTGCGTTTGCAGAAATACCTAAGATGCCAATGAGTGAATTCCATTGTCCAAATCCAATTCCAATAATGATCAGAATAGCAATAAGGCTTCCCAGCTTCAAATGTTTTCTAAATGCGAAGAGGGCCGTTTCTCCGGTAATTAAATAATACCTTCCATAAGCTTCCATCAGCACCCAAGAAAATAAACAGCTCAAGGCCAACACCCAAAGTAATTGCATGCCATGTGTACTTCCAGCTACGATCATGGAAGTAACACTTCCCGTCCCGATTGTATAACCAATGGCAAAGATGCCAGGCCCAATCCCCAGAAGGAAGGAAACAATTATTGTAAGTATATTTTTTTCTTGTGGCATAAGCATTAAATAGGTGCAGGAAACTACCCTGAAGAAGGGCAGCATCCTAACTAACCCTGACTTAATAATCTGTATTAGAGTGCTTCTTATTAAGAGAAATAAGATCAGTTACGCTCTAATAGGCATGAAACTAAAATTTGGATATTTTGGAATATTTAATCTGATTAAAATCTAGTTGATGGTGTGACCTATCCGGGGCCATTTGTGCCTCCAATTCACTCCTAAAAAAGGAGGTATAAAAAAGCATGGTCCCGGATAGGTGTAAAAGATTTTTGAATTTAAAAATCAGCTTATTGAATTAATTAATAGCCTTCATTTTGCGTAATGACATCAAAGCTCGCCAGTACTTCGGAGACCGGTATTGGAAATAAATGATATCGACTATCAATTGTTTCTCCCATTTCGGCATCCACCGTACCGGTTCTAACCAAATCGAACCATCTCTGGCCTTCAAACGCCAGCTCAAGTCGTCTTTCGTCTTGAATAGCCTGTCGAATCAAAGCTTGAGTGTTGAGAACAGCAGGATCCAGAGGGGCTAGTCCAGCTCTCGTTCTGATCGGATCTAATAGCGCGAGTACCGTTCCGGCGTCAGCACCATTTTCGTTTAACGCTTCGGCGTATAACAGAATAACATCCGCTAATCGCAGTTCAATCCAGTCGTGATCAGGTCCTCCCGTCTGCGGAAATTTTGGAGAGGCCATCGTCGCCGTATCGATTGTAACATCTCTCCTCAAGTCACCCACACTGGCATCAAAAGCAGCCACTAAATCTTGATCTAATGGTTCCAGAGATTTTGTATCCAATCCACCAGACCACGACCAAAATTCAGAAAAACCATATTCATCTGAGACAAAGCTTGAAATTTGAGTGGCAAAAATAATTTCTGAATTCAAATCATTATCCACTCCAAATATTTCAGCAAAATTAGCTTGTAAACTAATCCCCGCGGCATCAGCGCCATCCACAACGGCCTCCAGATGTGGCTCCGCTTTGCTAAAGTCACCTATTTGAACGAATACTTTACCCAATAATCCTTCAGCGGCATACTTTGATGCACGTCCGTTGACTATTTCAGTATCTAATCGCGCAATGGCATCTTCCAAGTCAGGGATAATGACATTATTATAAACATTAGCCGCTGGTTGTCGCGCCAAGATAGACTGATCCGTCGTGCTTGGTGTAGCGGTTAGATTCACCGTAACATCGCCAAATACGCGGACTAATTTGAAGTAAGCCAAAGCTCTTAAGAACTTAGCTTCTCCTACCTCAATATCATCCGAAGAATTTTCAATAACGTTATTTGCGCTTAAAATGGATTTATACAAGGCCGTGTAGAAAGGACCGAAAAATTGATCTTCCATCGACGTCAAATTAGCATTATACTCATCAAAGTCCGTATAAGGCGCTTCTAACATCAAAGCATTGTCTGCTCTAAAATCTCCCATCACAGCCATGGGTGTCGCCGATCCATGCTGATAGAAATAGGCCGCATTCAATACTTCCGCATAATCTGTCAAATTATCGGAGCTGGTGATATTTGATGGAAATTGTTCTAAATCATTGTCACATGCTGTCGCGACAAACAGTAGTGCACCTAATATGATATATATATTTTTCATTATTACTTTTTTAAAATTCACTTAAAAATTAACATCTACACCTAGGGTGAAACTTCTTACAATCGGGCTTGCCCCTACTTGTACGCCGTAGGTGGTTGGTCCCAAATAGCCAGAATTCGTGATCTCTACACCCTCTGGATTAAAAGAAGTGTAATCATCACCCATCAGATACAGTAAATTGGTGCTTGCGAAATATACTCTTGCGTAGCTTAAGCCCGCTTTGCTTACCCATTGCGGCTTAAGGGTATACCCTATGGTCAGGTTTCTTAGAGCGATATAAGACGCATCTTGGATCATCGCATCGGTTTGGTCTCTGTTTCGGACATAGTGCTGTCCATTGTGATCAGCAATACCATCAGCATCAGCATCGAAGTCGGCCTGTAAAGCTCTACCCCACTGTGAACCGTAGTAGAGGGGGTCGATATTATAAACATCTCCGCCCTGAGCACCTTGGAATTGGAGGGATAAGTCGAATTCTTTGTAAGTCACTTGCGTATTCAATCCCCAATAAAAATCAGGTGTATTTTGTCCAATCTTGACCAAGTCTCCACCTTCTTCAACGGTTCTCGTTCTATCGATGATACCATCATTATTTTGATCAACCGCATAGCTATATCCACTCATTTTACCAACATATTCTGTAGGATCGGAAATGTATTCCATTTCAACCTCTCCAGTCGTTTCTATCCCCCACATTTCACCAATTTCACCACCGACATAGTTTCTAAAAACAGGCCCTCTACCGCTCTGGCCGTAGATATAAGGCGCTAGTTCTCGTTCACTATCTCCTGGAGCACCCGGCAAGTCCGTAATCTCCGTATTGACGGTAGACATATTGAGGTTTACATTCCAACGAAAATCACCAGTATTAACCAAGGCGGCACCGAATTCAAATTCTACCCCCGAACTTTCGACATCACCAGAATTAAGCGCAATAGAGGTGGTACCTAAAACTTCCGAGACGCTCTGCTCGATTAATATGTCTTCAATATCAGAGGTGTAGTAATCTAGACCTATCGTAAATCGATTGTCGAGGAAACCAAGATTAAATCCAAAGTTGGTCTCGGTATTGGTCTGCCACGTTAAATTAGGATTGGCGATATCGTTCGGGATCAAAAATCCGGTTCCCAGCACTGTGGCCTGAGGATTTAAGAGGCTCAATGAATTGTAAGCGCCCAAGAAAGCAGTCGTACCCAGGGCTCCATAACTGAAGCGTAGCTTAGCATCAGTCAAAATGCTTGAGTTATAAAAAGCCTCATTATGGATATTCCATCCTAGTGAAAATGCGGGGAAGGTTTCGGATCGATTATTAGCGCCAAATCTGGAATCACCGTCTCTTCTGACAGATACCGAAGCTAAGTAACGATTGTCGTATGCATAGTTAATTCGGCCAAAAACGCTTCGTCTGGAGATCGTCTCTTCCCGCTCCGTAACTGCGATATCGGCAGGATCTAAGAGCGCATAATTTTGCGGCTGTCCGTAGGGTATATTGGTAGCATCTAAGGCGATACCATCGATATAGAAGTTTTGAAATTCAATGCCAGCTACCGCAGATACGTCGTGTTTACCAAATACTTTCGCATAGTTCAAAGTCGTCTCACTCAACACGGAAGATCTTTTTAGATCCGTTTGATCCAGGTTAGTTTGGGTAGAACGCGCTCTGGAATCCCATTCCAGTCCTCTCCAGTAATAATCCCGGGTATCTCTAATATCTGCTCCCAGAACAGTTTTTACATTCAACCCTTCTATGATGTTGAATTGCAGATAAGAACTCACGTTACCAAAATACGTTTTCTGCCATCGGTCGGTGTTGTCCAGTTTCGTAGCGGGGCCGGCATCTCCTGATCCTCCGATACCATTGCCACTTCTACCATAATGCCAATCTTGCGCGGTCATCCCCGGTTCCAATGTATAGATGCTCTTATTCCAAGGGGCATCAGCACCGCCTCTATAGCCATCATCGAAGGCGTCAAGTCCCAAAGCCTGCGCTTGTTGATCCAATTGCTGTACAAAAGCAATAGAGGCTTCGGTATGATAAACAGGATGAATACTATACGATCTTATGATATCTCTCATGTCCCAGCCGACGATATCTCTATCGGATATAAATCCGTTGATATTTAATCCGGTTCGGAACTTCTCGCCCAACTTAGCATTGAGATTTAAGCGGGCGTTGTATCTTTCAAAACCCTGGGTAATGACAATGCCCTCGGTGTTTAAATAGCCAACTGAAGCAAAGTAGTTAACATCATCTGTACCGCCACTAACATTAAAGTTGTGACTAGTACTATTACCATTTTGGAAAAGCCAGTCTTCTACCGCTACAACATCGGGTGAATTTTTAAACCCATTCAATCTGTAGTTGTAAAGGCCTTCGTCTAATTCCGAAATATTAAAAGTCCCATCGGCCACATTGTTTTCTATCGTAGTAGCCCACTCTCCGGCAGTCGGATTGACATTGTCTCTCACATATCTACTAGAGGTGCTGACGTAACCATTGTAACTAAAACGTGCTTTACCTAATTTTCCTTTTTTAGTGGTCACCAAGATCACACCATTGGCGCCCCTAGATCCATAAATCGCCGCCGAGGCCGCATCTTTCAACACTTCTAAGCTTTCGATATCATTCGGATTGACCGTAGCCAAACTTCCCGAAATTGGATACCCATCCACCACAATTAGCGGATTGGAGTCGCCAGAAATTGAGGAAGCTGCTCTGATTTGAATCTTGGGGTCCGCACCGGGTGCGCCATCTTGATTTTGGATTAATACCCCAGCTAATTTACCCGCCAGTGCATCATCCACACGATTAGCCTGAATAGCGGAAATATCCGTCCCCTCAATCTGCGAAATAGCCCCAGTATTGTGTGATTTCTTACGGGTACCATAACCGACGACAACGACTTCTTCTAAAAGCGCGACATCTCCCTTTAAAACAATATTATAAGTAGATCTAGAGTCAACAACGACTTCCTGAGTCTCAAAACCAGTGTAACTAAATACGAGCGTAGCACCTTCTGCAACATCAATTGAAAAGGCACCATTAACATCAGTAACTACCCCTGTGGAAGTTTCTTTTACTGCAACAGCTACACCGATTAGCGGCAAACCATCGTCAGCGGATGTGACAACCCCAGTGATAGGTTTGAATACTTCTCCATTCGTATTTCCGGAGGAAAGAAACGGCAGGAAGCACAACAAAGCCATTAGGAAAACACTCCTAATGAAGATGTTGGAATAATTTGTTAATTTTGGTGTCATAATTTAATATTTAATATTTGCTATTTTCGCTCACCTTCGGGTGAGCCTTTTTGTTAGTTAGAACCTGTTTGAACTTCATTCGTAATGACGAGAAATAGCTATTTTTTCTGCAGTTGACGCTCTTTTTGAAGTGCATACCTGGAAGGTATGTGCTGAAAAAAAGCGGAAAAGTGCGGGAATAAAGAGCATTTCACAGGCTTATTAATGAATTTTAAAAAGGGTCTTGTTTTTTCGATTAGGGCAATATCTTTCCAGGTTAAAGCAGTTGCGCTTTAACAGTCGATCTAAATAAAAGGGGCTTAAAAGCTGAAAATGTATCAAATGAATGGATTGCCTACCATCCAATTTGGATGGCGACAACGTCACTAACTTGCATTAAAGGGTTTTCATTTTTTCTCCATACGGTCAGGGCGTTTTGTTTGACTTATTGATTAGCGTAAATACGCTTTTGTATTATTCATTATGCTGTCCGTTTCCTTGCTGTTTCTTTAAATCCTGGCTATAATCAAACACATCTTTTAGATGAATCTGCATCGCTGCGGCAGCTTCTTCGGGTTCTTGCGCGATAATGTGTTCCAGAATGATCTTATGCTCATCTAAGGCTTCGTTAGAGCGGCCGTCTTTACAGATATCGAGCTTGATGAAATTGTTGATGATATCCGGGGTGATAATGAGCATCAAGGACTTCAAAACCGTATTCTTACTCGCCTCCGCAATCTTCAGGTGAAACATTAAATCTTCTTCTACCGCTTGTTGGTTCAGGCTTACCTTGTGTTCGTAGGCTTCTAAAGCCTCCTTTATATCCTGAATATCTTCGTCGGTTCTTCTTAGAGCGGCCAGCTTTGCGGATTCTGTTTCCATCAAAACACGGGTCTCGACGAGGGAAGCAAAGTCACTATTTTCTATTTTCAAAACATCTGAGATGAGGCCTTCAAGAGCGGCGATGCCCATACCTGAGACAATCGTTCCACTTTGAGGAAGGGTTTTTAAAATGCCGTAGAATTCCAATTTCTTGATGGCGTCACGCACATTACTTCTACCCACGCCGAGTTTTTCTGCCAGTTTTCGCTCAGGTGGTAGTTTGTCACCTGGATTCAATTGACCGGAGGTAATCAATTCTCTAATCTGCCGAATGATTTTATCAACGGGTGATTCTATTCTGATTTCTTGAAAGTTGCTAAGCACGTTGGGCTTTTTCATACGGTAAAAGTCTTGATTTTGGTTGACTGGTAATTGGTTGACCAATTTTCGGTCAGCCAAATTTATCAATTATTTTATATTCACAAAAATTTTCCTTGGTTTTTTCTCTCAATCACCCAATCAAATTGGGAATCGGGCTTGAAAAGGTGGTGTTGGAGCGCAAAGGATGGGCTTAGGGCGGCGGGGAGTTGGGTTATTTGTAGTAGTTAGTCGCCAAGCGTAGTTGCGTTGAGAACTGGTTAGGTACGAGCGTTGGGGTGTGAGATTGTTGATTCAGTGCTGAATTTGGGACCGATGGCTTTTCTTATGAAGGGTAGTAACTTACTCAAAGCAGGAAGGTAGGGGAAGGGGGTGGAATGATTTGATTAGGCTGTCAACGATCTCCTTTATTGAAAGCATGTCTTCTCTTCATCTTTCGAAAATTGTTAGGCTCAGTTCTTTTTGCCTGTTTAAATGTTTTTGTCAATTCTGTCATATTATAATCTTTTATATCGCTCCAAATGGCTTCTGGAGTTGCCTGATACGGATAGCTCTAATAGCTTAACTATAGTTGTCGATATTAATCAATGAATAGAAACTCAAAAATAAAGTCTAAGTATTTGCAAATCAATATATATTCAAAAACACCATCGGATCAAGTCCCGGTCTGCTGGTATGGCTATAGTAGGGTTTGATCTCCAGATAAATAAAGAATAAGTCAAGACGCGACTGTAAAATCCGATAAAAATTATCGGCCGGAATAAATGCCTCTAGAGAAAATAATTATAGGCAGGTTACTTTTGATACCCTACATATATGAATATGCGAAATTTTGAGTCGATTTTTAAGTGTTTTTGGGCATGGATTTGTCAACGGTCATCTTTACTAGCTATAACAATTATTATTCATCTTCTTTATTTATTCTATCCTCCATAAGATATTTATCTACACTTTTTTTAAACTTATTAAAATGAGTCCTAAGGATAAAAGTAGATTCACCAATTTTTAGTACTCGTAAGTATTTTACCATAATTGCATGCATAAATTTTGCTCTATCCTTTATCCCCATTTTCCTTTGTGCGTCTTCTACTTTTATATATTTTTCTTTGAATTCTAGCTGGTCGTTTTTCATAGTTACTGTTTAGGGAGTGAAACTATTGAGAGTATATTTTTTTAAGAGATTGATAATCTGATTCGGCTAAAGACAAATTCGTTTCTGTTAAAATTTTAATCTTTATTTTTTCATCTAAACCTAGCTTTTCCAGAAATATTTCGAAGCTATCCGAAGTGTTAAATTTTTCAAAAATAAAAATCGAATCTTCATCAAAACCAGTACTTAAAATGTAGACTATTAAATCTTCTGAACAAAATCTTTCTGCTTTTTTTAAATCAATATTTTGTGTCTTTTCTTTGATTAGTTTTTCAAAATCTACCGGTTTAATTTTATTCATAATTGATTCTGAGTATTTTTTAATTACGTCTGTAACTGTTTTCAATTCTTTTAATTGTTCATTTGCCGATTTCAATTCAATGATAACTTTCTCTTGATTGAGAAATTTCGTAAAAAGACCTGCCCATTGAAATTTAAGCCAATTTGTAATATCCTCAATCAAATTAAATTCCTTTATAAAGTTTCCACTTTTCTTTTGATATATCAATTCTATTAATTTGAAAATACTAACATTATCTACATGTGCATAAATAATATTTTCATTTGATTTATTCATTTGATAGGTTCGATACTCTCCAAGAACTTCTCTTCGAATAAAAACAAATGAAGGTATGTTGTTTTTTACTGCCGTAAGATATTCTTGCTCTGTAATAGACGTGTAATTTTCATACAACTTGTTTTCATTTTCGTTAGACAACAAAGTTTCTTCAACCGAAGACTTTGGAGAACCATACCTTCCCCCTATAATTAAGATTAACATATGGCAGTTCTGAATTTCTAAATAACAAGATTCATCAAGAGGCAGATGGAAGTCAAAGGTAATATCACCTTCTTCAAATAAAACAGGTTCATAACCATATCCTAATATGAAGGATTTTAAGTTATTCCGAATATGCTTTAAATCATAGTACGTAGAACTGATAAATATTTTAGGTTTTGCCATATAAGCAGTATTGAAATTGGATTGAGTTTACAGTTAAATATGAAGATAATAATTTTCACTTGATTATACGTCGCTTAATTTTAAAACATAGGCTGCTTCATATTTTAACTAACGAGAAGTATCGGCGACGTTAGTGGCAAAACCGCTAAAACATTGGCATATTGCATTTTTTAATAACCTCCAACGATTCCATATTTTAATAGGACTCCTCTTTTGCAAGTGTATATCTACTCTTTTAATTCTATCGCAAAATCTGCCACCTACAATTTTTCCCATATCATAAGTAATAACAAGATAATCCTCTATTTTACTACTAAGCCTTTTATATTCCATTTCAAAAGTCTAAAGAAATAATCTTTCTTTCTTACCTTCGGTCAAAACATTTTTTACAACTCCATGGGGAATAGGAACACTAATTCCATATTCATCAGTTTGGTTACCTACAGTTTCAACTTTTCTATCGAAATAAAATATTGGAGCAATTAGTACATACATTTCAAGGATTTTATCTTTACCATTGAAGGCTCTAATTTATGCCAAATACGCTGATCAAAATGTGGGTTTTGAGGTGACATATTTGATTGTAAAAATGTTTCATTATTCTGATTTTCTTGTATACCTTGATTAACACTTGTGACAAGATGACCTCTATCACATCCACTATCTTTTACTTACCTACCATACAGCTAAAGTGTAATCCATACCACAATACCGCTTCGCCCTTCCCGTTCAATGTCGCAACTACCAAAGATAGTTAGGTTTCAATCACTTGAATGTCTACCAGATATTCATTCTTTCAGAGACCGATCTTTCATCCAGACCATAACCAATAGAATACCTCTGGTCCAATCACATCCAAATCATACGTTACAATGCACGATCAGAGCAAAAAAATTCTAAACATCCAATCAACACACATTTTAAAATACCACCGGAGCAAATCCCAGTCTGTCGATATGACTGTATTACGGCTCAGTGTCGCGATAAATCAAGGCGCGACTGCGAAATCCGATAAAAATCATCAGCTGGAATAAATGTCTCTAGAGAAAATTGAAAAAAAAATTTGGGGAGGTGGTTTTTGATGCCTTGCATCTATGTAATATGCGGAATTTTGGGTCTATTTTCAGTTTTTTTGGGTATTTAACTTGTTAACGGCCACCATTGTTAGACACAGGCTTTATTGTTTTTTTAAGTAAACTTTAAATTCAGTTGGCTGAAAAAATAGTTCCTTCTCAAAATCCTTAATGATAAAAAAGTCCGCATAATTTTTATCCAAGTCATAGTTATATAATCGGTAAATCATATATTTTTTGAAATTCTTCTCGAAAAATAGTTTTTCATTTTGACTTAAATAAAACGGCGTTTTTTCATTTCCTTTAGTTGTTTTTACTTCAATACAAATTTCATTTCCATTTTCATCAAACGATAACACATCGTATCCCTCTCCATCTTTGACGATTCGTACCCTGTCAATAAAGTCTTTTAACCCTTTTTCCTTTAGTTTATTTTTTTCATAATCCAAGACTAACTCTTCGCCAAAATCTCCAAGTTCCTTATCCTCTTTTCTTTTTTTATCAAAGTCAGCATCAATTCCCTTAAATGAAGGATTCATCTTTGGCAGCTCTGAAAATCCACCTTTAGGAAAATCTCGTAAAGTTAAATTATTAGTAAAAACTGAGTCTAAAGTTTTGTTGCCCCAAGCCATTTTAACAACTTGGTCGTAATGATGAGAATTAGATGATATAAATTCAACCATTCCTTTAATCAGAGTTTCCCAATCCCAATCATTTAATTCATTTTCATCTATTTCATTCCATTTTAAACTTTCAGGAATATATTTTTCACATAGCTCTTTTTGTTGTTTAGATAGTTTAGAATCTCCTTCGTGATAATAATCTAATTTATAAACCAAAGCGTGTTGTAATGGGTCAATTCCTATTGTAAAAAATATGTCCTTTGATTTATGTCCTTTCTTGAAAATTCTTGCCCAAGTGTATGGTTTGAATGTTGAAACTCTTTTCCCATCCGCCCAATTACGTTTACTCCACATTCGTTTATTTGATGTCTCGTAATTATCAAGTCTGTTTATGATTTCTTCTGACCAAAATTTAGTTTTAGACCAAACAGTTTCTAAAAGATATTCTTTAGCGGAGTAGTGGTCATTATTAGATTTATCATAAACCTTATTTGCCCATTTTCTAAAAAAATCTATTTCATCTAAGTTTATAAAAGGATTGTCTTGTGAGTTGTAAATAGGTGTTTTTAACTCATAAAATTGTTGGTAGTTAAATTCTTTATTCCAAAATTTTTTCGAATTCTCAAGTGCCGTAAAACCAAAATATTCTCTTTTTAGTTTTCTTGCTTTTCCTATTCCAAGTTCTTCACACAAATCGTAAAAACCATTTCCGTGTTCATTGGCAGTCTTATATATGGCAATTGAGCTAATTAGCGGTCTTCCATTTTCATATTCGTAGGCTGAAATTTCTCCCAACGTTTTACTAAGAATACTTCTATCTTTATCAAGTGATAAATTTAGTTTTAATTTATTTGCCACATCTTCATAGTAAATAGGCTGTCCTAAAACACATTGGTCGATTAAATATTTTCGGATTTTCTGATTCATTCATTTTGTCTTTTTCTGCTTGTGCCTAGCGTCTGTATAATACACAACCAGTTACGTATATCTCCCACATCTATTCCTCCAATCAATCCAAAGGACTCACAATTTGAGCTAGGCCAGCTTGGGTGATATGGGTATAAATCATCGTCGTTTTTATTGAATTATGCCCTAATAGCGATTGAACATAGCGGGTATCAACACCTTGCTCAATCAAATGTGTGGCAAATGGATGTCTTAATGTATGTACCTTGGCAAAAGGTGCTACGCCCGCTTTGGCTACTGATCTTCTGAATATGGCTTATACACTGCGCTTACTGTATTGCCCCCTGTACTAGCCTTCAAACAACCAATGGCTAGGCTGACACTGCTGAATGTACTCTGTTAAGATAATAAGGAGTTTTGTACATAACAAGCTGTAGCGATATTTTCCCTCAATCTGGTATTACAGAAAAGCAAGAATATCTTGTCTACCAAATGAAAGTGGAATAATAACAGGCTCTTTGAAAAACAAAAAAGGAAAGCAACAACCGTTACTTCCCTTTATATTAGGAGTGGTCCCACAAGGACTTGAACCTTGGACCCCCTGATTATGAGTCAGGTGCTCTAACCAGCTGAGCTATAGGACCATTTTTGATACGAAGCAGCTTCGCGTATAGCGTCATCTTGCTTCGTGCCGCTGATTTGATTTGGGCAGCAAATTTACAAATTTGCCACAGCCTTTGCAAATCTTTTTTGTAGGCAAAGCCTCATCACTACTGGCTTCGTACTTTGCCGAGGCTTTCTTAGACTTAACACCAGGTTAATGCAAAAAGTGTCATCTTTGCGGGAAAATGATACCCTGTGGAACACATCAAGCACATTTTATTTGATCTCGGCAATGTCATCATCGACCTGGATTTCGCCCGTGTCAATGCCGCATTTCGGGAACTAACGGGCGACCGCTTCGATGAGCTGGCCAGCTCGGATACGACTCGACACATTTTTGAAGACTACGAAGTGGGCGCAATCACGGAGGCGACCTTCGTGGAGCGTGTGCAGCAATTGGCGGGCGACGCCATCGCTCCCGAGCATATTCTCAATGCCTGGAACGCGATGCTCGTCGGCGTGCCACCGCATCGCTTTGAGATGCTCCTACGCTTGGCGAAGCATTATCGCTTATTCTTACTAAGCAACACCAATGTGACACATCTCGAATGGGTGTATCGCGACCTGGCCGAGACGCATGGGATTACGGATTTTGATGAGCGATTTTTTGAGCGTTCCTATTATTCACATCTCATTCAATTACGCAAGCCGCATCCCGAAGTTTACGAATTTGTCCTGGCTGATGCGGGCATTGCAGCGAGTGATACGCTTTTCATTGACGATAATGCAGACAATATCCAAGGCGCGCAATCTATCGGTTTGAATACCATCCTGCACAATTCCGGGAAGGACATCGAAGAGGTGTTACAATCCGTCGGTATTATCCGCTAATCAGGCTTGAGAACGATAAATTGTAGCTAAACACTTCCCCCAATTTTCAGGTTTAGAACTTAGTATGAATCGCTTTTATCACCTCCCAAAATTCGTGCAGTGGGCTGTCGCTATTGGGTTAACCATTTTTGGATTTACCATATTAGGTATTTTCAATGTCCTGATCTATGAGCATTCTTATTGGTGGTTCCTCTCTCTCCCGCTTCTAGTACCTTTTTTCCAATTCAGTATTGCTCCTATCGCACGACTCACCGGGCTCTACCTTTATCTTTCTCCCATGCTACTCGTCTATTCACCGTCACCAACACGCTATGATTTGCACAACGGTACCGCTTTTGATTATTGGTTTGTGATGCGTGGACAAGCCGGAGGATTGACCTTTCAGCGGAAGTTGCTTTCTTATTATTTAGAAGGGTTTTTAAATATTATTGACAAAATAGAAAAAGGAGAACTCGCCCCTGATATCGTCATCGAAGGCTCATCCTATTTTTTTAGTGATCAGGCTGTCCAACGCCTCGGCTTCCGAATTGAACCAGCTTCCACTTTTATGCACCTCAATGCCTGGATGAATGCCATTGACCTTTTTTGGATGTATTCCTGGTCCAGAGGGCAGATTGCTATTCCAGATTTAAGACGAATGCGAAAGGCTGTGACCGATGGTCACTCACTAGTAAAAAAGAAAGCGTTGATTGAGAAGTTACATCAGCGATTAAGCCAGTCGAAATAAAATCAAGGTGTTATAAAAAGGGAGGCCAAGGCCTGCATGAGAGAAAAAGTATCCGTTTTTCGATGGTCTAAGCTTTCAGCTTTCTGTTCAAGCGCCTGCATACCAGCTGCAATATCTAATTTGGATTGTTCAAACGTGGAAAAGTTAGGATTGCCGCTCGCTTGCTCCGCCAAATACTCTTGTTCACTTTGTTCTGGCGTCGGTACTAAAATTGCTGGCTGTGCCAATACGGCCAGATCCATCATGGTGCTGTATCCCGAACGGCTTAGCACGACACGGCTTGCGGCCATCGCCTCATTGAGCGCTTCCGCCCCTAAAAAATCAACACAGGTCACGCGCTCGCTCAGTTCCACTCTATCGCTCTGCTCCGGGCAGCCCCGAACCAATAAGCTGCGCCACGGCCCGGCTAATAATTGCTCCCGGACGATAGCCTCAAAATGACTCCGCTGGGGCTCTGGTCCAGACAGCACCGCAATTAAATCATAGCGTGGTGGCGTAGCCATGGTCTTAAAACGGCTTAGTGGTCTCAGATAACGGATTTGTATCCCCTTAATGGGCGCAGAAAGCTGTCCCGCCAATCGCGGTGGAGTCGCGTAATCCGGCACCCAACAATCTTGAAAACGCTTAATAAAAAAACGATGGGCGCGATTGATCAACCACGCCGCCCAGGCTTGTGGTGCCCGAATGTGGAGTTGATGAGTGATAAAAACACAGGGAACTTTAGAAGAGAAACATCCCAAACGATTATCCGAAATGACCGCATCAATCTTTTGACTTCGTATTAGCTTTTGCAAAGCAAAATACTCTCGCATTACAGCGATTCCCAAGCGCGGCATTTGCCGCAACATGGTCCAGAGCATATTTTGGCCAGAATACTGAATGGCGTAGGCGGGTAATTCAAAATAGGGCAATTCCGGCAGCTCTTGTTGGAGTAATTGCCCGGCGCGACCATCAGAGGCAAGCAATACTTCGGCGCCCTGTGCTTGTAAAGCGCGAACAATTGGCAGACAACGCGTGGCGTGCCCCAAGCCCCAATTTAACGGAGCCACTAAGATGCGCTTCCCTAAAAACATGCTTGGACTGCTTGAAAATATATACCTTGTAGAATATTTTTAATCACAATCCAGATGAAACGTTTAACTCCTATCCTTTTTCGTAGCTGCTTGCTAATCTATTTTCTCTTCCTTCTCGCCTGTCGGGCAGGAGATTGTGGTTGCCCCCCTTGACCTATAGTCGAATCTCGTCTAGATTGCCATCAAAAAAGCGGTACTCATTCAATTGGTAATCCGATTTCGCCTGAATTTTAATCCATTTGAAATGCTTCATGTACCAACGCATTTGCATACTCGGCAAGCCTTTCTTCAGGAAAGCCTGCACGTATGGATGCACCATCAGATTGAGTGTGGAGTTTGGCCGGGATTGTAGAATAAACTGCAAATCACGCTGGATATCATCCGTGAGCAAGATAGATGGATTAATCTTACCGGTGCCGTTGCAAGCCGGACAAACTTCTGCGGTATTGATCTTCACTTCCGGGCGAACTCGCTGTCGAGTGATCTGCATCAAACCAAACTTACTCAATGGCAAGATGGTATGCTGAGCGCGATCCTTTTTCATAAAATCACGCATCTTCTTTATTAGTGCACGCTTGTGTTCCGCAACACGCATATCGATGAAGTCAACAATGATAATTCCTCCAATGTCCCGCAGGCGCAACTGGCGGGCAATTTCTTCTGCGGCCTCTAGGTTGACTGCTAACACCGCCTCTGCCTGATCACCACTGGCCACCTTGTGCCCACTATTTACATCAATCACGTGCATCGCTTCGGTATGCTCAATCACCAGATAAGCACCACTTGGCATCGTCGCCGTTTTCCCAAACGAACTCTTAATCTGCCGAGTCACGCCGTAAGTATCAAAAATCGGTTTGTTCGATCGATGATGCTTGACAATCTTGACTTGATCCGGTGCAATGGAGCTCATGAAGTTCTTAACGTTATAATACAGCTCCCGGTCGTTGACGACGATCCGATTGAAGGAATCATTCAAAATATCCCGTAGGATACTCGACGCTTTATCCAACTCACTGAGCAGCTTCATCGGCGGCTTTGCCTTATGCAATTGCTTGAACACCTGCTCCCATTTGCTCATCATCATCATGAGCTCTTCGTGCAGATCTGCTACTTTTTTACCCTCAGCCGCCGTACGGACGATCAAACCAAAATTTTTCGGTCGGATACTTTCTACCAGTACGCGCAGACGTTTGCGTTCATCCGCATTCGATATTTTTTTCGATACCGCCACCACATTGGTAAACGGTGTCAAGACCAGATAACGTCCCGGAATGGTAATTTCGCAGCTCAGACGAGGACCTTTGGTTGAGATGGGTTCTTTGAGCACTTGCACCAAAATGGGCTGCTTCTTATTGAGCACCTGATCTACCTTTCCGGTTTTGATGATCTCAGGCTCCATCTTGAAGCTCTCCAGCTGATGCGTCGTATTTTTTGCCGATACCGTTTCTTCGGTATACTTCAGCAGTGACCGAAGCTTCGGCCCCATATCGGTATAATGTAGGAAGGCATCTTTCTTATGACCAATATCGACGAAAGCCGCATTAAGGCCGGGCATTAATTTGCGAATGCGCCCGAGAAAGATATCGCCCACGGTGAAGTTAGTATTCGTCTTTTGGTAATGAATTTCTACCAATTTCGAATCTTCTAAGAGTGCAATTTCTACTTCGGTAGGCGTAGAATTGATAATGAGTTCTTTTTCCACTACAGTCTTTTCCTTTAAAATGGCTGGACCTCTGACAGTGCAGACTAAGTTTGTGATGGTAAAAAAGAATAAAGTGGAGAAAAGAAATAACTTGGATCGCCCTATCTGCGATAATTATATTTTACAATCAATTTAAACTTCAACTACCACTAATCGCAACACAAGTTCAAATCGATTTATTTTAGACGATGTTTTAAAGAAAAATATTCAAAAATTAGAAAACGACGATGCTGACAATCGATTCGATATATTCGAGCTAGGACTTCAAATCGGCTGTCAGATTCATGAAAAAGATGTTTTCAGGAAGCAATACTTTTAAAACATGGTCCTTTACATAAATAGTATCTAAGGATTAGTCTCTACCGCTAATCTGGCCTCCACTGATCCATCGAAACTATACGATGCTTTAGAAATAGGTTGATGCCGGACTTCAAAAAGAAGCCGACATCAGATATTTTTTACCAATCACAAAGGGAATAAATAATCTAGCTTTGCTAGCGTACGAAGTCGCAGCCTAAGCAATTATTTATTTTTCTTCTTGTGACGGTTTTTACGCAGTCTCTTCTTTCTTTTGTGCGTTGAAATTTTGTGTCGCTTACGCTTTTTTCCACAAGGCATAATGAATCTCTTTTAAAAATTAAAAATCTTGAATGTCTTATCTGAACAGTAAAATCTAAATTTTACTGATTGCATTTTTGCTCATATTCTGCGGCCAGGGCGGTATCCCCGTTACCGCGAAACGCCTGCGCCAAAAGACACAGCGTCCGAGAATTAGTAGGCTCAGTCGCCTCAGCTTGTCGCAATCGTTCAATTGCACGAGCGTATTGCCCGGTTTGGATCGCTAATCGTCCCAACGTATTCAACACCAAAATGTTTTTGGGGTCTTCTTCGTTGAGCTCACGCAGCATTAAAATGCCCTTCATTGGATTGCCCTGAGGCGGGTTGTCCGTATAGCAAATGGCCAAATTGACCTTGTGAGCCATATTGTCGGGATTCAATGAAATGGCATTTTCGAAAGCCCGGATCGCTCGCCCCGAACAAAATTGTCGAACCTTAGAACTATTCGTCTGCTGCGAACCAATCGTGTAAGTGGTTCCGGCAATCGACCAAGCCGTTTCAGTATTGGTCATCTCGGCAACCTGCTCGGCGTAAACGCCGGCAATATCGGCGCGGCCCAGATCATACCAACTTCCCGAAAGCTTTTTTATCCATCCCAGACGAATACTATCCAGCTGGCTATTTTGAATATCTTGCTCCACTTGCAGGATTACCCCCAGTTGCTCGGGAGACAATCCAGCCTTCGCCTCTTGTACGAGACTATTGGCATCCGTGGACTCTGCATTAACCGCTCTTTCGCGTTCAATCTTTTCCCGACTCTTAGGCTTAGTGTCAGCACCCCAATACAACCCCATAAACAACAAGGCGACAGCGGCAATGACGATAATCTGCAAGCGGGTCATAGATCGTATTAATTAATGCAATTAATTTTCATCTTCTGGCAGAGCCGAAACGTTTTCCTTCACCTGCTCTACAAATACTTTAGCAGGTTTGAACGAAGGAACGTAGTGCTCTGGAATTTCAATTGGCGTATTTTTCTTAATGTGGCGGCCAATTTTCTTAGCACGTTTCTTTATAACGAAACTTCCAAATCCTCGGATGTATACATTCTCACCATCCGACAGTGTATTTTTCACTTCTTTGAAAAAGGTCTCAAGGGTAACCAATACATCAACCTTCGGTACACCAGTCTTGTCTGATATTGCTGTAACCAAGTCAGCTTTTCTCATCGTTATTGTTTGGTTTATAATAAGTTACAAATAATCTATATGGGTCTGCTAAAGCGTGGCAAATTTCGGAATTTTATTCATCAATTGAAAATTTCCCGTCAATTTATTTTAAGTTTTTTAAGATTCAGTCTCAATTTTTTACACTTTAAAATAATACGTATTTATTTTTTTAATAAAATGTAACTACTTCATAAATGCCCGTAACTCTGCTAAGCAGTCCAAAAACTTTTATTTCAGGCAGCTTTGGTTATCTTTGTGAAATTGTAATATGACCCTCACTAGAGGATATCTCAAAAGGGTGAAAAACACGGACAGTACTATGTTACTATCAATGACGGGCTTCGGACGAGCAATGGAAACCATCGATGGCAGGACCATCACCATTGAAATCCGCTCTCTAAACAGCAAATTTACGGATGTTCGCTTTAAGATTCCGCAAAACTATAAGGAGAAGGAGCCCGTATTACGTAAAACCATCACGGATTCGGCCGAGCGGGGTAAAATAGATATTACAATCGATGTAAAGTCTCTTGCCGGTGATGGTGACTATGCCTTGAATCACGCCCTATTCAAAAAATACTATCAAGAATTATCCCAATTGTCAACTGATTTGGGGATTCCAAATGGAGACATCACCCAGGCCATTCTACGTATTCCAAACGTAGTTGCCGCAGCTGAAAATACCGTCGATGAATCGGAATGGGAGTCCGTGCGCCAAGTTGTGGGCATAGCATTGAAAAAGTTTACCGAATTCCGGCAAGCCGAAGGCGCCGCAATGGAGAAAGATTGCCGCCTACGTATCAAAAACATTACGGGCTTACTGACCGAGTTGGCGCCTTTTGAGGCAGCCCGAGTGGATAAACTCCGACTTAAGATCAATTCTCATATGGAGGAATATGTTGGCAAGGACAATATCGACGCCAACCGTTTTGAACAAGAAATCCTTTACTATCTCGAGAAGATCGATATTACCGAAGAGAAAGTTCGCCTGGCGCAACATTGTAAGTACTTCATCGAGGTTCTCGATACTCCGGAGACCTTGAAAGGCCGTAAGCTAAGTTTCATCAGTCAGGAAATGGGCCGAGAGATCAATACGCTGGGCTCAAAAGCCAACTCTTCAGAAATCCAGCGCATCGTCGTCAAGATGAAGGACGATCTCGAAAAAATCAAGGAGCAAGTCGCTAACACCATCTAATACCTATCCGGTTCGTAGAACCAAATCTACTTTGCACCTGTTTACGGAATTACATCCTAAACAACCGATATTTCGAATACTGTATTAACTGACAGCCAATATTTTAAGCGGCAATGAGCAAACTACTCATCTTCACAGCCCCTTCGGGCGCCGGCAAAACGACAATCGTCCGGCATCTCCTTTCCAAGTATGACGACCTGGCATTCTCTGTCTCTGCCACTACCCGAGCTCGACGCCCTCACGAAAAAGATGGCGTGGACTATTATTTTTTGTCCCAGGAAGATTTTCGCCGACGCATTCAAGAGGGTGCTTTCGTAGAATGGGAAGAGGTATACGACAATCAATACTACGGTACTTTAAAAAGTGAAGTCGAGCGAATTTGGTCTTTAGGCAAGCACATTATCTTCGATATCGAAGTAAAAGGTGCCACAAATATCAAATCATTTTATGGTGATAGCGCCTTGGCTGTTTTCATCAAACCACCTTCGCCGGAGATCCTTTTCGAGCGCTTACGCAACCGAAAAACAGAGTCAGAAGCCAGCTTGCGCAAGCGAATCGACCGCGCTCGCTATGAGTTAAGTTGTGAGAACAATTTTGATGTTGTCTTAGTTAATGATATATTAGAAGATGCTTTGATCAATGCTGAGCGTATCGTTGAAGAATTCCTCGGTCCCTCAGTTGCCAAAGATCTACAACAACAATCGTGATGAGTACATTAACCACCAAAGGGATTCGCATCAGCGTAGAAACGTTTTACCAGTCCAATTTCTCCCGACCATTGGACAATAAATACGTCTTTGCCTACCGTGTCACGATTGAAAATCTCAGCAGCTCGACGGTACAACTGCTACGCCGACATTGGATCATTAAGGATGCCTCCGGAGCCGTACGCGAAGTGGAAGGCGAAGGCGTAATTGGCAAGCAGCCCATTCTCGAGCCCGGCGAAACGCACCAGTATGTTTCCTGGTCGCCATTACTTTCAGACATTGGCAAAATGTACGGCACCTACCAGATGGAAAATCAGCTTACTGGCAATCAATTTGATATTCCTATTCCGGAGTTTCAACTCATTGCTCCTTTCAAGTTGAATTAAGCCACTCTTATTTTATCCTAATATTCTCATTGGTGCAAAAGGGGATAAACCCGTATCTTCCGGTCGATTTTGCACTTAAAAAATTACATACCAATACTCGACTGGCTTCCCGGCTATAATGGCCGCACCTTCCGAGCGGATATCATTGCCGGAATTACCGTAGCGATCATGCTCGTGCCCCAGGGAATGGCCTATGCTTTACTGGCGGGCATGCCGCCAATTTATGGCCTCTACGCGGGGCTGGTCCCACCTCTGATTTACGTTTTTTTGGGGACCTCTCGCCAACTCTCTCTCGGTCCAGTCGCCTTGTCTTCCCTGCTTTTACTAGCGGGGATCAGCCCACTTGCCACGCCGGAAAGTGCTACTTACATTGAGCTAGTAATCCTGGCTGGCTTACTCATTGGGCTGGCAAAAGTGCTATTGAGCTGGCTTCGGCTCGGTTTTCTCGTCAATTTTTTATCCCAGCCTGTCCTCCTTGGCTTTACCTCCGGAGCGGCGATTATCATCGCCGCCAGCCAGCTAAAGGATTTATTGGGCTTTTCGATCCCACGCTCTTCACATCTCCACGAAACACTGCTCTACGCCATTACCCATATCGGCCAAACCAATTGGATTGCCGTAGCAATATGCCTCGGTAGTATCGTTGCGATGATCAGCATGAAAAAACTCAGTCGCAGAATTCCTCATGCCTTAGTCGTCGTTCTCATCGGTAGTTTACTCAGTTGGGGGCTCCATTTACCGGACTATGGATTGGCAATCGTGGGACAGGTCCCGGAAGGTTTACCCGGGCTTAATGTGCCCGAGATCAGCTGGGAGCGTATCACTCAGCTCATGCCCACCGTAATCACCGTGACCATCATTAGCTTCGTGGAATGCATTAGTATTGCCAAAGTGTTGGAAGCCAAACATCAGGATCATACCGTTCGTCCCAATCAGGAATTATTTGCTCTGGGAATTGCAAAAGTCGCGGGTGCCTTTTTTCAGGCCCTCCCCGTATCGGGAAGCTTCACCCGCTCCGCCATCAATCATGAGTCCGGTGCGAAGACCGGAATGGCATCCCTCATCACGGTATTGCTCATCGTGCTTACACTCGCCTTTTTGACGCCTTTATTTTACTATCTCCCCAAGGCCGTTTTAGCCGCCATTATTCTCATGGCCGTTCGAAGTTTATTCGATTGGCGAGCTGCTGTTCGCTTGTATAAAAGTCACCGCCGTGATTTTATTATGCTGATTACGACTTTTTGGACGACGGTCACGTTGGGCGTTGAAATGGGAGTTCTAATTGGTGTGTTACTATCCCTCAGCGTCATTATTTATCGCAGTTCTTCCCCTCACGTAGCCGTTTTAGGACATCTGGCTGGTACCAATTTTTATCGCAACATCAATCGTTTTGCCGAAGCCAAAGAATTCTCGGATATCCTAATCTTGCGCTTCGACGATCAGTTATACTTCGCCAATGCAACTTTTTTCAAGGATACCATCAAACGCTTAGTCAATGAACGGAAAGGACTAAAACTCGTCATCATCGATGCCACTTCGATGCACGAATTAGATAGCAGTGGCACCCAAGCCTTGGAAGAGGTTGTTCAATTTCTTAAAGATCGCCAGATTAAATTATCCATCTGTGGCGTCATTGGCCCGGTTCGGGATCGACTCTACCGTTTCGGATTGATGTATAAAATCGGGGCCGAGCAGCACTTCATGAATGTCCACCAAGCGGTTCTAGCGCATCAGACCCGAGACCAGCAGGGACAAATGCATTGGTCCAAGCGCGCCTTGCAAACCAACGCCGAAGAAGAAGAGGATTAGCGTGAGAAGTGGTTTAAACTTCTAGCCTTAATTCCTAGAAACCAAAAAGCCCGAAGCGACAATCACTCCGAGCTTTTCGTTTATCTTTTCTACTCGTTTAAATATCCAAAAGCAATTTCACTGGATCTTCAAGCAATTTCTTAACGCGTACCAAGAAGGTCACCGAAGTACTACCATCGATGATGCGGTGATCGTAAGACAAAGCCAAGTACATCATGGGGCGAATCTGCACCTCGCCGTTAACAGCTACCGGGCGTTGCTGGATCGTGTGCATGCCGAGAATCGCAGACTGAGGTTCATTGATAATTGGCGTACTCATCATTGAGCCGAAAACACCGCCATTCGTAATGGTGAAGGTCCCTCCACGCATTTCTTCCAAGGTCAACGTCCCCTCGCGGGCCTTACCGGCCAGTTCTTTAATTTTCAGCTCAATCTCGTGGAATTGCAACGATTCGACATTGTGTACTGGTGGTACGACCAGACCGGTAGGCGTCGAAATCGCAATAGAAATATCCACATAATCGTGATAAACGATCTCATTACCATCAATTTGGGCATTGACATCGGGCATTTCCATCAGCGCTTTAGCACAAGCTTTAGCGAAGAGTGACATGAACCCAAGTTTGATACCATTCTTGGCTACAAAATCTTCTTGGTACTTTTTGCGCAGCTTCATCACCTCCGACAAATCAACTTCGTTGAAGGTGGTGAGCATCGCAGTTTGGTTTTTCGCAGAAACAAGTCGGCTGGCGATCGTACGACGCATCCGGCTCATTTTCTTGCGAGAAGTTTCACGGCTAAAATTACCGCTAATTGTGGTTGGTGTAGGCTGAGGAGTAGTGGCTGGTGCCGTTTTAGGGGCAGCAGGCGCACTGGCTTTATTTTCGACCGCTTGTAGGGCGTCACCTTTGGTGATGCGACCGTCACGGCCGCTACCCGCTACAGTAGCAGGGTCAACATCATTATCTTTCAAAATCTTAGCCGCCGCAGGCGAAGGATGCCCACTGGCGTAGCTACTGCCATTTTCGGTAGCGGCGGGTTCAGCTTTAGGCGCTTCGGGAGCCGCCGTTTTGGCTGGTTCCTCTGCTGCCGGAGGAGCTGCAGGCGCATCTTTGGTCACTTCAGCCACCACACTGGTATCAATCTTGGCGACCAGCGCACCGATTTCGAGATCATCCTCTTCCTTGGCGACGTGAATGAGTTTGCCGGCAGCTTCAGCCGGAAATTCGAGGGTTGCTTTATCGGATTCAAACTCACAGATTGGCTCATCGAGGGCAACCATGTCGCCATCTTCTTTCAGCCATTGCGATAAAGTCACTTCGGTGATGGATTCCCCGATGACCGGGACACGCATTTCGACAATACTCATGTTGATTTTGGTTTGTTAAAATTATGGGTACAAAATTCAGCTAATATTTCAGAATCCCCAACTAAAAAACGGACTTTTTCAATCCTTCTTTCAATAAAACTATGCGGACGAAAAATTGTTTCGTTCCTCATTCGTCTTTCCAGCGCCAAAGATAGCGACAAGCAAGGGTTCGATGTGGACGCCAAACTTCCGCCACTTCCAAATATTGGCGGCGCAAACTTTTCTTATCCCCTTCCAGCTGATACAAGCCCTGAATCGCCTGTTGGATACCGAGGTCATCGATCGGAAAAACATCCGGACGATCCAAGGTAAACATCAAGATCATTTCCACCGTCCAACGCCCCACACCTTTGATCTGTGTCAGTTGCTGGACGATCTCTTCATCGGGCATCTCCTGCCAGTCTAATTGCTGCCTTTCTGCTTCCTGGAAATAATTGGCTACATTCTGAATATAACCTGATTTTTGACGTGACAAGCCAACTGCACGCAAGGCTTCAGTCTCAAAGGCTAGTACTTTTTGGGGATGGGGATAATCCGCTTGGAACAAGCCCAGAAAGCGGTCGTAGATCGTAGCGGCTGCTTTTACCGATAGTTGTTGCGAAATAATGGATTTCAACAGATCGTAATAAATATCGCCGCTGGGCTGGGCGGGGGGTAATTGGACACGACTAATGACTTGAGCTAGGGTCGCATCTTGCTTAAGGAGTCGAATGGCTTTTGTTTGCATGGGGGTAAGTTAAGGGAAAAATCCCTTTCTCATGCCATGGCCGACGATCATTAAGCTTTACCAGGTTTTTATATCCGTTAGATTTTCTTCGATGGTATACATACCCGATTTGGAAATACGACCTGCGCTACTCAATGTAAATTTGAACGAATAGATGCGCTTGGGGCGACTTGGGTCTGAAAAATCGTAGGCTATATCAAATATGCGAGCAGCTTCGACGGTCATACCAGAATGATTAGTGCTCGCTATCGCATCCAAAGCAGCATGGAGATCATTTTTATGTCGCCCAATATCGGCATTCAAAGTATGGAAGCCAAACGTTAAAAACATCGATTGGACCAAGATACCATCATTCGCATTCGGCAATTCAAAGATAGGCTGGGCATTGTCGGCAAAGATATTATCAAAAGGCTGGTAGGGTAAGTTGACCAACGAGCCTCGCTTTTTGACATCTTTACTATGAGGGGGAATATAAATTGATTCAAATTGGATACGGTTGGCGGTAACATCCGCTTTGACAAAAAAGTGTTTTGGCGCATCAAATTCTAAATACATATCCGATCCACGTACGGAGTAATATCCTCGAATAAATTGCCGATAAATCTTCTTGTAGTCCTTTTTTAATTTGTAATGCTTCCGGTCAAAATGTAGAAATATTTCTCCTAGTGATGTCCCACTACGATCATCATCACGACTCAGATAAATGAAACGATAGTCATCCAAAAACACCAAATAATTACTCAGCACATTCTCTTGCCCTCTTACAAAATGCGCCTCCTCGGGTGACATGGTTGGCAATTCGCTTTGCTCTAAAGTTCGATAACTCAAAAAGTCTTCACCGGTCTTTTCAATCTTGTTATATTTTATCGTTTTCCAAACGTATATCTTTTTCGTGCCCTGAGTCACCTTCGCTATAGCAATGCTATTACTGCTTAAATCAGTCGCGAAGTAATGGTCTTGAGGTGAGTATAAAGTTGATTGGTCAAAATAGCCTTGATAGGTAAACTTATGGTTACAAGCTGCCGTCGAAAGGAAGATGAGCAGATAAAATAGTCTTTTCATTATGGTATAGTGGCTTGTAATTAAAAAGTATATAGTTTATAAAATGAGGCGTCGATGTAGAACTTCTCAATCTTATGATGAAAAGGATCATGCGTGACCTTACGATGAATAAAATCTTGTACGTCAACCCTAGGATTCCATAAATTCAGACTAGCCCCCAGTCCGTTGTCGTGATTCAAATAACGACCGCTGAAGACTGAACTATTGAGAGAAAATTGATCAATTTCTGCATCATCGTATAAGACATTATCGACGTGTAATAAACCACTAGCCTGATAAGCATAGGGTGAATCACCGGTGAATTTTTCGTACAAGAGTTCAAATTGATGCACCGTAGAATCACGCTCAAGATGAAAACCAACGGTCAAACCGCCGGTCCAAAACCGATCTAAACCATCCCCGAACCAATCCAGCAAGGGGCCGCCATCATTGTTGTAATAAAAATAAAAGCCGTCATAAGCGATCAAAACCGCCCCTGTCCGCTGATAGAAAGAATTTGCGATACGAGGTATACCAAGCTGGAAAACATGGGAAGTTGTAAATCCGGCATTAAAACGATAATCATTGTTAAAAGAGTTGGCGTAATAGCTTGTAAATACCGGAAGATAATAGTCTTCATTTTGGGACTCGTGTCGGGAGAAAAAGGCCCCGTAGGATACGGTCGTATTGATGTTAAAATAGTTATCGTAGGTTTTTAAAACCGAGCTCCCCAGGTGATTATCGTAAATGGAAAATTTAAAGTCTACCAAAGGGGTGATCGCCACATTAGGTTCAATTTCTATATGCGAGACCAGGCTCAGATTATACGAGGCAATGAATCTAAACTTCCGGGGGAAAGAGATCGATAAGCTCACCGATTGTGCCACTTGAATATCCTGCGCCAAGATGCTACTACTGAGTAGTAAGCCAAATATCAAAAGGACTACCTTTCTCATTGGACTTCGATTCTAACGACAGACTTGATTTGCTCGGGAGAAAAGTCGCTCAATTTGATGTCTCCTAGACTTCTGGCTAAAGCTATTTCACCAGCATCA
Source organism: Saprospiraceae bacterium (assembly GCA_028285085.1). GTDB lineage: Bacteria > Bacteroidota > Bacteroidia > Chitinophagales > Saprospiraceae > JAHDHW01. The sequence goes on along the minus strand of JANQQI010000047.1, from coordinate 11,293 downwards.
ATTTCATATACTTTCAAAGCTTGGTTTGTGGCCTTCGCGTGTTGAGCGGCGAAATCATAGGCTTCCTTTCGATCTGTTGTTTGATAGATGATCTCACCATCATCTATGCGTTCTACAATGTATAACATAGTTTATTGAAATTTGAAGTGATTTTAATCCCCAAGCTACAACTAGGATTCACTGGAGAAAAAGACAGTTTTAAACCACTCCCACACAAATAACAATATTCAAACATTATTATATCCTCATTATCAGAATTTTAACTAACACAAGCACCATTACAATAAACTTCAAAAGCAGTTTAAATCATTATCAATTAATGATGATGTCAAATCGTATCTTCGGCAATAACCTTGTTTTTCGTCGCCAAGGAGGCGTTTTCCCAACCACACTTCCCATTTTTTGTTGTATTTTCATTTGCGCCATAAGGATCATGCTCATTTACCGTTAAAAAACACACTACAAGATGAACAAACACATCGTATTAGCCTTTTTGGCTACCGTCTGCCTGTGTCAGCAAGTTTGGGGGCAAGACTCCCTTTCGATGGAAAAACTATTTCAGTGGGACGGCAGTGCATTTGACTATAATGACTGTTGGGGATACACCGATCCTAGTGGCAATGAATACGCGATCTTAGGCGCACGTAATCACATTTACTTTTTTGACATCACGGATCCAACGAATACCACTTTGGTAGATGAATTCAACAATAATAATCCGTCAGGTTTAGTCATGACATCTTCGATTTGGCGAGACTTTAAAACCTATGAGGACAAAGCTTATGCGGTCGCCGATCAGGGTAATCAGGGTTTGATCGTTTTTGATCTCAGTGGCCTGCCAACAGAGGTAACCGTCGATACCCAAATCACCTCCTTTTTCAATCGATCGCATAATTTATTCATCGACACAACAAGTGGTTATTTGTACACCGCCGGAGCTAATGACGCCAATTCAGACGTCATTATCCTTGATCTGAATACGGATCCAATTACGGAAGTCACTCGCCAGGATTTACCGATGGACTATATCCATGATCTCCACGTTCGAAATGACACCGCCTATTGCAATGCCGGAGGACAAGGACTTTATGTCATAGATTTTCGGGCACCTACTTCCCCGGTTTTACTAGGCACCCTCGATGGTTATCTGGACGAAGGCTATAATCATAGCTGTTGGCTGACCGATGATGGAGATCACTTGGTATTTTGCGATGAAAACATTCGAAAGAAAGTCAAAATCTGCGATGTCTCTGATCTAAATGATATTAGTATCACCGACCAGTTCTTTTCAAACTTGCTCAATGTCAGTGAATCGGCCCGACAAAACATTGCACATAATCCCTTTATTTTAGGAGATTACGTCTACGTCGCTTATTATCAGGATGGCGTACAAGTCTACGATATTTCTGATCCTGACAATGTAGTCCTGCACGCCTATTACGATACGCATCCTCAGAATACCAATTACAATAATGAATTTGATGGCTGTTGGGGTGTTTATCCCTATTTTGATTCAGGTAGCATCATCGCTTCCGATGGGGATAATGGTTTATTTGTGCTGCGGTTAGAACCAAATGCTTTACCCGTAGAATTGATTGATTTTACTGGCCAAGCCGTCGGCGAAGCCGTTCATCTCAATTGGTCGACAGCCAGCGAACGCAACAGCGATTATTTTCTATTGGAGCGCAGTACCGATAGCCGCACCTTTGAACCTCTGGGCCAAGTTCCCGCCCGGGGTAATTCTGCCATCCAGGTTGATTATCAATATATTGATCCCAGCCCCCGGGCGGGCCTCAATTATTATCGCCTCCGTCAAGTGGATCTCGACGGCAGTGTCAATTTCTCCGAGGTCATCGCCGTCCGCCGTCTCCGCAACGATTGGCAAGTTCACCCTACTTTTATCAACGGCGACCGTAATCGTGTCCAGGTCGAAGGTCCTTCAGAAAATAGCCTGCAAATTGAGTTGGTGAATATCCACGGTCAGCAGTTAGCCCGTTGGGAAGTGGTCGATCCTCAGTCACCACTCCAATTACCGGACCTGCCAAACGGTATTTATCTTTTACAATTCCAACAAAACAGTCAAATACAACAAGTAGAAAAAATAGTGATTAGTCGATAAGTCTGAATTTAGCGTATAGCTGCCAAGCCCTCGTTTTATAGAACGGGTATAAGATTTGTTCAGTAACTTTGGACAAAGCACCACTTTAAATTTAGAATTAAACTTATGAGATTGAATCAATATCAATTATTGGCTATCACAGCACTATTAATTAGTAGCATTTGGATGGCCTGGACCTTACCGAATCCGGGTAATTGGCGGTCCAAAGTCGCCCCGGAGGTCTTAGAATCAGCCATGGCTAACGGTCAAGCCGATTTTCTGCTGATCCTGAATCAACAAGCCGATGTCTCAGCAGCCCAAGGCACTAAATCCGAACGCGGTTGGTCAGTCTTTAATCAGTTACAGAATACTGCCCAGGCGTCTCAAGCCTCACTGATCGATCTGCTGGAACAACGCCATATACGATATCGCACTTTTTATATCATTAACTCAATCCAAGTCATTGGGGACTACGACCTTATCCGTACACTTGCCGAGCGCGATGAAGTTGCCAAAATCCAGCATAATCCGGCCGTCAAGCTTGATTACCTCAAAGAAGAGGATGGAAGTGCGTCGCAGCGTACTCTAGGCGCCATTGAATGGGGCATTACGATGATTCGAGCGGATCAAGTTTGGGATTTGGGGTATCGTGGCCAAGGCGTTGTTGTTGGCGGAGCAGATACCGGCTTTGAATGGACCCACCCGAGTTTGCAGAGCAAATACCGGGGGTACAGCGAAACCGAAACGGATCATAATTACAATTGGCATGATGCCATTCATAGTCTTCATCCTATCCATGAGGACCCAGATGACAATCCAATGCATAACCCCTGTGGATTAAGCGTATTAGTACCTTGTGATGATAATAATCACGGCACCCACACGATGGGAACGATGGTAGGTGAAGCCGCAGATAATCAAATTGGTGTCGCTCCCGCTGCGAGCTGGATTGCGTGTCGTAATATGGAGCGTGGTTATGGCACACTGGCCTCTTATATAGAATGCTTTGAGTGGTTTTTAGCGCCTACCGATCTAAACAATGAAAATCCTAATCCAGAACTCGCTCCCCACGTGATTAATAATTCATGGTATTGTCCCGAAATTGAAGGCTGCAATGTGGATAATTGGGGAACGATGGAAACCATAGTCAATAACCTAAGAGCCTCCGGTGTAGTGGTCGTGGTCTCGGCAGGTAATGATGGTAATCAAGGTTGCAGTACTATTGCTTCACCCGCTTCCATATTTGATAAAAGCTTTACGATTGGCTCCACTACTTCCGAAGATAGTATCTCGAGTTTTAGTAGTCGAGGGCCCGTCACTTCGGATGGCAGTATGCGCACTAAGCCTAATGTTACAGCCCCTGGTAGTCAGGTACGCTCCGCGGTGCGCGAAGGCGAATATGCGACCTTTAGCGGCACCAGCATGGCCGGCCCTCATGTCGCAGGACTTGTTGCTTTGCTGATTTCTGCAGTGCCTGATCTCGCTGGCCAAGTGGAGCAAATCGAAACCATTATCGAACAGACCGCAGTACCTAAAACCACGGACGAAAATTGCGGATCAATCCTTGGGACGAGCATCCCAAATAATACTTACGGTTATGGCCGGGTCGATGCGTTGGCCGCTATTAATTTGGCACTCCAGGCCAGCAGCGTCACCAATACCAATTCCGGCATTACAATTCGTCCTTTTCCGAATCCCGTTACGGAGGTCGTCCAATTTGAACTCATCAATCTTCGTGGGCAACTCCAAGTGGAATTATTCAATGCTGCGGGGCAGCGCTTACGCCAAACCCAGTTTAATATCCAGGACGATTATCAAGTCGAAAGTTTCTCCTTGGCGGATTTGCCTTTAGGACTCTACGTTTACAAAATCACCAGCGAAGCTGGGGGAAGCTATAGCGGAAAATTGCTGAAAGATTAAGGCCCCGCGCTTCGATTTATAACCTTATTCACTAGAGTAAGGAAAAATCCTACTTTAAAAAATTGTTAGCTCAGCTATAAAAAAGCTCTGGACACGCGGGTAGCGTCCGGGGCTTTTTTATTTTTGTGGCATCCGCAACCATTAAACCAAATGCCATGCTGAAAATTGACATGCACACCCACATCATTCCCGAGCATCTGCCGCGTTTTGCGGAGAAGTTTGGCTACGGGGACTTCATTCATCTGGTGCACCATCGCCCCGGTTTTGCCAATATGATGAAGGGTGAGAAATTCTTCCGAGAAATCGAAGCCAATTGCTGGGATCCCCAGCTACGTATCGACGAGTATGCGACGCATCACACTCAAGTACAAGTCGTTTGTACAATTCCGGTGATGTTTTCTTACTGGGCGAAGCCACAGGACACGCTCGAACTTTCTCGTTTTCTCAACGATGATCTCGCTCAAACGGTGCAGGATCATCCACGCCATTATATTGGCTTGGGCACTGTCCCTATGCAGGATACGCAACTGGCCATTCAGGAGTTGGAACGTTGTAAGGAAATCGGCCTCGTTGGTATCCAAATTGGCTCCAACATCAATGACCAAAACCTCAATGATCCGCAATTCTTTCCCATCTTCCAAGCTTGCCAAGATTTAGGTATGGCGTTATTCGTCCATCCCTGGAATATGATGGGCTTTCACAAAATGGAGCGCTACTGGTTGCCGTGGTTGGTGGGTATGCCCGCTGAAACCTCCCGAGCTATCTGTTCATTGATTTTTGGCGGTGTTTTTGAGCGATTACCAAACTTACGCTGTAACTTTGCCCACGCGGGCGGTTCTTTTCTGCCAACGATTGGGCGTGTGGAGCATGGCTTCAACTGCCGACCGGATTTGGTAGCGATTGACAACCCCGTAAATCCGCGCGAGTATCTTGGCAAATTTTGGGTCGATTGTATCACGCATGATATTCACATGTTGCGCTACATTCTCCAAACGGCCGGGCACCAACGCGTCACCTTAGGCTCCGATTATCCCTTCCCGTTGGGTGATTTAACCATCGGTGAATTCATAGAAAACTCAGATCTGTCAAAAGAGACAGTCGAAGATATTTTTTGTAATAACACTTTGGAATGGCTGAATTTGAAAAAAGAGCAATTCATGTAGCATTGATCTAATTTCATGGCCTGTTTGTAACCTATATTTTTGGATAACTTGCAATTGTCTCAGAAAATGGCATTATACAACAAAATTAACCGCGACGAGCTGAAACGCCGTCTGCAGGAAAGTGAAGTCGAACGTATTACACTTTCCTTCTACCAATACGCAAACATCGAGCAACCCGATAAATTTCGGGATGACTTGTATCGCCTCCTCAACGAAGTAAATGTCTTCGGACGTATCTACGTTGCTGCAGAAGGTATTAACGGACAAATTTCCGTCCCTAGCGATCAGTTCGATGATTTTAAGACCCGTCTCTTTAGTATCCCTTTTCTTAATGGCATTCGCCTCAATATCGCCATCGATGACGACGGGAAATCTTTTTATAAGCTCAAAATTAAGGTCCGCTCTAAAATCGTAGCGGATGGTCTGGACGACAACAGTTTTGATGTCACCAAGCGTGGCCGTCACCTGTCCGCCCAGGAATACAACCAGCTGACGGACGATCCCGATACCATCATCGTTGATATGCGCAATCACTACGAAAGCGAAGTCGGCTACTTCAAGGATGCTATTCGCCCGGATGTAGAAACTTTCCGTGAAGCCTTACCACTCGTAGAAGAAATGCTGCAAGAAGACAAGGAACAAAACATTATTATGTATTGCACAGGTGGTATCCGTTGTGAAAAGGCGAGCGCTTATTACCTGCACAAAGGTTTCGAAAACGTCTTTATGGTCGATGGTGGTATCATCGAGTACTCCCGTCAGTGTGAAGCGGAAGGATTGCCTAATAAGTTTATCGGCAAAAACTTCGTATTCGATGAGCGCATGGGCGAGCGCATCAGCGAAGATATCGTCGCGCGCTGCCACCAGTGTGGCATCCCTGCGGACACGCACGTCAATTGCAAAAATGATGCTTGTCACATTCTGTTTATCCAATGCGACAACTGCGGTACGAAATACGATAGTTGTTGCTCAACGGAGTGTCAGGATTTTATTCATTTGCCGGCCGAAGAACAAGCCACGTTGAAGAAAACGATGGTATTCAATGGTACTAAGTTTGGTAAAGGCCGTTACAAAGCGCATCGCAAAGACCAGTCACTCCAGATCATAGCCAAAAAGCAATTCTAAAAACATTTCTGGCGGAGCTACGTAGGATAAGCTAACCGATTCTAACCTTCTGTCCTCTAAAATTATGGATGAGAAAGAAAAAGGTTAGAATTGGTTTTAAAAATTAAAAATTTCAATAATTTGGAAGGTCTAACGCTTCGCTATGGCAAAATCCAAAAACCCACGCAAGAAATCATCATCCAAAGGCCCCTCTAAATCGTCTACTTCCTCGCGGCCGCTTCATTTTCTGACCAACTCACGTTGGCCAGCCCTAGTGATCTTTGCCCTGGCATTTCTGACCTACGCGAATACGCTGAAACACGATTATACCCAGGACGACGCCATTGTGATCTACGACAATATGTTCGTCACCAAAGGGCTCAAAGGGTTACCGGGCATTTTTTCGGAAGATACCTTCTTTGGTTTTTTCAAAGAGGAGGGTAAAGCCAATTTGGTAGAAGGCGGACGCTATAGACCTTTCACCTTAGCCATGTATGCGTTGGAAGTCCAGCTCTTCGCCCCCCAAAAAAAGGACGCAAATGGTCAAATAGTCCGCGACAAGGATGGCGATGTCGTTTACGATCCTTACCAAGTCGACGGCAAGGAAGGTAAACTAAATACCGTCAAATTCATGGGCCACCTCATTAGCGTTTTGCTGTATGGCCTCACTGGCGTTGTACTTTATTTTTTATTGATCGCCTTGCTGGGGAAACGTTATGGTACCTACTTCACCTATTTCGTTGCTTTTTTCACGGCTCTGCTGTTCATCGCTCACCCAATACATACGGAGGCCGTGGCCAATATCAAAGGGCGCGACGAGATTATGGCTTTACTCGGTAGCCTCGGCGCAACTTGGTTTGTGCTCAAATACGCCGAGCAAAAAAGGATGCTGGATTTAATATGGGCTGGATTGGCCTTTTTCATTGCCTTGCTATCCAAAGAAAATACAATTACTTTTCTCGGCGCCGTGCCCATCGCGTTCTACTTTTTCACTAAAACTAGTTGGAGCAAGATCATTAGTTACATGACACCCTTGCTAGCAGCTACAGTGCTATTCTTAGCGATTCGTTTTTCGATCGTTGGTTGGGGTATTGGGAAAGAAAGTATGGAGTTGATGAATAATCCATTTTTAAAAATTGAAAATGGACAGTGGGTCACCCTAAGTTTTAGTGAAAAGCTCTCGACTATTTTCCCCACCTTAGGCTACTACCTCAAACTGTTGGTTTTTCCTCATCCATTGACACATGATTATTATCCACGGCAATTTGACATCAGTGGTTGGAGTAATCCCGGAGCGATTGTCAGTCTGTTACTTTACGTAGGACTTTTGGTCTACGCATTTATGGGATGGAAGAAAAAGGACCCCATCAGCTTTGGTATTCTCTACTTCATGGGCACTTTATTTATCGTTTCTAATATCGTTTTTGCGGTAGGTACTAATATGTCTGAACGCTTTGCATTTATGCCTTCCGTTGGTTTTACACTCATTCTATCCATCTTAGCCTTTCGACTCGCCAAACGACTCAACCAAGGGAAGAAGATTAAGGCCTTTTCTCAACTACAGTCGATGATGATGGCTTTAGGACTTGTGGTTGTATTATTTAGTGTAAAAACGGTAATGAGAAATACCGTTTGGAAAAACAACTTCACTTTATTCACGACAGATATTGCCGTTTCCGAAAATAGTGCAAAATTACATAATGCGGTGGGCGGTGAATTAATTCGTTACCACCACGATCATCCCGATCCAAATGTACGGCAACAAAAACTGACGGAAGCTACCCAACATTTAGAAAAAGCATTATCTATTCATCCTACTTTTAAAAATAGTATGCTTCAGTTGGGAAATGCTTACAACTACCTACAACAATACGAAAAGTCTGTCAGTTATTATCAGAGAGTATTAGCACTAGATCCCAACGATGTCGACGCACACAACAACTTGGGTATCACCTACCGAGAGGCTGGCAAATATTACGGTGAGCAAAAAGGCGATTTAGCTACAGCTACCAATTATTTGCGAAAAGCTTACGAGCTCCGCCCCCAAGAATACGAAACACTACGCCTGCTAGGTGTAGCCTACGGTATCCAGGGACAGCATAATCAAGCTGTCGAGTTTTTTCAGAAAGCCGTTGATGTGCAACCACAAAATGCTGATGCCGTCTGGAATCTTGGCAATGCTTATTTCTACCTCGGCGATCAAGATCGCGCCAACGCGCTACGCCAACGCGCGGTGCAGATGGATCCCGAAGTAGCAAACCGTAACCAACAACGTTAAAACCGCGTCTTTAATAACGAGACCTTAAGAACACACGTTAGTAAAATAAATATTCAAATCCTTGATCCTGTGAATAGCCGAATTGTGATTTTCCTTTTCTTCGTGGCCTTGATTGGCCTCAATGCAGCTCAACCTTCTGTTCTTTCCACCGGCCAAGAGCCACCATCCGAGGAATCACAATGGGTCGATTCGATTTTCAATGCGATGACCCCCAGCGAGCGAATCGCTCAACTCATGATGGTTCGCGCGCACTCAAATCTCGGCCCGGATCACGTTGCCAAAGTTGAAAAGATCGTCAAGCAGTATCAGGTCGGGGGCCTTTGCTTCTTCCAAGGTACCCCCGAAAAGCAAGCTGAACTCACTAATCGCTACCAAATGCTCACCCGCCATGTTCCGCTGATGATCGGCATGGACGCCGAGTGGGGCCTGGGCATGCGCTTCAAGGAAGACGGCATCAGCTTTCCCCGTCAATTGATGCTCGGCGCGATTCAGGATAATCGCCTCCTTTATGAAATGGGTAAAGAAGTGGCTCGCCAGTCTAAGCGCCTCGGTGTACACGTTAACTTCGCTCCCGTCGCCGATGTGAACAACAACCCGGAGAATCCGGTGATCAATACGCGGTCTTTCGGCGAAGACCGTTACAATGTTGCCGCTAAGTGCTATATGTACATGCGCGGTATGCAAGATCACGGTCTGATGGCTTGTGCTAAGCATTTTCCCGGTCACGGCGACACGAATGTGGACTCCCACTACGATTTACCGGTTATTCCCCATGATATCAACCGCTTGGATAGTATCGAAATGTTCCCTTTTCGTTTGCTTTCCCAACACGGTATCCAAAGCGTTATGGTAGCTCACCTGAGTGTCCCCGCCATCGATAATACACCCAATCGGCCAACGTCGCTATCTCCGAAAGCAGTGGATGACATTCTGCGAGACCAATTTGGCTTTGAAGGTCTGATCTTTACCGATGGGCTGGGCATGAAAGGAGTATCTAAGCACTATAAGCCCGGCCAAACCGAGGCAGAAGCCTTGCGGGCCGGCAATGACGTACTCTTGTTACCACAGGATGTACCAGCCGCACTCCGTGAGATTGAAGCGTACCTCGAAGCGGGTAAATTGGATCTCGAAGATATCAATAGCCGAGTCAAAAAAGTACTGCGCGCCAAATACCGACTTGGCATCACGCGCATCAAACCGATTGCCGTTGAAAATATCCGGGCTGAGATCAATAGTCTCAAGGCACTAGCGCTTAAGCGTGAACTGACGCGTAACGCGCTAACGATGGTGAGAAACAGTTACGACTTGGTGCCTTTCCAAGCTCTTGACAGTTTGAATATCGCCAGCCTAAGCATTGGTTCGACAGATCGCACGCCTTTCCAGCAAACGTTGGGTAACTATACCGAATTGACGCATTACAATACTGCATCTGAAATTAGCAGCTCTCGCAGCAAACAACTCTTGCGTCAGCTCAGCGAACACGATATTATAGTGGTGGGACTACACAAGATGAGTAGTTCGGCCAGAAAGGATTTTGGTATTACGCCTAAGACGCGCCAGTTTTTGAATAGCCTGCAGAAAAAAACAAAGGTTGTATTGGTTGTTTTTGGTAGTCCTTACAGCCTTCGCTTCTTCGATTCGTTCGAGGAAGTTATGGTGGCTTACGACGAAGATGACGATACGCAGGATTTGGCTGCACAAGCGCTCTTTGGTGCCTTTGGCGTCGATGGCCGCTTGCCCGTGACGGCTTCGCCAATCAGTCGTTTCAACCAAGGGGTAACCACCCGGCATTTGTTTCGCCTCGGCTATAGTCTCCCCGAAGAAGTCGGGATGGACGGCAAAGTACTCGCTCAGATTGAGACTTTAGCCAAGGAGGCCATTCGCAAGCGGGCGACACCAGGCTGTGTCGTTTTAGTCGCCAAGGACGGTCAGGTGGTATATAACCAAGCTTTCGGCCATCATACTTACCGCAAGCTTAAGCGTCTTCAGACCGATGATTTATTTGATCTGGCGTCCATTACAAAGGTGGCAGCGACGACGCTCTCGGTGATGAAACTCCACGACGAAGGGACGCTCAATGTTTATGAGCCCATGAGCCGATTCCTCACTGCACTGGATTCTACGAATAAGGCCGATATGACCGTTCAAGATGTCATGGCCCATCGCGCTCAATTAAAACCCTGGATTCCATTCTATGAGCAAACTATCACTTCGAGTCGACGCAATCCACGGCCTCTTTCACGTTATTACCATAAAAAACCCACCAGCCAATATAGCATTCCCGTTACGGAGAAATTATACATGCGCAATGACTATACGGATGTTATTCGGCAACAGATTTACGAATCAGAATTACTTTCAAAAAGGCGGTACAAATACAGCGATCTTGGCTTTTATCTACTCAGCGATATGGTCGAAGAGCAAAGTGGCCAATCCCTGGATCAATATGCCGCTGAGCAGTTTTATCAAAAACTAGGCTTGGCTTCTACGACTTTTAACCCCTGGAAGAATTTTCCCAAAAGCAAGATTGTTCCCACCGAAGAAGATCGTTACTTCCGGCGGCAACGCATCCACGGCTATGTTCACGACATGGGAGCCGCAATGCTGGGTGGGGTAAGTGGTCACGCTGGCCTCTTTTCGAATGCTAATGATTTGGCGGTCCTGATGCAATTATTGCTCAATGATGGCTACTACGGTGGCCGGCGCTATTTATCCGCAGAAACGGTGCAT
>JANQQI010000030.1 GCA_028285085.1 Saprospiraceae bacterium | reverse complement strand
ATAACACCAAATCTCCCGCGCATTTTTACGACGCTCCGGCTAACAAAGGCGAAGGTTACCCCGGTCTAGTAGGAGACCCCGCGCGGGGCAAAGATCTGTATGAGCTGAGTTGTATGCACTGTCATCGCCCGGAGGGGGTATCGCATTATATACTCGACGATAGTAAAATGAGTTTTCGGCACTTGAAAAAAATGATCCCAAAAAACTCGCACTTCTCGCTCTACCAAATCATTGCTTATGGGACGTATGCAATTCCGGGGCATCGGCCTTACATGCCACATTACCCCCGGGAGCGGATGAACGAGCAGCAAATTGAGGATTTGCGGGCCTATATCGAAGAACGCGCCCGTTAGAGAAGAATTTTGTTTAACGATTTCGATTAAAATAACCACAATATGCTATCGACACTAAGCTTAGATGAATTGCTGGTAATGTGCATCTTATTGATTTTCATTGCCTGCAAATCAGATCCGGTAATTCCCGACGGAGGGCTTCCACCGGAACCACCGGTACAAGATCCCGGGTTAAATAATCCTTGTGAAGAAGGAGAGATTTCTTTTCAGCATCAAGTGCTACCTATTATGATTTCTTCTTGCGCCTATAGTGGTTGTCATGATCCGGCCTCGGCTGAAGATGACATTGTACTTAACAATTATGAAAATGTGCGCAAGGAGGTGAGCCCCGGTAACGCGAACAACAGTGAACTGTACGAATCGATTACAGAATCGGATAGTGATGATATCATGCCACCACCACCAGCGCCTCGCCTGACGAGTGCCCAGATTGGGATCATTCGCGATTGGATTAATCAAGGGGCAAAAAATACGGATTGTGGAGCACCTTGTGATCCCGAAGCATCTGCTTTCGCTGCGGATATTCTTCCGATGCTACAAAATTATTGCATTGGTTGTCATAACGCCAGTCGCTCGGACGGCGGTGTCAATCTTGAATCTTACGATAAAGTGATTCCTTACGTTGAAGATGGCTCGTTGATCGGTTCTATGAAATATGAAGTATCATTCGCGCCTATGCCTCCGAGTGGTAGCCGTCTGAGTGATTGTCGAATTGCGCAAGTGCAAAAATGGATTGATGAAGGTGCCCAGAATAATTAGTGATTAAAAAGCAGAATAATTATCTCTGTATTCAGACCACTTTAAAGCAATCAAAAGATGAAATATAAATTGTGTTTAATGCTTTTTTCTATAGCAGTTTTATGGCAAGGCTGTTATTACGATAATGAAGAAGAATTGTATCAACATGTACAAGATGAACCTTGCAATGTGACGACGGCCACTTATGCAGCTGATATCGCGCCTATTTTATTGGCCTATTGTACACGTTGTCATCGGAATGGACGAGAAGACGGCGGCGTTAATCTCGAAGGTTACGATAAAGTGAAGCCTTATGTTAATGATGGTTCTTTATTTGGTACGACCAATCACGATGCCGGTTTTTCTCCCATGCCTCCAAGCACTGCAAAAATTCCGGCCTGTGATATTGAAAAGATGCGACTATGGATTGCCGACGGTGCACCAAATAATTAAGCGTATTTTCCTATACAACCAAGGAACGGATATTCGTCAACTATAAACTTTTTTTTAACAATTTCATTAACCCTAAATTTCAAATTTTCTTGTCAAATGACCCGTAGTTAATCCTTCCCCGAGGCTTATTTAAAATAATAAAGCTGTATGGTAAGAAGTGCCGAGGGGAATGGATTAACGGGCTCCCGTATTTTTTAAACTTTACCACTTGATAACGACCAAATACATGAAAAGGATACTGTTCCTTGGTCTATTCTGCGGATTGGGATTATCCCTCTTAGCACAGACCACGACACCAATTAAATACGCACATGGTATGTTCCGTGGAACGCGCGTAGCCAACGGGCATTCTGTTGAAACGCTACAAGAAGGCGAAATGGAAATGATAATCGGTCATCGCTTTGGCCGAATTAATGATGGGGCTTATGAGCTCTTTGGACTTGATCAGGCCAATATTCGATTGGGCTTGGATTATGGGGTAAGGGATTGGCTCAATATAGGACTGGGGCGTAGTTCGTTGGGAAAAGAATTCGATGGATTTTTAAAACTACGCTTACTTCGTCAAGGCGCTTCCGGCCAAGGTGGAATGCCCGTATCGGTGACAGCTTTTTCTAGTCTGGCGTATAATAGTTTGAAGGCTAGTGATCCGGCGCGTCCTTTGTCGTACCAAAATCGACTGTCCTACACACATCAATTGCTGATTGCGCGTAAACTTAGTGATCGTCTTTCGGTACAATTGATGCCAACCTTTCTGCATTTGAATCTCGTTGAAACAACGACTATCCCCAATGATAAATTCGTACTTGGCGCCGCGGGTAAATTTCAGATTTCCAAAAACTGGGCTTTTACCGCTGAGTACTATTATACCATGCCCGGTGATTTGCCGCAGGGACAAAAAAATGCACTCACTTTTGGGCTGGATCTCAATACAGGAAGCCATGTGTTTCAATTACATTTTACCAATGCTGCCGGGATGATCGAAAAACAATTTATCGGTGAGACTACCGGGAATTGGATGAATGGAGATATTCAATTTGGTTTTAATATGGTACGGACCTTTAAATTAAAAGGCAGGCGGTATTAGTGCTTTAGAATAAAATTATTATCGTTTTTCGGATATAGACGAACACTTTCCTTTCCCTTTTGATCTAGAACGCTGGGTCAGAAGGGATCTTTTATTTTCGGCAGTATGGAAGAGAATAATGGTTTATTATTGGAGTTTCCCAGAGAGAAAATGACTCTGTCATTTTCTCAACGTTGGAATACTCGTGGGAAGTGTGAGGATCTCCATCTACATCATCCGCAAATGCCTTCCCCAATGTCGGACCTGCTCTAAAATTTGGTGCATCGTTTTGCGCAACGGTATTCTTCTAATCTGTTGCAATGTGCTTTTCCATGGTCTTGGTAAATGCTTATCAAGGAAATAATCACTTAGATCTTCAAGCTCCAGATCACAGATCAATAGCATCAGCTTTCGACGGACTTTAGCCAAGGCTTCAATCTTTAGATTGAACGCCAGTCCATGCAAGGTAATATCTCGTTCAAGTTGTTGGTGCTCGCTGCTCACGACGATGAAGGTGTCAAAAATCAATCGGTCGTGGCGTAGTGCCTTGTCTAAGGTTTGTAATAGTGCGGCGATGCCATCTGTGGCTAACAAACGCTTGAAGCGTAACCGAATACGGTCAATGTTCAGGGTAGTCATGATACTTCTATAGTTTTGATGATCTAATAGGTTGGAATAAAAAATAATAGGTAAATGCAATTATCCACCCCTTGATATACGTTATCAATCGTAGGAAAACTCCAGACTAGGATGGTGAAAAACTAATATCCTATGTCAAACCAAAGAAAAAAAGCTATGCAAAACTTCCGCACCCTCTTGGCGTTCGTAGGCTTGATCGTCCTATGTGCTTACTACTTTCCTACTACGACCATTGCTCAAAATGAATTTATAATTACTCTGGCCGGGGACACCATCTCAGGCCATTTACGCGATCAACGGGTTGATTTGCTTTGTAAGGGCGTCAGCTTCCGGGCTAAAGATGAAAAACAGCACCGAGTTTATCGCCCCGTTGAGCTACGTAGCTTTCGGTTTAGTGATGGAGATACCTTCGAAAGTCATCATGTAGAGTATGTACTAAAGGATCGAAAGCAGAAAGAATATCCGCAGGAACGGCAAGTATTTCTGCGCCGAATTGTCCAAGGTGAAATGAACCTTTACACCCTGCCGGATCAACCGGGCGTATATTTTGTGAAAAAATCAGGCGAAGTAATCGTGACGCTTTGTGAAGAAGAGTTCGTAAGCCAATTAACCCAGCTTATGGCCGATTGTATAGAGGTCAATGTGCCGACCAATCTACGGTATCGTTATCGGGATTTGGTCGCGCAAGTTTTGACGTACAACAAATTCATGTCGCCGGCGGCCTACCAAGAAGATCAGGAAAAGAGCCGCCGTACAGTCGGGCGGGTTACAGCCTTTGCAAGTTTACCGATGGCCTACCACCAAGACTACGGTGGGATCGGCCGAGGTGCGGCCGTTGAAATGGGCGGTAAACAGTGGGGGCTTGGGTTTAGCTTTGAACATGTGGTCGGCCGTCGCAAGACGGGCGAAGCAGCGTATAAAATGACTTCCTTTACACTACGTACTAGTTACCGTCTGCCAGTGCAATCCCAAAGATTAAGCCCCTATACGTTTGCCGGGTGGTCGGTAATTACTTTGCCACTCAATGTCGACCACAAGGTATTTCCTTTTGACCAACGCATTAATCATCGCCTTGAATTAGGTGCTGGACTAGATTGGCATTTGTCCGAACAATGTTATCTGAGAGCTGAACTAGCTTATCCAC
The DNA here is from genome assembly GCA_028285085.1 of Saprospiraceae bacterium. Taxonomy (GTDB): domain Bacteria; phylum Bacteroidota; class Bacteroidia; order Chitinophagales; family Saprospiraceae; genus JAHDHW01. Next base: position 167,031 of record JANQQI010000030.1, on the reverse strand, counting down.
ATTTTCCAAATGTTCGTATCGGAGTTGGTTGGCTGTTACGATAATTCTTTTTTATAATCACTAACAAAAGCTAGGGAATAGCTGCAATTGGGTGAAAAATTAATTATCTTGTTAATGGGTTGATTATGGTGTTTTCAACCACACTTGCCATTACTGCAAAATAATTGATTACTATTCACTCTAGCTTAACAACTGTGCGATCATTTATATGCAGCGTGTAATTATCGTTTTCGTGTATTTTGATTATTGTTGAAATTCATCCAAACAGAGTTTAAACACATGGGCATTCCATACCCATACTCGGTTTTGCCAAAATGATTTGATACATTTTGGTACAGGATCGTATTATTTCTTTAATAACTCCAAAGCACTTGACTATGATTAATGGTGATCACCCTAAAATGGTCGTCCCAACATTGAAGGGATTGGATTTTATTTATTTGAATGAATTAACATACTGCGAGGCGGATGGAAATTACTCAATTCTATATTTTAAAAATAAGTCTAAAAAAGTAATAACCTATTCGCTTACCAAAATTGAAAAGCATTTGCGACGTCAATCTTTTTGTAGGATTCATCGTAAGTATTTAATCAACCTTCGATGGATAAAACAATACGTACGGGGAAGAGGAGGTTATGTGGTGTTGGAGAATGGCATCCATTTGAATGTTTCAGTACGTAGGAAAGAGCAATTTCTGAAATGTATTGGCTGGACTGAATTAAATTAAGAATAATTGAAGTGTATTTTTAAATAACACTTAACATGGAAAACAGCACGCTCAAAATTTATTTGTACCGTTTAAATAATACCAATTGAATTCTCGGAAAATTAAGCACAACATTGGGTTGTATTTTTTTACCCTAAAATTTATTCCAATGAAAAATGCATTTCCCTCTATCACACTTATTTTATTTCTGGGAATCGGCTTAGCTTTCTCTACACCTACGAGCACAAATTCAACTACTTCTCCCGATGCGGAAATCCAACAAACTTTTATCTATAGTTTGGAGGAACTTACTGCGACGGACTTGGCGCCAGATAAATGCGCTTGTGCCGCTACCTTTGACATTACTGAAAATACCACTTCAGACTGGTTGGTTGAAGTAATTGATGATTTGCTGGATGTGACCCGTCTAACTGTTGATCAGGACGATGGTCCTGGCTTGTATCCAAAAACCATTGCGGGGCAAACAACGCATTACGTCTGCATCACTGTCTTTGGACCAGGCACGGTGACGGTAACTTACAACGCTTGTGGTGCATCGGGAACTACTACGGGCTGTCCAACATTCTATCCCGGCTGCTAATTCTGACCAAAATTTCCTACTTTGTATTTGAGGAAAATCTTTTGGTTGAAAATTAAATCTCGACTATTGCCAATTGGCTCGTAGACCAATTAATAGATTATTTTCGAATACCTTTTAATCGTCCACGCTGAAGTACTCGGCGTGGACGATTACTTTTTAAAATGATGCAATTGATAATGCCTAAGACTATAATGAGGTCGTCAAAGTCGATAGATGATTAACTGTTTTTGCCTGCCTAAATCTGAGCCAGAGTGATAAGATATCTTTAAATAATTCCCTCTCTCTAAAATTAACTGACTTAAGAGCAAGTAAACAGGAGTCGATATTTTTAATACTTTATTTTTTTCTTTTTTACAAAAAAAATTAATTTTATGCCACTAAAACATCCAAGTGGGCAAAGCCGAAACCACTTAAAAAAGAAGTAGGCCGCAACTTCCAAATGCGTTAAAGAGGAAATAAAATATAAAGTATTATGAAAACTAAACGCACCCTGGCGTGGGTCTGCGCCATTACTACCTTTTGCCTTACCTTTTTTTCAACCTCTAATGTTTATGCGGGACGACGACCGTCAGTCACATCTATTAATATTGATTTAGAAGAATTGATTTCAATGATGATGCCTTACGTCTGTGACCACATCGAGGAGCATATGACCTCCGGAGCACACGCTACCGGAACAGAATTTTTCCTAAGTTGGCATAGGGATTACATTGCTGGGTTGGAAGATTATTTATTAACCATTCCTGGTGGAGATAAATATGTTCCTTTTCCGGCCTGGGATGTGACGAAAGATTGTCTGCCGATGGCCTTATTGGCACCCGAGGCGTTTTGTGATCCTGAGGACGCAGACTTTTATTCTGACTTTAGCGTGCAAAATCCATTATGCTTAACTGATAATTCGCAAATTGATTTTGACGATTTTGATACCTGTGAAAAATTGTGCACCCTTACAAATGTTGATGTGTTTTCCAATCTATTGGAAGGGCAGCATAACGCTGTTCATACGACAATCGGAGGAGTGATGGGGCCAATGGCTACCTCCCCTATGGCGGCTATGTTTTGGTTTTATCATGCCTGGATTGATGAAATTTACTACGATTATCAGGTGGCACACATGCGAGATGAATTGCCGCTGGAAATTGAAGACGAAACCAGCTGTGGCGAACTACGACTAAAAGTCTTGAAATCAGAATGTCTTTCCAGTATTTCGTGGAGTACACCAATGCAACCATCAGATGATGGGATTATTACCTCCGAGGATAATGATTATTACTATGCGACAATTATCGGCTCATCCGACCAAATGGTTACCGTTGCAGCTACTATAACCTCAGTTTGTAATAAAACGAAGACACTATCTGGTACCTTTAACCTGGATTGCACTGTACCCGAAATTCCTTCGGTTCCACCTTTGGATTTACAGTATATCTGTTTAGATGCGTTTGAGAATTGTTTCGATTTTGCCAATGTACCATGTGTCAACGGTTACGAAGTGACGAGTAGTTCTTCCAAAATAATCGGGAGCTCTGATGGATCAACCTTATGTTTGTCCACCTTAACGACCAGAAAATTTGTAGCTACAGTCAAAGTAACACCTCTAAGTGAGTACTGCGGTAGTGGAGCGACTCAAACGTGGACCGTATACGTCAATTATCCGGATTATTGCCCTACTGATGATCCTTGGGGCGGATTGGGATTAGCTGAAAACCCGAGTTTGCCGGAAGCTGCCGTTTCCATATTTCCAAATCCATTTAATAATAAGCTAGAACTCAATGTGAATAATGGCCTGATGGATCAGATGTTCCAAGTCTCCGTTTTTAATGCACTTGGTGAAAAAGTGGAAACGACTTTACTGCAAGGTGCATCAGCTTTAGATACGAGCCATTATTCTGGAGGAATTTACTTTGTCGTGGTTACAAATGCAGCTGGACAAACTATTCATTCTGAAAAATTAATGAAGTACTAAAAACTGACTTATAGACGCTATTAATAGTTTCTATAAGCTCTCAGATTGTTTTACTTACGGTAGTGCATTTGGATGTTTGGGCTACCAATATTTTTAGAATAAACTTTGAACAAATCGAGATCGCTTAAGGCGGTTCGTATATCTACGAAATTTAGCGCCATTCCATTGGGAGTGGCGCTTATTTTTTGTATAATCGTTGACAAAAAAAACGGTATGAAACTTAGCATCTTGACCCTGGCATTTGTGCTGGCTGCCTTTACTTTGCCCGCACAAGATTACTCAAATTCCCCCTGGCACATCGTTGCCCAGGATATTGATCCTAACGAATATTATGGTGTCACCTGCGCAAATGGTATGGTTGGACTAGTGTCCTCGCCTGAGCCCATGCGCGTGCAGGATGTCGTCCTCAATGGTGTTTACGATTACTACCAGCGCGGACGCGTATCAAATATCCTCAAAACCTTCAACCACGTCAATCTAAATCTGGATGTGGACCGCCGTCGTGTGGATCGCAAAGTCATCAAAAATTACGCGCAAGTGTTGGACATGAAACGGGCGGCCTTGACGACCACTTTTGAAGCTTACGATAAAGTGGAAGTAAAGCATACGATGATGTCGCTGCGGCATCTGCCCTATACTTCTTTGGTGATTGTGGAAATTACCGCAAAGCAGGACTGTGAAATTACACCGATGAGTGTCCTCGAAGCTCCAAATCATCTCGGTGACGTGCGTAATTATTTCGCCGAGATAGATCGGCCACACGTCAAAATTCCGCTTATGACTTCCGTTGCCGATAGTCCCTCAGGAAAACACAAACTGGCGGCCTCTACCAGTTTTATCTTCCCGGAGTCACACGGTAATGAGCCCGATGTCATTCACGAAGATTGGGATTACAATATGCATCTCGCCAAGTTTTACAAAAAGCTTAAAGCGGGTGAGACCTATCGCTTCGCGCTAGTTGCTTCGACTTGTTCGACGGAGCACTACGACGATCCGCACAACGAGGCAGAACGACTGACCATCTTTGGTGCTCTGGAAGGGACTGAGCGTCTACTCCGTCGCCACGATGCCGCCTGGGCCAAACTCTGGGAAAGTGATATCCTGATCGAAGGCGATTTGCAGGCGCAGCGTGATGTGCGCTTTGCGATCTACCATCTCTATTCTTTTGCACGCAAAGGGACTGCTTACAGTTTATCGCCAATGGGCTTATCTGGCCTTGGCTACAATGGACACGTTTTTTGGGATACTGAGATTTGGATGTATCCACCGCTGCTCATGCTACAACCAGATATTGCACATTCCTTACTGGAGTACCGTTATGAACGTTTGGGTGCCGCTAAGCAAAATGCTTTCTCACACGGATACGATGGTGCGATGTTCCCTTGGGAATCTTCCGCCGATGGATCGGAGGATACCCCGGTTTGGGCTTTGACGGGACCATTCCAGCACCACATTACTGGAGATATTGGCTGGGCCTTTTGGAAGTATTACCAAGTGACCAAGGATAAGGAATGGCTACGCGAGCGTGGTTATCCTATGCTGGAGGAAGTGGCCAAATTCTGGATAAGTCGAGTCGAGCGCAATGGTCCCGGCCGCTATGATATCAATAATGTGATCGGTGCTAACGAGTGGGAGGAGAATATCGATAATAATGCTTATACCAATGGGATGGCCAAGACGGTACTGGCTTATGCTACCCAAGCCGCCCGTGAATTAGGCGAAACGCCCGATCCCGATTGGATGCACGTAGCGGATAATATTCCAATTTTGACTTTTCCCGATGGTACCACCCGAGAAAATGCAACCTACGACGGTGTGATGATCAAGCAAGCCGATGTGAATTTGCTGTCTTATCCGATGAAGATCGTCACCGAGCGCGAAGCGATCTTGCGCGATTTGAAATATTACGAACCGCGCATGGCGCCCGATGGGCCGGCGATGGGCTTTTCTGTATTAGCGACCCTTTATGGCCGCTTGGGTGAGGCTGAAAAAGCACATGAGTTATTCGTGAAAAGCTACGAACCGAATAAAGTGCCTCCGTTTGGTGTGATCTCTGAGACGGCTGGCGGTACCAATCCCTACTTCGCCACCGGTGCGGGGGGGATGTTGCAGGCTGTACTGTCTGGCCTTGGTGGCTTAGATATTACGGATGAAGGCATTATTCAGTTGAAGGCGACACTTCCTCAAAGCTGGACTTCGCTCACGTTACAAGGTGTTGGAAAGGATAAGAAAACCTTTTCGGTGAAATAAAAATAAATGACTAGAAATGAAAGCCCGGCTACATTGTCGGGCTTTTTTTGTTAAGTCTAAGATTAATTAATAAAAATATTTGACTTTTTGCTTGAAATGTAATTACATTATACCCATCAATTCGCCTGAACGCTCTAAACCTAAGAGCCTACTTGTTTTACAATTATTCTTGCTTATCAATACTAAGTCAGCTTAATACTTTGGTTGAAATCAACCTGAATGGCTAAATACAATTAGTGATGTATTTTAACATCTGATTTTGGGTTTTAAAAAATATGCTCATCGAATAAATGCTTTTTTAGTATTTGTTTAAGAAAAGTATTATATTCGTTTTGTCAATTAGGTGTTTCAACCTTAGTATTCCAACCATTTATATTAATTGAATTCGAACAGTTTTATTTGAATAAGCAATTACTGCTTATCTGATCCACTGTGGAATGGTCTGTGGTTATTCTACTTTGTGTTATGTTGTGTAGTACAAGGCTGGATTTAATATGGCTGTTTTGCAGAGGCAAGGACAAATTATATCTGTCAAATTAAAAATGAATTTGAGCTTTATGTTCAACATCAAACAATGGTTTATGTCGATTAATTAACGATTCTTAAATAAACGTTTAACTCTGATTTTAAAACTAGGACTGATCAAGCAAACTTGATCAGAATGGAAATGTATTTTATTATTTGAAACTAAAAAAGGAACTAACATGAAAAAAATGCTTAAAAATGTTTGGCTAATACTTGGTATAAGTTTATTAGGAACACCACTTTTAGCACAACAATGGCTTGGCACTAATGCCTTTTCCAATGGATATCGTTATGGCAATACGGCGATTGGCTTATCTACTCCACAAACGATGTTGCATATCTCTCGAAATTCAAGTACTAACCCTCCAATATTGCGTTTGTCGGGTGGCTCTTCATCCGGGGCTAATACTATGCATGGAACCATAGAAGGCTCTGCGGGGTCCAGCTATGTCACCGAAAAAATTGTATTTACACAACAAGCATTTTCTCCCGGTGGCCCCCCCATGGGAAGTATTCAGTTTTGGACCCGAGAACCAGCTGCACAAGGATATAGTGCCCAATTGAAAAAGCGAATGACCCTTGACTGGAATGGTCGTCTGGGAATTGGAACAGATAATCCTGGATACACTTTAGACGTCGTTGGGAGTGGTCGTTTCTCAAGCGTATTAGCTGCCAATAATGGAGCCATAGTTAAAGTGTACGCAAGAGTAGATGCAACCAATGCTAACACGCGAGCTTTAGGTGTACGCTTGAGTAATGTCTATAATTTTCAAGTTATGGGAGATGGTCGTGTATTCGCACGTGAAGTAGAAGTGACTTTAAATAATTTCCCTGATTATGTTTTTGAAAAAGATTATCCATTGATGACACTTGGTCAGGTGAAAGAATATATTGAAAAAAATAAACACCTGCCTAATATTCCTTCTGCTCAAGAAATTGAAGCCAATGGACTTGGTCTTGGCGAACTTTCACGCTTGCAAATGGAAAAAATTGAAGAACTGACTATTTATGCCATTACAGCTGATGAAAAAATTACTGAATTGCAAAAAGAGAATAACGAAATAAAAAATCAATTAGAAATACTTTTAGAGCGCATTGAACAATTAGAAAACAAATAACCTAAAGTTGGATTATTGTTGATTAAAGTAAGTTGATTTTTAATTCATTAAAAAATATTCTCTATGCACGTGAAATATATTGCGTATGGTTTTTTAATGTTGTTTTTTCTAAATGATTTACAAAGTCAGGATTGCCTGCTGTCGGAAACGTTTATGGAAAAACAATTGACCAACGCAACCGAAATTGATTTTTATGAAAAATACAAAAATGACCCTAATGTTAATGCTGTTCAAATTGTTAAAATAAATACAACGCAATTACATTCGGATGTCATTTGCTTGGAAATAAATGGTGCGATAATTACCGCTGTAGCATTAAAGCGTAATGAACGAAATCCGAAAGATTACTCGTGGCTGGGACAATTAGAAAATGGGCATGGCATTTATTTTTCGGTATTAGGTGAACAAGTATTTTCAAAATTTATTTTTGAAGATAAAGCATATACACTTTTAGCGTTAAGTGATGAATGGCATCTGTTGTTAGAAATTAATGATTTGGCCTATGCAGATAACCACTACGATTGTGTCTATGAGGGCGTAGATCTGCCAGAGCATTTTGATGACCATTCAGGTGAGCATCGGGGTGGTGGTAATGATGATGCTTGCACCTATCGCATTGCGTTAATGTATACCGATGATGCGGCCGATAATATTCCGGGAGATTTAACGCTATTTTCTCAAGGTTTAGCGGACGAAGCTAATACGGCTTACGTCTTGAGTGAAATAGCATTAGAGGCTGAGATTGCCCGGATTATTGTGATCAATCATAATGAAAGTAACACTCAAGTCAATCATCCCGGTGGATTTCAAGTATCTGAAGATTTTGTCCGTTTTCGGGACGACAATGATGGTGTTCTTGATGAAATACACGATATCCGAGATGATTATGAGTCCGATGTGCAAATCTTGATTAGGGAATCTGCCATTGCGTTTACTTTTGGAGGTAGTACGGGTACTGCCTTCGGAATTGCTTGGGTAGTAGATGCGGTAAATGCTGCTGACGCCTTTGGTGCCGCGACGCGCAATAGCCTCCTCATTGGTCGCTTCACCTTTACCCATGAGATTGGGCACTTGCAAGGTGCATTTCATAATAATAGCGCCGCAAATCCAAACTTTGCCCGCGGACATATCTTTAACGGTAATAATGCGAACGGTCGTACCCTCATGGCTTTAGGCTGTAATAATGGCAACGGTTGCCGGGTACAGCATTTTTCGAACCCTAATGTCCTGTTTAATGGTTTTGCCACCGGGACTAATACGCGGGATAATGCCCAACGACTTAATCAAACCGCCAACCGAACCCGTAATTACCGGGTAACGGATAATAACTTAGTCGTTGATAATGAAGTAATCGGTGATCGCATCTTATCGAATCACTTGGCAAATCAAACCATTACAACCGCAAATAATGTCAACTACTTGGATGGCAGCCGAGCAACGATGCGGGCCGGAGAATCTATTCGTTTAACGCCCGGTTTTCGCATCGAAAATGGAGCGACCTTTTTGGGATATATCGAAGGAGGGCCCTGTGAAACGCCTCCCGTTGTGCCTTTTAATAACGAGGATGGACTAACGGAACGCTGGCGCCATGATTTGAGTAGTGAGCCAGCAATGGTTGGTTTTTTAGCTCAGGTAATGCCTAATCCTTTTGCCGAGCAAACAACGATTCAACTCAATTTGGATGCGTCAGCGGACGTGACGCTACAGATACTTAACGGACAAGGACAATTAGTGACGCAGTTGTTAGCCAACGCTCAATTAGCTGCGGGGCAACATGATTTCCGCTTCGATGCCCAACACCTAAGCGAGGGCCTATACTATGGCCACCTAAGGGTCGATGACCAGACCCAACTGCTAAAATTGGTCATTACTAAATAAGGGATAAGCTGATTTTTTATAATTGAACCGGATCGTGCTCACGCATTGTCCGGTTTTATATTTTGCGGATAATCTGCTTCGGGTACGATTTTCGTATGGTTAAATATGGAAATGTTTTGAGGCAAGTGTTAATTTTGCCTAATCAATCGAAACTAGCAAACGAAAGCATTAGTCAGAAAATTAAAGACGTATTCAAAAATGTTGCAGTTTAATCGTATTCCAACGGCCATCTTAGTCGCAGTCTTGATGATTGTGTCGGCCTGTCAAACCGAAGTGGTAAATCCCAATTATCAGCAAGAGGCTAAGCAAGCTGATTTTGTACACCGTTCAATGAAGCAATTGACTGACGTCATTGTCCACGATATTTTTTCGCCGCCAGTGGCCAGCCGGATATATACCTACCCGAGCATCGCTGCTTATGAAGTGTTGCGCCATGACTTTCCCGGTTATGCCAGTCTTGGTGGCCAATTGAAAGATTTGGGAACGCTACCCGCACCGGCTGCCGATAGTGTTTATTGCTATCCCTTAGCAAGTGTTCGGGCTTTCCTGACGACGGGAAAGGCGTTGATCTTCTCTGAGAATCAGATTGAAGAGTTCGAAAATGAGATTTACGCTGAATTTACCGCGCTCCAAATGCCGGCTGACGTTTATCGCCGTTCAATGACTTATGGTGATCAAATCAGCGCTTTTATTCTTGACTGGGCCAGTAAGGATAAATACCACGAGACACGAACCTATCCGAAATTTACCATTGTCGAGGATCCCGCGAGTTGGAAGCCAACCCCTCCTGATTACATGGACGGGATTGAGCCGAGCTGGCGCGAGATTCGCCCGATGGTACTGGACTCAGCACAGCAATTCACGCCGGCACCACCAACCGCATTTAGTCTCGATAAGAAAAGTCGCTTTTACAAAGAAGTGATGGAGGTATACGATGTTGTGAAAAACGTAGACCCCGAGCAGGTCGCCATTGCGGAATTCTGGGACTGTAATCCCTATGTATCGCATCATAAGGGACACGTCATGTACGCTACTAAAAAAATTACCCCCGGTGGACACTGGATCGGCATCACTCAGATTGCGACCAAGAAGGCTGGTGCGGATATTATGAAAACACTGGAAGCCTATACTCGAGTTTCGATCAGCTTATTTGATGGATTTATCAGTTGCTGGGATGAAAAATATCGCTCTAATTTGGTGCGCCCCGAAACGGTGATCAATAGCTATTACGATGAAGACTGGCAGCCCGTTTTGCAAACGCCACCTTTCCCTGAGCATACGAGTGGGCACAGCGTCATCTCGGGCGCTTCCGCGGTAGCTTTGACCCAATTATTTGGAGATGATTTTACGTTTGTGGATTCCACGGAAGTAGAATATGGTCTACCCGTCCGTGAATTTAATTCTTTTTACCACGCGAGCGATGAAGCCGCGATAAGTCGCCTCTATGGTGGTATCCACTACCGACCGGCGATTGAGTACGGTGTGGACCAAGGCCGTAATGTTGGTAAGCTTATTGTGGAGCGCATCAAAACCAGTGCTGGTGAAAAAATGGGGATGCGCGAAGAGTAGTCAACCAATCAGAATTTAGGAGCTAACAGCTATCGACAGCCGCAAAGTCTTTATATAGATTTTGCGGCTGTTGTCGTGTAAGGACTTTCTGACCAAGAATGATGATAAAATGACACCTCTTCAATTCGTGGACTAATTAGTTTTGGGTATCAATAGATTATGATTACCTTAGGTCGCTCCCGACGATGTGATATATTCTGATGTTTGTCAGCGTCTTCAAATGTTCGTGTTTGGAGAATCTGCCCTAAATCCTATTACCCATGCGCCAACTTTTGTTTGCCCTCATCGCCGTTTTGATATGGTCTTGTCAAAATTCGACCCCATCGACACCTCCCGAGTCTTCTGTTATGACTGCACCCGCAACTGATGCATCTACGCCTGATTTGACTCGCTTTGAAGCAGAAATTGAACGAATGGAACAACAGGACGCTAATCGTACTGCAGATCCGCGTGAGGTGTTATTCATTGGGAGTTCCAGTATCCGAATGTGGTCTAGCTTAAATACTGATATGGCACCCATGCTGGCGATCAATCGCGGCTTTGGTGGTTCTACATTACCGGAGGTGATCCACTACGCGGAGCGAATTCTATTTGCTTATGCTCCCCAACTCATTGTGCTTTATTGCGGTGAAAATGACATTGCTGCGGGAGACTCGGCCGAAGAGGTATACAAAAACTTTGAGCAGCTGGAACAAATGATTCATAAGCGCCTCCCGGATACCGAAATGATTTTTATGTCGATGAAACCCTCGCTGGCCCGCTGGGACCTTTGGCCTCAATATGAGCAAGGGAACACGATGATTCGCCAGTACATTGAACAGCGTGATCATCTGCACTATTTTGCTACCGAAACCAGTATGCTAACGGCTACGGGTAGCCCTGATTCCAGTATTTTTATTGAAGACGGATTGCATATGAATGCAAAGGGATATGCCGGCTGGACCACTCGCCTAAAACCCGTTCTGAGTTCTCTTTACCAAGCGCAATAAGATAACGTCCTTTCGATGAACCAACTAAATCGCAAGCTCACCCTTTACGGTCTGACGATGATTGCCGTAGGATCTTGTATCGGCTCTGGTATTTTTGTGACGCCCGGTAAAATCGCTCGCGAAGTACCCGATCACGGCTTAATTCTTATCGTTTGGGCCGTAGGAGGACTGATTGCACTAACGGGATCATTGACCTTGTCAGAAGTCGGTTCGCGTTTCCCCGGGGCGGGTGGTGTCTATGTGTATTTACGAGAAGCCTTTGGTGATCTTGTTGCTTTTTTATACGGCTGGGTGATTCTGTTGGTGGTCAATACTGGTGCCTTGGCGGCCTTAGGTTTAGCGTTCACGGAATACCTGACCTTTTTTGTACCCCTGTCCGATATACAAAAGATTATTGTTGCCATTATACTGATCTGGGGATTAACCGGAATCAACGCCTTTGGGGTGAATATTAGCCAGGAGGTAGCCAAATTATTTACGGGAATCAAATTATTGGCCATCATTGGTATTGTGCTTTTCGCCATGTTCTATTTTGAACCGATGTCGGTTGAATTAGATTTTGGTCTAACCAATAGTCCCGAGCGGCCTATGCAAGCTGTGTTTGTGGCCCTTATTGGCGTGTTGTGGTCTATGGGGGGCTGGCATCATGCCTCATACCTGGCTGGTGAAGCGATTAACCCACGACGTACGGTCCCATGGGCGATGGTCTTTGGGGTGTTGATCGTGACCATCGTTTATATTTTAATCAATTTCTCTTACATGCTTTTGTTGCCGCTTACCGACATTGCAGCGACGGAACGTGTTGCCGGTGATGCGCTTGAATCGGCTTTACCAGGTGTCGGCGGCTATCTGATGTCGGTAGTGATTGCGTTATCGATTTTTGGGACGGTGAGTATCTACACTATGTCTGCGCCGCGTATCTATTTTGCCATGGCCAAGGATGGTAATTTTTTCCAACGACTGGCAGTCTTACATCCACGCTACAAAACACCGGCATTTGCTATGTTTTTGCAGGCATTCTGGGCAACGATTCTCGTATCTTTTTGGGGTACATTTCACGATCTGATTTCCTACGTCACCTTTATGGATATTGCTTTTATGACCCTCGCTGGGATTAGTCTTTTTGTATTTCGATTTAGAAAAGGATTAGCGTCCCCTTCTGTTCGTGTACCTTTGTATCCAATCATTCCTCTTGTCTTCATTTTTACCTCTTCCATTTTCTTATTGAGTACCATTTTCGAACAACCTCAACAAGTATTATGGGGTACTGGCGTCCTATTATTCGGCATTCCGGTTTTTTATTATTTTAAAAAGCAATCGAAATATTGATGATGACACAGTACCATAAAATTTTGAGACAATCTGCCCGTGATGTATTGGATCGTAATTGGAATGGTCATTTTACCAGACCAGCGCCTAGTCTCTATCCTCATCAGTGGAACTGGGACACCGGATTTATTGTGATTGGATTGGCGACTTACGATTGGAAGCGTGTAGAAAAGGATTTGCAATTCCTCTTTCGAGGACAGTGGAAAAATGGGATGTTACCACATATTATTTTTGGCAACGATCCCGAGGCGCGTTACTTTCCCGGACCAGAATTTTGGCAAGCAGAACGTGCCAGCATGGCGCCTGAACAAGCCACTTCGGGGATCACCCAGCCACCAGTATTTGGCTTTGCGCTGTGGCATGCCTACCGGCATGCGCCGAATCGGGATGAGGCCAAAACATTACTTCGTGCGCTTTATCCAAAGATTCTAGCACAGCACGCCTATCTCTATCGTGATCGGGACCCAGCTCAGGAGGGCTTAGCCTATATTTGTCATCCCTGGGAGCCTGGTACAGATAATTCGCCGACTTGGGATAGTGCTTTGCAGCGCATTGATCCCCAACAAGTGTCCATTCCGCCTTACACCCGCAAGGATTTGCAAAATCCCCGAGCGGCGGCCCATCGGCCCACCCAGGCAGATTATGATCGCTATGTCTATCTGGTTGATCTTTTCCGTTCTGCCGATTACGAAGAGGCTAAGATTGCGGCTACTTGTCCGTTTATCATCCAGGATCCACTTTTCAATGCCATTTTAATTTATTCTACAGAATGCCTCATGCACATTGCTCGTCTGCTGGATGAGCCGACCAATCAACTTGAAGCTTGGCGCACGCGTGCGGTCGCGCAAATGAATGCCAAGCTTTGGAATCCACAGACGGGGCTATATGATGCCTGGGATGTTGTACAGGATCAGCGTATCGAAATTCAAACCTCTTCTGGTTTAATCCCTTTACTAGCCGGAATCCCCAGTAAGACGCAGGCCGAGCAAATACAGAGGACTTTGGAGGGGCCAATGTTTAGCAGCCGGGATACCTGGCTTTGCCCAACTTACAGCTTACTGGCAGAGGATATCAATTACGAAAAATACTGGCGTGGCCCGGTTTGGATCAATATGAATTGGCTGCTGTACCAAGGTGCGAAGCGATATAACCTTGATACGGTGGCAGAACGACTAAGGACGGATTCCTTAGAACTCTTAAACCGCTTCGGCTTTTATGAATATTTTGATCCACGTCGTAAGAGCGGTACTAGGGAAGGCTATGGCACCGACCAGTTTTCCTGGTCCGCGTCTTGTGCCCTGGATTGGCTAGCCGAGACCTAGCTTTTTGCAAATTAATTGAACTCAAAACAATACTATGAATTATCTGGATTACATCATCATTGTGGTTTACTCGATAGGATTGTTGGGATTGGGCTTTTTCTTTAAAAACCAAAAGGATACTAAAGATTATTTTCTTGGCGGTCGTAGCTTCGGCTGGTTTTCAATGGGGATGTCGACGATGGCGTCTCAATTGTCGGCGATAAGTTTTATCTCAGCCGCCGCCTTTGCGGGCCTGAAGGTAAATGGTGGGATGAAGTGGATTACCTTTGAATTTGCGGTGCCTCTGGCGATGATTTTCCTGATCGTGGTATTAATTCCACCTTTGTACAAAGCCGGGATTGTTAGTATTTACTCGTTTTTGGAAAAACGCTTTAGTGGAACAACGCGGGTTTTGATTAGCCTGGTGTTTCAATTTAGCCGTGCTTTTGCGACGGGAATTATGATTTACACGGTGGCGTTGGTGCTTTCAGCGGTGATGAATATTCCTTTCTGGCAAACCATTTTGCTATCCGGTTTAATCACCATCATTTACTCTTATCAAGGCGGAATGAAAGCTGTGGTTTGGGGAGATGTCATCCAAATGATTATCCTTGTAGCGGGGATCGTACTTTGTATTTTCTTTGGACTGAGTGAGATCGGTGGCTGGGATAACTTCGTTGCTAATCTCGATCGCAGCCGCCTCGATATTATTGACCACAATCTTGGCGCAAATAAATCCGAGAGCTACGGCCTCTTACCGATGATTATCGGTGGCTTCTTTTTGTATATTTCTTATTACGGCTGTGATCAGAGCCAGGCACAACGTTCGCTATCCGGCAAATCCTTGCAACAGACCCAGCGCGCTTTGTTATTTAACGGCCTGTTTCGGTTTCCGGTAACGATTTGCTATTTACTAATGGGCTTGATCATTGGTACCTTTGCTTTGACCCAAGGCGATGGCGCACTGATGTCCGATATTGTCAACATCAGCCAATCTCACTTCGCCGAATTGGAAGGCTTGCAACCCGGTGAGTACAAAGCTGATCTACTGATTCCTATTTTTATCGCCAATTATTTACCTAATGGCCTGATCGGTCTGCTGCTGGTCGCTATTCTAGCCGCTGCGATGTCTTCGCTTAGCTCCGCGATTAACTCCCTGAGCGCCGCTACCGTGGAAGATATCATCGTGCGGCGCCGTAAAACGCCTCTCAATCCCGATGAACATTTGAAATATTCCAAGTACTTGACCATCGCTTGGGGCGTGATCTGTATCATATTGGCTTTTAGTGCTGGCGGGATTGATAAAACCGTCGTCGAGGCGATCAACAAAGTAGGTTCTGTGGTCTACGGCCCTATTGTGGCCACTTTCATCCTCGCGATCCTCACCAAGAAAACGAATGCCATTGGTGCCAATGCCGGCCTACTAACCGGGGTGATCGTAAATATCATTTTTTTACAAAACGATATTCTATTCTGGATTTGGTGGAACTTTACCGGAGCCATAATTACGATTGTAGTCGCTTATGTGGTGAGCCTTATGACACAAAAGCAAAGTCAGCCTATCCCTTTATTACAAAAGGTAGACCTTAACTTTTTTAGAAACGAGAATTATGTACTCGTTGCCTTTTTTGGTTTCATGCTTTGGTTTAGTATGTCCTTGGCGGGTTGGTTTTAGAAATGATACTTTAGTTGTCAATTAGTGGCAAACTATTAATAATGAATATTCGATATTGGAATAATGATTATTGAATATTCATTTAAGGGCTATCTAGTTTTGATTCCACAAATTCACTTTGGTCTATTTCTATTTGACCACGTGTACTTATTCAGAGCCAAGATTTGAAGATGATCTAGCCAAATCAAGTATTATCTCCAGTAACTATCGGAAATTCATGATTTTGTTAAGGTTTAACATTTTGGAGTAATCCTGTCGCAGCGAGGAATCCACCGCAATTCACTAACTTTAGCTACAGAAAGTACTAGCCATTTATACCAAACCATCTAACAACACTAGAAGTATTGTAATTCCTCAATCCTAAAAAGCTGTTGATGTGAGAAAAAGCACCTTAGTACTCTTAGCCCTTTTGATTAATTATTGGGGAGTCGAACCTATGCAGGCTCAGCAAATCTGTGAGGGCAATCTAGGGGAAAATATATTTGAAGATGGTGACTTTGGAAGTGGTATTCCGAATATCATGACCATGGATCCCGATATCGCGCCTGGTTATGTATATACACTATCTGGTCCTCCTGTGGATGGCTTTTACAATTTGACCAATAGTACCGCCGTATGGTCTGGACTATTTGGTACCTGGATGGCACTGAGTGATAATAGTCCTGATCCCAATGGTTACATGATGGTGGTAAATGCGAGCTTTGAGCCCGGCCTGTTTTATGAGCAATTGGTCGAAGGTTTGTGTGAGAACACCTTATATGAGTTTTCTGCAGATATTATTAATCTGATAAGATTTGGCGTTACGGACCATATTGAACCGAATGTTTCTTTTTTATTGGATGGTCAGCAAGTGTATACTACCGGAAATATTGGGCAAACCGAAACCTGGAATACCTATGGGTTTACTTTTTCAACCGGGCCCGGGCAAACCAGCATTACGCTAGCCTTGCGGAATAATGCGCCCGGAGGTATTGGAAATGATTTGGCACTGGATAATATTTCTTTTCGAGCTTGTGGGCCGGAGGCACTTATATTACCTGAAGACGTAGCAAATATTTGCGAAGACGGTGATCCTTTGGTGATCGAAGCGACAATCATTGGAGAGCAATACGATACCCCGAATTTTCAATGGCAATATAGCCCCGATGGAGGGGTGACTTGGATTGACTTAGTGGGCGAAAATGGCCCCACCTACACCCATACTCAGCTCAGCAGCGGTATGTATTACTATCGCTATCTCTTGGCCAATGAAGCGGACAATCTTTCGAGTTCAAAATGTCGGGTGATCTCTAATGTGAAGGTCATCAATGTCGTGCCCAAGTTTTTCGAGATCATTGATACGATTTGTACGGGACTGAGTTATCTCCAGGCGGGGAACAGTTATGATCAAACCGGCATCTACGTTGACAGTTTAATTTCCTCTCTAGGGTGTGATAGTATTGTCACCTTGGATTTGACAGTGGTGCCCGATACGGAGATCGGGGCTCTGCTCTCGGTTAGTGATCCGATTTGCTTTGGTGAGGCGGAGGGGAGCGTTTCTTTGGATTCCGTCTGGGGTGGTGCGCCGCCCTTGCAATATAGCCTTAGCGGCGCCGCGCCGGGTAATCAATTTAATTTTTTGATGCTTGGCGGTGGAGAATATAGCTATGAAATTGTCGATCGCTTTGGCTGTAGCTTTAGTACCACTTTTTTGATCGATGATCCGCCAGAGTTCGTGGTTGACCTGGGACCTGATATTACTGTGGACTTAGGAGAATTGGTTGAACTATCGCCCGTTGCGAATCAGGCCGTAGATACTTTTTATTGGTCGCCGTCAGATTTATTCTCCTGCGAGCTGGTTGACTGTTGGAACCCCATTTGGGCACCAGCGAATACTGTGGCTGTAAATCTGCAGGCCTTCAACGAGCAGGGCTGTATCGCCGAAGATGATATCAATATCGAGGTCATCAAGGTACGCAAAGTATATATCCCCAATATCTTCACCCCCAATTTTGATGGTAATAATGACTACTTCACCATTTTTGGTGCGATCCCAAATGTAGTAGCCATTGTGGAACTGAATATCTTCGATCGTTGGGGCGAGGTGGTTTACGGTGCCCGTGAGATTCCGCCAAATGAAGTGACACTGGGTTGGGATGGTACGCTGCGCGGCAAAGAGATGGATGAGGGGGTCTATGTTTATCTGGCAAAAGTTCGGTTTTTGGACCAAGAGGTGGTTCTATTTTCCGGTGACCTTTTGCTGATGCGATAGGGGAGAAGCAAATAAAAAAGCCCGGTGACTAAAATTGGATGTAAGTCACCGGGCTTTTTTTTTTACAAAAATCTTATTCGAGGTTTTTAATCACTTTGATTTGCGTCGTGGTATCTATACCACTTACAATTTCAATATGGATGCCATCCGAAAGTCCGGTTTTAACCATTCTTTTTTCAAACTCCTGCTCGCCTACAGCAATCTCTACAAAGGTTGAATCCTCTTTGATGATGAGGTCACGTTCTTTGATCGAAACGACACTATCGCGACGATCCAGGATAATATCACCATTGGCCGAGTAGCCGGCGCGCAAGAAGACATCTTGGGTGGTTTTGATAGCAGCGATGACTTCGAATTTTACGGAGCCTTCTTCGTCAATGCCTTTGGGAGAGATATGTTCCAAGGTTGCCCCAATTTTGACATCTTGTAGCGCACCCACAGTTAGCTCAAGAGGCATACCTTCTTTTAATTTTCCAACGTCAGATTCATCCACTCGACCTTCAAAGATCAGGGCATTCATATCTGCGACGATGGCAATGCTGGTACCCTCGTTGAAGTTGTTGCGTTCGATGACCGAAGAGCCTTCTTCTACGGGAATATCAAGCACCATTCCATCTACGGTAGAAACCACAACATTGGCTACCTGCTTGGAATTTCGGGAAGCACCTTCTCGGAGCAGCGCGAGGTTGTCGATTGCTGCATCGAGCTCTTGCTTGGCAATGTCAACATTGACTTCAAACTGCTTGAGGCTATTTTGTGCGTTGATCTTAGTGTTTTCATAAACTGCTTTTCGCAGTTCTGCATCTAATTTAAATGGATTGTATTCCTGCTGGGAGATCACCCCTTGCTCATAAAGTTTGCGCTGACGCTCATCTTCGATTTTTGCATTCTCGTAGCTCAGTCGGGCCTCTTCCAAATCGAGATTATTCGTGCGGACTTCCTTTTGACGCTCCAATTCACGCATCGCATCCTGATAGCGAAGACGAGCAAGTTCGACATTATTACGTGCGGAGTTGATATTGACCTCACTAGGGACCAGCTTGATACGGGCGAGCTTTTGACCTTTTTTCACAATATCGCCCGCCTGCGCGTACAATTCGTCAACTACTCCAGAGACTTGTGGCTTAATATTGACCTCTTTGCGTGGCTTGATCGAGCCGGTAGCCACCGTTTTTTTAATGATATCATTTAATTCAGGCCTTGTCGTATCGTAAACGGTTGGCGACTTCACACTTTGGGTGTAAAAATAGTAACCAAGTCCAATTGAAACGATTAATAAAAATACGCCTAAGGCGATAGCACATCCTTTATTCATTTGTGTCGTTGTTTTGAATTGTTTTGATGATCAAATGGTCGTCTCTTTGTTAGTTGAAATAATTGTAAGAAATATTGATTGCAACGTATATTATTTGAATTCTTTAAAACTCTAAACTTTTACTCATCTTTTAAGGCCACGACCGGATTGACGTTGGCTGCTTGTAAAGCAGGAACGAGCCCGGTTAGCGCACCGGAGATCACCAGGATAACCAAAGCACCTAGTCCTACCCCCATATCAACTTGCGGGTTATAGAAAAATTCGCCGCCTTCTCCGACGGCAGTGTTCATTAATATGATAATTCCGGAGCTACACAACAAGCCAAAATAGCCTGCCAGAGTGGTGATAAATACCGATTCCAACAAGATCATACTTACGATAGAAAAAGGCGTAGCGCCAAGTGCTTTGCGAATCCCAATTTCCTTCGTACGTTCCTTGACGATGATCAGCATGACGTTACCCACACCGATGACTCCCGCGAGAAGACTACCGATACCGACTACCCAGACCGTGAGCGAAATACCGGTAAATAGCCCATTTACTTCTTTGAATTCCTCCTCGATGTTATCTGAACGCACGCCCTGAGGATCATCCGGGTGAATCCGATGCCGTTTGCGCAGGAGGGCTTTAATTTCTGTCTCTGCTTTGCTCGTGCTGGCATTTGGATAAATGGCACAGACAAACCAATTAATCTCGTTGTGGCGGTTAGTAATCTGTTGAGCCGTCGTTAATGGAATATAAATCGTTTGCTCCTCCTCGGTGGCGTCTTCATCGGAGTCCAGCGATCGGAATATACCGATGACGAGATAGTCCGTACCGCGGATACGAATGCTGCTTCCGATGACTTCTTCGTCATTTTCAAAAAGCACTTCTTTCACCCGATGGCCAATGACGGCGACTTTTCGCTTTTCTTTTAAGTCGATTTGGTTGATAAATCGGCCATCAAACATTTCCATGGCTTCGATGTGGAAAATGTCAGGCTCTTCACCACGTACATCAAATGCAGCGTGGTTGTCGCCATGAACGATTTCACCGGAAGGCACCCACATGCGTGGCGCCATATATTGTACAGTTGGAACTTGATCACTAATAGCACGTACATCGTCGATGGTCAGCTGAGCCCGTCGTCCCGGCGGTAATCCTTCGTAAGGCATAGAGGTCCGCTGCGTCCAGACAAAAAGGGCATTTTTGACTTTCAAACCAAACTGGCGCATCACACCGTTTTCCAATCCTTTACCGGAGCCCATGAGAAACACCAACATAAAAATACCCCAAAAGACGCCTAGCGCAGTCAGAAATGTGCGGAGTTTATTCTTGCGAATGGTATTAAATATTTCTTGCCATTTGTCGAGATCAAACACGATAGTATAGTTTGAAGTTATTTTACAATTATCCTTTCATCGCCGTAACGGCATTGATACGTACAGCCTGTAGGGCCGGAATCAGACCCGCCAGGGCTCCACAAATGACCAAAAAGATGAGAGCATACAGGATGGTCATGAAATCTACTTCGGGATCGCGGAAGTATTCAAAATCAAATTCTACCTCCACTAATATATAGTTCAACAGATAAATCAAGCTGAAGCCCGAAATAACGCCAATATAGCCCGCGACACTCGTTAGGAAAATGGATTCCTGTAGGATCATGGAGATAATTGAACCGGGCGTCGCACCGATGGCTTTACGGATACCAATTTCTTTAGTACGATCTTTTACTACGATGAGCATAATGTTACTCACTCCAATCACGCCGGCAATGATGCTACCGATTCCAACAAACCAGAGGAACGCTTTGATGACGCGGAAGACCATCTGAAATTCCTCGTAATTCTCGGCTTCATTATTAATGTAAATGGCTTCGCGATCATTGGGATCGAACTTATGGCGCACAGCAAGTTCTGAACGAATACGTGCTTCGATGAATTTAGATTCAGCGATGCTGGCATTACCCACCGTCATCATCATCATATGCATCCGCCCATTGGCCGATTCAACACTTTGCATAGTGGTAATGGGGGTGTAGACATATTGCATTTCTCGCCGGTGACCTTCATCGTAAAAGACCCCAACGACTTGGAACTTTACTCCCTTGATCGACAAATACTCCCCAATTGGATCCATCTCTCTACCAAAAAAGTCTTCCGCTACGATCTTACCGATCACACACACCTTGCGTTTTTCCTCGATATCTTTATCGTTAATAAATCGACCATTGGTGACAATCGTATTTTCTAGGAACTGATGCCCAGGATGGACAGCTCGAATATCAAAAGAGAGGCTTTTTTCTTTGTATTTGATCGCAAATTCACCGCGGGGATAGTAACGACCGGTAATATTATCAACTTGCTCGATTTGGTTTTTAACCAAGTCATAATCTTCATTCGTAAAACGTATCCAACGACCGGCCGGCAAGCCTTTGTAAGGTTTCGATGTTCGGCCGGGCCACATCCAAAGACTGTTGATGGCGTCATCTTTGAAATTATGTTCAACACTATTTTGTAAGCCATTGCCCATCCCCATGAGGATCACCAGCATAAAAATACCCCACCAAACACTGAGCGCAGTGAGCAAGGTACGTAGCTTGTGCCGCCGAATGCTATTGAATATTTCCTGCCACTTTTCGTAATCAAACATGGGGTTGATGGGTTTGGGTGTTCAACTAATAAATTTGGGGATTAAACAACATTTTTTAATGTTCGTTGACCACACTCTCCCCGATCAGGCCATCGGTGAGGCGGATGATTCGCTTACTCATGCCCGCAATATCATTTTCGTGGGTAACGACGACGACGGTAATGCCTTCATCGTTCACCTGCTTGAAGATTTCCATGACGTCGTAAGACGTTTGGCTATCCAAAGCTCCGGTCGGCTCATCGGCCAGAATAACTTTGGGCTTGGTGATGAGCGCCCGGGCAATAGCTACCCGTTGTTGTTGCCCACCAGAAAGCTGCGTAGGTAGATGATCTGCCCACTCACGCAAGCCAACCCGCTCCAGATAATCCAGAGCGATGCCCTGCCGTTCTTTACGGTTTACTTTTTGATAATAAAGAGGTAGCGCTACGTTTTCCCAAGCCGTTTTGAAGTTCAAAAGGTTGAATGATTGGAACACAAATCCAATAAATCGGTTACGTAATAAAGCGGCTTGCTTTTGCGATAGTGTTTTATCGATGAAGGTATCATCGAGGTGATAAGTCCCGGAGTCGTAATCGTCAAGTATCCCGAGGATGTTGAGCAGCGTAGATTTTCCTGAGCCCGAAGAGCCCATAATGGAGACAAATTCACCGGCTTCAATTTCGAGATCGATTCCTTTTAAAACTTGTAACTCGTTAAAGCCGGTAGTATACGATTTGCGGATGTCCTTTAGTTTGATCATAACGTTGAGTAAAGACAGTGAGTTGTAATCGTTGGTTGCTGCAAAAAGGTGAATTCCAGACAATTATTAGTAAACGAATGGATGAATGAACAATTTTAGTAGATCAAAGATCGATTACATCATACCTGGGGTAGTAGAAAAGAAAGCGACAAAAACCATTTCAGCTGATTGTAAGCTGTATCATTTGAGCTAAGTTGCTTTTCAAACTTATCCGAATTGTCAGAAACTGTTCATTGGTTAATGAAATTAATTAATCAAGGTAATCAGATTCTTCGTAAATTTGAATTTTAAGCGGTTGTTCAATAATTCATATATGAATTGAGAGGAAGTTACCTTAATGACGCACCAATATTTTTGGTTTCTATAAACAGGAAAATGGCGGATAGATTAAGGAAAATGAACAACTCGTCGGCTATTTAGGCGCTTTTAAACAACTTCTCTACCCAAGCAAGCAGCATTTCTATAAAACTAACGTTTCAGAAATGTAATTTTCAAACAGGGAAGAATGCTTAAAAAACTGTACCTCGTCGCATGTTTATTGGTGATCCTCGGCATATCAAGTTGCAAGAAGGAACCGAATGATGATGTGTTAGTCGTAAATGTAGAGGACGATTTTTATATTAAAATCAATCAGGAAGTTGTTCCTGAAGGCCGTCTTGTCCGCCTGGATGTCAAGACGATACGTAACCAGCCTTGTAGTAACTATTCCATCGCTTACGAAGCAATTACCGATATTGGATCAAGTTATCAACGAATTATCGTTAGCCTGAATGAATTGATGGCGCCTGACGACTGTATCGAAATCGAGGCACCCGCAGAAGTTTCTATTCCTCTTGGTGTGCTGGATGAAAATAACTACTCCCTACGCATTAATCTTACCGATGCGGTTATAAACACTGGTGTTTTAGATGTCAGTTCTTCTGATTACGAGATTCGTATGGTGTCTGATTATGGTTTTGAACTCCAAAAAGCATCCATGAAAAGAATCCCCGAAGCAGCTATCTGGGGATATGTTACGTATGATGATAATGGTGAGGCGGATAATGCCGATGTGGTTATCAAAGCGCTCGAAGATTTAGATTCTACGATTCTGATCGCCGATAGCGAACTGCTGGAGGATGGCTATTATGGTAATTTCGAAATTAGCGACGGGGACATGCGCTGGGAGAATGCGACTCCCGATGCGGACTTTGTGAAATATTTCGTTATGGAATTTCAGGGAGAAGAATCTAGTAGCTTGCGCACCGTGGTCGATTCTTATTGTAATCTATTCCCTAACCTGGGCATTCAATTGTTTGATGGTAATGGCGAAGCGATTATTTGTGAGTAGAACTTAAGGGCTATCTTTAATCACTAATTTGTTTTCCAACCTTTTTCTTGCTTTCTGATAGGTCGAAAATATATCCTTCGGCCAGGAACTCTTCGTATTTTTTACGATCAAATTTATATAATCGAGCTGGGCGATGGGCAACTCCTTCCTGCATTTCCTTCAAATTGACTAGGAGATTCATCGACAGAATTTTCTTGCGGAAATTACGCTTGTCCAATTCTGTTTCCAGGATAGCTTCGTAAAGATGCTGTAGCTCTGTAAGGGTAAATTTAGGAGGTAATAGTTCAAAACCCACTGGCCGACTGCGCACCCGGCGTTTCAGTCGCTGAAAACAAGCATCCAGAATTTCATTGTGATCAAATGCTAAATCTCTCGCTTTGGCTACACTGTGCCACTTGGCTTTGCGTGCAATCGAAGCGGGTTGCAGCATGTAATCGGAGATTTTGACCAAAGAGTAATAAGCAATTGTAATGACTCGGCCTAGTGGATGGCGGCCGACCGTACCGAAAGTACGTACCTGTTCCAAATAAACGTTATTCAGTCCCGTCAATTCATTCAGCACGCGCTTAGCGGCGGTATCGAGGTCTTCTTCTGAATAGACGAAGTAACCTGGCAAAGCCCATTTGTCTTTATATGGCTCCTCGCCCCGCTTGATCAGTAACACTTTCAGGTCACCTTCATCAAAGCCGAAAATAACGTTATCTACAGTAAATGCAGATTTAAAAAAATTCCCAAGATCAGTCATTTAATTGTTTGTTATAGCTTGTGCGACAATTTAATAATTTATTCTCGTTTTGGCAAAGTCTGATGTGGTTCCAAGCCCTTGATTTACGGGCGTTTTCTCAAAAAGGAGTTAAATTTTACTACAAACTGAAAAAGCAGGTTGACGTGAAAGCTGTCTCAAAGATTCCGATCTGTAGCTTGTCGCTATTTTCGCTCCTTACAAATCACAAATTTCGTGAAAGAACCTGTAAATTCATGCCGGAAATTTGACCATAATTGAATAAAAGAGATTCCACCTTAAGTTTCGTGTTTTTATACAGTTTGGAGTAGCTAAGCGGAATGATAAAATATCGATATGAATACAGCGATTAATTTGATTAGTGATACCGTGACCCGTCCTACAGTTCCGATGTTGGAGGCGATGTTTAGTGCCAAGGTAGGCGATGATGTTTTTCGCCACGATCCCACCATCAATGCTTTGGAAGAAAAAGCTGCGGCTTTATTTGGTAAGGCTGCCGCCCTCTTTTGCCCAAGTGGTACCATGACTAATCAAATCGCCATTAATGTCCATACTCAACGTCTTGATGAGGTGATTTGTGATGAGTATTCGCATATTTATCAATATGAAACGGGCGGCTACAGCTCAAATTCCGGGGTGGCGATCAATTTGATCAAAGGGCAACACGGAAAGATCAATGCAGCGCAAATTGCAGCGGCGATCAAGCCGGATTACGATTGGTTGCCCAGAACACGGCTGGTGGTGCTGGAAAATACTTGCAACAAAGGTGGTGGAAGCTATTATACGCTCGATGAAATTGCTCCTATTCGTGATTTGTGTCAGGAGCGGGGGCTCGCGCTGCATCTCGATGGTGCCCGCTTGTTTAATGCTTTAGTAGAAACCGGTGAGAGTACCGAACAAGTTGGTGCTCATTTCGATAGTATTTCCATTTGCTTATCCAAAGGTTTAGGGGCACCGGTAGGATCACTTCTGATCGGTGAGGCGGATTTTATTCGGCAAGCGCGGCGGGTGCGGAAGGTCATGGGAGGTGGGATGCGCCAAGCCGGTTATCTGGCGGCTGCCGGTATTTATGCGCTGGATCATCACATTGATCGCTTGCGCATCGATAATGCCCACGCTCGACGGCTCGGGGCAGTTCTACAAGATTTGGAATATATCGAAGCGGTGCGGCCGGTGAAAACGAATATCCTGATTTTTGATCTTAAAGCCCCCTTGGATAGTGAGCAATACTTGGCTTATTTGGCTGAAAATAACGTTCTAGCATCGCCTTTTGGCCCTAACACCGTCCGTTTTTGCACACATCTTGATGTCAGCGAGACCATGATTGATCAAGTCGAAAAAGTAATCAGAAACTACGGAAAATGATAAGATGACTATTCGCCCTCTTTTTTACGGCGATTGATTTCATCGCGGATCTCAGCGGCGCGCTCGTAATCTTCATCGGCTAGCACCTCGCTCAACATCTTTTCCAAATCTTCCTCTGAATATTGAGAAAGCGCTGGCTCGACACTCTTGCTAGCTGATTTTTTGCTTTGTCGGCGACTACTGGAAGCCGGTGCGGATGAAGAAGGCTTAGGTTCCTCTTCGGGCTCTTCGAGGATAACGCCGGCAGCATCCAAAATGAATTCGTAGGTATAGATCGGACAGTTAAAACGAACCGCCATCGCCAAGGCATCAGACGTGCGGCTATCAATTTCTACGGTTTTACCGTCGTGCAGACAAATTAAACGAGCGTAGAAGATGCCGTCTAGCAGATTGTTGATGATGACTTCTTTAAGTTCGACATTGAAGGTTTCCAACGCGTTTTTAAACAGGTCGTGCGTCAAAGGACGATTAGGAGTCATGCGTTCCATCGCCACAGCGATAGCTTGTGCTTCGAATCCGCCGATAACGATAGGAAGACGACGTGAGCCTTTAAGTTCCCCTAAGACCACAGCGTAATTGTGCGATTGAGTAACACTATGAGAAAGGGCGACAATGTCCAGTTCGATTTTTTTCATTCAGCAACAAATTGTGCGGGCGATACGATCTGTGTTCGTGAGCATGTTTTCGATTACATTCAGAACCCAATCCAAAACATGTTTTTTAAAACGGAATGTATTCAATCAAGTTACAATATAATTCGCAATTCTCAAACCACAGCATCCCGTTTCGGCCCACAAAGGTAATAATTATACTCGAAACAATTTGGATTGAGATCGTTCAATTTTAAGTCCATTTGAGGGCTCGATTTGACTAGTAAATAACTAAGCTCGATCTCTCGCAAAAGAACCGTAAAATTATATTGAATATAACTTTTGCGATACCACTTACATTGGCTAATAACGCGCGACAGTAATAATAGTTGTCTTGACAAAAAATAGGAGGGTAAAACAAAAAAGCCCGCTCGATTTCTGGGCGAGCGGACTCTTTTTTATAGCATCAGGCGTTTAATTCGCGGCCTTATAGTTTTTAATGGCTTCGGTGAGTCGTGGAACCACATCGAAGAGGTCACCGAGCACGCCGTAATCCGCGGCTTTGAAGAACGGTGCTTCCGGGTCTTTATTGATGACCACAATGGTTTTAGAACGGTTCACACCTGCCAGGTGCTGAATCGCACCACTAATGCCTACGGCGATGTACAGGTTTGGACGAATCGCCACGCCCGTTTGTCCTACGTGCTCGTGGTGAGGGCGCCAGCCGGTATCCGCTACCGGACGTGAACAAGCCGTCGTTGCGCCAAGCTCATTGGCTAGAGATTCGATGATCTCCCAATTCTCTGGGCCTTTCATACCTCGGCCCGCAGAAACGACCAATTCCGCCTCGGGCAATGGTACTGTGCCTTCGATGGTTTTTACATCCTTGACCGCAATCTTGGAAACTGGTACGTCGACTGAAAGTGCTTCTACAGCAGCTGGGCTGCCGTTGGCCTCGGGTGGCATAGCATTACCCATCAGTGATATAACTTTGACCTCGGAGCTGATGCTGTATTCTGCAATAGCTTTACCCGAGAACACATTCTTTTTGATTTTAAAAGCGCCATCATTTGTCGGCAGCGTATTTACGCCGCTTACAGAGCCGGCATTCAACTTAACGGCCAAACGACCAAGCAGAGATTTACCGGTAGAGCTGTGCGAAAGGATGATGGTCTTAGCGTCAACTTGTCCAACAGCCTGTGCAATCACCGCTGCGTAGACTTGGCTGTCGAAATGATTCAAGGTCGCATCGTTGACTTGAAGAACTTTAGATGCGC
Organism: Saprospiraceae bacterium; assembly: GCA_028285085.1. Lineage (GTDB taxonomy): Bacteria > Bacteroidota > Bacteroidia > Chitinophagales > Saprospiraceae > JAHDHW01. The sequence continues at coordinate 138,880 of JANQQI010000030.1, read as the reverse complement.
CGTAAGTTCCCAATTGCGCTGCATCGTCTTTTAGGTCTCCCAGCGTCAACGCCACACAATCCGTACCGAGAATGTCAGCGACTTTACGACCGTAGGAAACGGTTTCGAAAGCGGCTTTTTTGAATTTGCCTTTTGGGCTTTCCGCAAAAACAAGAACCATAATATTTATGAGTTTTAAAGACTAGTAAATGGATGATGTCCGCCAATTACGGACGTTACGCTGCTAAATGACCTTCGCTTCTTCGTGCAGGAGTCGGACCAACTCGTCCATATTCTCCGGATCGATCATTTTAACATCCGCTTTTGCTGCTGGCAATGCGTAATGAACAACTGCGCTCAAATCTTCGGTAGCAGTAGCTTCGACGACTTTGAGTGGCTTACGCTTAGCCATCATAATACCACGCATGTTTGGAATACGCTGCTCGGCCAGACCTTTGGCTGCAGATAAAACCAGAGGCATTTCTACTTCAACGACCTCCGTTCCACCTTCGATATCACGCGCGACGGTGGCTGTTGTGCCTGCAATATCTAAGCTTGTGGCGTAAGAGATGTAAGGCAAATCCAAAAGTTCGGCAATCATCGCACCAACTTCAGAGCCATTGTAATCAATGGTTTCCTTTCCGAGGAAAATAGCATCAAAGTTTTCTGCTTTGGCGTAAGCGGCAATTTGGCGAGCGACGAAAAGCGCACTCGAAGGCTCCGCGTCGATACGTACCGCTTCGTCAGCACCAATGGCCAGACCTTTACGAATAACGGTATCGTTGGCTGCCGGCCCGACATTGATGATCGTCACGCTACCACCGTTGGCTTCTTTCAGTTCCAGAGCCCGGACCAGGGCATACCATTCGTCGTAAGGGTTCATGATATATTGTACACCGGTACTGTCGAATGCCGTGTCGTCGTTGGTGAATGCAATTTTGGCCGTCGTATCTGGCGTTTTACTCACACAAACTAGTAACTTCATGTTCGGCTTTTTATATTTGGTTATTGAAAAGCTTTGCAAAATACATTTGCAAAATTTGCTGCAAATATAGGTAAAATCTAAACAAGATGCGAGTGTCTAGCGAATTTTCGCTAAATTGTATTTTTGTGGTTTAATGATTTGATAATCAGTTTTTTAAATAGATTTTTATTTTTAAAAAATAATATTTTTACACAAGCTTGACCTATGCCGAGTGCCCGCTTACAACAATTACTGAAATTCCTGGAATCCAGCCCCGATGATGCGTTCTTACTATTTGCTATGGCAAAGGAATACGAAAAGGGTGGAGATGATGAAAATGCAATGACTTACTACCAGCGCTTATACGAGTCTTCGCCGGAATATGTGGGGCTGTATTATCATCTTGGAAAATTATACGAGCGGCAAGAAAAACCGGTCGAGGCTTTTAAAACATACACCGAAGGGATGGGGGTTGCTAAACAACAAGGTGACCAACACGCGCTCAATGAATTGGCGGGTGCCAGATTGATCTTGGGCGACGAAGATGATTTTTTGTAGCTAAACTTACCACTCGCCTTTAAATACTTGTCGGGTGGGGCCGCACAGCCAAATGTCGCGAAAGCTACCGTCGTCCTGCGCGCTAAATCGAATACTTAACTGGCCACCTTTAGCTTGGATCGGTACCTCTGTCCGGTCGCTCGCGTTGCGCAATTGATAAGCCAAAGCTGCTGCCGTCACGCCGGTACCGCAAGAAAGGGTTTCTGCCTCCACACCGCGCTCGTAAGTGGCAACTAAGAGTGCCTTCGGTTGGGGTTCAACGAAGTTGACGTTTACCCCTTCTTCCCGGAATCGCCGCGAATAGCGAATGGCTTGGCCGTTTTCGACCACATTAATGTCATCAAGGTCTTCCACAAAAATGACGTAATGCGGTGAGCCGGTGTCGAGCAAGAAGTAATCTTCACCCGCTTCGATGGCTTCTACATCTGTCATCTTCAGTTCCACCCAGCCATCATCTCTACGCTTGGCTTCGTGGGGGCCGTCAATGGCCAGAAAGCGACAAGTATTATCGATCAGATCGAGGTGGGCGGCAAAGGCGACAATGCAGCGCCCACCGTTGCCACACATGCTGCTGGTTTTGCCATCGGCATTGAAGTAGACCATCTCGAAATCATAATTCGCGTGATCTTGCAGTAAGATGAGCCCATCTGCACCCACGCCGAAACGGCGATCACAGATTTTCTGAATTAAATCTGCATCCTTAGTCGGAAATTGGCGGTTACGGTCATCGATGATGACAAAATCGTTGCCGGTACCTTGGTATTTGTAAAATTGCATGGATAGTAGTTTCCTAAAAAAACAACGGTCAGACTGCGAGCAATCTGACCGTCGAAAGGATAGTTTAAGTTGGTTATTATCTTACAATTTCTAATCTTTCTACGTGGGCGCCATCCTCTGTGCTAATTTGCACGAAATAGTGGCCAGCCGTCAGACGACTCAAATCTAAATCCACATCAATAATAGCACTTTCCTGTTGGAGACTGCTAACTTTTTTACCCAAAATATTGAAAATAGCAATTTCCATGCGCTGGGCATTTTGCAATTGTAGTTGCAGACGGACCTGATCACTCGCCGGATTAGGGAACATGCTGATGCGCTCTAAACCTTTGATTTCATTCGTATTTACAATATTATCCACAGCGAAAGGACCAAAAGTACTTTCACAACCATTCGCGTCGGTAACGACAGCAGTATACATGTCGGCGGTTAGATTCATCAAATCTTCGGTATCCGCACCGTTGCTCCAATCATAGGAATAAGGCGCAGTACCTGAATCTACAGTAATATCAATACTACCTACTCCGGTATTGTCAATATCATTGTCTACAACCACCATTGACATCTCCGGCTGAGCGATGGTCGCCGTGGCCGACATGAAATCAGCATCTACGATCATCACATCATTGTCGATACGTGCAGAAACTTCGGTGCTGTTAAAGCTCATCATAGAGCTGGCACCATTGTCGGCAATTGCGGTAAAACTCAAAGTCATGATTACCATATCGTCATCTAGTGAGACACCAGCATTGCTAATATCTGGGTTAAAGTCGACCCATGATACTGCCAATTCAGGCTGTTCACCTTCGTTGACGTTGACGACGATATCGGTTGAAAAGCTAGGGTGAATAAAGGTCACTTCCGAAAAATCAATGACGGACATGTCCCAGTCGCTAGCAAATTGAAAGCTGGTGATATTGACAAAGTTTTCGACCGTAATATCAACTTCGAAATCACCATCCAAACAAGCGGTCGCATCTGTGAAATTGAACGTTGGATTTTGGGCCTGGAGTGTTGTTGAGGCACCAATCAACATAAATAAAGCAAGAGCGGTAAAGAGCTTCTTCATATGCTTCAAAAATTAAAAGGGTTAAAATATGAATTATTGCAAAAGGGTTGAGTCTCCGACAGCCTCTTGTGGGGGCGGAGTTGAGGGTGGTGCTTGCTTAATGGTAACAGAACGATACCACATTAGCAAAACCATTGCCACAATTATGCCAAGTGAGATAAATGAGAATTTCCAACCCCAGATATTACCCATATAGTCCTCTTCATCGGAATGTTGATTATTTTCGGATTGCATCAATCTAAATTTATATGATTATGATTCGAAATAGCGTTTAGATAGATAGTGTAATGGAATGTGATCATTTAGCTGGCCAAGCGATAAGGGAAAGCCCTGTTTTGATCCCTGAAATTGTAAGCATGCGGTCTTTTATCGGGAATCCAAAAAACCTTGACTCTCGTAAGTTGTTTGAACAGTTGATCTCTAATGTGATGATTTTGGGAATAGTGCAGTCGTCGAATGTCAATAAACATCAGAATACTTTGAGCGTTCACTGATGTTTTCTACAGCAAATTACATCAAATGGATTGATTAATTCGTCTAAGTTCTTTAATTTAACTAATTCGTCTTTCTTATATTCGTTTTCGGTACAGTTTTGTGTCTTATTATTTTGACGAAAAAGGCAGGTGGAAAATAAGTATTAGGGATTGGATTAGTGAGAATAAGACTTTTCCTTCTTTATATGATTGATCTTAAAACACCTTAATGTATGAAAAATTTGGTCTTATTGACGGCGGTTTCTGTGCTGAGTGCACTAGTGTCCGTTTCGGTGTATAAATATTTTGAGTCGCCGCGAGAGGTTATTGTGCGAGAAACGGTACCGGCACGTTATACCAACTATACGGATGATTTATTGTCTGGAGGGATTCAGCGCAACTTTCTATCGTCTTCTCCGACCAATTTTATCACGGCTGCCGAGGCAGTTACTCCGGCGGTGGTGAATATCAAAGCAACGACTTCCAGTGACTTAGACTGGTGGAGTGGGAGCTACGGTGGCTCTTCTGGCTCGGGCGTTATTATCTCACCGGATGGTTTTATCGTTACCAATAATCACGTTATCGAAGATGGGAATACGATTGAGGTCAGTCTCAACGATAATCGCAAATACGAAGCAAAGCTCATTGGAACAGATCCCTCTACCGATTTGGCTTTAGTTAAGGTGGATGCCACGGATTTACCTTTCTTGGTATTCGGTAACTCGGATAGTATTCGCGTAGGAGAGTGGGTTCTCGCGGTCGGCAATCCTTTCAATCTTGAATCAACAGTTACTGCGGGCATTGTCAGCGCCAAAGGACGGAGCATTGACATTCTCGAAGGCGAATACAAAATCGAATCTTTTATCCAAACGGATGCAGCTGTAAATCCTGGAAATAGTGGGGGCGCTTTAGTGAATACGAACGGTGAACTAGTAGGCATCAATACGGCCATTATTACCCGCTCGGGACGCTACGAGGGGTATTCTTTCGCCATTCCCGCAAACTTAGCCCGTAAGGTAATCCGTGATCTACGTGATTTCGGTACGGTACAGCGTGGTATCCTTGGTATCGGTATTGATCGTGTGGATGCGCAGTTGGCTAAAGATCTTGGCCTACAATCCATTGAAGGTGTTTATATCAATCGAGTTACGCGTAATAGCGGTGCTTATGATGCGGGATTGAAGCGTGGCGATGTTATTGTCAGCATCAACGGAACAGAAACTAGCACGATCCCGGAATTGCAAGAAAAGGTGGCGCGCTATCGCCCGGGAAATAAATTGACCGTTGAATACATCCGCAGTGGCAAAAAATATATCACCGATGTAGTTTTGAAAAATAAGAGTAATTCAACTGAATTAGTGGGCTCGGAATCCTTGCTACGAGAGCTGGGCTTCGAATTGCGTAATTTGACACGTGGCGAAAAGGAAGAGTTAGGCGTCGATGGTGCCTATGTCTTGAGTATCACGCGTGGTAGTAAGATTGAGCGCACGAATATGGATCCTGGATTCATTATCACTAAGGTAAATGATCTTAGAGTAAATAGTGTGGATGAAGTGACAGCCGCATTGAAAGATGCTAGCGGCAAGGTAATGCTCGAAGGGATTTATAAGAGTTATGCCGGAGAGTACTATTATGCTTTCCCGATCCAATAGTAGACCTTTGTAGGAAAATGATATATATATAAGAACATGTTCTAGTTGGGCATGTTACGATAACGTGAGTTATTCCATGATAGTGAATAACTCACGTTTTTTAGTTTGATTAGACCAAAGAGGAAAAAATGTAATAATTATATTTGAAATTTATTAAATATGATTATTAGGTTTTAATGGTTTGATTACGAGGGGTTTATGGTCTTGTTTGGGCGGATGGTGTGAGAGGGACACGATGAATTTGAATCTATAAAATTAGCTGGTTGAGGATTGTAAACTGACTTAGATTTCGTAGTTTGTGCGGCACAATCAAGTCATATTTCTGTAGATACTGTAAAAAAGATATATGTCAAAAGTAGACCTGACTAAAAGCCAGAATGAAGACGCTATGAAACTCGCAATCTCGCGAGTTAACCATCGCCTAAAAGCAATCTACCTGGGGGGTGGGCAAAAGAAAATCGATAAGTTACACAGTAAGAATAAAATGACTGCCAGAGAGCGGATCGATTATCTGATTGACGACGATACGCCCTTTTTTGAAATTGGCGCCTTTGCTGGTTACGAGATGTACGAAGAGTACGGCGGCTGTCCGGCCGGTGGAGTAGTAACGGGGATCGGACGTGTTTCTGGCCGGCAGTGTGTGATCGTCGCCAATGATGCCACCGTCAAAGCTGGCGCCTGGTTTCCGATCACCGGCAAGAAGAACTTACGTGCTCAGGAAATTGCGATGGAAAATCGCCTGCCGATTATCTATCTGGTGGATAGTGCCGGGGTATTCCTGCCCATGCAGGATGAAATCTTTCCCGATAAAGAACATTTCGGACGTATTTTCCGCAATAATGCCCGCATGTCAAGCATGGGGATTCCGCAAATTGCGGCGATCATGGGAAGCTGTGTCGCAGGAGGTGCCTATCTGCCCATTATGTCGGATGAGGCGTTAATTGTAGAGAAGACCGGTTCCATCTTCCTCGCTGGACCTTATTTGGTCAAGGCAGCCATTGGGGAAGATGTAGATCAGGAAACCCTTGGCGGAGCTACCACTCAAAGCGAGATATCTGGCGTAACGGACTACAAAATGCCCGATGATCCGACTTGTTTGGATACGATTCGCGATTTGGTGAGTCAAATTGGCCACTTTGAAAAAACGGGTTTTGATCGCATCGAAGCGAAACCACCTCAAGTTGATCCCGAAGAGTTATTTGGTTTGTTCCCCGAGAATCCGACTAAGCCTTACAAAACGATTGAGGTGATTAAATGCCTGGTGGATGATTCGAAGGTGACCGAGTATAAAAAAGGGTATGGTAAAACGATCATTTGCGCCTACGCCCGCATCGATGGCTGGTCTGTAGGGATCGTCGCCAATAATCGTCAAGTGGTCAAAAATGCCAAAGGTGAAATGCAGTTTGGAGGCGTAATCTACTCTGATTCAGCAGATAAAGCCTCACGGTTTATTATGATTTGTAATCAGAAAAAGATTCCTTTGGTTTTTCTACACGATGTAACGGGCTTTATGGTCGGTACCCGATCGGAGCACGGTGGCATCATTAAAGACGGTGCCAAAATGGTGAACGCGGTATCAAATTCAACGGTGCCGAAATTCAGTGTCATCATGGGGAATAGCTACGGCGCGGGTAATTATGCGATGTGTGGTAAAGCCTACGATCCGCGCTTGATTGTAGCTTGGCCGACGGCCCGCGTAGCGGTCATGGGTGGCTCCCAAGCCGCGAAGGTCTTGACGCAAATCCAGATGGCTTCGCGCAAAGCAAAGGGCGAAGCGCTCGATCCCGAAGCAGAGCAAGAATTGTATCAAAAGATCAAGTCTCGCTACGACGAGCAAACGACGGCTTACTACGCGGCTGCTCGTCTGTGGGTGGATGCCATCATCAATCCTTTGGAGACACGCCGGGTTATTTCGCTTGGTATTGAGGCGGCGAGTAATGCGCCTATGGAGCCTTTTAATGTGGGGGTGTTGCAGACGTAAGACTAGGGAGATTATAGATGTTAGATATTAGACGCCAGATTTTTAATGGAACACATTTTGTAAATCCATCGCAGCATATGAAACTAGTCATGTATTTAAGCTCTACATAATTGCTTGACGGTATAGAAAATAAACATTAAATTTAGAGAGCGCGCCGCTCGATAAAAGCGCTTATACACTTTGTATAAGTTTTCTGAGCAAAAAATCATCAATATGGCCGCGCTTGAGTTACTCTCCATTGGATTTGTCATTATCGCTTTTCTAGGGTTTATACTTTACAAATTAATCCTTAGAAGAAAGGTTGTTCTTAGTGATGCCGTGACTGTGGCCATTCAGGCCGGAATGATTCCGAGTGCTCTAGCCATTATCCTTTTCAAATTCTTTCCTGACTTCATTGGTCCTATTGAGAATATGGGTTTGCAAATTACTCTGATTGGATTAGTGCTTCTATTCGTGAATGTTAAAACGATTTACGAAAAGGTGTATTCGGATAGTTCTTAATAATGATTTGTAATGATTCAATTAAAGCCACTACAATCTTGAAGCGAATCAAATTTACGGTGGCTATGGGGAGATAAAGGAATATCCTATTAGCTTTGCACCATTCGATTAAGACGACTCAAAATCTAATTTAGCGTGTCCCATCAATACATTGCCAAAACCTTCCAGGGGCTTGAAGAAATTCTGGCCGAAGAACTGCGTACCCTAGGCGCGGCCGAGATAAAAATCCTTAAGCGCGCCGTTAGCTTCCGGGGAGATCGCAAATTATTGTATCGCGCTAATTTGGAACTACGCACGGCCCTGCGAATTTTGTGGCCCATTGCTCAATTTCGGGCGCGCCACGAAAGTGGCCTCTACGCTAAGATCAAAAAAATTGACTGGAGCGAGTACCTGACTGAAAAGGGGAGCCTCGCGGTAGATGGGATCACGCATTCTCGTTTCTTTCGGCATTCCAAGTACGTCGCTTTGAAAACCAAGGATGCCGTCGTGGATCAATTCCGGGAGCGCACCGGCCGTCGGCCCAATGTAAATCTCGTGGTCCCCGACGTACGGATCAATGTACACATCAATGAAGATCAATGTACGGTGGCCTTGGACAGCTCAAACGATTCTTTGCATCGGCGCGCTTATCGCAAGGAGACGCTTGATGCGCCGATCAATGAAGTATTGGCGGCCGGAATGCTGATGCTATCTGGCTGGCGGGGCGAATGCCCCTTCATTGACCCCATGTGTGGCTCGGGGACTTTACTGATTGAAGCTGCATTTCTGGCGCGGCGGATGCCGCCACAGTGGCTGCGCCGGGACTTTGGCTTTTTACGCTGGCCCGATTTTGATGCCGCGCTCTGGCAGCAAGTGCGCGATGAAGCAGAGTCCCGATTTGTAGACTGCGAATTCCCTATCTTGGGCTTCGATAAAGATTTTAAAGCCGTGCGGGTCGCCGAGCGGAATATGATGAGTGCAGAATTGGAGGAGATGGTTAAAATTGAGCGCCGACCTTTCGAGCGTTTATCTTTAGAATTGGAAAACGGTCTATTGATGTTTAACCCGCCTTACGACGAGCGATTACGCAGTGATGACATCGGCGGATTATACGAAATGATCGGGGACCGACTAAAAAGTGATTTTCCGGGCTTTGAAGCTTGGATGATTAGTTCTAACTTCGAAGCCATGAAGCGGATTGGGCTGCGCCCATCCCGAAAAATTAAATTATTCAACGGTGCCTTGGAGTGCCGATTGCTGAAATTCGAATTGTATGCGGGCTCGCGTAAAAATAGGTAGTATGCTGATTTTGGCCTTTGGCCTATGCTACTCCCTATCCGCCCAAGATGTAGGGTTACGTTTACCTAACCTTACTTTTAGCACCCAATTTCCATTATTACAAGCTCCTCCCTATCAAAAATCGAATCAAGCTGTTAATCCAGTTGCCACCTCAACCTCTCTCGCTCCCATCGCTCAGCCTTCCATTTATCGCCTTGAGCATCTGGCTTTCTTTTGCCGGATTGAAGTAGAACTGGAAAAAGCGACACGATTTCCAGTAAAATTCCGTCTCGGCGATGTGCAATACGTCGACTGGCTAGAAGGGAAAACGGAATAATTTCATCGGTTGCCTCCTTTCTTCTTTTCATCTTCTCCAACAAAGTTTTCACTTTTTTATCGTGTAGGCTAACGTTTATAAATGTGTGTGCATAAAGTTATGGGGATAAGTACAGCGCATTTTTTAATCTAAAACTTTCAATTATGGCTGCACTTATCAGCACATTTGAACTATTGGTCAAGCGCATCGCGCCCTTGACCCCCTCCCCAGTTATTAATGCTCCCTTTCGTCGCGTCGTCCAAGGCTATTTCCTAACCATTGCCAATCCTTCCGACCGCAGAGTTAACTTCCGCGTGCGATATACCTATCCACGTAATAGCGGGATATTCCCTACAGATTGCCGAGAATTAGTCAGTGGTAATGCGAATACACGTAACCATTTGTATACTTATGACATCACGGGGGGATCAAACAATGGGCAACTTCGGTATGAAGACACCTTCCCAAATGCGTCAACACCAGATACCTGTGGCATTAATCGGACCGCCAATTTAGGATTACCGTCTTGTCAAACTGCGTCACTAAATTTGGTGCCGGATATTACCTCCGCCGCAGTAGACTTGGCCAATCCATGCCTCGAAATTCGAGGGTATGCCGATATCGTTCAATTACAGAATGTTCAGATTGTGTGTAATGGACTTTTTTGCCAAATCATATTCACGGACCCTGATCCGGTTGAATTAATCGTCACTCCAGAAATTCGTGGGACGTTTTTAGACAACAATTACCCCGATTTTACGGGAGGTCTTCCATTAGATTTTGATCAAATTGCCTATGCTTTGCCACCTTGTGAAGGAGGAGCATGTATCACTGTCTCTGAATCGGTAAATCCATTTTTTACCCTGGATATTCCTGATCCTGATGATATTGTGATTGAATTGACAAGAGGAATTACGGGTGGGGTTGATCTTGCCGGGCGGTTCCGAATTGATAATAAATCTTTACGTCGAATGAATACGAAGATCAATAAGTATAATCGTTCGAAAAAAGCCAAGGCTGAATTGTCTTTACGCCACATTCAAGATATGGTAGAAGGCTACATCAACGATGGTAACGCAGAGTTTATCAAAGACGACAAAAAACGAAAGAAATAAGTCGACCAGTTGGGTGAAATAAGTGATTTTGATACAAAGGATCAGGGAATTTTTATCCTTTTCAAAAATGATTAGCAGCTCACTATGAAGAAGACCTAGCTCGCGCGAGTCGTAGCGCTCCCCAGCTTTGGTAAATCATGCATAAAATCTCAGCATAGACGACAATCTTTTGTGCGACGGCCTGAAGGAGTAAACCATCGTTGGAACGCCACGAGCGCGGGCCAAAAAGCATAATATATATTTGGATGGCCAAAATGATAATGAAAACGGCAAAGCCCCGCGCGTAGCGATTAGGGTATTGTGGTGCGCTGACGATAGCCGTAGCATAGCACAGGCTCATCGCCAAGAACAGTAAGAAGCCTGTTCGCACAAATGAAATATGCCCGTAGTAGCTCACATTGTACGGCACCCAGCCAATCCCGATGTAGCAAATCCCGGCCCCGATACCAAAGAAAGCGGCCAAATAAGCAACTAATCTGGCGCCTTGCGGTCTAAATAGCCCCGGAAGTGCCACAAAAAATAAGATCACCGAAAGACCAGCAATCGTCAAACTGGTTTTGAACAAACGATGGCTTTCCCAATTGGGCGTGCGATCGAAAGTATACGTTCGTCCCAGATCGCTGAAATAATTGTAAATGAAATTATACCCTTCAAATTCAGGATGATGGATAGTACCGCCCGGATAGATTGCCATGGCCCAACTGGTGAGTAAAAGAAACTGTAGCCCGCCTAATATTCCTAAGGTGTAGCACCAAATTCGCCAGTTGCTCATGCTTCTTTATTTTAAACCAAATCCCAGAGGCTGTGCACCCCCGGAGGGCGGGCCATCGTGAATCCTTCGGCGTATTGAAAGCCTGCGGGTCGCCCGTATACTCGGTTTTTAGCTTTGATGCTCTCCAAGAAGTCTTCGCCGGAAATTGGCGTTTTGGGCCCAGTCATACCCGGTTTGAAAAACTGAGATTCGAAGGCAAGAATCAATTGCATCTTTTGCTCAATGTGAGCGCTGATATCAACCACAAAATCGGGCTGGAGGTGGTAATCTTGTACGTAGTGGAAGACTTGTCGGGGCCGCCAGTGGGTTTGAGTTTGTCCATCGTCATCTTGGGTTTCTATTTTCAGGAGGCCCGACAAAAAACAGGCCTCAGCGGTAAGCTTGGCGGCACGGCCATGATCGGGATGTCGATCTTTAATCGCATTGGCCAGGACGATCTCGGGTTGATAACGTCGAATGAACTTGATGATTTTGCGGAGATTATCTTCGGTATGCGCAAAAAATCCATCGGCCATATCGGCATTGACGCGCACGGCTGCTCCCATGAGTTGAGCGGCACGCTGAGCCTCTTGGGTTCTGAGTTCGGGTGTGCCGCGTGAGCCAAGTTCACCGCGCGTTAGGTCAAGTAAGCCAACGGTTTTCCCCAATTGGATATGGTGCAATAAGGTGCCGCTACAACTAAGTTCCACATCGTCGGGATGCACCCCGATAGCGAGGATGTCGAGTTTCATATTTATCGTTTGCTGATATGCGCTTATTTCGCCAGCAATTTGCGGATGACTTTCTTGACCCGATTGCTGGTTGGACTGGTAAAACTATAAAAATAATCAATCACCCGACCTTGGCGATCCACTAAATATTTGTGGAAGTTCCAACGGGGTGGTGAGTTGAACTGGCCATTGAGTTGGCGTTTGGATAGAAAATGAAAGAGAGGATGCGTATTAGCCCCTTTCACGTGGACTTTATCAAAAATAGGATAACTAGCTTCGTAATTCAATTGGCAAAATTGTTCAATGGCTTTGCCTTCCAGAGGTTCTTGACCAGCGAAATCATTGGACGGAAAGGCCAAAATTTCCAATCCTTCCTTTTGAAATTCACGATATAAGTCTTCCATGGCATTCAACTGCGGTGTGAAGCCACATTTTGAGGCAGTATTCACAATCAAGCAAACCTTGCCTTCGTATTGCTGGAGTGATACCTCTTCTCCTGCGATGTTCTTTACTTTGAAATCGTAAATAGTATTAACAGTTATTTCTTGCATAAGCCATTTTCGAAGTGTAACCGCAAAAGCTGATGAAGGTTCACAACTTATCCTCCCATCTTGCGTATAAACGGTTATTCTCTACTTGATCCACTTTATTCGTGAACGATATTAACAGGTTATGGATTGGTGTAGATTTTGTGAAAAATGAGATGGTTATCCGATGATTTACAGTGTTTTTTTATTTTAAAACTCAACTTTTTTGAAATTTTTTCTCTTTGATAATCAGGGTTTTAAAAAGCATTTGTCGGAAAAAAGCATAATTGATTTATGGAATTTTGGAAAAATGGAATCTATAGATAATGTAGAATATTCTAAAATTAATTGTTGTTGATTCTTTTGTCATAAAATGTTCCTGGCAAAGGCTGGGGGTAATATGCCTAAAAAATATTGCGGTCGAAAATGGCCGGCGGTGGTGGCTGTGGGTGGGATCCCTCCCTCAAAGCTCCGAGCTGTCTCCCGCCCTTTTATCGAAATATCAATGAAGTATAGAACGTAATGATCTAATCTAATGAAACGGTTTGATCACTTTATCAAAAATCATCAACTCTGCTATTGAAAGCAGCATTTTATCCACTAAGCTGAAAATTAAACGGACACTAACTAACTTTGCCAAATATCAATTACCGGTTAACAAATATGAACTTGCAAAAATCATTATCCTGCGCTTTTTTCATCGCTTTGAGCCTTCTGGCCTGCAATGAACCCGAAAACTCAACGCCCGCGACTACTTCAAGCACAACGAGTAGCGTTTCGGCGAGTACGACTTTTCGACTGCTATCGCCAACTGAGAGCGGTATCGAGTTTTCCAATCAAATCAACGAGGACTATGTCTATAATATCCTCAATTTTGAATACCTCTATAATGGCGGTGGAGTAGCGGTCGGAGATATCAATAATGATGGCTTGCCCGACTTATACTTTAGTGGAACCTTTGTTTCCAACCGTTTATACCTCAACAAAGGGAACCTGAAGTTTGAAGACATCACTCAATCTGCCGGAGTGGCCGCCGCCGAAGGCTTTAAAACCGGAGTGACGATGGCCGATATCAATAGCGATGGCCATCTTGACCTTTTTGTTTGTCGTACCTCTAAGTCCGACGACGGCCAAAAGAACAACCTCGTTTTTATCAATAATGGTGATCTCACCTTCACTGAAAGTGCTCAGCAATACGGTCTGGCAGACAATAGTAATTCCAACCACGCCAACTTTTTTGACTATGATCTCGACGGTGACCTTGATTTATACCTGTTGAATCACCGTCTCGGGTTTAAGGACGCCGTGCGTTTGCGACTGGTGCAAGATGAAAGCGGCGCCATTACTCGACAAACCAATCCGATGACGGAGTTTGAATCCGATCGTTTGTACCGCAATAACGGCAATGGCACCTTCACGGATGTCAGTGCATCTGCCGGAATTGTCAACTCTGCTTTTGGTTTGAGTGCCACGGTAGCCGACCTCAACATGGATGGCTATCCTGATGTATACGTGGCTAATGACTACATCGAGCCGGATTATGTATATATCAACAACGGTGATGGCACCTTCACGGATCGCTATTTCGACTATATCCGGCACAGTAGCCAGAATAGTATGGGTTCAGATGTGAATGATTTCAATAACGATGGCTTGCCCGATATCGTGGTGCTTGATATGATTGCTGAAGATCATGTTCGCTACAAGCAATTGATGAATATTATGCAGTTAGAGCGTTATGAGACGCTCGTGAAATATGGCTACGGCCATCAAGTAGCCCGTAATGTGCTGCAAATGAATAACGGTAATGGCACCTTTAGTGAGGTCGGCCAACTCGCCGGGATTTCAAATACCGATTGGAGCTGGGGCGCCTTCTTTGCTGATTTTGATAATGATGGATTTAAAGATATTTATATTGGAAACGGGTATAAACGTGACGTGACGAATTTGGATTATATGACCTATACCCGAGACTCGATTGAAAAGACAGGAGGAATCAATAAGAAACGATTCCCAGATCTGAATACTTTCTTGGATTTGATCCCAAGCACGAAGTTGCAAAATTACATGTTCCGTAATCGGGGAGATATGACCTTTGAAAATGTGTCGGATAGTTGGGGATTGAAAGAAAAGACCTTTTCGAACGGAACTGCTTTTGGTGATTTCGATGGAGACGGTGATTTGGATTTAGTAGTTAATAATATTGATGATCCGGCCTTTATTTACGAGAATCAGAGTACGCAAAAGAATTATCTGCAATTGACCTTTAAAGGTGGCGCGAAAAATACTTTAGGCATAGGTGCTAAGGTACGTTTGGAGTGGGACAATGGTGCTTTGCAATACCAACAGTTGACAGCCAATCGTGGCTTCTTTTCTGCTTCTCAGCCCATCTTGCATTTTGGACTTGGCGCTCAGGCCCAAGTGGATCGTGTAGTTGTAGAATGGTGGGATGGCAAGACACAAATCCTGGAAAATGTCAAAGGTGGGCAGAAATTGGAAGTAGATTATAAAAATGCAACCAATGCATCACCGAGTACTGAAGCATCGGCTTCTCTTTTCCGGGAGGATGCTCAGACCTTAGGCCTAAGCTATACCCATAAGGAAAATGATTTTCAAGATTTTAATCAGGAGCGACTACTTCCGCACCAGCTATCGCAGCTGGGGCCGCAAATTGCTACGGGTGACTTAAATGGAGACGGTCGGGAAGACTGTTTCGTTGGCGGTGCGGCTGGTTCTGTTGGCGCTATATTTTTACAAAATGCGAATGGCACTTTTACGGCACAAGCCGTATCAGCATTCAACGCGGACCTGGGCCGAGAGGATGTAGATGCCGTGTTCTTTGATGCGGATGGCGATCAGGATTTAGATCTTTACGTTGTGAGCGGTGGAAAAACCTTTCCGGCGAATAGCCCAATGTATCAAGATCGATTGTATTTGAATGATGGTCAGGGTAATCTATCGGTAGCTTCGGATCGTTTGCCCAAAATCACGGCCAGCGGTAGTTGTGTCACTGCTCACGATTATGATGGCGATAATGACCTCGATTTGTTCGTTGGTGGGCGGGTGACGCCGGGGGCTTATCCTGTAACACCCCGCAGCTATGTTTTACAAAATAACGGTGGTACCTTCAAAGATGTCACTGCGGAAGTTGCGTCAAGTTTTGAAAAGGCCGGGATGATTACCGATATCATTTGGGCAAATATAGACAGTGATCCAGCCGAAGAAATGCTGGTCAGTGGAGAATGGATGGGGTTGCGTGTATATCAGTTTGACGGCAAAATCCTCAAGGATATTAGCCAGGCTGCTGGCTTTGGTGATACCGAAGGCTGGTGGAACTGTCTCGCCGTCAGTGATTTTGATGGCGATGGTGATCTCGACTTGGTTGCTGGTAACCTGGGCCTCAATACGCGCCTCAAAGCATCGAACGAAAATCCCTTAGCTATTTTTGCGAAGGATTTTGATAGCAATGGAGCGGTGGACGCCATCTTTGCTTACCACAAAAACGGTTCATATTATCCGTTTGCCGGACGTGATATGATGGTCAAGCAAATTTCTAAAGTCAAGAAGAATTATCCTCGCTACGCGAAATACGCCAAAGCGACGATGAACGAGATTTTTGCCAATATGGATTTGGAATCTGCCCAAAAATTGGTGGCGCATCAGTTAACAACGGCTTATTTCGAAAATTTGGGTGATGGCAAGTTTCGCCAATTGGCCCTGCCTACCGAAGTGCAATTGGCCCCCGTTAAGCATATTCTGGCTGATGATTTCAACGGTGACAATAAGCAGGATTTGCTACTAGTTGGAAATGACTACGGTGCCGAACCAGAGACAGGTGTCTACGATGCCTTCAATGGTTTGCTTCTACTTGGTAACGGCCAAGGGGGATTCGACGTGTTGCCAAATGCAGAGCATGGATTTTGGGCAAGCGCGGAAGCGCGGGACTTGGCACGCATTACACTCGCCAACGGCAAGGTCGCTTATCTGGTGGCCAATAATGACGGTCCTTTACAAGCCTTTGTGAAGCAATAAGCAAACGCCAATAGGAATGACCAATGTAGCCCGGCTATCCTGATGGATAGCCGGGCTATTCTTTTTGTGCTAAGTGGTTAACTGGATGCGTCTATTTTACTGACTGTTCGTTTTTTGTAATGAGCATCCTTAAACGTACATTTACCAAGCATTTCAAATCCCCTCAGGCATGTTCAAAAAAATACTGCTGGGTGTACTGTTGCTAGCAACTTGCTATTTCCCGCTCTTCCTCCACTTGGATAGCCTGGCGCTGTTCAGTTTTGACGAAGCCCGACTAGCGCTCAATGCCTGGGAGATGCACGAATCAGGGCATTTTTTGGTGACGACCTTTCAGGGAGAGCCTGATCTGTGGAACACGAAGCCGCCCTTGATGATTTGGTTGCAAGTTCTTTCGATGAAGCTCTTAGGTGTCAATGAACTGGCGGTACGTTTGCCCGCTGCTTTGGCCGCCTTGGCTACGATTTTGGTCATTGGTGCCTACTGCTGGCGGATATTGCAACGGCCAACCCTCGGACTTTTTGCAATACTCACTTTGCTGACTACACCGGGCTATATCCACAAGCACGTCAGTCGGACGGGCGATTATGATGCACTGTTGATTCTATGGCTTACGCTATTTTTATTGAGCTGTTTTCAACTCACCCAAACTTCCGAATCGCGACGATATAATCGATTATTACGCTTCACGGCGCTTTGGCTTGCTCTGGCTGTATTGACCAAAAGTGTTGCGGGGCTTTTATTTTTACCGGCGGTAGGGATTTATTTTGTTTGGAAAAAAGAATGGCCACGATTATTCAAAACGCCTGCTTTTTATCAGGCGCTCGCATTATTCTTGGGACTGACGCTTGGCTATTATGGCTGGCGCGAAGTGGTACAACCTAGCTATTTAGAAGCAGTTTGGAATAATGAATGGGGTGGGAGGTACTTACAGGTTTTAGAAGATCACGGGGCACCTTTTGGATATTATTTTGAAAATATTTGGAAAGAGCACTTTCTACCTTGGCTTTTTTTCCTTCCTCTGGCCATTGCCTTGGCGTGGCGATCTTCAAGATTAGATCGTACATTTTTACAATTTTTATTACTCGCCATCTCCAGTTTTTTACTCATTATTTCATTATCAAAAAGTAAACTAGAATGGTATGATGCGCCGATTTATCCTCTATTAGCTTTAGTTGTTGGGCTTGGATTAGAAATTGTTTATGTGAAAATTAAAACGGAATGGTCCACAAATACTTTTCTGGGATTACTCCTGTTTAGTTGCGCCATCTTTGGAATGCCCTATCGGACGATTTTTTCGAAAGTTTATCTGCCTTCTCATACAAAACCGATGAATCAGTACGGTGATTTTATCGAACAGTTGCCGCAGCATCGCTCCTACGCTTTAGTCAAATTGGATTATAATGCGCAACTTATTTTTTACGAAAAATGGTATCGAGGGAAAGACAATTATGATTTAAAACAGAAATTTCCCGATCAATTACGATTAGGTGAAACCGCAATGCTGTGTGGCCCCGAGGTGCGAGATAGTGTACAAGATCGGTTTAAATACGAGGTTTTGGAATCTTGGAAGAGTTGTGAGTTGGTGAAAATCATGGCTGTACAATAAGTTAGAATCACCTCTTATTTTTAAAAATCATCTTATCAATGTGACATCTCCTTGTTGTGTCGCATATTTTATTTCCCCTCTGGCATTGATATATTCAAACTCCAAATAATAAACATAGACTCCCTCGGCGGCCTCACGCCCCTTAAATCCGCCATCCCAGAGGGCGCTCGGATCCCGGCCTTCGAATACGACCGCTCCCCAACGATTGAATATCTGTAGACGGAAAAAAGCAAAATGGCAAGCGGAGAAAATGCCAAATCGGTCGTTATTTCCATCGTCATTGGGCGTAAAAGCATTCGGAATATAAAACGTGCAGGCTTCACAGCTCACAGGGTTGACGAAAATGCGATCCGTCACCGTCCCGCAGGTATTACTCACAGAAAGCGTATAAATGTTTTGCTCAGAAACCGATAATGTGGGTAAGGTCGAACCATCATCCCATAGGTAATTAAATTGCTCGTTTTCGCCACTCGATAATATGATTTTATCGCCAAGACATATTACTGTATCCGGCCCCAAGTCGACTTCGGGCAAAGGAATAAAATCCACATTCAAGGTATCCCGATCCACACAATCGTCGACTCGACCCTCGACCCAATACGTTCCGGCTGTTTCAACATCGTAGATCGGAAAGGTACTGCTATCTTGCCACAGGAATTCCGCTACAAGGTTCGGCAACGGAATGAGCAGCAAACTATCGTCGCCGCAAAGCGTCGTATCCGGGCCTAGATCAATGTCAAAGAGTGTATTTTCCGCCGTGATAATCAAAGTATCGCGCCCATTGAGACAATCTTTGGTGACTTCCACCCAGTAGGTATCCACTTCAACGGCCGAAATCGTCGGACTGGTCGCACCTGTCGACCACAGATAGGCATCCATATTTGGAGGCGCCGTCAGAGGATAACTAAAAGTATCTTGGCAATCAACCGTGATATCCATGCCTAAATCCACGGGAATTGTATTGATACTATCGTAGTAGAAAATATGACTGGAATAGTTGCCAAATTGTCGAAATGCCTGGTTATTCTCCTCCAGGAAAGCAATTGGACCATTAAAGCCGGCGGCCGAACCAAGCAAATTCGGTTGCTCTACCCGGAAAAGTGCCGGCCCCGGCGCTTGATTATAAATGGCCCCGAGGTACAATCGTCCATCGGGAGCGAGTTGAGGTTGAATCAGGCTGCCAAACTCCGGTAAAGCAATAGTATCGATCAAACTGGTAGACAGAAATAGGCTATTCCCCGACCATAAATCCACTTGATAGCAGCGGACCGAAATATCGATCCCCCAACCGGGTGGGCTGGTGTCTAATATTTGAAACTGATATAAGAATCGACTATTTGGCGAAAAAATAAAAGGGAAACGGGCTGGAAGACCTGCGGCATTAAATAGATTTGTCGAAGTGCCCACTTGTCCACTGTCGTTATCAAACTCAAAGAGGAAGCCACCGTACGTGAAATATTGGCCATCCGGCGAGAAGTGGATACCTCCAATCGCTTCTTCCGGTGAAGTATTGACCGGAATAGGGCTTTTGACCGGAGGCAAAATACCGCCAGGGGTGACTTGGTAACAATAGAAAGAGTCGGGCTGACTAAAGTCATCAATATAACCGTAACCCGTAGTAACGACGATCCAGTAGTCTTCGCAATTGGCGTGTGGCGTGGCGGCAAGGTACTCAAAGCAAGGCGAAAGCAAGGGTTGATTACTTATCGTAACGGCACCCAGCCCATTGTCGGCAGTCATATCGATTTCAAAATAGGAGAGGCCTTTCCCAATCGGAAAGTTGAGGCTGTCCAGATAAAGCGTTTCCGCTTCGTCGACCGTAAATAAGTAATATTGGTCACTTGTACCAGGCTTCGGAATGCTTAAAGCACCTTGGGCTGCACTATGACCTCCACCGAGATCGGCACCCAAAAATCCGCCGCTCATCACCTCGTGATTTCGATTCCAAATGAAGCCCTCTAAGCTGCCGTCTGCTTTACCACCACCATTGGTATAAAATAGTAATTCACCGTCGAGGTCGGACATGGTATGACATGACTCAAAGGTGTGCTGGACATTAAACGGATTTAGCATCACCTGGTCGGTTGCAATGTCAAATTGCAAGCCTTGTTGGTGACCAAAGAACCAATGATTAGCACGTTGCCGCTCCACCTGCCCGTTGAGTGGAAGACTGAAAATCGAGCTGGCCAAGAAGATCAACCAGTAGCGGTATAAGGTGTCAATTTCGATCATGCTTGTCTGAAAATAAGGAGAATCCGGGAAAATCGAAAGACGATTGAGTAAGACTACTCATTTTGGTGGTGAGCCCGACAATTGGCTGGACTAAAGTGGTTGGGTCGATGAGGTACTCGAGTTTATAGGCTATGAATTGGCTTCTTTAAAGGGGAAGATACTGGTCAACTGAATTTTGAGAAAAGCATGTAGAATGGGCTTTGAGGGTGAGATCATTACCTGCCGGAGGTAGGCACCACTAGACAATTAGGTCTCACCTTAATATCCTCACGTATTTATCTTGAACCGTTAGATACCAATGATTTGCTGGAAGATTCTTAGAATAAGTTTAAATCAGTTCTTAACTTAGTTCGGAAGTTGTTTATCAGTCCTCAGGTGGAAGTGTAGTCATTAAACAAGCTTAGCAAACAGTTGGTGAAATGGTAGACAACGACCCAACTAAACATTCGTATGAGTAGCCTTTTTCAAAAAAGAGATCAACGGGAAACTGAGATCGTCGACCTCCTCCGACGGGGAGATCAGCGTGCCGTTTCTGTGATCTATCAGCACTATGCGGATGTACTCTTTGGGTTGATTTATAAAATTGTGCGCTCTGAGACGATTGCCGAAGAGGTACTACAAGATACCTTAGTGAAAATCTGGAAGAACGCGGCGCAATACGATCGGAGTAAAGGACGGTTGTTTACCTGGTTTGCGAATATTGCCCGTAATACAGCCATTGATAAGGTACGATCAGCGACTTATCAGCGAGAGCAAAAAACCGGCTCGACCGAAAATCTCGTACATGAAGGTGTACTCGGAACGGAAGAAACTCAAGTGGCTGATCCGGGCTTACAAAAAGTAATCAACTCCCTGGATGAAAAATACCGTGTACTGATTGAGTTGGCCTATTTCCAAGGGTATTCACAACGGGAGATCGAAAAAGAACTGGGCATTCCCCTCGGCACGATAAAGTCAAGGCTGCGTGCGGCCATACAAGAACTAAGAACCAAGCTGGATAACGAGTTTGTCAGGAAGTTGCTGTTTGCCATCCTGCTGGTAACGCTTTTACTAAATTATTTACTACAGACGTGAATATACAAGATTACATAGCATCCGGAATCCTCGAGCAATACCTGATGGGCTTGCTGACCGACACTGAGCGTCAGGAGGTGGAGCGTAATCTGGCGCAATACCCTGAGTTGCGCGAAGAGCTGGATCGTCTGGAGCACACCCTCGAATCTTATTTGAGCCTACATCGCCGGCCAGCACCTCCTGGCCTCGACGCTGAAGTCTTGAAGCGTATCAACGATGATGTGCCGACTCCACCGCCTGCGGCGGCGGGCAAGAGTAGTCCCTGGCCGTGGTTGCTTGGTCTTCTGGCATTAGCTGCTCTGCTGGCCTGCTGGTGGCTATATCAGCAGCGGGCATCCCAGCAAGACACTATTGACCGATTGACCACCGAGCTGGCCGAACTACAAGCAGCTTGTGATCAAACCCGTCAGGATAGTGCCGTGTTAGAGCAGCAACTGGCCATTATTCGCAATGCTAATACTCGCCTCGTGCAGATGCGTGGTACGCCCAAAGCGCCCGAGGCGATTGCTTCCGTTTACTGGAATACAAATGATCAGAAAGCTTATCTGGACGTGATTAGCCTACCAGACCCACCTACCGATAAGCAATATCAATTGTGGGCTATCGTCGATGGCAATCCGGTTGATATGGGCGTCTTTGAGGTGGTGATTGATAGCAGCGGCTTGCAAGAAGTGCCGTTCATTGCCAATGCGCAAGCCTTCGCGGTGACTCTGGAGAATCGTGGTGGTAGTACTACGGGGCCGACCCTAGAAGAAATGGTGGTAATTGGCAATGTGTCATGAGGCCGGTTTTAGATTACGAAGAGGATGATGCGGTCGTTGATCATAATTATCGTTGGCGGGCCTTAAAGCTGTTTTTCTATGCGCTGATGACCTTTGTGTTTCTCATCTCAGCGATCTTTTTTCAACCCCTGTACCATGATGGCTTCGTCTGGTTGGAAGGCAAGTTTTTGCTCATTCTATTATTTTCGGGGATTCTCTTCAATCTCTGGGGAATCATGATGCTATTCCGCAGCATTCAGGAAGGAGAACCCAATGATGCCAAGAAAATTATAGCAGCGATTGGGCATGGTATGATCTTTTTGTGGTTGCTCCTCTTTGCTTTTGCCTTTTTGCGTTAGAATATTATGCCATTTTCTGTTGGTATTTTTTGTAAGCGGTGGGCGTCATTCCTGTCTTCTTTTTGAAAAAACGTACGAAATAGGATAAGCTACTAAAACCAGTTGCCAAACTAATTTCCTTGATTGTTTTTTCCGGGTCGAGTAACATGCTTTTGACGCGCTTAAAGCGCTCGTTGTTGATAAAATCAACGGGTGACATGCCCAGTTCATTTTTGAACGTGCGGTGAAAGTTCGACTCACTCATGCAGGCTTTCTTACTGAGTGCTTCTACACTCAGGCGTAGATCCAGATTCTCCCGGATGTAGCGAATGATGAAGGCCATGCGGTTATTATTGCTCAGGCTGGAGACCTGCTCGGTATAGATCTTTTTAGTTTCCGCTTGCAGAATACGCATCACGAGCTCTTGCAGCATGAAGTCTGCAAAAATATCTTTTGAAGGGTGGTCTTCGGTAAACAGAAAAAGTAGGCGGTGAATGATTTGATGGATGGCGACATCGTTTGTGAAATGAAAGTTGTAATCCGTGAATTGCCATTCATTGCGATCTGCTTTGGGCATATTCTCGTTCAATAATGCAACAATATGCCTGATTTTGTCTTCCGAAATGGCCATGGCCAGGCAACGCGTCGGATTATCCATTTGGGCTTCCGGGAAATCGATACACATCAATTCACTGGCCGGAAGAATAAGTGATTCACCGGGCAAAAAATCAAAAGACTGTCTGTCGTTAAGATGCATCACCTTTTTACCCTGCAGCATAGTAGCCAGCACCGGCTGATCAAATCGCAAAAGGACCTTATCGGCTTGTTGATGCGTTTCAAAAACGTGCATCTCGGCGTTATTACACGAATAGGACGTTTGGTTTTCCACCAATTGTTCTAGTCGACGGTGCTGATAAAAATTGTCAGATAGTTGCATTTGGGATAGTGTTTTACCCTTTGGGGCTACCTTGGAACTAAAAGCTACTTTAACTTGAAGACAGGGTAGGTTAAGGTGGTTGATATCTAAATATAGCCATTCCATTCCTTTCTGTCTACACTTTCTCCTTCTTTAACTTCTCTTCCTATCCAATTTGCCAGAATAGTTCACCTATTTGCAAGGATTGGGCAATCATGGCATTGGTTCCGATATTAATTTTGTGAAAAATGGTTTTAAAAAAATATAAAGTCAGCTTTATTCTTTTAAACCAAATGATTCACCAAAAATATAAATCATGAGTAATCTGTCAACAACTACCAGCGCGGCCTTAGAAAAGCCCACCTTTAAAAATCAGTACGATAATTTCATTGGCGGCAAATGGGTAGCACCGGTGCGTGGAGAATATTTTGAAAATGTGTCCCCAGTCGACGGCAATTCTTTTACTAAAATTGCTCGCTCTACGGCGGAGGATATTGAATTGGCTATTGATGCGGCCTGGGCTGCTGCCCCGGAGTGGAATAATTCATCGGCTACCTTCCGTAGTAATATTCTACTGAAAATTGCCGATGTGATGGAACGAAATCTGGAAACCCTGGCTCGTGTCGAAACTTGGGATAATGGAAAAGCCTTACGGGAAACCCGTGCGGCGGATTTACCCCTGGCGGTTGATCACTTCCGATATTTTGCCGGCGTCATTCGGGCGGAGGAAGGTTCGGTAAGCGAACTCGATGCCTCTACCGTCTCGATGAATGTCATGGAACCCTTGGGAGTTGTCGGCCAGATTATCCCTTGGAATTTCCCGTTATTGATGGCGGCCTGGAAAGTCGCTCCGGCACTGGCTGCGGGCAACTGTGTTGTGCTGAAACCAGCAGAGCAAACGCCAGTCGGGATCATGATCTTGTTGGAAATGATTGAAGATATTCTGCCTGCTGGCGTGTTGAATGTTGTAAATGGCTTTGGCGTTGAGGCCGGAAAACCTTTGGCATCTAGTCCCCGCATCAATAAAGTGGCCTTTACCGGAGAGACGACTACAGGGCAGCTAATTATGCAATACGCTTCAAAAAATATCACTCCTGTGACCTTGGAGCTGGGCGGTAAATCCCCTAATATCTTCTTCGACAGCATTATGGACGCGGACGATGCTTTCTTCGATAAGTGCCTCGAAGGGGCCGTGATGTTTGCCCTCAATCAAGGGGAAGTATGTACTTGCCCTTCTCGTTTGTTGGTACAGGAAAATATTTATGATGCCTTCATAAAGCGCGTGATCGAGCGTACTGAAGCCATCAAACTCGGGCATCCGCTCGATCCAAATACTATGATGGGCGCTCAAGCTTCCAGTGATCAGTATGAGAAAATTTTGAATTACATCAAAATTGGTAAAGAGGAAGGCTGTGAGGTACTGACTGGCGGTGAAGCGGCTTACAATGACGGATTATCAGGTGGTTACTACATCCAGCCTACGATCCTAAAAGGCAACAATAAGATGCGGGTATTCCAAGAAGAAATCTTCGGACCAGTGGTCTGTGTCACGACTTTCAAAGACGAAGCTGAGGCTCTGGAAATTGCCAATGATACACTCTACGGCTTGGGTGCCGGCGTGTGGACTAGAGATATGCACCAAGCTTATCAAATTTCTCGCGCCGTGCAGGCCGGTCGGGTTTGGGTGAACTGCTACCACGCTTATCCTGCCCACGCGCCGTTTGGTGGATACAAGAAGTCAGGTATTGGTCGGGAGACCCATAAGATGATGCTCAACCACTACCGTCAGACGAAAAATATGCTGATTTCTTATGATAAAAATGCGTTGGGCTTCTTTTAATCTCCTTATTGAGCCCCGTATGGATTTAATCACAGAACTTTTTTTGACGGAATAATAAGTTTTAAAAAGTTTTGGACCTTACCTGACTCATCACCGAGGAGGGTAAGGTTTTTCATATTATCATTACCCCTAAATCTTTACTAAGATGATCCCAAGAGTTTTAGTTACCCCCGCAGCTATCGAAATTATTGACAAACTGCGTGCAGAGCACGGCGAGTTGATGTTTCATCAAAGCGGTGGTTGTTGTGATGGTTCGGCGCCGATGTGCTTCCCGGCCGGAGAATTGATGATCAATGAAACGGATGTTCTGCTAGGCCGCATTCATGGTTGTAACTTCTACATGGCCAAAGATCAATTCGAGTACTGGCAGCATACCCAGCTTACAGTGGATATTACGCCGGGGCGTGGTGCAAGTTTTTCCTTGGAAATCCCATTGGGACTGCGTTTTATTATCCAAAGTCGCTTGTTTTCAGATGAGGAGTTGGCAGCACTTAAGGCAGAGGTGGGATAGTATATCGCTTCACTCGCAATGATCATTCGTTGAAGTTTGCAACTTCAACGCAGTACGCTATATGTATAAAGGTTCGACTAAAATTTTCTTTCTTAGCTAAGCCTTCACTTGAGAAAAATCACCTTGGCATCATCTCTTCTCCACCACTACTCGCTCACTCAATCTCACCTCACTTTGTTGAAAACGCAAAACATACTGACCACTTTCCTTAACCGGCAAGGCCACTTGCCCGCTTGCCGCGCTGATGTTCGTAGTCCAGAGCAAGCGACCCCGGAGATCAAATAACGCCAATTGACCATCTACGAAAGCCAGCCCTTCCAATTGATAATTGACCAGGCTAGTTGTTGGATTGGGAAAGAGCTTTAAGCTAGCTTGGGGCGTAGGAACAGCTGCTTCAATTGTTTCCGAAGAAAGGGTAGGAGATGTAGCCACCTGATCCTTATATGGTGCCTCCAGTTGAGGGGCAATGATAAAATTAATGAGGGGCATCACGACACCATTCGCTTTTGGGAGCTGCCATTCTCGCTGAATATCACCACTTTCAATATCCACTTCGTAAACGACACCCAGGAGCTGATAATAATAAGTGTCCTTTACAGGATCAATAGCTGCGTCCCCCATACTAAAGCCATTGCCACCGAGCGAAGTGGAGGAAATAATAGCCAATTGCCCGCTTTTTGAATCAACCTCGCAAAGGAAGAGCGCCGCATCGCGACCGCCTTTGAAGTATAATCCGTAAAGGGCATCGCGCTCTGGATGGTACACAAGATTAACGAGATATTGAGCGACCCCTGGGCTAGGGTAGTTGATGTTTACTTTTTGTGTTGCGCCGGTTTCTATATCAACGGTATAGATAGTTTTTGCCGTGGCGTAGCAATATTGACTGTAGCCGTTAATCAAGGCACCGTTAGCGGAGAGATAAGGCGTGCGACTGATAGGGGCTTCGGAGAGAATTTCGTATTCATCATTCTGTGGATTCCAGCGAGCGAGGCGTAGCGTTTCCTGGCCGTTGAACGTATGCTGCAAGCCGTAGATTACCCCTTCCTCGGGATGAAATACCAGATTAGCGAGAGGGACAATGGCGGAGCCATTTGGTGCGATGGATTGTTGATTGATGACTTGTCCATTGTCAGCGTCTACGGCAATGATTTGTGCCGACTGATGTGTTCCACGTGTGAAATAGTAAATTCCATTGGTGGGATCATAAGTACATTCGCCTTGCTGGAAAAAAGCTGATGTATTGATTTTAGTCTCTCCGGGTTCATATTGACCGGATGTTAGATTGAGTTGGCTAAAACGGAGTCCGTCTCGCTGATAATTGAGGCCCAGTAACTGCATGTCTTGGGCCCATAGATGGACGAACAAAAAGAGGAGCAGAAATAAAAGAGGAAATCGTCGAGGCATGGTGAATCGGCATTTGATGTTTCGTAGCATTCAACAAGAATTATGGCAAATCGTTGAAAATCTACTATTCTCAATTTAATTCTAGAAAGAAGTGAAAATCAAGAGGAGGACTGAAAAATGACCGTTTTTTACCCAAATTTGGCTCAAATCATGATTTGGAACGTCTCATAACGTGATTTGGAGCGCCAAAACGAGCTAAAGTTGGAAGATTTGTGCCGTCATCATTTTCAAATCAGTTCAACCTTTACTCATGAAAAATGTTATCCTTTTTATCCTCGCATATTGTTTTATTACTCAAATTACGGCACAGGACATCTCCTCCATTTATACTTTTACCGAAAACGATCAGACGTACTCTTTAAAAGATTGGATGGCTAAAAAACAAGTCAATGGTTTATCGATTAGCATTTATCACAGCGGAGGAATTGATACAACGCTAAACTTTGGACAACGAGATCGTGAAGCTCAACTCCCAATTAACGATCAAACGTTGTATCAGGTGGGCGGTATGACGCGCCCTCTGGTTCACTTCGCTGTACTGCGCTTGGCACAAGCTGGCACTATTGAGCTCGACGCACCCGCCAACGATTATCTACAATCCTGGAAAATTCCCCAAACGCCTTTCTCGAAAGATCGTCCGGTCACAGTCCGTGATCTACTGCTGCAAACCCGAGGGTTTAATCTCGGCTCCAAGCCAAAAGGTTTTGAACGTGGAGCAGAACGCCCTTCTTTTCAACAAATTTTAAACGGAGAGGCACCAGCCCAAAATAAGGCGGTCAAACTCAAAAAGGATCGCAATAAAAATGGCAATAGTACTTATGCCAACGGTTTGATTTTGCAACTACTGTTGGAGGATGTCCACCAACGTTCTATCAAAGAGATTCTGCAGAGCGAAGTTCTCACACCACTGAGGATGGACAATAGCTATCTGGAAGTCGAATTGAACGAAGAGCAGGCGGCTAATTTTGCCATCGGTTATACCACAGAAGGTGAGCGAGTAGCCGGAGATTACCTGCGATTTCCCGAAATAGGCTGCGCGGGCTTGTGGACGACTACTCAGGATTATTTACGCTTTGTTAGCCACATCATCCGTGCCGCGCGCGGTGAAGATAACCGCTTCATCGCTCAGCCTTTGGCTATAGAAGCAGTGACACCCAATGAACATCGTCGTGGATTGATTTTCTACAAGAACCGTGATTTGTATTGGGGAGGTGCTAATCTGGGCTATTACACTACTTTCGAGGGCAATGTCGAAGACGGTTGGGTGAAGGTCATGTTTTGTAATTCTCACCTCAATTGGCGTTTTATGAATACGATTATGCCAAAAACATTCGATTTATTAAAAGCACGAATGCTCAAAAAATAAGTGACACGCCTCTAGATCGTTTGGGAGAGTCTTTTTTAGTGGGACTTTCTGTTTCTAAAAAATCAAATCTTAGAGCTTGTTTGGGATTTGTTCTTTAGGTCGAAAACTGACATTATTTTGTTTAAACGAGACTCCTTTTGAGGAAAATAGCCGGAGGCTATGTGAACGCAGTGCAGTTTCTTTGCAACCAAATGTCCGATGGACATTTAACGGAGAGAACCGCTAGCGGATACGAAAAAATGGCGTTTGTAGATCAATTAATAATTTCCAAACAAGCTCTTAATTAGCTTCCATTCATTATCCAATATATTCAAAATATGTCTTTCTCTTATCGTATACTTTGCTGGTGTTATCTGTTGATCGGAAATATTTTTGCTCTACAGGCCCAACAACAATTGATTGTTTTTTATCAAGATACAGATCAGCTTTTCCTCGAATCAACGCTACCCAAATTACGCAACTTGGCCACTGAAAAAGGGTTTGAGTTATTGGAAAAAACAATTACGGCCGGAGTGCCCGCAGAGGTGACTTCAACGCCGGCTATCGTTTATCAAAATTATCGCGGGCGATCCATTTATGCCGCCCGCTACACCCAGTTTTCGAGTATTGAAAACTTTATTCGTACCAGTCGAGTGGTGGCGCAGCAGCAAAGCACTTTATGTAAGTCCAATACCCTAAGTCGTCGATCAGAACGTCTGACGGTAGCGGCTCCGGTTAAGTTGACTGGATTAACGGGTTTTCTGCCGGACACATACAATAGCCAGGCATTTAATATACAAGCTATGAAGGCTGTTGCTGAGGGGATGTCAGCCTATCAAATTGAAGCAGAGGTATGTTTGTCAAAAACAGATCGTGCTTTTTACGTTGATATCCATCCGTACCGCAATGCCGCGGGCCAGCTTTTTTTGAACCTGGAATTGTATAGCCAATTTAGTTGTATCGTACCCGTTTTTCGTTCGGCAGAGCCGTTGCAAGGTAATTATGCAGAACGTGCGACGCTGTTCCGGCAAGCTGGCCAAATTTTCGCCCGCGAAATTGAGGCGCAACTGCAACAATCCAAGCAGGGTGACGCTCTAAGCGCCATCGCCGAAGATACCCCGAAGGTGAGCTGGGAAGCGATCAACTGTGCGCTACCAGCTCGCCCCCAACAAGCAACGACGGTTGCTGAGCTACCAACTTCATTTGCCAAAACCTGGCAATTCGCAGGGGCTATGGATGAGGATATCCCGGCTTTGCAGTTTCGCTTTGCCCAGCCACTAGAGCGTTATGCGGGAGAGGTTCGGGAGATTAGTGGCCAGCTGGTGGTGGATGCCGAAGGCAAACTGAACGCTGGGCAGTTCAAGGTGAAGACAGAAAGCCTAACGATGGGCATCCCCGATTTAGATGTCAAGGTGCTCGAAAAATATATCAAAGCCGCAAAGTATCCAGAGTCCAGCTTCGTGTTCGAAAAGATTGAGCAGAGTGATCCACTCGTTTTTGGTCAATCCAGCGCCGTCATCGTTGATGGCACTTTTGAACTGATGCGACAACGCCGTCCGGTCCGGGCGCTGGCACAAATTCAGCCGATCTTCAGCGAAGCTGGTACTCTGCAATTATTAGTTGAAGCTACCTTCTCCGTAAATATTACCGATGGTTTCGGTATCGAGGGGCCCGACGGGCCTGACCCTGCCCGAAAGACCTTGGAGTTTAACCTCAATTTTGTGGTGGAATAAGTCATTCTAGCTTCTGTTTTCGAATTTTTTATTTTGAGGACCCAACTTTTTTTAAATTTTTTATTTCTGATAATCAATTTGTTAAAAGGTATATGTCGGAAAATGGCAAAATTGATTTATGGAATTTTGAGAAAATGGAATCTATAGATAGTAGAAATATTTCTAAAAAATTGTCTTTAACCATTTGTCCATAAAACGTTCCCGGCAAAGGCTGGGTGTGATATGCCTAAAAAATATTGCGGCCGAGATCGGCCGGCGGTGGTGGCTGTGGGTGGGATCCCTCCCTCAAAGCCCATCCGCATGCCTTCGTCTGCCTTGCCTATTAACCCAATTTTAGAATTCATTGATCATTTAAAAATCAGTTCATAAACCAATAATATCATGAAATTTCACTCTTTTATCTTCTTGTTCCTTGGATTGCTCGTGTGGAGCTGTAATAATAAATCTACGATGCCCGGAGAGACGGTCTCTCCCAAATCTAACTACCCGGAGCCACCGGGACGTATTGAATTTATCGGCGATGCTGGCTCACCCAACACTTTTGTGATTCGCGATTGGCGATTCTTGGAAACCGAATTACCGGAGGGCAAGGTTGAAAACATTCGCCTCCGGGCAGAATTGAATATGGTCTCCATTAGTACAGAATGGAAAAAGCTCGAAAATAGCATTCGCAATAAAACCGACTATTTCTACGCCACTAAGTTTCCTAAAGCTACCGTTAGTATACAAGGTGCTGAGCGTATCGAAGGCAATCGCTATGAAACAGATGCCGAGTTGACACTGAAAGATAT
Organism: Saprospiraceae bacterium; assembly: GCA_028285085.1. Lineage (GTDB taxonomy): Bacteria > Bacteroidota > Bacteroidia > Chitinophagales > Saprospiraceae > JAHDHW01. The sequence goes on along the minus strand of JANQQI010000030.1, from coordinate 107,646 downwards.
TACCAAAATCGTAGAGCTGACTTTTACTGTGGACGGCAAGCATGTAGTCGGAAGTGGAACCATTAAGCGGCAGGATTTTGCATTTACGGGAAGTGGTCCCAAAGATATGGTGCCCATTAGCTTTGATCTCTATTTACCGGAATAAGCGTTGGAAATCTAATCGATAGCTTGCTCCGCCCGTCGAATGGCTTTAAGGTTTAAGGTCTCGATATCGGATAGTAAGCTATCGATTTGGATTTGCTGAGGAAGTGGATGATACCAATCTTCAGCGGCAAAGTGTGCTTTGAAATGCTCAGAACTAAACACATGACCGTGCTCAGCGAGGAGTTCTGCTCCCATCAACTCGAGACTGGCCAGTGGATATTGCAGCAGTTCTGCTTCAGAAAGCAACTTGGCCGAGGCTTGAGGGAATAGCCGCCCTTCGCTAATGTCGGTTTGGCCAGACAGGGGTTGTAATTGACCATCGAGATCAATGCGATAGTAAGCATAAATATAGCCCTCGGTCCGGTCGTTGCGCTTTTCGTATTCTGGTAAATAAAACTGATTTGCGGGCAAAACGGAACGATCTTGTAAAGTCGAGCGATCGAAAAAATCGTAGTATGCCACCTCTAAAATCTCGTTTTGTAATAATTGAATACTAAGATTACCTTCAAAGGAAATATCCCAAAGCTTGGTGACGGCAAGGGCTTCACCAGTTGGACTAAAAACACCAACGTAGCTATTGTGCCAAGTCTCGTAAAGGTCAAAATATTCGTAGTAGAGAATCTGAAATGAGTCGACAGTTCCTACCGCACTGGCGTGCATATCGTAACCTGTAGCAACTGTAGTATCTGGAAAATATCGTGCGGCTTGAGTTTGTAAATCCTCATCCGCGGCGGCAATCATCTGCTCTTTGGATACTGCTTGGACAAAGGCATCGAAGGATTGTGCTTTTTCCTTGTCCGAGCTATGCCCTAAGCTGGCTTTGAGGGCACGAGCCGTTGGCAAGCTAGCCGCAGCCTGATGGCTGTCACTTCTACTACAACTAATCAGATAGCAAAAAATGATTGCTAAAAAGATGGATCGAATCATACTTCACAGAACGGCGATTGTTCTTGGGCCGACATTATCAATTAAATAAATCACCTATAACCATACCAAAAACGCAAGATTACGCATCTATTGTACGATCCTAATGTGATTTGTTCCAAAAAGTTGTGAAATAATCTATCTGATTTGTTTTCAAGGGCTAACGTATTCAAAAGAACAGAACATACCCGGATTTTGCTGTCACAAATTATTGTAGTCATCTAGCTTGTAAGAGAAACCGATTTTTATATGATTTAATAAAATATGTTTTTGTTTTTAGAAAGGAAGCTTGCATCTTTTCGAAGAAGCTTATAAGTTTGTAGTCGAAAGTAAAAAATACGACATCATTCAATTATGAATTACAATCAGTTCCATACTGCATCATTTTCTGCTCAGCCTTGTTGCTGCTGCTGTTGCTGTATGACGACTCACTCTGGTGAGGTTCTGGTGTAATTCATTGGTATAATTATAGAATTAACGCTAAGCCTTCCCGGAGTTGTTTCGGGAAGGCTTAGTGTGTTTATGGCATTAGATTCTAGCAGTTTTAACCTTAATATTCATGAGATCCAATTTATCATATACATCCGTTTTTTGTTGCTGTTGTCTGTGTTGTTGTTTCGCCCGAAACAGGATTTCCGCATGCATCAGCGAAAAAACGTAGTTTAATAACTTTCGTTTCCAATTTTGCTAAGCCCTCACGGAAATCTCCTTCCGTGAGGGCTTTTTTATTTCAATTAAAACAATAATTATCATATAAAAATAAATCGCCATGAGTGGAAATTTTGACCTTCGAAATATTAGTGATGCTGCCGCCCGGGATATCATCGAACTGCAACAGAAAATTGCACTTTTTCAAAAGGGCCGCATCGATGAAGAACGGTTCAAGCATTATCGCCTCACTCGTGGGGTATATGGCCAGCGTCAGCTAGGTGTGCATATGTTTCGTACTAAGATTCCCTTTGGTCGGTTGACGGCTGCGCAGCTCACTCGCTTGGCAGATGTTTCTGAAAAATATACTAACGGGAATCTACACCTTACCACACGCCAAAATATCCAGATGCACTATGTTAAGCTAAGTGATGCCGCTGCGATTTGGACGGAATTGGCAGAGGTGGGGGTGACGGCTCGTGAAGCTTGCGGCAACACCGTTCGAAACCTCACCGCTTCTGCGGTAGCGGGGATCGATCCCGATGAGCTTTTTGATGTGTCCCCTTATGTGCAGGCCGTTTTTGAATACTTCTTACGCAATCCGATCTGCCAGGAAATGGGCCGCAAAATTAAGCCTGCTTTCTCTTCTTCGGATAAAGATTCAGCCTACACCTATTTTCATGATTTCGGGTTTATTCCTCGCATCAAGGATGGCATTCGCGGCTTCAAATTAGTCATTGCTGGTGGTCTTGGTGCCCAGTCAATGGTGGCTCAAACGGCTTATGAGTTTATCGCGACGAATGAAATTATTCCGTTTATGGAAGCAGCCATTCGGGTGTTCGATCGCTACGGTGAGCGTGAGAAGCGCTTCAAAGCCCGCATGAAATTCTTGGTGAAAAAATTGGGCATAGAGGGTTTCTTAGAGCTTGTTGAGCAAGAGCGAAAGGCGCTTCCGAATCAATACTATGCTATTGAAGTTGATGATTGGCAAGAAGCTGATCCTGCTCCAAAACAAAAATGGGCAGCGGTTGCTCCTGTCGATAGTCGCAAGGCGGATTTATGGTTGCAAACTAACGTGTTTGAGCAAAAGCAAAAAGGCTGGTACGCTGTCCAGGTTCGTGTCCCGCTGGGTGATATTAATGCGGAAACGGCTCGTCGCTTTGCAGCCATTGTACAGCGCTTTGCAGCGGATGATATTCGTATTTCTGTCAATCAAGGTTTTGTGTTACGGCAGGTGCGCTACGAATCTTTGCTTCATCTTTTCAATGAATTACACGCTTTGGGGCTCAGCGAGCCGGGTTTCGATACGATCGCTGACGTAACGGCTTGCCCGGGTACCGATACATGCAACTTAGCGGTAACCAACAGTACCGGCCTGGCCAGCAAACTGGAGGAAGTGGTGCAGGAAGATTACCCCCACCTGATTGCGGAGTCGAATATTAAGATCAAGATTAGTGGTTGTATGAACGCTTGTGGACAACACATGGCGGCGAACATTGGCTTCCACGGTAGCTCAATAAAGCGCAAAGAATTGGTGATTCCTGCCATGCAGATCGTTCTCGGCGGAGGTGTGTCACCGGACGGCCGCGGCTTTATCGCGGAGAAAGTAATTAAACTACCGACCAAACGGATCCCGGATGCCTTCCGCTTGATTTTGGATGATTATGAATCTTATCGCAACGCTGATTTGTATTTCAATGACTACTTCCAAGAGAAAGGTAAGCGCTATTTCTACGATCTTTTGAAGCCTCTGGCTGAAGTAGAAACGCTCGATAAATCTGACTTTTTTGATTGGGGACAAGAGAATACTTATGAGCAAGCGATCGGGGTAGGAGAGTGTGCTGGAGTGGCTTTGGATGTGGTAGGTACGATCATCGCTGACGCACGTGAAAAAATTGGATTAGCCGAAGAAGCTCTGGCCCGTGAAGTCTTTGCTGATGGTATTTACCATGCTTACAGCGCTCTAGTAGTAGGAGCAAAAGCACTACTCCTGGCCCAAGATATTAAGTGTAACACCCATCACGGTATCATCAAGGATTTCCAAACGCATTATGTTGATACAGGGAAAATTGAACTTTCGGTAGACGATTTTCCTACCACCGTTCTACAAATTAATCAAAACGAACCTACCGCAGATTTTGCCAATGATTACTTACAGTTGGCCACAAAGTTTGTCAATGAGGTTATCGCGATTCGTCAACGCCAATTGGGTGATGATGGCGATGATAAGGAGGTTGTTCGTGAATACTATAACGCATAAAAATCAAAACCATGTCTACGAAAATCAAAGCACGAATTACCCTCCTCGGCGCTGGACCTGGCGACCCGGAATTATTAACCATCAAAGGTCTCAAGGCATTACAAACTGCCGATGTGGTCCTGTACGATGCACTGGTCAATCCAGCACTATTGGATGAGGTGCCTGCGCACGCTGAGCGTATCTATGTCGGCAAAAGAGCGGGCAAACACCGCATGAGCCAGGAGGAAATCAACCTATTGTTGGTCCAATCGGCTTATCGTCACGGGCACGCCGTGCGACTCAAGGGAGGCGATGCCTTTGTCTTTGGCCGCGGACACGAAGAGCTACAGTTTGCCAAAGCCTTTGATATCGAAACTACCGTCATCCCAGGGATTTCTAGCTGCATCGCAGTGCCTGAATTGCAGGAAGTTCCACTTACTCGCCGGGGCGTCAACGAAAGCTTTTGGGTGATTACAGCGACGACCCGCTCGGGAGCTTTATCTCGCGATATTGCGATTGCCGCTCAATCCAGTGCAACGGTAGTGATCTTGATGGGCATGCGAAAGCTTGGTGAAATTACGGCTCACTTTCGGGCCGCGGGCAAAAGTAATACACCGGTAATGGTGGTCCAAAACGGTAGCCGTGAGAATGAACGCTTTGCTCTCGGGACGGTCGATACCATCGAAGCAGAAGTTCGCGCCGAAGGATTAAGCACCCCAGGGATTATTGTCATCGGAGAGGTGGTTGATCTGCATCCTGAACGTCAGCAGTTACTGGTTGAAGCATTAAAAAACACGGTAAAAAAACAAAACCCATGAGCTCACTGAATAATCCTTTATACCCTGTATTCCTAAAATTACACCAACTCCGCCTATTGATTGTAGGCGCCGGAGAAGTGGGCTACGAGAAGTTGTTTTTCATTCTTAAAAGTAGCCCGGATGCCCAGATTACTGTTGTAGCTCCCGAAGTGTCATCCGATATCAAAGCACTGCTTGCACAAAAGAATTTTCGAGTAACCATTCACCAAAGATCCTTTGCTAAGTCGGATATCGAGGAGCATGATCTAGTCATTGCAGCTACCAATATCAAAGCGCTGAATGCAGAAGTACGAGATGCGGCCCGGGCTGCGGGGAAGCTGGTCAATGTAGCGGATACCCCCGCACTGTGTGATTTTTACCTAGGCTCCATTGTCACTCGGGGGCCACTCAAGGTAGCCATTTCAACCAATGGACAATCGCCAACTTTCGCCAAGCGCTTTCGGCAGGTACTGGAAGCAGTATTGCCCCAGGATGTTCCACAATTACTCCAAAATCTCAAACTGATCCGGGATCGATTGACCGGGAATTTTACCGAAAAAGTTAAGCAACTCAATGAGCTCACGTCGAGTCTGGTGAGCGAAGAGTATTCACAAAAATCCTAATTATTCACTTGTTTTTACGATACCCATAATATGAAAGAGACAAAACAACGAAGTGTTATTAAAGCGGTAACCTATCGCCTGCTGGCGACTATCGCCACCTTTAGTTTAGCCTTCATTTTTACCGGTAGTCTGGAGATCGCTACGAGCATTGGTATCCTCGATTTTATCGTCAAGTTTACGATTTACTACCTCAATGAGCGGGCTTGGAATTTAACTTCCTGGGGATACACTCGAGTGAAAAAACAGGAAGCCACGGCAGTATCTGATTTACAGGACCATCAAACTACAATTGAAAATGTCAACACCAGCCAGCCAGCCTCAGCCACTCAGTATTGAGCAGTTGAATGCTATTTTTACACCGCTTACCTTTCGGGAGCGCTTGGAGCTATTGTACCGTTATTTTCCCGAGAAACAAGTACTATATACTTCGTCTTTTGGGACTAAGTCCGTTTTTCTACTGCATTTGATTAGTCAAATTCGGCCGAGCCAAACGGTCCACTTTATTGATACGACCTATCATTTTCCCGAAACGATTGCTTATCGGGATACTGTAGCCGAGGAGTTGGGACTGCGGATTGTAAATGTTCGCCCTAGAGAAGAGGAAAATAATCTTACACGGCAGGATCAGTGGTGGAAGGAACATCCCAAAATGTGTTGTAGTATTAATAAGGTTGTTCCACTGGAACCAATTATTTCAAGGCATAAGGTCTGGATTTCTGGTCTCATGGCTTATCAAACAACTTTTCGCTCGCATTTGCGGGTCTTCGAACAACAAGGTGATATTATTAAGTTTCATCCTTTGATTGATATCGACGAAGGAGAATTTTTATACCACATGGAATATTACAAATTGCCGCGCCATCCGCTTGAGGCAGAAGGATTCGGCTCCATTGGTTGTGTGCATTGCACCGCCAAAGGGGCAGGGCGGGAAGGTCGCTGGCAAGGCCAAAACAAAACCGAATGTGGTTTACATCCGACCTTTTTTAATCGTAAAAAATCCCTCTAAAATCATAGAATCAATCGTACTCAAATTTCAATTTTAATTAAAAATGATACAGACAGATATTCTCATTATTGGTGCTGGCCCCTGTGGATTGTTTACCGTTTTTGAAGCTGGATTGCTTAAGCTGCGCTGCCATTTGGTAGACACTTTAGCTCAGCCAGGTGGGCAGTGCGCCGAGATTTATCCGAAGAAGCCGATCTACGATATTCCGGGCTTCCCGTCTATCTTAGCCGGGGATCTGATTAAGAACTTGATGGAGCAGATTGAGCCTTTTCAACCCGGCTTTACACTTGGCGAACGGGCCGAGCGAATTGAGCGCTTGCCAGACGATTCCTTCAAGCTAACCACTAATCGGGGGACAGAAATCAATGCTCCCGTGATCGCTATTGCCGGCGGGTTGGGGTGTTTTGAGCCGCGTAAGCCGCCAATTGAAAACTTAGCGCGTTTCGAAGACCGGGGCGTTGAATATATTATCCGCGATCCAGAAATCTATCGCGACAAACGCGTGGTCATTGCTGGTGGTGGAGACTCTGCCCTTGATTGGACTATTTTCTTGTCGGAGGTGGCCGATGAGGTGATGTTGATCCATCGTCGTCAGCAGTTTCGCGGCGCCTTGGATTCCGTCGAGAAGGTCATGCACTTGGCAGATTCTGGCCGGATTCGACTCATCACCGATGCTCAGGCTACGGGGCTGCGCGGGAATGGGAAACTAACCGATGTGGTGATCCGCCAAAAAGAGGCCGGTGAGTTTGTCCAAGGGACCGATCATTTTATTCCTCTCTTTGGCTTATCTCCTAAGTTGGGACCAATTGCGGATTGGGGACTGAATATTTCGAAAAATGCCATTGAGGTAGATACACTTGATTATAGTACTAATGTCCCGGGGATTTACGCTATCGGCGATATCAACACTTATCCCGGAAAGCTAAAATTGATCCTTTGTGGGTTCCACGAAGCGACCCTGATGGTGCAGTCAGCTTTCAAACACATTTACCCAGATAAAAAACTCAGCTTTAAGTACACCACGGTAAATGGTGTGGAAGGGTTTTAGAAATAATCCAATTCAAGGAATTAAGATATAAATTTAGAATTACAGTTTTGTTAAGGAGCTCCTGTTCTGCAGGAGCTTTTTTTTGTGTAAATTTTTGCGTAAATTAATAGTATTATATACACTTATTTTAACATACTATGAGTTCAGTACGAAAAATTCGCGCATTGAAATTAAAAGAAATAAAACTACGGAATAAGATTAAAGTTTTAATTAATCAACGAGAAAAATATGAAAGGGAATTACGGCAGGTGCTATCAGAAATTGCAAGTATTAATGAAGAGTTGAGTTAAAGAAGTCGTGATGATAAGAAATCTAAGAAATTAGCTAGCTCAGTATATTCCATTTTAGGGCAAACACCTTCTGATCGTTGCTTTAAATAATTGAGTGCATTTTGATATCTAATAATTTCGTCTGCAAAATGTAAATCTACCTCTGGTTCTGCTAGTATTTCTTTATTTTCATCTAAAAGACTTATTTCAAGTAGTGTGATGAGGATGTATAAATCTTGTTTTATGTGTTCTTGATTGTCTGGTTTACAATCTGGGAAATATTTGCTTAACATTTTTGCAACGAGATTATCTCTGTTGCGAGATAACCATTTATACGTTTTATAGAAGAATTTATCTTTAGGTAACTCTTCTTCCAGTTTCTCAACCTCATCAAGGATCGTATTTAACTGATTAATAATAGTTTCCAAAGATTCATCTGTGTTGCTAATGTCGTCAAATCTTGGTTGAATAGGCAACTCTAAATTCTTACTATACAATTGAGGTAAGTATTTGGGAAGGGGAGTAATTTTTGCAGTTTCGCTCAACGCAAACTTATAAACTTCTTTGATAGATTTATTTTTGCTAGCAAATGCATATATGAAATTTTTTAAAAACACTTCTCGCACTTTAGATTGACATTCTGGATTTAGATAGATGAGAAAATCAAAGGTTTGCCAATGCTGCCATATTTTTTTGGCGTTATAAGTTGCACCTACTATGATGCAATCGAAAGAATATAATGCTTGATTACTTTTTCGTGGAAAAAGCAATGGTACTTTATGAGCGTTTTTATCTTGTAAGTATAAATTACTCCCAAAAATTAGTAGTCTATTTTTTTGAAAATCTTCAGTTATATGATGGATTTGATCATGTGCTTTTAATTCAAAATAGACTTTGTCTTCCTGTTTTATTTTTAAAATTGCTTTTTGAATAAATCTATATTCTTCGACATCCAAAGGTGAACGAGGATCATTAACCAAAAGTGTGATTTCAACGGGGTGTGACATTATAAAGCATATTGATAAAGCTGAATGATTATTCAGTTCTCTCGCTAGGTATGTTTTGTAAATTTAATGTTTTTTTTTGGATCAAAGTGTTTTGTATGGGTTTATTTATAGTGTGTCCGGTTTTACTTTGATGATATACTCGATTTCAAATGCAGAAGAACCCTTATGAGAGAAGCATTTTCTTTTTGGAATCCGTATCTTTTCGCCCAAATTTATCAGTATGCATATCCTCATTGCCCCGGATTCTTTCAAAGATGCCCTGCCCGCACCCCAAGTGGCGGAAGCAATTGCGCGCGGACTGGAGCGAGCCCACCCGGAAATTACTACTCATTGTTTTCCGCTGGCGGATGGTGGAGAGGGGACGGCTGAAATTCTCAACTGGCACGCTCACGGCGAATGGGTTGAGCTAGATGTTCGTGGCCCTCTAGGCAATCCGGTGCAGGCGGGATACAGCTGGGTGGAGAGAACGGCTACTGCTTATTTAGATATGGCCCAGGCGGCAGGTCTGCAATTGGTGCCGAGCGCGGAGCGCAATCCTTGGGAAAGTTCAACTTTTGGTTTTGGAACGATGATCGCGGATGCTATTCGTCGGGGAGCACGACGTTTGGTGCTGGGCATTGGAGGAAGTGCGACCAATGATGCTGGGCTGGGTATGGCGCACGCTTTAGGTTATCAATTGCAAGATGAGTGGGGACAATCATTGGCAGGAACGGGAGGTGACTTACTACGCTTACGTCGGATCATTCCCCCGATTGCACGCCCTTGGCAATCCCTGAAAATTGAAGTCCTATGTGATGTGATCAATCCACTCTACGGGCCGGGGGGGGCAGCTCATGTTTATGCGACTCAAAAGGGAGCAGATGCTGAAATGATTGAACAACTGGATGATGGCTTGCGCAATTTTGCTGAAGTCTGTGACCGCTATTTGAAGCAGCTCGTGGATGAAATACCGGGCGGTGGTGCAGCGGGTGGACTAGGGGCTGGCCTAGCGGCCTTACTCGGTGGACAGCTCAAAAGTGGTATCGAGCTCGTGATGGATATCACTAATTTTGAACAAGCGCTTACCAAAGCAGATGTAGTGATCACCGGTGAAGGTAAGATCGATCGACAAAGCCTGAGTGGCAAATTAATTCAGGGAATCAGTAAGCGTGCCTCTCAGCAACAGGTGCCGGTGATTGCCTGCTGTGGCTATCTTGATGCCGAAGCAGATGCTGTACGGGATTTAGGATTGCTAGCGGCTTTTTCTATTCAGCGACGTCCGCTTTCCTTGTCTTCTGCGCTGGAGGAAACGGCTTTCGGTTTGGAACAGCAAGGGTTTCATATCGGTCGCTTATTGGCGAATAAAGTTTAATAAAATCAATCCGAATTGTGGCCACCTTCAAGCACAAAGAGCCAGACTAATACTAGTCTGACTCCGGTGGCCCTAATTACTCTCAAAGTCTAGTAGCGGGCTACCAAAATCTTCTCAGTTTTCAGTTGGCCATCCTCAACCATTTGCAGAAAATAAGTACCTCCAGGCAAAGCATTAGGTAGTTCTACGTAATAGCTATCAGCCTGTGGCTGGATAGATACGGCCACTTCGGCCCCCATAGCATTAACCAGGCGTACTTTGCTCACCAGGTCAAGATTAGCGACTCGAAACTGAAAGAAATCAATTACTGGATTCGGGAAGGTTTGCATGGGGGTTACATCCTCAAGTTCAAGCGTCGGGACTTCGATCATAACGTTGTTGAAATAAGTAGATAGTCCATTGAAGTCCGTCTGACGCAAGCGATAATGTATAAAAGTGGCGGTTTCACCATTCAAAATATCTTCATGTGCGTAGTGGTGTACATCTTCGCTGGTGCCAGCCCCTTGTACGCGGGCCAAAACAAACCAGCTTGTACCATCGTATGATTTCTCAATCGTAAAGTAGTCGTTATCTAATTCACGAGTCGTTGTCCATTCCAGCATTACAATCTCCTCTTCGTTGTGGGCTGCAAATTCTGTCAATTGTACTGGTACATCAGTGTTAGCCATTAGATTCAGTGAAGTGGGGAGATCTATATTCGCATTGTAGTGGCAGGCATTATCTACACAACTGATAAAACCGGAGTTGATGGTGCTATTATTCGTATACAGCATTCCACCTGTTCCAGTGCCAATAATTCTGGCTTCGGTGCTGAGTAAAAGGTGTTCAATATCCAAGGTGCTTTCACCGTCGACGTAGATTGTTGCTCGGTTGTTACCTTGCAATTCATGTCCAACTTCCAGTGTTGTGTTGTTGATTGTCGCTGTCCCTGATTGGTCGAATTTGAAGTCGTTGGCTACGCTGATCGATCCACCTTCAACAGTGATCTCACCTTTATTAAGTTCAATATTCTCAACTAGTATCTGGCCTTGAGCATTTAGCTCATTCTGTGCATGAATCATAATTTGTCGGCATTCCAGGTACCCTCGGAGGTTAACGGCGCCTTTGGTTGCCATTAAATCGAGTTGATCGCAGATTAATTGGCCATCCGCTTCGATAAGCAGTTGATTGTCGTCGCCTAGAAAGCTGATTTTTTTTGTACTCATTAAGCTGCTACCCGCCTGTACAATAATACTTGTATTCGCTTTTAAACTCAGCTCGTCATCGATAGTAACGTGGTGGGCAATAATGATTTCATCGCTAGCCTCGTTACCGGAAAAAGGGACACTATTCGTTGCCCAGGTGGTTGGATCATTCCACTGACCATCGCGTACGGAGGTATAAGTGGTGGCTTGTAGGTTAATAGAAAAGAGGGTGATTAAAAAGGTGGTTGTGAGTAAGGTTACGTTCATGTCTTCCAACTTTGGGTGGTGATTGGGAAATGGAAATTCAATCGGGGGGAAAACACGGGGGAGGGGAGCAAATCTGTTATTCAAACAGACATTTACAAAGTCACAAATCTTGTGCCAATTCTGGCGTTTACCAAAAAATGATCTTTTGTGACATGGAGTATGTTTTTATATAAAATTTTATAATAAAATAAATCCAGAAAGAGAAAGGGCTAACGGCGGAAAACAAATTTTTTCTGTAACAAAAAATTGAAGGTGACGGCGATGAAAATAGCCACAATTGTTTTGGAAAGCATGTAATGAGAAGGGGTAAACTCGGTCAAAAGGTAGACGCCGAGGGTGTTGAGGATCAAACTTCCGGTAGCTACAAGGAAATAACGAAAGGCCTGATGGTGCATTTTGCTCTCTTTTGCTTGGAATACCCAATACCGTCCTAACAGGAAATTTGTCACAGCTCCACAAGCTGCTCCCAGCGCATTGGAGTAGGCATACCAAATCCCGGCAAACTCTGTCAATACGTAGACAACCACAAAATCTACTGCGGTGCCAATGATTGCTGCAATCTGCGCCCCGACAAAGAGGCGCGTCCAGGAGCGTCGGGGCTTGTCCGCAGTCGGCGTCATAGGAAATAAAGCAAAACTTGCAACGAAAGATTGGCGTAAATGCCTGCTAATAAGTCATCCAGCATGACGCCCCAACCACCGGGCACAGCTTCCAGGCGACGTACACCAAGTGGTTTCCAAATACCAAATAAGCGAAACAGGATGAATCCAAGTAGGAGATTTAATGCGGTCAGTGGTACAAAAAGCATCGTGATCCACATGCCGAGTACTTCGTCGATGACGACCCGCGAAGGGTCTTTGCCCCACTGTGGCTCGAGCTGGTCGGTGACCCAAACACCAAGGAGCAGGGAGATAAGACAGGCTAAGGCGAGTGGCAGGGTAGGCAGAGGATCGCCGGTGACCCAGGTCCAGGCGGCTAGTAGCAACGCACCAACTGCGGCGCCTGCGGTGCCGGGAGCAATGGGGGCGTAACCCGCCCCCATTGCCGTGGCTAAGAATTTATGAAGTTTATCCAACGGGGGATAATTTACTCTTCGTCGTAGTAATCAAGACCAAGGTGAGTGATCAAGTCCTCTCCCTGGATATGACGCAGTGTATTTAGAAGCTTCGCTTCTTGCTTGAAGATATCGTGCTGTGGATATAAGCCTTCACCGACTTGTGGTGACTTGAAGTAGAAGCTGAGCCATTCTTGGATACCACTCATATTTGAACGGGCGGCCAAGTCCATCAGCAAGGCAAGGTCAAGTACGATCGGTGCGGCAAGGATAGAGTCGCGGCACAAGAAATCGATCTTGATCTGCATATTATAACCGAGCCAGCCTTGGATGTCAATATTATCCCAACCCTCTTTGTTATCTCCACGTGGTGGATAATAGTTGATACGTACTTTGTGATATAAATCTTTGTACAACTCAGGATGACGCTCTGGCTCCAGGATTTGCTCTAAAACACTGAGTTTAGATACTTCCTTGGTTTTGAAGTTATCGGGATCGTCGAGTACTTCGCCGTCGCGATTACCGAGGATATTGGTTGAGAACCAACCGGTGATACCCAAAGCTCGTGCTTTCAAACCTGGGGCCACGATAGTCTTCATCAGCGTTTGGCCGGTTTTGAAATCCTTACCGGCGATAATACCTTGATTTTGCTTAGCGAGTTCGACTAAAGCCGGAACATCGCAAGACAGGTTCGGACTACCATTAGCGTAAGGCACCCCCATTTTGATCGACGCATAAGCGTAGATCATACTTGGTGGAATATCTTGGTCATTATTGCGGAGTCCCTCTTCGAGGGCTTCGATGGTTTGGTGAACGGGCTTGGTTTCGATGTAGGTCTCGGTAGAACCACACCAGATCATCACTAGGCGATCACAATTATTTTCGGCTTTGAAGCGACGGATATCCTCCATCAGAGCTTCAGCCAATTCCATCTTATTCGTTTGCGGCTTAATGTGCTTGCCGTCGAGTTTTTTAACGTAGTCTTTGTGGAAAACAGCTTCCATGGGCTGGATGGCTTCCAACTCCGGGCGAATCTGTTCGAGCAATCGCGCATCGAGTACTTCGGCATTCATGGCTGCTTCGTACATGTTCTCGGGGAAGATATCCCAACCGCCGAAGACCATATCATTGAGTGAAGCGAGATCAACAAAATCTTTAATGCGGGGATTGCGTTTTTCGGTGCGCTTACCTAGTCGGATGGTACCGAGCTGGGTGACTGAGCCGATCGGCTCGGCTAATCCTTTACGGATGGCCAAAACACCAGCGATGAAAGTAGTCGCTACTGCTCCCATCCCGGGGAGTAAAACACCGAGTTTTCCGTTTGCTTGCTTAACCATAAGTCTGTAAGTAAATTTGAAGAAGTTCTATTGCTGAATTTGCGTCGCAAAGTTAATCAAAATGTAGTTCTGGCAAACTATCCCAAGGACTAAATGGTGCTAGAAAGCGGGTTGTTCTAAGGATTTTGACCTTAACTGACGATTTGGCCGTAGCGGCCCATCCACTTATTGAAAACACGGCTGCGTAGCAGTAGTTGATCATAGACTAAAATGACCAGAATAGCAGTTCCAATGCCTGCGATGACATCTATTGTATAATGGTGATTCGTGTACACGGCTGCGAACCAAGTGCTGAGCATAAGCAAAATGAAAAAGTATTGCCAACGCCGAATTTTATGCTTGGTGGCAAAGTAAAACTGAATCACCGGAAAGGCACAGTGCAAGGAAGGAATCGCCGCAAAAACATTCCCATTCAGGCTGTACATTCCGCCGAAGACATTGACATTGAAAAAATGATCGAAATTAATGAGTCGCCCCGGATTTCCAGGAACGTTCAGATTTTCTGTAAAACCGTACAATTCCACATACCAAGGCGGGGCCGCCGGATAACAATACTGGAAGAATACACCGGTCATACTCACCATGAAGAACATGAACAGAAAACGAACAACGAGTGCCTGACGCCCGCTGAAATACATCCACATGGAGAAAGCCAAAGGGGCTGGTATCCAGGAAATATAGGTAATGGCGGTATAAATATCGAGGAAAGTATTGGCGATATAGCGGCCCAGATATTCATTAGGTGTCAGGATCGTTCCATCCGCCATACTGATGCCAAACCAAGCTTTTTCGATCAAATAGGGTTCCGCGATATGAAGTGGATTGATCATGATGTTGGGATAGATACGAATAGAATCGAACAGTACCCAATAGAGCATGATGAACCCAAAGGCGAAAACGAGTTTGCGGGTTTTATCATTAAAAAAGAGTAGGAAACTTGCGCCGATGATAAAGATGAGATGGTCATTGCGGATACCACCGATCATCAATGTGATCCAACTCACATAGCACACCAGGATCAGGGCATAGATGCCGATAAAACGTGTTGAGAAACGCTGGAAAATAGGTGAATCGGCGGTCTCAGTAGTGCCTTGCTTCAATTTTACTTCGAATTAAACCTTCTTTGGCAAATGATTGATACCAGACCGCACATTAGTCAAAGAACCAGTTAAAAAGGTGTTCGAAAGTTTTCTGTGGACGTCCGCCTGCACATTATTTCTCGGCCAACTCTTGCTTACTGTGAAACAGTCGTCGCAGAGCAGTAACGTTAGCCATCAGAGCAAGCAAAGCAATTGGTCCAGTGAAAACTGAAATCGCCTCAAAATTAAAAAATGAAAATAAGATTATTCTATCTGGCCCCACAAAATTAGAAACGATTCCACACATTACCGCAGAAATCCCAATGAGTAGGACACGCTCTGGTCGTTGCATCCAACCCACACTGCAATCTACTCCCAAGGCTTCGGCTCGGGCTCGGGTATAGCTCACCATAATCGAGCCAATCATAGCAATAAAGGCGAAGAGAGAACTGAGGAAGTAATCGTGGGAAACCAGGTAATAGCAAATACCTAAAAACATGATCAACTCACTGTAGCGATCCAACACAGAATCGTACAACGCACCAAATTTGGATGCCATTTGGCCCATACGCGCCAAGCGGCCATCGATCATATCAAAAAGCCCCGCAAAGAGAATAATGGCACCGGCCCAGCCAACATAGCTATGATCGCCCCGTTCACCGGTTTCTGCACCAATGATGAAGACTGTCGTAGCAATAAATGTGATGACTAATCCAATAGAGGTGATCGTATTTGGCGTCACCTTCAGGCGAATCAATACTTCGATCAAAGGGTTGATCAAGCGGTAGATGAGTTGTTGGCCGTATTGTTTTAACATAGTTCGTCGTTACATTTAGAACTCGACGCCGAAACGGAAGCGAATACCGAGTCCTCTTACCCCAAACAACTCAGGTGTGCTGGGGTTCTCCAGATAATTCAATCGTTTTACTAAATCGATTGTAATTAACTTGAAAATATTTCCTACCCCGACACTTGCTTCCATATAAGGTTCATCCTCTAACGTGAAGGTCGTCGCGTTACCTTCGGCATCAGTTGGTAATTGAATGATACCGGGGTTAACATTTGGATTATTTCCATCAGTTAATCTGCCGTAAAGCAATTTAAAACTAACGATTTCTCGCAACTTCAGCCTTCTAAACAGGGGAATTTTATTGAAAATGAAGCCATTAAGGTAATAACGAATATTCAAACTGACGAACTCATCACTGACGAATTCAAGGAAATTCATCATATTATAAGAGTACGTCTGATAGGCATAAGTCTGATTCGCTCGCGGTAAAAAAGTGAGCAAATAAGGAAGCTCTTCTCCCCATACTTTTCCGACTTCTGCGTTCACGTGAGCGTATCCCAAAAAGGAGAAGTTGAATTTTTTAAACACATCGAAGGTGACGCGGTGATAATTGTAATCGCCACCAAAAACATCCTTGACTCCCATGCGATAGCGTAGGTTGAAAACCGGATATTTGTTGAGGATCGGATAGCGGAAGTCGCGGCCTTGCAAGAATTGCTCATTTGGTGCGAAACGCAGGTCTAAACCAAATTCTGTAGCGTCGATACTTTCCAACGAGCGAGGACCATCGGTGGCCAAATAGTTGAAATCCAGAATCCCCAAAGGCGCTTGCTTGGTGTGTTCAACAATAAAGTTATAAGAGAAACTGCTTGGTAATTCTCTCAAATAATCAATGCGATAGGAATCGAAGAAAATCATCCGATCGATAATCCCACGCTTGAACGACAGCAGGAAGTTATCCTCATTGACAAAAGCGAGGCGCTGACCGGGGAAATTGGTATCATGTTGATAGGATAGCCTGATCTCGTGCCTGGGGTTCATCTCAAAGTCCTTATTAAAGGAGTACCTCAGTCCGGCGGCATATTTAAATTTCTCATCACCAAAACCGTAAATCAACTGACCTTCAAGTTGAACCTTTTTATTAAAATTCAGATTGGTCTCACCCCCCAGGCGTAAACGACCACCCTCGATATCATTGAAACTATAAACTCCATTGACTGGCCCGACATCAATCGGACCAAAGGTCCAATAACCGGTGATGAGCAAATTGAGGATATCCAAAGTATTGCGGAAGGCCGGAATGGTCTGCAAAGTGTCGATCATGCTATAGACTGCCTGCTCGGAGGTGGTCAAAGGAACTGGTCGTGTGGCTTGCCAGAAATCCTCCGGCTTATCAAAGGCGTCCGGCTCATCAATCAATTTACTTACCCCATCGTAGACATCATTCTCCCTCGGCGTATTAAAAATATGATCACTATAAATGGCCGCCTTTCGACCAAAAAATCCAATACCTTTTTTGGATAGCTTAAAGTCAATAATCATGTTGTCGGTCGTCAACAGCCAGACACTATCCGCAAAAGTAAACTCCTGAGTGATTTTAAGATCGTCGACCCAGTTGATATTCGTCTGATCGTTGATGCTCAAATCGGCCTTGACGACCGTATAATTGGAATCGACCGTGATATAAATATTACCGGTAAAACCGAAATCGAGCTTATTCCGTGGCAAAAAGGCCAAGTCGACGCACTTGCGGTCATTAATTTCAACCGTATCGAGGATATAGAATTTGTAAAAATCGGGTGCAATTGGAGAAAGTGGACTAACGAATTGAACATCAATGACGTTGATGTTGTTATCGTATATGTTTACGTCTTGGTACAAGACATCCATGATGGACGCGACACCTTGTTCATCCCAGTATTTATCCAAACCCGACATCTTAACCCCTTTACGGTATTCGCGAGTGGCGCGCGGCCGCTTTCGATAAAATATCCGTGAAGCCGTCTCCTGAATATAAATCGGGAGAAAAGGTTTTCCGTTGATTTCGGAAGTATCGACATTATCAAAAATGAACTGAAAGCGATTAAAGACTTTGCGTTCTCTGAATTTATCGGTGATATTATTAATATCGAGCTCGACCTTTTCGTATTTGTCGTATTCAAAATAATCCTGACCACGTAATCGGTTACGATTTTTGTTGCGAATGACATTACGAATCAAGTCTACCGCCGGATTATTACGCTTACGGTAGCGTCTTTTCTTGGCTTTGACTTCTACTGCTTCCAAATTAAGAGAAGTGGACTCAATAGCAAAGTCAATCGTTTGACTTTTACCGAGCGTAACGTCAAGTGTATCGGGTTTGTAGCCAATGTAAGAAACCATCAGCTTGTCGCTGGCCCATTGTGAAGCAAGACGAAAATTACCATCAAAATCGGTAGTGGTACCTACGGTGGTACCCACAAAAGCTACGTTTACGAAGGGTAATGGCTCCTTTGTTTGAGCATCGATTACGGTTCCCTTGACTTTAGTGATTTTCTGGGCAATTAAGGGTGTAAAACCGATAGAAAATAGCAACAAAAACAGCAGCCATTTTGGGCTTTGATTTTTTAACATAACGGATTATCTCGTTCCTTTTGGAATTTAGTTCAAATGTTATTCCCGTTTTTATCAACACAACCTGTAGAACGACTGAAACGGGCTTATAGTTTTATACCTACAAGAAAATGGAGGATTTCCTGATTTTTCTCTCTTTACTATATGCAAAAAGCAGTTGAAAGAGGACAAAATTAGGACGATGATTGGTCGGGCCGGTAACTTTTTTTAAGAATAAATTAACCGCTTGTCGTCTAAAATGCGTTCTTCGCTGGATTTTAGCCTTCTATTTAATGCAAATTGCAACTAATTGCGAAGAAAGTCTATCGGTTTTCCTGTCCACAAAAATTATTGCTATTCCCCATCGCCTCCCGATTTTCTTTCGTATTTGCAACTTTCTATTTGTAAGGTGTTTTTAGGGTGAAAAATGATGTTTCAACCTCTTGGAACGCCATATAACAAATGTCAATTATTATCCTGCTACCATAATTTTGCCACAAAGGTACCTCCATTCCTCCAAAAAATTATTGATCTGTGTAAAATTCTCACTCGGGCAAGATGTTTGTTCGTCTCCACTAGGACAATCTCGTTAGTCCGAAACAACCAAATTGCATCTGATTTCATTACATTTAAAAAACATCTTATTATATGCAACGAATAACTCTACTCATTTGTGTCTTTTCTCTCTGGATTGGAACCGCTTCCGCTCAGGAAGTACCAGAAGAACAACGATCGCTCATCTCTAAAGTAACCGCCACTTGGTGCATTAACTGCGGCACATGGGGATGGGATTTTTTCAGAGATTTAATAGATGAAACATCTAGCGATCAAGTCGTTATGATGGCTACACACTACAGTGGTGATCTGGTCAATCCAACTTCTAGTGCTATTGTTGATAATTTTTCGATTAGTGGTCAGCCACGATTTATGCTGGGGACGGAAGATCAGAATGTTACTAGTGGAAGTACGGCTACCAAACTAACGCAAATCAAGAATACTGTTGAAGCTGATGCGCAGAATAGCCCGGTAGCGAATGCTGGTATTTTGGCAGAACTTAGCAATGGTATGATCCTGGTCAGCTCGAAAACCAAGTTTTTTCAAGAAGCTGATGGCGAATTTTATCTGGCTGTTTATGTCGTAGAAGATAACCTAGTTAATACTCAATCAGGCCAGGGAGCGAATGCCTTGCATAAGCATATTTTGCGTGCGGGGATGAGTGCGGATGCCTTTGGTACAGAACTGATGAATGGTAATATCGCTGCGGGTACGGAGTTCGAACGAGAATTTGAGCTGGCTGTTGATCCGAGCTGGAACTTAGATAATGTTGAACTGGTGACGGTCATCTGGCAAAAAGTGAACAATAAGTATGAATTTGTCAATGCTAATCCATATGATGGAGAATTAACAACCATCGTCAGTATAAATGAACTTGCAGCCGCTGGTAATCAAGTCCGTGCCTGGACAGAGACGGGCAGTGGTAATCTGCAAGTGAATCTAACGCTTACCCAGGCTGTAGATCGGGCGCAGATCGAAGTTTACGATTTTCAGGGTCAATTGCTGGACGTCGTTCACAGCGGTGAACTGGATAGTGGCGAGTGGCGCTTCGAAAGCCAGGCGAGCAACTGGGCAACTGGTATCTACATTGTCCAATTGGTCACCGAGCGAGGTACGCTAACCGAAAAAGTATGGAAGCCCTAAGTTGGCCATCCTGATTATTTAAAAGTAGGATTAATATTTTCTTTCAGCTGATTGAAATTTAGACCTACGCTACATATGAGTAAAAGCTGTCAAGTGGAAAACGCTTGGCGGCTTTTGCTTTTGGGGTAAATCCTAAGTTTGAGGATCTTCTAAAGTCCATTATCTTTACAACCAAACAACCATCACTTAAACAATGAAGAACCTACTGATCGGGCTAATTTTTAGCACCTTGCTATTAACTGCCTGTCGACAAGCAGCGCCAACTACCGGCCAGCCCGAAACGAAAACCCATCTTAGCCCCGAAGAGCGCTACGGCGAACTCTTCGTTGATGTTCAGATGGGGGAGCTGTTTCCCGATTCTAAGACCTTTGTGGATTGTACACCAAAAGCGAGTACGGATGATATCCTGGCGGCCTACGCCCACCAGAAATTACAACCTGAATTTGATCTGCGGGCTTTTGTGGAAGAACAGTTTATTTTGCCCAAGCAATACGCTTCGGGCTTTGAGAGTGATACCTCCCGCACTGCCGCGGAGCACATCAATGTACTTTGGGATGTGCTAACGCGCAAAGCAGATGACGCTAGCACGGGGACGCTCCTGACCTTGCCTAAATCGTATGTCGTTCCCGGAGGACGTTTCGGCGAGGTGTATTACTGGGATTCTTATTTTACTATCCTTGGCCTCGAATCAGCCGGTCGCTGGGAGCTGATCGAAAATATGGCCGATAATTTTTCCTTCCTGATCGATCAGCAAGGTTTTGTCCCTAATGGTAATCGAACTTATTATCTGGGCCGTTCACAACCACCATTTTATTCCTTGATCGTGAAGGTATTGGCTAACCATAAAGGGGAAGGAACCCTGAGTAAATATCTACCTTATTTACAAAAGGAATATGATTTTTGGATGGATGGCCTTACCAATTTACGTGCAAATGCACCTACCTTCCGCCGGATGGTACGCCTGCCTGATGGCGCCCTCTTGAATCGCTACTACGATGATCGGCCGGTTCCACGGCCAGAATCTTATCGTGAGGATGTTCATCTGGCTGAAAGCATCGAACGCCCGGCCGAAGAAGTCTACCGGGACATCCGGGCGGCTTGTGAATCGGGTTGGGACTTCAGCAGCCGCTGGTTTGCGGATGGCCAATATATGGCGTCTATCCACACCACGGAGATTATCCCGGTAGATTTGAACGCCTTATTATATCACCTCGAATTAACCCTGGCGGAAGCTTATACCGAAGAAGGGGATGAGGAAGCCGCTGAATTTCACCGCCAACGTGGAGCGAATCGACTGCGCGCACTACAGCAGTATTGCTGGGATGCCGAGCGTGGATTTTTCTACGATTATGACTTTGTAGCGCGTAGCAGCACGGGGATTCCTTCTTTGGCCGCCGTATATCCGTTATTTTTTGAAATGGTCCGGCCCGGACAGGCGGATAGCGTTGCGATAGTCCTTAAAAATGATTTCTTAAAACCCGGAGGGCTCGTCACCTCGCTCA
This sequence comes from Saprospiraceae bacterium, assembly GCA_028285085.1. GTDB lineage: Bacteria > Bacteroidota > Bacteroidia > Chitinophagales > Saprospiraceae > JAHDHW01. The sequence continues at coordinate 86,087 of JANQQI010000030.1, read as the reverse complement.
ACGACACTGGTCAACAATGGGATGCACCCAACGGTTGGGCACCTTTACAATGGCTGGCCATTCAAGGGCTGAGAAACTATGAGCAAATGGAGTTGGCGGATAGCATCGCTAATAATTGGACCCAGCTCAATGTGCAGGTATACGAAAGAACCGGCAAGATGGTCGAAAAATACAATGTCATGGACATGAGCCTAGAAGCAGGCGGTGGAGAGTATCCAGTGCAAGATGGTTTTGGCTGGACGAATGGTGTGCTTTTGCGCTTGTTGCAGACAAATGATGGTGAAATCAAATAAAAAAAGTGTTAAGATGACACCTTTTATCCATGTTTTCGTAGTAAATTAGGGCGTTGCAAAATCTACTTGCCAAGTTTTCCTACGAATCCTTTGAAGTTTTCCCGTCCACGAAAGAATTGTTAAATAGATAATGTCTTTGTTAGATGTTATCTACTATCGAGCATGAAATTTATTTAACAACCATAAAATAACCGTAAATGAAAAAAGTATTACTCTTGCTTTGTGCCTTTATGATGGTACAGTATGCAATGGTGGCTCAAACCACTGAGTTTTCGGACGACTTCGAATCTGGTACCGGTAATTGGGTACTCGAAGGCGCCTGGGGACTGACTACCGCCCAAGCTAACTCTGGTTCTAACTCCCTGACTGATAGCCCCGGCGGCGACTACGCCGCAGATCAAAATATTTCGGCTACTATGGCCACTGGCGTTGATCTGACAACGGCACTAGATGCTGAATTAACCTTTAGTGCTATTTATGATATCGAAGGCGGTAATTTTGATTACTGTTATGTAGAAGCTAATGCGAATGGTAGCTCTTGGTTCAACGTAGCGACCTTCTTGGGTGAAGGAAATCTATCGCCTTGGACTGAATACACCTACTCTTTGGGTGGGTTTGTTGGTAACCCTGACGTAAAAGTTCGTTTCCGCTTCTTCTCTGATGGTGGTTACGAAGTAGATGGTATTTATATCGATGATGTGGTCATCACGAGCTTCGATACGGACAATGCTGCACCATTGGTAGTGCATAACCCGCCCGAGTTTTACGAAAGTAATCTTGGTGATGTTGTTCAGATTGCTGAGTTAGTAGATATTTCTGGTATTGGCGCTGCGACTTTATTCTATAGCGTAGATGGAGGTGCTGAGGAAGCTATTGCAGGTGTGGATTTAGGTGACAATATCTATGGCTGGTTGATCCCGGCTCAGGCGCCTGGTGCACAAGTAGACTATTACTTGACAGTAGCCGACGATTCTGATAATGCAAATTCAGTGACTACTTCTACCTTTAGCTATATCGCAGGTAACCACGTTATCTACGATGATGGTACGGTTAACTTTGTTAACTCCTTTGGACCGGATGCAGCAAGTGGTTTAACCTCTTGTGCAGTGCGTTTCACGCTCTACGGTTCTGATATTGCTTACGCTCTGATTCGTAACTACACGGATATTAATCGTCCGAATGATGATTTCATGTTCCACGTTTGGGCGGATGACAACGGTTTGCCTGGTGCGGATTTGATCACACCATTCTCGGTAACACCGGAAGCAACTTTGATCAATAATAGCCCAATGACTCGTGTTGATTTGTCCGCTTACTCTGCGGAGCTATCTGCAATTACGGGTGATGTCTTTATGGGCTTCTCTGTACCATCCGGTGAGACTTGGTTGGTACAAACGACTCCTGCAATTGGCGATCGTACTTACGTTAATGATGGTACCAACTGGATTGCAATTGACGATGATTATCACTTCCGCTTGGTGACCTCTGGTGCTGTAGCGAGTGATGATTGTGGCGATGCGACTGATTTGACTGATTTATTGGGTGGTGGTGTTGGCAATACCGTAGCTTCACCATTGTTTGATAATACAGATGCTACTGGAAGTGTTGCAGCGGACTCTATTCCTGGTACAGAATGCTTCGATGATCAGTCTTTTGACCTAACTCAGTGGTATACTTTTACTGGTGATGGTAATGCATACAATATTGCTACGGCTCAGTGTGGTTCAACCAATTACATTGACTTTGGAGATACGCAAATGGCGGTATTCTCAGGTGATGATTGTGGTAATCTAACGCCAGTAGATTGTAATGAAGATGTTGATTTTGGTAATAACGTCTTCTCTTCAGCGGTAACTATTCAGACCGAAGAAAATGTAACCTACTATATCATGATTGACGGTTGGGATGGTGCTGATGGTGAATACTGTATTGAGTTCACCGGCGTATCTTTGGTGACATGTGGTGATATTGCAATTGGTGCAGCCTCAACAGACGTACCTGACGTTTGTTTTGACGACTTAACATCTTTCATATTGGATGGTGAAACTGTTATTCCTGATCCAGGGCCAGTACGTGGCTTCCGTTGGATTGTAACGGGTGCAGATGTTTCCGGTTCAGCAGATCCATTTGGTGATGATACTTATCTCGGTGCTTTTGGAGAAGTAACCGATCCTGCAGATATTTACGTACCACAGTTGGCTAATGATGGCACTCAGTTGGCGGCAGGATTATACTACTTTACGCCTGTTGTTTATGCGGGTGGTGAAGGTGCGATCCCGGGTACGGACTTCTCTAATGGATGTATTTTGACGGGTACCTCAGTATTAGTAAATCTCTTGCCGGAATTGGATGACTTGGATGTTACTCCCGATATGGTGGATGAAACAACACCTCCAGGTAACAACGGTGAAGCTTCTGTTGCTGTCACAGGTGGTTCTGGCGATTACACTTACGCTTGGGATAATAATGAAACCACTGCTTCTATCACTGGGCTTGGCGCAGGTGATTATACGGTGACGGTTTCGGATGTAACCGGTTGTATTGACGATGTCGTTGTTACTATTACCGTTGACAACATCGTAAGCGTAGCGGATTTAGAATTCCAGCAAGCGATCCAGTTGTTCCCGAACCCTGCAAAAGATCAAACTACAATCCAGTACAACTTCGCTAGCAGCCGTAACCTGCAAATCCAGGTGACTAATGCTATCGGTCAAGTGGTCTGGTCACAGTCTGAGACCCAAGCACAACAAGCTACTATTGAGTTAGACTTGCGCAACTTTGCTGCAGGTGTTTACTCTGTAGAATTCAACGATGGAGAACACCAGACAACACGTCGTTTGGTGGTCAATAAATAATTGGACTGATTTCTATTGGTCTAAAGAACCCAAAAACAATAATAGTCGGTTTGAGCAATGCTCGAACCGGCTTTTTTTTATCTTCGCTCCAAAGCGAGCATTATGTTTATCCAAACCACCGATAAGTTCGGAGCCTTTACCCGTTATATCTATCGTCATATTGAAGCGGGGCATGAGATGAGTCTGGTCCCCGAATGGGGAGGGAATTTATTACAATTAAAGATTAATGGAGTGAATGTGCTGGATGGGCACTTGAACTCGGAGGCTCTGCGTACCAACGATTGGGGCAAAAGTGGCTTGCTGTTTCCTTTTCCTAATCGCCTGAATGATGGTCGCTTTACTTTTGCGGGCCAGTCTTACCAGTTCCCAATCAATGATGAAACATTTAACAATGCACTTCATGGCTTTGGCATGTCCAGCCGAATGAAGGTGACTGAAAATAATTGTTTTGCGGATCGAGCCATGATTAAATGTGTGGCAGATTACCACGGTGAATTAGACTATTATCCTTTCCCTTTTCAATTGACGACAACTTTTCAAATTACAACACACGGGGAGTTAGAAATAGAAATGCAGATGCTTAATACCGGTGCATCAGTGATGCCTGCGGGCTTGGGGTGGCACCCGTACTTCAGCCTTGGGCAAAGTGTAGATAATCTAGAATTGCAGTTGCCGTATTGTGATCGTATTCTGATCAACGATCGTATGATTCCAACGGGAGAACGTGTTCCATTCGATACTTTTCAGCAAAAAAGTCGAATTGGCGAAACAAACTTAGATACAGGCTTTGCGCTGCAGGATCACCCGGGCCGGGCGGAAGTTATTCTTTCCAATGAAAACAATCAACAATTACGCTATTGGCAGGAAACCGGCCCTCAGAAGTTCAACTACCTGCAAGTATTCATCCCGCCGGGGCGCCAATCCATCGCCCTGGAGCCAATGACGTGTAATATTGACGCCTTTAACAATGGCGATGGATTGGTGCAACTGCAGCCCGGTGAGCAATTTGGCGGTCGCTTCGGCTTCGGCCTCACTTCGATTTAATCCTCGATCTGAATGGGCTGATAGCTTTTAAATAAGGAGTGGCGTTTGCTTTCCACCTCAATTTGATATTTCGACCAGTCTTCCTGGAAAAACTGATTAACCTGAGCGATCACCTCTGTGGCCTTTTCCCGTGCTTGAGCGATGCTAAAGCGCGCCATTTGATTAGGTGGGCCATCCGAAGCATTGATGTAAGCATTTGCGCGGAATAGTTTGCTGTTGAGCGTATGATTACTGCTTTGGATACCTTTGCCATCCTGCGAATTCGTAAATAAATTCATCAATTGGCTAATGGAATCCTGCATAGTACCACCTAGTTTTTTAATCATCGTTTTGGTGCTATCCGGAGCATTCACCATTTGATCATTGACTAGCTTTATCGTTTTTTTAGCGGATTTGAGTCGATTGAAAGCGGCGCTACATTGGCCGACTAATTTTTGGAAATCTTTGCTGGCCGCTAATTGCTGCTCCATTTGCTGGGTTGTAATATTCAAACGTGGATCAGCTTTGACGGTAACCATAGTGGAGTCGCGATGATCCCCGTGTTGCATCACCACTTTGTAGGTGCCGGGGAGCACACGGGAGCCGGTTGGAGGATTAGCATCGGGCTTAACCTCACGATAAGATGGATAGCGTACGCCATTTGATCGCATATTCCAGTAAATACGATTCAGAGCAGTATCAGCTTTGACGGTATAGTTACGAATCGTATCTCCTGCGGTGTCATAAATGACGACTTTGATCTTTTTGGCGGGGCCACCTTTTTTCTTCTTGGCAGAATCATCGGCCATTTTTTTATCCTGGTCCGATTGTTTCTCAGTGTCTTCTTTTTTCTTGCGGCCTTTTTTCTTCTTTTTCTTTTGTTCGGCGGGCTTTTCAGCCTCTTTAGCTGCTGACTTATCCTTTTGTGGTGGTTTGGCCCAGTAAGTCAGCATAGCGCCTCGGCTACGATTGGTTCCTACAAAGTCACCGTCAGCGATAAAGCGCGCGCCGTCTACCGAGCGGTATTCTGCGAGCCAGGCATCCGGCGCGGGGAATACCGCAAAATCGCGCTCAAGAATCTGAGCATTCGTCTTGGCAATTTCACGCAACGGCCGGATATCGTCCATGATCCAGGCGGCTCGCCCAAAAGTGCCAATGATCAAATCATGCTCGCGCGGATGGATTTTCAAATCGGCGACGGGTACTGCTGGGAATCCTTTCTTCCAACGTTGCCATTGTTGGCCACCATCGATGCTGATGTATAATCCATAATCTGTGCCTAGAAATAAGAGATTTGGTGCTTCGGGATCTGGAACAACGGAAAGGACGTGGCCGGACACCTTGTTTTCATCGACTAGTCGTTGCCAGGTTTGGCCGTAATCGTTGGTATGATATAAATAAGGCGTGTAATTATTGCGGCGGTAGTCGTTGACAACGACATAGGCTTCACCGCCGCCGGCGTCGGGAACCACGATTTGCGGAATCCAGGCCCCGGCCGGGAAGCCGGGTAAGCGGCCAGAGAGTTCTTCCCAGTTTTGACCACCATCGCGAGTAATCTGGAGCTTACCATCATCAGTACCTACCCAAATCACTTGTGCGCTGGATGGACTGGGCGTAATAGCAAGGATCGAGGAGTAATTTTCAGCATTAGTGACGTCAGGGGTGAGGCCACCACTGCGAAGCGACTGATTGTATTTTGCAGTATCACCACTTGTCAAATCCGGTGAGATAATCGTCCAACTCTGTCCACAATCGGTACTTTTATGTACGAATTGACTACCGTAGTAAATACCACAATCTGAGAAAGGATCTTGGGCTAGTGCGGCATTCCAGTTGTAGCGCAGCGTGACGCCATCGGGATGTACCGGGCGAATGTATTGATTGTTACCGGTCACACGATCGAAATAGCTGAGATTTCCACCTTGCGACATTCCGAAACCGTAACGATTGTCTGATTTACGCATCATCACATCGAACCCATCTCCGAAAAGCACCTCTTGCCAATCTGCGTTGCGGATACCACCGCTCTTCCAAACGGCATTAGGACCGACCCACGACCCATTATCCTGCATACCACCACAAACATTGTACGGGACATCCATGTCGTAGTTGATATGATAGAACTGCGCCACGGGGATGTTGTCGATAAATTCCCAATTGGCACCACCATCTCGCGAGATATTTAATCCTCCGTCGTTACCATCAATCAAGTAATTAGGATCATCAGGGTGAATCCAAAAGGCATGGTGATCGGGGTGAACGCGTTTGCCGTAATCTAAAATGGTTTTAAAGGTTTTACCGCCATCTTCACTCTTCGAAACATAAGACCAGAGATTCCAAATACGGTTCTCATTCTTAGAGTCAACATAAATATCTGCGTAATAAAAAGGACGGTTACCAATATTCTTATCCGAAATTTTGCGCCATTTGTGTCCACCATCGGTGGAGCCATAGAGTGCATTTTTCTTCGCTTCGACCAGCGCATACATGACATTAGGCTTGGAAGGTGCGATGGCCAAACCAATACGGCCGAGATTACCTTTAGGAAGCCCTTCCTTGGCTGTTATCTGGGTCCAGTTATCACCACCATCATACGTCATATAAAGACCAGAGCCTTTTCCACCGGAGTTGAAATACCAAGGTTTGCGGTGAAATTCCCACATGGCAACAAGTAATTTATCGGGATTGGTTGGATCAACAACCATATCGGCTACGCCGGTTTCATCATTGACGTAGAGAATTTTCTCCCAGCTCTTACCACCATCTTTAGTGCGATAGACACCACGATCTTCGCTTTTACCCCAAGCTGACCCTAATACGCCAACATGGATGATATCTGGATTATCGCGGTGGATGATAATGCGATGAATCAAGCGGGTATTTTCTAATCCCATATGTTGCCAGCTTTTTCCACCGTCAAGACTGCGAAATATGCCTTCACCACTGTTATGAGAGTTACGTGGATTGCCTTCGCCCGTGCCGGCCCAGATTTCACTGGGGTTTTGCTGGTTGATCTTGATGGCACCAATAGATTGTACCGGAGCATCATCAAAAATAGGTTGCCAGCTCGTACCACCGTTTTCTGATTTCCAGATACCACCGGAAGCGGTACCCACGAAGATAACTTCCGGGCGGCTCAGATCGACATCGATGCTGGTGACTCGTCCACTCATGCCCGCAGGGCCGATATTGCGAATCTTAAGCTTTTGGAGTTGGTTGAGATCTAACTGTTGAGCAGATAGCCATAAGGATTGGCACATTAAAAGGCCTAGTAGAAGGTGTCGCACTTTCATAGTACTGTTTAATTCATAATGCAATGATTGGGGTAAGAAAATGTTCTTATTTCAATCATCGAGTAGGTTACTGAATTGACTTTCTCGTAAATCTGCGTTAAGATAGTGGACTTTACGTTAAAATAATGACTGTGATGGTATAAAATCCGGAGGTAAAAGTACGTTTCGAATCCCCTTGAACATATATCATAACAGAGACTAAATTTGAGAGGCTGTCGAGTAGATTGACGTATAGTATACACTAAGTCTTAAAAATTCGTTAAAAGTATCATCTGTTAGAATATTAGGAACCTGACCAATGTTAATTTTCTAGTTTGTTAAGAACGCTTCAAAAAGATACCTTTAAAACCATAAAACAAAATGAAAACAAAAAATCACCCTTGCGATTTTATATTGTGCTAAAGCTACTCAACAACCAAACCGAAAAGAATCCAGGGTGTCAGTTACTGTCTGACTAATCTTCAATGCTGCCGTTTCAAATCTGCTTTTATTATGCCTCAAAGGGGGCTAACTTTGCTATGCCTTGTGTGCAGTTAGTTTGAAAAATAATTAACACAAAATTTATAATAAAACAGAATTTATTATTGAAAATAGTCGTATTTTTGCATTGTTATAAAATATAATTTTGAAATCCAAAGCATATAAAAAATGAAAAACAATCTATTGCTCCCCGGCTTCACATTAATTTTGCTGTTCTTGATGAACACCAATCTTTCTGCTCAGTACTACGAAAATATTGAATTTAAAAAGGGCGATGTAGAAGCTCAAGTAGGTGTCGGTTTGATGTCTACCTTCGTTGGTAAAAACACCAACACGACCATTTTACCATTGAGCCTAAGTGTAAACTATCGATTACAAAAACACTTAAGCATTGGTGCTTATTTAGGGTATTCTCAAACGGAGTACGTTGCCCCCGAAGAAGATGGTGAAAAACTCCCCGGAATGACGCCTGAATTAGTCAATAATTACTTCCTGACCGGTCTCCGATTTCAAGGCCATTTTAGCCGAGATCGTTTTGATTTTTACGGCGGTGGTATGATTGGCTATAATTTCTCCGTCAACGAATCCGAAAACTTGACCGATGGCCGCCTGCAAAACATTCGAGTAGAAGATTATGCGGACGCCTGGACTTGGTCCGGTTACATCGGTGCAAAATATTTATTGACTAAACATTTTGGCGTGTTCGGTGAAGTAGGCTACGGTGCCTCATTATTCACCATTGGTATAAACACCCGATTCTAAATTCGACTCATTTGTCGAATTCTAATGTGCGATTAAAGAACTATTCCTTCTCCAAAGCGGAGAAATAGATTTGGCTAATTTTCAGAACGGACGCATTCCCCGCGTCCGTTTCTTTTTACCCCTAATCGATCAATACACTTCTTCCAAGGATTCGGCGACATAATACTTTCGATATCCCTGATTTGATTGTATATTATTGCCGAATTTATTTCTTCACCCTAAATTCTTAAATGATTATGTTAGACAATCTTCTCGATGGATTGAAAGATAATTTCGTTGGTGCTATTGCCGATAAGGCTGGCTTGGGAATGGAGCAGGCAGAGCAAGCCTTTCCGATTGCTAAAGAAAGCATTACCAGTGGCCTGATGGAGCAAGTGACCGGTGGAAACATCGGAAATATTTTGGGTATGTTCAATAGTGGCGGTAGCATGACTTCTAATAGCTTGTTTGGTAACATCAAGCAGCAATTTATGAAAGGGATCATGACCAAACTTGGTGTACCCGAAAGTATTGCCGGCTTGGCAGCTGGTGCTGGATTGGAGAATTTGTTAGGAGGCCTTGGCAATTCCCTCAAAGGGGATGATGGCGAGGTATCTGAATCCAGTTTAATGGATAAACTAGGCCTCGGTGGTGGCCTTGGTGATATTGCTAAGAACATTGCCGGCGATGCATTAAAAGATAAATTGGGCGGTATCGGCAATTTATTTGGTTAAATCAATCCGTTACAGTCTCTTACTGGAGTTAGAGCCATCGTGGCTCTAACTCCAGTTTTTTTTTGATAAATATTTTTCTAATCAAAAAATATTAAATACTTTTAGAGCCACTTCACACACTATATCTATTTGCTTGTAGGCGTTTCGACGTTTAAAAACAAGTATCACCCATCGGGACATTACCCGAATCCCCTATTTCCAATTGTTTAGATTCGTAAGAATCGCATACACTATTATTCCTTCCCATGTGACTTATCACTGCGCTAGCTGTTGATCTTTTCAACCTTATGTTAGCACCAATTATGAGAACCGGTTAAGATGAGAGAGCCTGCTACGTCTGGTATTTCCATCTACATTTTAAAGCAAACTTAAGAGTGTGGCTCGGCCCACTCCTAACTATCCTATCAGCATGAGATACCAACGGATAGTGGCGGCAGTATCAGTACTACTGATGTTGACTTCGTCCGCGAAAGCAAACAATACTAGAGGAATCGATACGCTTGTGGTCACACATCCCGTAGAGCGTTTTTCGTTGGTAATTACCAACACATTCCATTCGATTTATCTCCAAAACCTGGATGTCGGTGAGGAGTATCGCCTCTTTGTAAATACACCTAAGGCCGACCGACAAATCAATTTTTTGAGTAATGGGACGCGTGTGTTCACCTTCCGTGCTCAGTCAGAACAGCAAGAGGTCATCCTGGAAACCGATCAAACCGAATCATTGGAAGCTGTACTATCTGTGGGCTGTGTGAGCTGTCCGCGTGCTGATGCGCGAAGTCTGATGGGCATTATGACCGATCAGAACTATAGCGCCCAGTCGCTTATACAGGATGTATTCATTGCTGGGGATTGCTTCGATGTGGACCCGGCGAGCATTACTTTCAGTGGAGATAATCGCGGGAAAGGCTATTTTTCGAACGGTGGGAATGCGATCGATATCGAAACTGGTGTTATTCTGTCTTCTGGAACAATTTCTAATTCTGAAGGGCCCAACCAAAATTATAATACCGGTACTTCCTTTCCCATTTTTGATGTGGATCCTGATTTAGTAGACATTGTTGGTACCAGTTCAATTTATGATGCCTCTGCGCTGGAGTTTGATTTTACGCCAACGACGGATCAGGTGTCTTTCGAATTCGTCTTTGCCTCCGAAGAATACTGCGAATACGTCAACAGTAGTTTCAATGATGTATTTGGCTTTTTTATCAGTGGCCCTGGAATCAATGGCCCTTTTGCTAATGGGGCCGCCAACATCGCGCTGGTGCCCGGCTCCTCTGATTTCATTGCTATCAACAGTGTCAATCATCTACAAAATCAAGCCTACTACGTTAATAATATTCCGACTTGGCAACATGATATTATTCCGGCCTTTATTGCGTGCAATAACTATCCGGAGAATACTAATGGGGTAGCAATCAATGATATTGAATTTGATGGCTTTACCACGGTGATGACTGCTCTGGCCAATGTGCAGGCCTGTGAAACTTATCATATTAAGCTCATCGTAGCGGATGTATCGGATGGTTATTACGATTCTGCGGTATTCTTGAAAGCCAATAGCTTCGCCGCCGGAACGACTGCCCAGCTCTCTGCGGAAGCACCCGGCGAGACCGCGCCGACCAATACGGCTTATGAAGGGTGCCTCGATGCGCAATTGATCTTTTCGCGCTCGGGCGAAGATCTTAGTGAACCCCTGGTGGTCCATTACGATTTGGGCGTTGGGAGTACGGCCTTACCGGGAATCGATTATTTGGCTTTACCAGACTCTGTGATTATTCCGGCCGGAGATTCGGTGCTCTATGTGCCAGTGGAGGTGCTAGCGGATGGCCTGACGGAAGGCCCTGAATCCATTATTCTGGAATTAGAGGCCGCCTGCTCGTGTGAATTATCCGTAGCAGAATTGTGGATCGAAGATGCAGCGCCATTATCGATTACCGCCGATTCACTTTTCTTTTGTGATCCCACCACGCTCAGTTTTGAGCCTACCGTGAGTGGTGGAATTGGTACCTATCAATACGCATGGAATACGGGAGATGATACCCCGACTTTGACGGTTCCTGTGGATGCTTCAGCGACTTACACGGTGACGGTAACGGACTTTTGTGGCAACACGATCGTAGGTGTAAACATGGTAGAAGTGGTGGAAGTGCCTACTGCAACTTTGAGCGGCGATGTACTGGTCTGCCCCGAAAATCCCAGCGCTAGTTTGCAAATTGACTTAACTGGCCAAGGGCCTTGGGTTATCGAATATAGCCTGGATGCTACCTTGCAACCGCCCGTTGAAGTCAACTCTAGTCCTTTTATCCTCGATGCAAACGCTATTGGCACTTACCAACTGGTGAGCGTAATGACGAATGGCTGTATAGGCGATGCTCAGGGCATTGGCACCGTAACGCCCACCAACTGGGCGGTAAATTATACTATAGATGAGGAAACTTGCCCCGGTGCCAGCGATGGTGCCATTCAGGTGAGCGCCGCAGGCGCAACGGCGCCTTACACTTATCAATGGAGCGATGGCCTCCCGTCAATCAACAATCCAGTCGGATTAAACAACGCACTTTATCAACTCACAATTACCGATGATGCGGGCTGTACGTATTCGACGCCTATCCTGGTGCCGCTCAATGTGGATGTACCTACGGCCGAAGCGGGACAAAACCAACAACTAAACTGTGAACAAACGGAGGTGAACCTCCAGGGTGAAGCTAGCATCGGTCCTACGATTAGCTATTCTTGGACAACTACTGATGGCTTGATTTTGGCCGATGCAGCTTCACTCAACCCGCTGGTCGGACAAAATGGTACCTATACCTTAGCGGTGACCAATGAAACAACGGGTTGTGCCGTGTACGATGCCGTACAAGTGACTGTGGATACTGTTGCTCCGATTGCCCAGATTATCTTAAATGGATTGCAAGAACTGAATTGCCAACAGACTTCTACCTTGTTGGAAGCCGCAGGGCCGCCATCTCCTGATCTTGAATTGCTCTGGGCTACGGATAATGGAAGTATTATGCCCGGTCCAATTGATGGCTACAGCATTGAGGTACAAAGTAGTGGAATTTACACTTTCACAGTACTTGATCCTACTAACGGCTGTACCGCAACGGATGAAATCACGATTACCTCAAGCCAAGATTTACCAAATATATTTATTCAACCTCCTGCCATTTTAACCTGCATAGATTCAATTATTCAACTGGACGCTAACGGTTCTTCAACGGGAGCAGATCTAGTATATAATTGGTCAACGGATGATGGCGGCCTGATTGTCAATCCTACTAGTCTAAATCCATCGGTCGACCAGCCCGGTGTTTATACACTTACGATCTATAATACATCGAATAACTGTGAAAATACTGCGAGCCGAACCGTTCTGGAGGATCGCATCCCACCAATCGCCGAAGCCGGGCTGGAGGCCGAGTTGGATTGTAATACGTTACGTGCCGCATTGGATGGAACGGGATCGTCGCTTGGTTCAAACTATGTTTACCAATGGCAAACGAATAATGGACAGATAATCGGGAATGGAGAAACGCTGCTGACCGAAGTAGGTAGTGTGGGGTGGTATGAATTGTGGGTTAAAAATATTATTAATGGCTGCACCAGTAAGGACGGTGTGCAAGTGACGGAGCGCACGAATGTGCCCACGGATTTAGTGGCCGCCGCCAGTCCGCCTGATTGTCCGGAAGAAGGCGGAACGATTTTGATTGAGTCGGTCGATGGGGGAGAAGGGCCGCTTTTATTTTCGCTGGATGGTGGAGAGAACTTCTATCTGGATACCTTTTTTCTAGCGTTGAATCCGGGGGCTTACGAAATCATGGTACAAGATGCCGGAGGCTGCCAATATGCGGAGCAACTAGTAATACCCAATGTATTAGGGCCCGAGGTCAGCATTCTTGAGCCTGAGGTTGCACTGAACATCGGTGAGAATTATCAAATTCTGACGGAGGTCAACCTGCTACCAGAGCAAATTGATACGATCATTTGGAGCCCGGCAACCAACCTGAGCTGTGCGGACTGTCTGGAGCCGGAAGTGATCCCGAGCGAATCGATGCTGTACACATTGACGGTAATCAATCAGAATGGCTGTGCCGCTCAGGCGGAATTACAACTTCGAGTGGATAAAGACCGAGCCGTCTTCATTCCAAATGTCTTTTCACCCAATGCGGACGGAACTAACGATGTGCTTTTCATTAACGCCAAGCAGGGCGTGGTGAATCAAATCCGCAGTTTCCGAATTTTCAATCGTTGGGGAGGGCTGGTCTTTGAATCTGTCGGTGGGCAGCCCAATGATCCTGGCTTCGGTTGGAACGGATTTTTGCGTGGACAACTGCTTAACCCTGCTGTGTTTATTTACATCGCCGATATCGAATTCACCGACGGCGCAAGGATTCAATATACCGGCGATGTGACCTTGACAGAATAGAAACACAGCTACTATCAAAGAGAAAAACTATGAACAATTATTTATAACCCTCCATCTAATCAACCAAAGCTATGTCAAACTAAGTTTGCTTTCATAATTCCAATTGAGTGGCAGTGGACCAGCTTCGGCGGGTTTGCTGCCTTTTTATTTGAGGTCGTAATAGATACATTCTGAGAATATTTGTCAAACAATATTTTTGATAATCTGTAATTCGCCTTATTTTAGATGGATTAAGGGATGTTGGTTTAAAATCGCTCATTCTTGATTGAAATTTAAACCTCAACCTTTTGAGCTATTAGTCAAATCATTCCTGCCAAGAAGAAACCCCAGGTTAAGCGAATAATTGTGGGAGATCGTTTGTATTTCCCCTACCAACGAAGTGATCGGTCGATGAGATGAAGTCGTGTCGAACCATACACTAACTGAACAAACCAATTGTGGTATGCCTACTATTTCTACCATTAAAAAATTACCCTTTCACCTGTTTCTGTTTCTACTGGTGCCTTGGGGGCTATCGGCCTCTATCTGTCTGGATACCGATGACTTGCATTGGGAAAATGACCAGCAGCGTTATCCTCTGACACTTAATGCCGCGGAGACGGTTTTACGTCTGTGCGAGCTCGATCCCGGCCAAACTTATACGATTTGGCTAAGCTCACCCTTGCCGGAATTAACCGAGCGTCTGGCCTTAATGAGTAAAGGTCTGGAGCAGGAAATACCGCATTTCTTGCAATTTCGGGCGACCGATATTTGCCAGGAATTACGCATTACTGTGGATGGTTTCAATGAAAAAACGGCTTATCCCATTGATTTAACCATCGTGCGGGAATCTATTCGCAATAGTACTTTGGATAAAATGCGGATGATGGGGATTAATACTGATCCCAGCTTTTCCGCCGAAACTTTAATCGAGGATATTTTTATTGGTGGAGGATGTTTTGATGTTGCTAATGTGATGCCTATTGGTAATCAGCAAGGGATCGGATTTTTCAATAATGGTACATCTTCTATCGGTATTGAGGAAGGGGTAATTTTAGCTACTGGTGCTACAGCCAATGCACACGGCCCCAATACAGCTACAAATATTACAACTAACTTTTTTGATAATTCGGGTGATCCCGATTTAAATATTTTGGCCTCCGGCGCGAATGTCTTTGATGCCGTTGGGATTGAATTTGATTTTACGCCGACGCTGGATATGGTGGAATTCAACTATGTCTTTGCCTCCGATGAATATTGTGATTATGTCAATACACAATTCAATGATGTCTTTGGCTTCTTTATCAGTGGTCCAGGCATCACGGGCGGTTTTACCGGTGGAGCGGATAATATCGCTTTGGTTCCTGGTACCAATCTCGATGTATCAATTAATAACGTCAACATTCAAAATAATGCCGTCTACTATGTAGACAATGTTCCACTTGGGCAAAATCAACAAGGTCCCTTCGCTTGTACGCAAGACTTGGCCCAACAGGGATTGGCCATTAATGATTGCGAATACGATGGATTCACTACTGTTTTAACGGCAACGGCTAACGTTATTCCTTGTGAAACCTATCGGATTCGGTTGGTCGTTGGTGATGTGGGAGATGGTATTTTTGATTCTGCCGTATTTCTGGAAGCCAATAGCTTTAGTGCGGGTGGAGAAGTGGCGCTGTCCGTAGATATCCCCAGCATCGAAGCAACGGGTATCGCCTACGAGGGTTGCTCCGATGGATTCATCATTTTTGAACGCCCGGATGATGATCTTAGCCTCCCTTTGACCGTCAATTTTCAAATCTCCCCGGCGAGTACGGCAACGAATGGCACCGATTATTCCAATATTCCACCTTCAATCACCATTCCTGCGGGCCAAACACAATTCCTTTTACCGCTGGAAATCTATCAAGATTTTATTTCCGAAGGCACGGAACTTATCATTTTGGAACTCGAAAACCCCTGTTCGTGTGATGATGCCTTCGTCAATATCCAAATACAGGATGTGCCGCCCTTATCGGTGGCCCTCCCGGATCAGTTTTTATGCGATCCGGGGCTGGTGACCTTAGATGCGGCGGTAGCTGGAGGAGTACCCGGCTATACTTATGAATGGTACAATAGTTCGCCTTTACCCTCTATTAGTGTTTTCCCGGATGTCGGGATTAATACTTACACGGTGACGGTGAGTGATAATTGTGGAAATGTAGAAGTGGCTACGGCGACGATTGAGGTAGGCGAAACGTCAATTGCTAGTATTGATGGCTTAGTAGAAGTCTGCGATGCGAATCCACAAGGTGTTTTTCCGGTTTATTTTACGGGGAATGGACCTTGGGAATTGACTTACGCGATTAATGGTATCCCTCAACCGACTATTACCGGAATCACTGAGAATCCTTATCTCATTACCACCACGGATTTAGGAACGTACACTATCCTTTCGATTACCTCCAATGGCTGTCCAGGTATCCCGGATGGGGCCGGACTGGTATTACCGGTCAATATATTTCTACTGACGCAAACGGATGATATCAGTTGTGGCAATGAATATAATGGTAGCGTTGATTTATTGGTTACCGGAGGAACGCCAGAATATGGCTACGAATGGTCAAATGGCTTTTTTGAAGAAGATATTGACCAACTTGGGCCTGGCGAATATTTCGTTACTGTAACGGACTTAAATGGCTGTACTGCAGTGACGAGCGCTGAAATCACCGCGCCCGATAGCATCGTGGCCGAGGCACTTGAATTGCAAGGTGTAGATTGCAACGATCCTAATGGCGGTGCTGTTGATTTGACTGTTACGGGAGGAAGTCCGACTTATACTTACCTCTGGAGTAACGGCTCAGAACTAGAAGATCCTACTGATTTACCTGCAGGCGTGAGCACCGTGGCCATTACTGATGCCGATGGCTGTACGACCGAGGCAGAGGTGATCATTAGCCAGGATACCCTGGCACCGGAGCCGGATGCTACGCCCGATGGTATCTTAAATTGTGAAAATTTGGCTGTATTACTCGATGCCAGTGGCTCAGGAGGTTCGAATGACCTAAGTTTCGCTTGGACGGATGGAACCGGAACTAATCTGGGCGCAGACGCTGAACTGGAAGTGGAAACCCCCGGTACTTACACCTTAGTGGTGACCAATAATGATAACGGTTGTACCGCAGAGCTGCCAGTGATCGTCGAGCAAAATATCACGCCACCGGATCCCGATATCCTAGCCGATGGGACATTGGATTGTACCACGACGAGTATTTTGCTGGATGGAAATGGTTCTGCCGGCGAAGGGACTTTAAGTTATAGCTGGCTCGACGATAGCCAAACGGAAGTCAGCATTGATCCAACCTATGAAACGAATGAACCAGGCGACTTTACTTTAGTGATCACTGATGCAGCCAATGGCTGTACGGCTGAAACCAGCGTAAATATTGCCGAAAATACCACACCTCCAACTGCGGTCATCGATCCTGCTGATGTGCTGGATTGCGAAGTGACAGATCTTGATTTGAATGGGGAAAATTCTTCGGGTCAAGGGACGCTTTCCTTTGAGTGGTCGGATGAATCTGGCGGTGATTTAGGGGGAAATACTAATCTGAATATTGATGCGCCGGGTACTTACACACTGGTGGTGACCGATGCGGCCAACGGCTGTACCGCTACTACCGATATCAGCGTGACCCAGGATATTGAAGCACCAATACCCGAAGCGAGTCCAGAGGGCATACTCGATTGCGATGACCTCAGCGTCGTCATTGATGGTTCGGCCTCTACTGGGAATGGTAGCTTGAGCTACGCGTGGACCAACAGTGGCGGCGGCAGCCTGGGTAGTCTGCCCGAATTGACGGTTGAAGATGCTGGTACCTACACTCTGGTCATCACTGATGGCTCAAATGGTTGTACAGCTAGTATTGACGCTGAAGTGCTCGAGGATGTGGAGGCGCCGCAACCGGATGTGGCGGTGGATGATGTGCTTGATTGTATAATTAGTACGGTCCAATTGTCGGGAACGGAGTTGTCCGGTGATGGTGAATTCACCTTTAGCTGGCTTGATGCTGATGGTAATGCACTGGGCAATGCCACGAGTCTCGAAGTGGATATGCCCGGAATTTATGAGTTGGTCATCACGAATACAGATAATGCCTGTACAGCGGTTGCGCCTATAGAAGTCGAACAAGATATTACACCACCGCTGGCCGATGCTGGCGACGATGATATTTTAAATTGTGATGTTACTGAAGTGGAGTTGAATGGTAGTGGCTCGAGTAATGGGACAGGCATTACTTATCAATGGTTTAATGAAGGTGGTATCGATGTTGGACAGACGCAAAATGTAGCTGTTTCCGAAGCTGGAGATTATACTTTATTGGTAACTAATACCCTAAATGGTTGCACCGCTGAAGCGAACGTTAATGTTGCTGCGGATAGTAATTTGCCCGATGCAGTTGCCGCTGTGGATGATATTTTAAATTGTACCACTACTGAGACGATGTTGGATGGCTCCGGGTCTAGTGCCAATGGTAGTATTACCTATCAATGGCTAAATGAGAATGATGTAGAAATAGGAACTCAGCCTTCTGTAGAAGTTGGTGATCCTGGTGTTTATGTTTTGGTGATTTCGGATTTAGATAATGGCTGTACGGCTCAAACTACGGTAGAGGTGATGGAAAATGTCATCGATCCCAATGCGGTAATTGCTGATCCGAATACACTTACTTGCGCTGTGACGACAATTGCCTTAAATGGGAGTGCATCTAGTGCCAACGGATCTATTCAGTTTAACTGGGAGGATGTTGATGGAACAGATTTAGGAAACAGTACTAATATTAATGTTACGACACCTGGGGATTATGTTCTAGTCGTTACCGATCTTGATAATGGCTGTACTGCATCTACCATGGTACAAGTTGATCAAAATATTCAGGAGCCTCAGCCGGTACCGGAAAATTCAGATATACTGACCTGTGTCACGACCATAGTAACTTTAGATGGTGCTAATTCTCAAGGTATTGGAATGTTGGAATACGAATGGTTAAATGAGACGAATACCACGATTAGTAACATGCCGACTGCGGAGGTCAACGGCCCGGGTACTTATACCCTGGTGGTCACGGATATGACTAATGGCTGTAGCGCGGAAATGCCCATTACGGTCGAACAAGATATTACAGATCCAACTCCCGCAGCCAATGTCGATGGCATTTTGAATTGTGCGGACGGAGAGGCCTTGCTTAGTTCGGATGGCTCCACCGGTGCCCACGCTTTGAATTACCAGTGGCTAGATGAGATGGGCAATGAACTTGCCATCACACCCGATATTTCTACTACTGAGGCGGGGACTTATACCCTGATTATTACCGATCAGGTCAATGGCTGTACTGCTGATGCGGCGGTTATCGTCTTGGATGACTTTGAAGCGCCGACGCCGGCCGCTGATGTATCAAATATCCTGACTTGCGAATTAACTACAGTGGCGTTGAATGGTAATTCCTCAGTTGGGAACGGCGCCCTAGAATTTCAGTGGCTGGACGAGAATAATTTGCCTTTAGGAGATACCGCCCTCATTGATGTAAACGAAATTGGTACTTATACTTTACAAATTACCGACACGTCGAATGGTTGTACCGCAACGACTGAAGTGCAGGTCAACCAAGATATTGAGCCACCAATGGCAGATGCTGGTCCTGGACAAACATTGACTTGTGATATTACCACCGTTGTTTTGGATGGGAATGGTTCTAGCAACGGGGCGATTTATAGCTACGAGTGGATTAATGCTGGCGGGGTCTCCGTAAGTAATGAACTAACCGCGGAAGTAGGCGAAATTGGTAGTTACGATCTTATCGTCACAAATATTGAAAATGGTTGTACGGCTCTGGCCAATGTTGATGTCATACCAGATGCTAATTTACCCATCGCAGATGCCGGCCAAGGTGGCTTGCTGACTTGTGCTGTCTTGGAAATCTCACTTGATGGTAGTAATTCCAGTATTGGGGGTGCGATTAACTATGAATGGTTTGACCCTAATGGGAACAGCTTGGGAGATGATATCGGCCAAATGGTCAATATACCGGGGACTTATACGCTCATGGTAACGGACAATGCTAATGGTTGTTCTTCGACCGCTTCAGTTGAGGTTGAGCAAAATATTGATACGCCAACTCCTGATCCAGGGCAAAGCCCGACCTTGACTTGCGAGATTACTACGGTCACTTTAGATGGCGGCAATTCGACATCACCTTTAGGCGATTTGACTTATGCTTGGTTTGATACTGACGAAAATTTACTCGGTGAAAATACCCTCCAAGATATTTCTACCGCTGGCTGGTATACCTTACAAGTAACCGCAGAGAACGGCTGTACGGCCTCTGCTCAGGTGGAAGTCCTTCTGGATGCGGCCGTACCGGTAGCTGATGCCGGCCCGGATGGTATTTTGAATTGTGATATCTCTGTTTTGAATTTGGGTGGTCCAATGACGAGTACCGGCCCGGATATCGCGTATCAATGGTTCAATGCGGAGGGAGAACTAGTGGGTGAAAATATTGATTTAGACGTTGAAATACCCGGAGTATATACTTTGCAGGTGCTTAATTCGAGTAATAATTGTCTCACTGAGGCGCAAGTTGTGGTCGATGAAAATATCTTGGTGCCACTTGCTGATGCTGGCCCCGAAGCGACTTTGACTTGTGAACTCACTAGCTTTATTTTAGGTAGTAGCGTGAACCCGGATAGTGATTTAAACTACCAATGGTTCAACGAAAATTCAGAGCTGGTAGGTGAAGCATTACAGACCGAAGTGGAAGCACCGGGAATCTACACCTTACAAGTATTAAATCCTGAAAATGGGTGCGAATCTGCTGCTCAGGTTGAAATTGAGCAAGATATCGTCAATCCCGCGGCCCTAGCCGGTGATGATGGTATTTTGACTTGTGAAATAACGGAGTATTTATTGGATGGCTCCAATTCTACCGGCAATAACTTGACTTATGCTTGGTACAATGAAGGTGGAGCGGTGATCAGTGACTTACCACAAGTAGAAGTCGCCGAAACGGGCCAGTTTACCTTGATCGTAACCAATACATTCAATGGTTGTACGGATTCTGATGATCTGCAGGTGATCCCGGATGCTAATTTGCCAACGGCTTCGGCTAGTAATGATGGGATATTAACCTGCGAGGTAGGCACAGTGATGCTTGATGGCTCAGCTTCGAATAGTGTTAGTGGGAGCTTGTCGTTTGCTTGGTCGGACAGTAACAACTTGCCTCTGGGGAGTACACCGACGATTAGTGTAGCGAGTCCGGGCTTATATACGTTGACGATTACGGATACTGATAACGGCTGTACGACCAGCACACAGGTGGAAGTCCCTCAGGATATTGCCTCACCTTTGGTGGATGCCGGGCCAAACGATACTTTGACTTGTAGCATTACAGAGTTGCTGCTCAGTGGGTCGGCCAGCAATGGAACGAACTGGCAATATCTCTGGCAGGATGCGGATAATCAATCGATTGCTAATACTGCTGCCGTTAATGTGGATATGCCTGGAGTGTATACGTTCATTGTAACGAATATTGATAATGGTTGTGTCAACGCGGCTCAGGTGGAAATTATCCCTGACCTTGATTTGCCGGTCGCGGCGGCTGGCCCGGATGAAACGCTGACCTGTGTCGTTGAGGCGGTGACCTTAAACGGCAGCGCGACCGGACAAAACGCTGATTTATCCTATCATTGGGAAAATAGCAACGGCGTGACGGTTTCAGAAGAGTTGAACCTGGAAGTTGATCAACCAGGACAGTATACTTTGATCGTAGTGGACAATGTGAATAGCTGTGTCCACACTGATATGGTGAATGTGGATCAAAATATTACGCCACCAACACCACAAATTGATGGGGATAACCTGATGCTTAATTGTGATATCGAAGTCGCCTTGTTGGACGGAAGTAGTTCTACGCCTAATGGACAAGTGATTTACGATTGGAGTACCAATAATGGAAGTATAATCACCGCTTTAGACCAACCAGGTATTAGTGTGAATGCCCCCGGCATCTATCAGCTAGAAGTGACTAGTTTACTGAACGGATGTACAGAGCTAACTCAAATTCAGGTGAATCAGGATATTAACCCACCGGCGGCGATCATCGGAAACCCGGCGATTATTACTTGTAATCAATCTGAAGTGAATTTGAACGCCATTAATACTTCCACGAGCGGCACCAATTTCGCCTATCTATGGTTGGGGAGTGGTACCATTACAAATCCCAATTCACTCAACCCAACGGTGAATACGGCCGGAACCTATACCTTATTAGTTGAGAATCTAGACAATGGTTGTACGTTTGATACTAATATTGATGTATCAGCAGATTTAGACTACCCGGATGCCCAAGCCAATGGTGATGACGAGCTGGATTGTGTAACAGAGGAGGTGCAAATCAATGGTTTTGGTAGCTCGGAGGGTGGTGCGTTTTTCTATCAATGGCTCGGAGCTGGTTTAGTCCAGGGACAAAATAATTTACTTGCAACCGTGGATGCGCCGGGTTTATATACTCTCGTTGTGACGAACTTAGACAACGGATGTGCCAGCGAAAGCCAGGTGCAAGTCTTGGAAAACACCAATGTCCCTACTGGATTGGATGCCAGCATAGTGCCACCTCCTTGTGTCGGTGATGATGGTGCCATCGAAGTGGTGGCCGTTAGTGGGGGAGAAGGGCCTTATGTGTATTCCATTGATGGTGGTGAGAGTTATTATGACATCACTTATTTCAATGGTCTGGTTCCCGGAAACTACGATATTATGGTACAGGATGCCATTGGCTGCGAATACGGAGAGCAGTTATTTATTCCGAATGCCGAACCGATTGATGTCATCACTGCCGTTGATCTGGAGGTCCAACTTGGAGATAGCATGCAGCTTGAAGCCTTTGTGAATATCCCGATCTGGCAATTGGATACCCTTTATTGGACACCCGCAGCAACCTTAAGTTGTGCGAATTGTCCTGATCCCTACGCTCAACCGCTCAACACTACAGTTTATACCGTGACGGTGGTTAATCAAAATGGCTGCCTGGATTCTGATCAGATTGAGTTGCGGGTCATCAAGGATCGGGGCTTATTCATTCCGAACGCCTTCACGCCACATAATAATGATGGTGAAAATGATGTATTCATGATCTTCTCGGATGGTCGAGGCGTGAAAAATATCAGCAATTTCCAAATCTTCGACCGCTGGGGTGAATTGGTGTTCCAGGATCAAAACTTCTTGCCCGACGATCCAGCCCACGGTTGGGATGGTTACCTACGCGGCGAACCTATGAATCCGGCCGTATTTGTGTATTGGGCGGAGGTTGAATATGTGGATGGCGAAGTGATTCTGTATAAAGGCGATGTGACGCTCTTGCGCTAAATCACCCTTTCCAAAACAATTTTACAACGCTGTTGAATTAACTAACAGCGTTGTAAAATTGTCTTTTCATTCTAATTGACCTTCATAATCTTCTCACTAAAGACCTCTCCTTCACTTTCTATTTTTAAAATATACAAACCATTAGGAAGTGTAGCTAATGCAATCCGATGTTCGGTATTAGCTGCGGGCATTGTACCTGAATAAACTTGCTTCCCGTGCAAATCAAACAACTCAACGGTCGCCGGATGCAAGAGAGGGCGCTGCATCTGTAGGTCTAAATGTGTGCTAAAAGGATTGGGTGAAACAGAGAAATGTCGTTTTGCGGTATTCAGAGTGGCCACCACGATACTGCTAAAGGCATGACTCCCATCTTCATCGACCTGTTTGATTTTATAATAATTTACTTTACGCTCTGGCGATTTATGGAGATAGTGATAATGATGAGTAATGGATGAATTACCTTGTCCATTGATGCGGGCAATGGGCGTGAAATGTAAACCATCGGTGCTATGCTGAATGTCGAAAAAGGCATTATTAATTTCCGAAGCGGTCGCCCAATGCAGAGCAACATCTTCTCCTTGAGTTTCTGCACGAAAGCTTACCATTTCTACGGGTAAAGGTGCTGGTACAATCGTGAGAGCTACCGGCCAACCCACGGAGGAAAACAAGGTGGTGGCCGCGCCGCCAGATAGTGGCGCTCGACTGATGGTCTCTGCATTAAAATTACCGATGTAAATGAATCCAGCTGACTCGTCGACGGTAAGCGCACGTGGGCCATTGAGGCCTGAGGTGATGAGATCAATGGCGCCCGAACCGTCGAGGTTGGCACGTCGCACCTTGTTGGTGTTGAACTCTGTCCAGTAGATAAAGCTGCCAGCGACAACGACCGCCAGAGGGGCATTTGATCCTAGCCCCACTAGACTGGTATTGCCACCGGAGCCGTCAGTACCAATGCGGCCAATGGCATCAGAGCCGGAGCCAAACCCATTCGTATAATAAAGTCGATTATTGCTACCATCGAGATCCAGCCCCGTAGCTTGTGAGAGCCCACTTTGTAGTACAGAGCCATCGTTGCTACTCGGCGTTTTCCCGCCTTTGCTCAAGGAACCGGAAAGAACCCAGTAGGCATTGCCATTGTCGACAACTACGCCCCGTGGGCCACTGCTCAAAATTTGGATGTTCTGAACGTTGCTACCGTCAGTGTTCATCCGTTGGATGCGTCGACCGGAGTTATGGCCAAAATAAATCTTGTCGGTATCCGAGTCGTAGTCGATGCCACCGGGAAGTTGGCCCGTGATTAAAAAGGGAAGGTCATAGACCGTAGTCACTGAGCCGGAGCCATCCGCATTGGCTTTCCGAATTTTAAAATCCAGGTCATCTGTCCAGAATAATTCCTGGCTTTGGCAATAGGTGAAAAGGCCTATACAGAAGAGTATAGGCAATAGAATACCTTTCATAATGTTGGGGTTTTATGGTCCGAAAATCGAAAAATCTAAATTGTAGTAGCGGTAAATCCTTCTTAGAGATGAAAGACTACCGGGTTCTCTCTGCTATTATTTTAGGTACTAAGGCAAAAGCCAATGGACTGATTTTAGGGTACTTCAGTAAAGTGATCGCATTGCTAATTCCAGAAAGATGAATGGAAATACCAAAAGTCTAAATCAGTATGATTTGGAAGGAAAGCTAGACATTAGATAGGGTAAATGAGTAGGGAGATTCGGTTTGAACTTACTCATTTCTGTTTTGAAGGTAAGGAAACTTTTGGAATTATTAAAACGACTTATTCGAATGGAAAGCGGATCAAACGGATGCTAAAGTGAATAGGGCGTTGGAGATAAGCGCGGTTGTATAAAACAAAAGCCTGAAATACTCGTATTAGTGATGAGCGATTTTTCGCATTGTCATCCGAAACCTTATTTTTGCAACCTATGCAATTCCTTTATCCGACATTTCTGTACGCCCTGCTGGCACTTGCGATACCGATTATCATCCATCTGTTTTACTTCCGTCGATTTAAAAAAGTGTATTTCACTAACGTACGCTTTTTGAAAGAAGTGAAGGAGGAGACCAGTGCCCGGCGTCGATTACGGAATTTTTTGGTATTGCTGGCGCGCCTGGCTGCTCTGGCTTTTTTGGTGTTTGCCTTCGCTCAGCCTTTTATTCCACAGGATACAGAAGTAAAGCAAGGCGCAAAGATGGTGAGTATTTTTGTTGACAACTCATTTAGTATGAGTGCGTTGAGTGAAGATGTGCCTTTGGTGGAAAAAGCCAAGCAGCGCGCCCGGGAAATTGTAGCCGCTTACGCGCCCGAAGATCGCTTTCAAATTATCACCAATGACTTTGAAGGGCGACATCAGTTTCTGGTGAGCCAAGAAGATGCACGAAGTTTCATCGATGAGGTCAAGATCACACCCTCCGTACGCCGCTTGTCCAATGTGCTCTTGCGTCAGCAGCAAGCCCTGAATACCGGAACGACGGATAATCGCGCTGCCTTTATCATCTCTGATTTTCAGCGCAATATCACGGACCTTGATAACTTCCGGGATTCTACCATCGATGTAAGCTTAATTCCTTTGCAATCCGTAGAAGAAAAAAATATTAGCATTGATTCTTGCTGGTTTGATGCGCCGGTGCAAATGATCAATCAAACGAATACTTTGATCGTACGAGTGAAAAACCATAGCGATCAAAATGCGGAGAATATTCGTTTGTCGTTGCGACACGAAGGACAGACCAAACCGGTTGGAACATTGTCAATCCCCGGAGGCGCCTCGGTAACGGATACCGTCAATATCACCATCCTGCGTACAGGGTGGCACGAAGCGGAATTGAGCATCACCGATTATCCGGTTCAATTTGACGATAAGTACTATTTTACCTTCAATGTAGCCGAAGAAATTAGCTTGCTGGTGATCAATGAAGGACAAACCAATAAATATCTCGATGCGGCATTTGATGGATTAGATTATTTCAAAATTACGAATCAATCTAAGCAAAACATCAACTACTCCGCCTTCCCGGATTATCAGCTTATTGTGATCAATGGTCTGAATACGATCAGTAGTGGATTGGCGGCAGAATTGCGGCAATATGCGGATAACGGTGGCAACGTATTGGTCTTCCCCGGTCGCAACGCAGATTTGGAAAACTACCGTAGCTTCCTTTCATCTTTTCCGGCAAATGAATTGCAGCCTTTTGAAGAGAAAGAACGTCAGGTCAGCCAAATGAATACCGAAGAATTTGTTTTCAATGATGTTTTTGAAAATCAAAATGCCAATCTAAAATTACCCGTTAGCCAAGGAAACTTCCCGATCACCCGCTTCGGAAGTCGTCCCATTGAGATTTTGTTGGGTTATCGCGATGGTTCTGTTTATCTGGCTAAGCACCGGCGCGGGCAAGGTCACCTTTACCTTTGTGCCGCACCGCTCGATGAGAATTTCAACAATCTGGTGCGCAGCGGAGAAATCTTCATCCCTATGCTCTACAAAATGGCGATTTCGAAAGCTAACGATCAACGGATTGCTTACACCATCGGACAGGATGAACAGTTAGAGGCAGACAACCGAAGTAGTGATACGGAATTAGTGTACAAGCTTCGTGGGCAGCAAGGAGAATTTATTCCCGAGCAACGAACAATTGGTCCTAAAATCTTGCTGGGAGTTAATAACCAAATATCCGAAGCGGGCTATTACGATTTGTTCTTGAATCCAGAATCCCCACAGTATAAATATGCGTTCAATTTCAATCGAACGGAATCAGCCTTAGGCTATTACAACGAATCGCTTCTGCGTGAGCAAGCGGGTGATTACTACAAGCTCATTGATAATACTGCGGCGGCGAGCCTGACACCAATCATCGGCGAGCGCAGTCAAGGCGTAACGCTTTGGCGTTTGTGCTTAATTTTAGCCTTAGTCTTCTTAGGGATCGAAACCCTATTATTGCGTTTTTGGAGGGTCTAATGGCTCACTTAGAATGCATTTCCACAAAAAAGATTAGCTTCACGTATTGATTACTGATTGCTTAGGATGTACTGGCCTTGTCATTTTGGGCCATTGTCTAGCTAATCTGTGTCCAAGCAGCCAAATCTTTCCATCTGTGCTATGATTTTTATTCGTACACTCATCAGCTTTTTCCGAGATCCCAACTACCTTGATCTTTTGTATACCACGTTAACTTTTTTGGGAGCTGGTACCATCATTTATCGTCTTATCGAAGGCTGGAGTTGGATAGATTCCCTCTATTTTTGTGTTATTACGTTGACGACTGTAGGCTACGGTGATTATTCCCCTCAAACAGATGGAGGGAAGCTTTTCACTATTTTCTATATCATGCTTGGTATCGGTTTGATTCTATCTTTTATCAATACCGTTTATCAGCATTATGAAAATACGCGCCAAGAGGGTAAAAAGAAGAAAAAGAAACACTCCAAGGAATCGTAAATCGCCTTATCATTCCAATCGCTTATCTTTGGGCTTGCTAAAGATTGTCCATGACCGCTAAGTCTTCAATGCCAGCTCTGCTCCGCCTTCTGCGGCCCGAACAATGGGTGAAAAACCTATTTGTGGTGATCCCCGCTTTCTTTGCGGCCCGCTTGTCGGAAGTTGAAGTCATCCATGATGTAGCGTTGGGAGTGATTATTTTTTCTTTGTTGGCGAGCGGTATTTACTGCTTTAACGATTGGCGCGATATTGAGCAGGATCGCCAGCATCCTCGTAAGCGGTTTCGCCCGCTCGCCAGCGGAGCGGTTTCTGCCCAAACCGGACTCTTGCTCGCTGGTGGTTTAACGGCATTAGCCTTCATGCTGGCTTGGTATTTTTTGCCTGACTTGTGGTTGGTACTAGCCTTATATCTGGGGATCAATATATTCTATAGTTTAGGTTTGAAGCGCGTTGCTATCCTGGATGTTCATTTGATTGCCTTGGGCTTCTTGCTCCGTGTTTTTGCCGGAGGGATTGTAGCTCAGGTCCCGGTCTCTCGTTGGCTCATTGTGCTGACTTTTTTGTTGGCTTTGATTTTAGCACTATCTAAGCGGCGGGGCGAATTCAGCAATGAAGCAGCGGGGCCCGCCAGCCGTCCCGCCTTGAAGGCATATAATCTGAGTTTTATTGATTTGAGTATCGTTATGCTGTCGGGAGTGACGGTGGTAGCTTACTTAATGTATACCCTTTCGGGAGAGGTCATTGATCGTATTGGAAGTCCGCACATCTATTTCACAACCTTTTTCGTTTTGATGGGGATGCTACGCTATTTACAGTTGACGATTGTTTTTGCCAAAACAGAATCACCAACCCGCGTCTTATGGACTGACCTATTTTTACAACTGGTTTTACTCGGATGGATCACTGCTTTTGGCTATTTGTTGTACGTTGGGAAATAGGTAGAATCCGGAAATAAATTGGTTCTAACGGAATATTCATTATCAACAATTTACAGCAAATCAACCATTTTCTTTAATAGAACAAGTTGCTATCGTTTAAAAATTAAATAAGGCAATGGCCAGAAAAGAGCAAGTCGCGAATTGGGGTAATTTTCCAAAGCTGGAAGCAGAGGTCCATCGACCTGGCTTTGTGGATGAGATCCGAGCTATTGTCAAAACATCATCTCATTTGCTCGCGCGTGGAAATGGACGTTGTTACGGAGATGCGGCTTTGAACGAACGATTAGTATCTACGCTTCAGCTCAACAAATTACTAGCTTTTGATGCTGAAAATGGCGTTTTACATTGCCAAGCCGGGGTATTGCTCAGCGACATTCTTGATTTTATCGTCCCGCGCGGCTGGTTTTTACCCGTTACGCCCGGTACGCGCTTCATTACTGTAGGCGGAGCTATCGCGGCAGATGTACACGGTAAAAATCATCATCGCGATGGTTGCTTTTCGGATCATTTGCTGGCTTTTGAAATCATGGACGGCCAAGGTCAAATCCACGAGTGCCGTCCCGACCAGCATGCGTCCTTGTTTTGGAATACGGTTGGAAATATGGGTTTGACCGGTATCATTCTCAGTGCGCGTTTTCAGCTCAAGCCGATTGAAACGGCCTACATTCGACAAGAAACGATAAAGGCGTCCAATCTAGACGCGATCATGGATCATTTTGAAGCTTCGTTGGATTGGATGTATACAGTAGCTTGGATTGATTGCTATCAGAAGGGGACAAATGCTGGGCGATCATTGCTGATTCGGGGTGAACATGCTCGGCTTGGAGAGTTGCCAAGCAAATGGCAAAAACAACCGCTGCAATTAAAGCCACGTCGGCAATGGTCGATGCCGTTTTATCTGCCTGCCTTTGTGCTCAATCCCCTAAGTATTCGGCTGTTTAATTTCCTGTTTTATCACAAACAACTTCGAGCGGTGCAGAAGACCGTTGTTCCTTACGATACTTTTTTCTATCCTCTTGATGCGATCCATCATTGGAATCGCATGTACGGCAAACCGGGCTTCACCCAATATCAATTTGTTCTACCAAAATCGACCAGCC
Organism: Saprospiraceae bacterium; assembly: GCA_028285085.1. Lineage (GTDB taxonomy): Bacteria > Bacteroidota > Bacteroidia > Chitinophagales > Saprospiraceae > JAHDHW01. The sequence goes on along the minus strand of JANQQI010000030.1, from coordinate 56,380 downwards.
GGGAAGGTCTGCCCGTTATCTTAGACACCATTCGACGGAGTGGGCAAGGCTCTTTTTTGACGGTCCTTAAGTTGTTTGGCCCGGATAATCCAAAGGCCATTCATTCTTTTCCAATCGAAGGCTACACCTTAGCACTGGATTTTAAGATGAACCCCAGCTTGCCAGTCCTCATTGCTGCCCTCGACAAATTAATAACCCAATACGATGGTCGGATTTATCGTGCTAAAGATGCCTGTTCGCGGCCTGAACTGAGCCGTTTCTCTCCATTGGCACGAGACCAGAAATTTCGATCCTTGCAAGCTAAACGGCTAGATTTATTAGGCTAAACCGATCGTTAGTTATTTTCTACTGGACAATTTTATACCTATCCGGACTATATTCCCCTTCTCTGGACAAATCTACGGGCATTTGGACAAATGTTAGCATCCCGAATGGCTGCCTTGGCAACCTTTTAGCTCTTATCTCAGTGTTATCTATTAAATACAGTATTCTAGTTTGTGGTTATGGATTTATTGAAAAAAACAGACACCATGCACTCACACTAATTAAATTGTTCTGGCACTTTTCTAATGTATCAAATCCCTAAAGTGTGGGCATCGTTTTTAAGAAACGGTGCCCATTTTTTTGTTTAGTGGACACTATGTAACTTGCGGCCATGCGAGAACGGCTTTACCAACTAGGCTTTTGGGTGCTGCTTTTAGGCTACATTATTTTCTATGCGCCTTACGGTATTAATGATACGGATGGGGGATTTATCACTGCTTATGGCTGGCGGATTTTGCAGGGGGAATTACCCTATGTGGATTTCATTTACGTCAGACCACCTTTGAGCATTTACTGGCGGAGCCTTGAGCTTTGGCTCCTCCCGGATCATTTGGAAATCATTGCTGAACGTGTCGGTTTTTATTTGAAAATAGGCTTATACAGTTGGTTGGCAGCGGCAATTTTGCTGCGGAGTAGTGGCCGCTGGCTGGTGGCAGGACTAGGTTTTATCCTCTCGGTTCACAATTATCCCGCTGCGGCTTGGCACACTATTGATGGGATTTTCTTTTCGGTATTAGCATTTTGGTGCCTATTCAACTGGCGGCGAGGATTAATCGTCGCGAGCATCTGTGTTTTTCTGGCGATGGCTTGCAAGCAGTCCTTCTATCCTTTGTTGCCGTTGTTTTTATTAATCGTAGGTCTCTATCGTGGTTGGCGAGCACTGCTTATCGCGTTGGTGACCTGGCTGGGATGTTTTGGCTTGGCCTGGGGGGTAGCCCAATATGCTGGAGTCTGGCCAGACCTAGTACAACAAATTACCGCGTCCACCTCTAGTGGTCAGGCCCTAGAACGCGGCCTCTATGATTATTTTAGGCTGGATGTTCGGCTGTGGGGACTGATTTTGTTGGTCTTACCTTTTTGGTGGCTGCGTCGTCGTCGTTGGCTTAATGCGGCTATGGCTGGCTTCGTGCTGGCGCTTTGCGGAAGCTATTGCTATAGTATTTATCAAAATGAGACCTTCACCGCGCCGGTTGGGCAAAGCCGTTTACTTTTTCTCATCGCGTTGGCCTACGGCAGCTTTTCGTTATTTCAGCTACTACGGCAGCAGGGCTCGAAAGTGTTTAGGAGCTCAGCACTGCATCCTTATTTACAATTCTTTAGCTTGTTGGGCATCAGTTGGATGGCAGCCATTAGTTGGGGGTACAATTTTCCAATCCTCTTTTCGGCACCTTTAGTGTTTGGATGTTATTGGATGGTCAAAGAACGTGCAGCGCCTTGGTTACACGTTCCGGGGGGACTGTGGCATGGCATCTTGGTCATTGTCCTGGTCAGCACTTTCCGTTTTGCCTATGAATATGTTTATCGTGACGGTCAGCGTGCAGATTTGAATATGGAGTTATCGATTGTTTTTCCAAAATTAAAACACATTTATTCCGATCCACAGACGTTTGAAAAATATCGGGAATTAAAGCAATTGCGACAGAAATATGGTGATCGCTTTAAAACGATGCCTTCATTTCCATTATCTAATTATCTGACTGAAACGACTTCGCCCTTGGCTATTGATTGGGTATTTAATAGTGAAACGAATGGTCAAAACGAAAAACTATACGAGCGTATTAACGCCCGAGATATTCATTTTTTCATTGAAAGAGAAGCTATTCCGACGATTAAAAATAATGGAAAGTACGAAGTGAGTAAGTATATTCTCGACAATCTGGAGCGTATTGATGAAACCCGGTATTTCTATGTGTATAAATGATTGCTGTGAGAAAGGTGGAGATGAAGAAAGACTAGATAGACATTAGAGGTACTAAGTATTCTGTATTATAAAAATGAGATTGTAGATCAATTAGAAATTTCTTAATTATCCGGATAAACAAAAAATCGCATTGCAATTAACCGCTATAAAGTTCCTTCATGCATCTTACCCTTATTGGCGCTACTTCTGATCTTGGACAAGCTTTAGTCTATGCCTTTGCCCCGGAATTGAGCCAGTTGACTTTAACGGCACGCCAGCCCGAGCGGTTAAATCCCCTGGTTGCAGACTTGCGTCTGCGCTTCGGTTTGGATAATATCCAGGTACTGGCTTTGGATGTTCTGCAAATAGATTACGCCATTCTTGAGCCGCTCGCGGCCTCTACGGATTTGCTTATTTTGACCGCGGGCTACCTTGGTGATCAGCGCCTGGCCGAAACGGACAAGACCGAAGCTCAGCGCATCATGGCCACCAATTACAATGGCCCGGCGGCATTGATCAGCTACTTTGCCAGGGCTATGACGAAGCAACAGCAAGGGGGCATCATCGGTATTTCTTCCGTAGCGGGGGAGCGGGGGCGGCAGAGCAATTATTTTTACGGTAGTGCCAAGGCGGGATTCACCGCTTTCCTTGATGGTTTACGACACCGGCTCTTTGCCTCGGATATCCACGTGATGACGGTTTTACCCGGTTTTATGGCTACTCGTATGACGGCCGATTTAGAGCTGCCCCAGCGGCTCACGGCTAGCCCTAAGCAAGCGGCGCAGCGCATTTATCGTGCTTGGAAAAAGCGCCGCAACAAAATTTACGTCCTACCCATATGGCGCCTTATTATGCTCGTGATTCGCAATATCCCGGAGTTTATCTTCAAGCGAACTAAACTCTGATCCGCGGCGTGGCATAATTTTCTCCGACGGAATTTCGGCAATGATAGATTTAACGGTAAATTTGCCGCCAGAAAATCGTTACTTGGAACATGCTGATTAAAAATGCACGGATCGTCGATCCTAACTCACCACTCAACGGCAAAAAACGAGATATTCTCATCAAGAAGGGTAAAATTGCCGCCATCAAATCCAAAATCGATGCAGGTAAAGCACGAGTCATCGACCTGAGAGGGGCTTCTTTATCTCCAGGATGGATGGATGTTGGTACTCAAGTGGGCGATCCCGGCTTTGAACATCGAGAGGATTTAGCTTCTGCCATGCGAGCGGCAGCGGCGGGTGGTTATACCGCTATTGCTTGTCTCCCGAATACCTTGCCGGCGATACATTCTAAGTCTGAGGTCAATTATATTCGCAAGAATACGGCCGATGATGTAGTAGACTTTCATCCGATTGGTGCCATATCACGTGACTGTGCCGGTAAAGATTTGGCGGAACTGTTTGATATGCATACCGAAGGGGCGGTAGCCTTTTCGGACGGTTTGCAGACGATTCAAAGTAGCGGTTTGATGATGCGTGCGCTACAATATGTAAAGGCCTTTGATGGCTTGGTGATCAATCATCCACACGACGCTTCCATCGACGATCACGGACAAATCCACGAAGGGGAAGTCAGTGTCTCCTTGGGCATGAAAGGCATTCCTTCGATGGCCGAAGAATTGATGGTACAGCGCGATATTTATCTGCTGGATTATACCGCATCGCGCTTACATCTCAGTAATATTTCCAGTGCACGCAGCGTCAGTTTGTTGAAAGAAGCCAAGGCGAATAAGTTGGCGGTTACCGCTTCTGTGCCGGTGCTCAATCTGGTTTATGACGAGCAGGCCGTTAGCACTTTTGACAGTCATTTCAAGGTTTTACCACCCCTGCGCGCGCGAACCGATCGCCGGGCGCTGCGCCGCGCGCTCAAAAGCGGGCTCATCGAATTGATTAGTTCTAATCACGTGCCGCACGATATCGAAGGTAAAAACCTTGAATTTCCCTACGCTGAGTTTGGGGCCATTGGTCTGGAGACGACTTTTGCGCTTTGCATGACACACTTGGTGGCTGAAGGCGAATTTGAGCTAGACGAATTAATCCACATTTTGGCGTACCATCCTCGCCAGGTTTTGGGATTATCTCTACCGAGTTGGGAAGAAGGTGCTCCGGCGAATTTTACAATCTTCAATCCCGAAGAAGAGTGGATTTACACTTCGGATATGATTCAATCCAAGAGCGCTAATAGTCCAATTGTCGGTGCTAAATTACGTGGTAAAGTGCTCGGAATTATTAATAATGGGCAGCATCATTCGACGGCAGTATAATACTCTATGTCTAAAATATTTCTGATTTTGGTTAAATAGGTGCATATTCGTAAGCATAAAAATCGACATTATTAACCAACTAAAAATCAAAACATTATGTCAATTTTAGATGATGCAACAAACTTACCTGACCCTTCTGAAGTATCGTTTCAGTCTACAGCAATGCGTTATGGGCTAATTGGCGGGGCGATTTTGATTATTGTTTCAGCACTCAATTTTATGTTCGGTCTAGGAGGTGGTTTTATCCTACCGATCTTATTCTCTGTGGCCACTTTTGCCGTATATATAGTCATTATGGTGATGGCGGTTCGACACCATCGGGATAATGAATTGGGAGGGGCTATTACACTGGGACGAGCATTTATGGTGGCTTTTGTTACCTCTATCTTGATAGCCTTAATAAATACCTTATTTGCTTATTTATACATCAATTTTATCGATCCGGGATATATGGATACTTTGCTAGAACAATCCCGAGGGATGTATGAAAGCTTCGGTATGGCAGAAGAGCAAATTGAAGAAGCGCTCAAGCAAGTAGAAGTCAGTTTTACACCTATGCGTCAATTACTTGGCCTGGGCGTTGGAGCCTTGGTGGGTGCCGTGATTGCCGTAATTATTGGTGCAATAATGAAAAAAGAAGCGCCTCTACAGGCGTAAATAATATCTAACTTTGGACAAGGAAAGGAAAGCAGTTTATTGTTTTCCTTTCTTTTTGTGATAGAAATGAATTGAACTTTTGGAGTTAGATTTAAAGTGAATACTTGTTTTTCAGGGCGAAGCTCATTTAGTTCGTTGTATCCAGTCGGTACACCTCATACTTGGAAAGTGCGGAGCGAAAAATAGCTGAAGTATGAACGAACGATTCCAGAGGATGAATGTCCGGTGGACATTCAAGTGAGAGAACCGCTTGCGGATAAAATCAATGATTTTGCTTTAAGGCAATTAGAATAAGGTTTAATTCACTTCTTGTATACACAGAAAAAGATTTATGAAAAATATTGCGGTCAAATATGGCCTATTTGCGGGACTAGCGACTATCCTTTATTTCCTTGGGTTTTATTATTGGGATAAGGCTGTGATGCTCGAACCTTGGGTATCTTGGAGTTCGGTACTGTTTATCGTAGTGGCTATGGTGATGGCGATTCATGCTACTCGCCGGCAAGCAGGACAAAAAATAGAATTTCGCCAGGCACTTCGGGCCGCTTTTCTTACAGGCGTCATTGCGAATGTCGCTTTCTATGTATTTTACTACCTTATTATGCAGAGCGATGCCGAATTAGTGAGTATTCTAAAACAACAAACGATGGATTTTTATCAGAGTTGGACTTCGGGAGAACAACTAGAGACCATGATGAAGTCGCTCGAAGATTTCAAAGTTGGTTTATCTACGATATTATTAAGTCTTGCACGTAGTATTATTGGTAGCTTTATACTAGCTTTGCTCCTCGCGGCAATCTTGCGGCGACAATATTAGATCGATCAGAAAGAACTTTACGCAATCGTATGGATATTTCAATTGTTGTCCCTCTCTACAACGAAGAAGAATCGCTACCTGAACTGGAAGCCTGGATTCGCCGGGTAATGGAAGCCAACAATTTTAGCTACGAGATTGTCATGGTCGATGATGGCAGTACGGATAGTTCATGGCGTATTGTCGAAGAACTGGCGGCTAAGAACCCCTGTGTTCGTGGAATTAAATTCCGTCGCAACTACGGTAAATCTGCCGGCTTGCATACGGCCTTTGAGGCCGCTCGTGGTGATGTGGTGATTACGATGGATGCTGATTTACAAGATAGCCCGGATGAAATCCCGGAATTATATCGCATGATCAAAGAGGATGGCTACGATTTGGTATCTGGCTGGAAGAAAAAGCGTTACGATCCGCTATCGAAGACGATTCCTACTAAATTTTATAACGCAACTACACGCTGGATTACCGGCATTAAATTACACGATTTCAATTGTGGTTTAAAAGCTTATCGTAAGCAAGTAGTCAAGAGCATTGAGGTTTATGGTGAAATGCATCGCTACATTCCACCATTAGCGAAGTGGGCGGGCTTCAAAAAAATTGGCGAAAAAGTCGTGCAGCACCAGGCCCGTAAGTACGGCGTGACCAAGTTTGGGCTAATGCGTTTTATTAATGGCCCACTGGATTTACTTTCTGTGACCTTCGTGGGGCGTTTTGGAAAACGTCCGATGCACCTTTTCGGAACGATTGGGCTGGTCATGTTCTTGGTGGGTGTATTCTCTGCTTTGTACATTGGATTGAGCAAGCTCTATCGTTTGGGGCAAGGGATGAAAACCATCCTCGTGACGGATAACCCCTACTTTTATATTGCACTAACCAGCATCGTTCTAGGGACGATGCTCTTCTTGGCTGGATTCCTGGCCGAGTTAATCGCCCGCAATGCACCCAATCGGAATACTTATCTGATCGAGACTACCACAGACGACAAAGACTAAGCTTGTGAAAAAGTGTGTCATTATTGCACCTGCTTATCCCCTGCGCGGCGGCATTGCCTCCTCCACGGAGCGCCTCGCTTATGAATTGCAGGATCATGGCTACACGGTGACAATCTATACTTTTAAACTCCAATATCCTGCTATCCTGTTTCCGGGTAAAACTCAATATTCCGAAGATCCTCCCCCGGAAAACTTAAACATTAAAGTAGAAGTCAACTCGATTAATCCACTGAATTGGTGGCGGGTAGGACGAGCTATTAGCCGCCAGCGGCCGGATTTGGTCGTCACCCGATTTTGGATTCCTTTCATGGGACCATCACTTGGAACGATTTTGCGCTTGATTGGTAGGAATAACCAAACGAAGCGCATCGCCATTGTGGATAATATGATTCCTCACGAACGACGGCCCGGCGATCGGAGTTTATCGCGCTATTTTATTGGCTCGGTCGATGCGTTTATCGTCATGTCGAAGGCCGTCGGGGAACAAATTCGGCTGTTTGATCAGCAGCGGCCGATTAGTGTAGTACCGCACCCCATTTACGATAATTACGGTGAATTAGTATCGCGCGAAGCTGCTCTGACGGAATTAGGTCTTGATCCGGCCTATCGTTATTTATTGTTTTTTGGATTCATCCGCGATTACAAGGGATTGGATTTATTGCTGGAGGCCATGGCGGATCCCCGGATCCGAGCTTTGCCTTTGCGCCTGATTGTGGCCGGTGAGTACTACGGTGGAGAGGACAATTACAAACGCCAAATTGATCGTCTCGGGATTCGAGAGCAATTGGTCTTGCATACGCGCTTCATCTCCAACGAGGCGGTCCGCTTCTATTTTTGTGCTTCCGACTTGGTGGTACAACCTTATAAAACGGCTACCCAAAGCGGCATTTCTCAACTAGCCTATTTTTTCGAAAAGCCAATGGTAGCGACGGCTGTTGGTGGTCTGCCGGAGATCATCGCCCACGGTGAAGCCGGCTATGTGGTGCCCGTTGATCCAGCGCCCATCGCCGATGCGATTATTGATTTCTTTACTGAAAACCGCGAAGCGGCCTTCGTGGCACGTGTCAAACAAGAAAAGCAACGTTATTCTTGGAGTAACATGGTGAAAGGCCTGGAAAAGCTCATGGCACAAATCCAATCCAAATAAAATGACCAACTGGGATCACGATATTCTCGATGCAGAAGACCCCGCCAAACCCATTGAAGTTGGCCCGGTTAGTATTTGGATCTTTTGGCGTTCGGTGCTACTGATAACTATTATGGTCATCCTTATTAATGGGCTGTTTACCTTTACCGGGATGGAAAAACCTTTTGTTTATGGGAAATTCGAGCTGACTTATAGCGTGATCGCTCTCCAATTGGTTTGGATCTTAGCGGCCTATTTCTTCATACGATCCAGACAATTACATCAACTAGCAAGCTGGCGTATTTTTCTATGGGGGTTTTCTTATACCATTGTTTCATTTTTGATGTTATCCATTTTTTTTCTTTTTTTGGATGGTAATGATAGACCCTTTGTCATTCAGCTGCTTCGTCTATTTACTTTGAGCCTTGCCTATATTAGCGGTGGCTTAACACTGGTCGCTTTAGCTTATTGGCGCCGAAGATGGTACGGTCTTGCTATAGGGGGGATGGCTTTGAGTATCTTGATTTTTGGATATTTAAGATGGTCACGAATGATTTTAGTTGATTGGTTATCTCTATAATTTTATGAAAAGAGAAGAGATAATGTGTTTTAAAATTAAATTGTATTGAGGGATATAAAAAATATCTAACGACCAGTTGCACTGGTAGGAAACAAACGAAGCATACCATAATTATTTAAAGAAAGAAAAACAGAATAATGATACATCCCCGGATCAAAGAATTATTGGTTGAAAGTGTAATGGTGAAACAACAGATACTGCAAGATGAAGCCTTGCTGGCAACCATCGATCAAGTGGCCTCCATTTGTACGATTGCTTTTAAGGGGCATAAAAAGCTGTTGTTTTGTGGCAACGGCGGTAGTGCCTCCGACGCGCAGCACATTGCGGCGGAGTTGTCGGGCCGCTTCTACCTCGATCGCGAAGCACTAGATGCCGAAGCACTGCACGTCAATAGCTCCGCACTGACTGCAATCGCGAATGACTACAGCTACGACGAGGTCTACGCTCGGATGGTACAAGCCAAAGGACAACAAGGTGATGTCCTCTTTGCTTTGTCCACCTCCGGGAATTCACCTAATATTTTACGCGCCGCCGAAGAAGCTAAAAAACGCTTTATGCTCGTGGTGGGAATGACTGGGAAATCTGGTGGTAAGCTGGCGCAAATCAGTGACTACCTGATCAATATTCCAAGTACGGATACCGCGAGAATACAGGAATGCCATATTACCGTGGGGCACTTGATCTGTGAATTAGTAGAACAGGCCATCTTTGGCAAGAATGAATCTGCAAAGAATTAATTTGAGCTAATAGTACATGCTTTGGATGAGAATTTTGTGAAGCTGATCGATCTTGATGGAACTTTAAGAAGGAGATCAAGTAGTAGAGAGTGAAGCTATAATTTGTGGAGCGTATATAGAAATGGGCTTTGAGGGTGGGACCCACCCGCTGTTCCGCCGCCGCCGACCTAACGGGTCGCAATTACAAGGACACATAGCTCACTAGTCTTTACCAGTGACTGTTTATGGTAAAAATACAACGCTGTAATTTCTTGGCCAAGAGATAGAATAAGTGCGTCATTATCTATAGATTCCGGAGAATGTCAAATTCCATAAATCAAGCTGAGAAATTGAGCAATAAATGAGTTTTTTGTTTATTTGCCGACGTTTTGAAGCCGATTACCGTAAGCTTTGTAAGTGAGAGAGCACTCTGATTCTGGCTATTGAGCTTGTGCTTTCAGCTTGGATGCTTGACCGTCCTTATCCCATTTTTCTTCAACCCAATAAAATATTAATATCATCAACGTCAAACGCTATAAATATCTCTTTCTGGATCGTGATGGAGTGATCAATGAACGCTTGCCGGGCGACTACGTCAGGCAGCCTACCCAATTGCAGCTCACGCCAGGATGTGCGGAGGCCATTGGCATCTTGCGCCAACACTTCGAGCAAATCTTTGTGGTAACCAACCAACAAGGGATCGGTAAAGGATTAATGACCGAGGCGGATCTGGATCGGATACACAGTTGGCTACAAGCCGAACTGCGCAATGCCGGCACTTATCTGGATCAAATTTACTATTGCCCGGAATTGGTCAAGTACAATCCTTTAGATCGTAAACCCCAGCCGGGAATGGCGCTACGCGCCGCGGCGGATTGGCCAGAGATTACTTTCGGGGCTTCCGTCATGGTGGGAGATTCTATCTCTGATCTATTGTTTGGGCGCCGACTGGGAATGAAAACGGTGATGATTACCTCCAATCCTGAACAAGTAAAGCGAAGTAGTATACTACATTACGATGCTCGTTTTTCATCCTTGGCAGATTTTGCTAAGGCGGTCCAAGATGAGTCGTTAGAGTAAGCTAAGACTTGCGCTGAACCGCGATTTTATGAAAGCACTTGGCATCTTGATTATTTTGCTAGTGAACGGTCTTGGGCTGGCGGCGCAAGTCGACAGCTCGGAGAGCGGTGCTGAAAGCTTTATATTTGACTTTGCGGAGCTAACGGCTCCTTATTTGGGCATAGATGCACCTGCTTTTGAAGCGCCGGATATCGCAGGCGAGCTCCACCGGTTGGATGATTTACGAGGACAAGTTGTAGTGCTACACTTTTGGCAACTGTATTGCCAGCCTTGTCTGGATCAGATACCGGGACTCAAAAAGGTGATGGCAACTTACGGCGAGCGTGGCGTCACGGTACTTGGCTTTGCGGACGGATATGGTGCCGACTTGGAAGAATTCGTTGTTCAGCAAGCCTTGAATTATCCCGTGATTCCGAATTCAGCTGAATTCGGAGCGAAGCATTTTGGTGGTGAAATAGGTTATCCACGATTATTCATTATCGATCGTTATGGCGTGATTCAGCAGGTGCTCATTGGAGGAGGCAGTGGGGCGGATCATGAAACTTACCAGCAATTAGCACCCTTGATTGATGATTTACTACGCTTATGAAGCCCACGTGAGCGATGTGGAGGAGTGGCCATCGGCCAGACACGCGTGCCAGCGCGTGGCCGAGCGACCAGCGAGCTCCGCAACGTAGCGACCCCGAGGCCAAAGCCGAGGGGGCACGCCCTAATGTCTCAAAAATAAAAAGACTAGTCTAAAAAGATTTCTGTGGCCCCGTAGCCATAGTTGGGGTGAAATTCATTCTTGAAGGTCCGCACGGCAGGATGTTTCATGAGGCGAGTGGCGATTTCATTGCGTAGGCGCCCCTTGCCAAGGCCGTGGATGACGTAGATGCGCGGTACGCCGACCTGAATGGCCTGGTTGAGAAAACGATCGAAGTGTTGGAGTTGGAGGCGGAGCATATCGGCCTTACTCATACTGCCGGCGTTATTGGTGAGTTGTTCGATGTGTAGATCGATCTCAGGATTGAAGCTGGCGCGCTCAATGATGCCATCCGAATTGCCCTGGCGGCGGCGGGCAGCGGGACGAGCGTTGAGGCGCGTGTAAGTTCGCAGATCTTCTTCGCTGCTGGTGGGCTCATCAAATTGATCGAATAAAATATAATGTTGCACCAGGCGATTGAGTAAAGGCGCAGTTCGCTGGCGCTTGAAAAATTGTTGAGGCTTGATGCGAATCTGCTTTTCCTGTCGATTGCCGGTACCAACGGTGGTGACTTGCCAGCATTCGACACGGATCAAGGGCGATTCGTTCAGGTGGTCGTAATTCAGAATACCCAATTCGCGATAAGCGACGCCCTCGATTTTATCTTCTACCTGTAAAGTGGACCTTTGATTCAGCAAGAGTTCAAAACGGAAGAGGATGGGGTAGCCCGTATCGTTGATGAGATAAATCTGATAATCGCGGGTGCTACCGTCGGTCAGATATTGTGGCTCAAAAGCTAACTGTAGACCCAGGCTGCGAAGGATGGAATATTGAATTTCAACTTCCGGTAAATCTGGCTTGCTAGGCGCTTTGGGCATTTTGCCAGGAACGACTTTAGCTTTGATGTGCTTGCCAGATTTTTGCTCATCGACTCTTTCGAGGTCTTCAACAAAGGCCGGGATTTCGTCACCATCGTCGAGCCGAACACTGACCATATCGTCGTTGATGCGTTCGATGACGATGCCGATGAAGCCTGTATGCTTAAATTTAACCCTGCTGCCGGTAGCAAATAACATGAAGTCAAGATTGAGACTGTAAAATTAAGGTTTATGTTGAAAATGGAATGGATGAAAACGAAATTTGTTCATGCTTCCGAATCTAAGGATTCCGAGCAAAGTTTTACCTTTGGGATCGATGAGTAATTTACGTTGGAAAATTGCCCAATCGGCCGAGATACGCTGGTGGCAACGCTATCTGAAGGGGCGCTCACCTGAGGATTACTTGCCCTGGAAGCGGCAATACTGGCTGGATTTACTGACTCGGCTGCAGCTTCGCCCGGCGGGCGAAGCCCGAATCCTGGATGCCGGCTGCGGTCCGGCGGGGATTTTTATGGTCTTCGATCAACAGACGGTAGATGCCGTCGATCCTTTGCTGGACGCTTACGAAACCCGCTTGACGCATTTTCGATCAGCAGATTATCCCAAGGTGCAATTTCACGCCTGTGCCCTGGAAGACTTCAAGTGGCAGGCACCCTACGATTATGTGTTTTGCCTCAATGCGATCAATCATGTCGCCGACCTTGGACGATGTTTTGATCAACTCGTAGAGAGCACTGCGCCAAATGGCCAGCTGATTGTGTCCATCGATGCGCATAATTATTGGGGATTTAAACATTTGTTTCGCCTACTGCCCGGAGACATTCTCCATCCTCACCAATACGATTTGCGAGAATATCAGGCGATGCTGGAGGAACGTGGATGCACCATTACCCAATCGGTGCGCTATCGATCTGGCTTTTTCTTTGACTATTATATCTTGGTGGCGCAGCGCGCTTCATAGAACGGTTAGCCTTACTTTAACTTAATCTCCACGCGACGATTTAGTTGCCGTTGCTCTTCGGTTGTATTATCCACGAGTGGTTGCTGGCTACCGAAGCCCTGGGCAAGAATACGCTCGGCGGCAATGCCTTGATTAATCAAATACGCCCGGACCGCTTCGGCACGGCGCTGTGATAGTTCCAGGTTGTAAGTGGCATCGCCGATATTATCGGTATGTCCACCAATTTCGATGTCAAGGGTCAATTTTTCTTGTAACTGCCCGGCTAGCTCGGAGAGCATTTCATGAGCGGATTTCTGTAACTCTGCTTTGTTGAAAGCAAAGGCGATGTTTTCGAGTACCAGGGTTTCCCCGGCGGCGTAGCGTGGTTTTCCGGCTTTGAGCGGCCGCAGGCTGACATCATCGATGAGATAGTAAGCATAGTCTAGGCCATAGGGTTCTACCTTGGCGTCGACTATATCGTCCTCGTAAAAATTACCGATGATGAGATATTGGTAGGCTTCGTCGGCGGTAAAGACGCCAGCGATGCGCTGCCATTCGTTGGGCTGACCGTCGATGATGCGTGTCTCGGTCGCTACAGGATAGACTTCAAGGCGGCCGGAAACCATGACTTCTTTCACGCGCTCCATTTCGAGCGTGATACCAAAATTGTTGACCTTAATGGAGGTGGTAATGGGATTGAGCCAGAATTCAAAGGCGTATTGCTCGCCGGGAATGAGTGCTTCTCTTAGCTTCACTTGGATGTACTCCTTGCAGTGCAGGGTGCGACTGGCGCAGCCATAGGCTTTGATGCCAAGCATGAACTTGCCGGTTCGTGGTTGGTGTGGCGCCAGATCAACTTTGGGCCTTTTGGGATGCATTTTGTCCAAGGTTTTGATAAACAAAATATCGGGAGAACCTTGGGTGGGGGAATCCCAGAGTGCAATCCGCCGGTTGAATTTTGAGAAAGTGCCCGACCAGTGATTGGTGATTTCGGTAACCTCTTCGAAAGAAGGATTCGGAACAAGGTTTTGAGTATGCCCAATTTGCCAGGGAAGGATTAAAAGTAGAAACAGAAAACGCATCGGACGGCTTTTTCTTTCATAACGCAGAAGTGGGGGAGGGTTACAGCTTTCAAAAGACTTAGCCCCAACCCAGAGCTACTAAAAAGGAAGTAGCCCGCGGAAAAAACCATAAATGCCTCCACCGTGGTTGTTATTATTAGCTGGGGCCGCCGCAGCTTGTTGTGCGAGCCGTTGGTTGGCGGCGTTAATCAAATTGATGGCTTGTTGGATTTGTTGATTTGCAGTATTGAGATTGTTTTGTTGAGCAGAGTTGACATTATTTTTCATACCGTTGAGCTGAACCTGGATTGCGTTTCTTTCATGGTTTGTAAAGTTTGGGAAAGCATTCACTAGATTACCTATGAAGACATCAGCAGCTTGCCGTAGTTGCGCCCTGGCGGGTGCAATATGTAGTTGCGCCAAACTGCGGGCCGCTAGGCCTAACGGTGCTTCCACACTTGCGCGTAATGGCCGTGGTTGTAAATCCGATAGATTGTAAAAACTATTAGCGATAGGCTCCAGTCGTGCTTTCTGAACCGCTGGTTGATTGATATGACCATATCGGTGTTTCAAACCAATATTTGTTCTGATATTATTCTCAACGGCATTAATATTGGCAAACTCCTCGTAATTTGAATAATCCTGGATACTTACGTTTGGTGCCGTATGCTGAAATAAGGTATCACTGACGCTGGCATCACCTAAACTAACACCGGTCTGCATATGTTCGGCGTGTCCCAATTCGTGACCGAGAGTGACAAAATTTGGAGTAGGAATTTCGTTGCGATTGTTATCAACAAAGCGAGAGGTATGATGATCTATGGAATCAGGAATATCTCTGGTAATAAATACTTCGACATTGGAGCCTTTTCCATATTTATAATATTGATTGCCAATTTTTATCCCTGAGGATTTTGGGAAGTCTCTTCGCGCTTGATAAATGGCGGCCGCTCGTTTTTTAGGATTGTTGATACGGCTCAAATCAAGTGTAATAAAATTGCGGCGATAGCTTTCCCGTTTTCTTTTGGCATAAGGCTGCCCTTTAAACATCTGATTAATGTCTATTTTTGTTAGCTTATCTGCTCCATTTAATTTAGTGGGACCGGCGGCAAATTCGCTTGCAGGGCCACCACCTTGAGCTTCTGCAAAGCCGGGTTTGATGGTCACCGTTTTTTTCTGTCCCCTTTGAGTAATCTGCCCAACTAATGTCCGCCCGGTTTGCGTCTCCAAAAGCCGAGCGAATTGGGCTAGCACCTCATAACGAAAGCCTGGGTGATTACGCGTTGTCGGAACTTGAGTCTGTGAATGTTTAAAAGATTCGGTTTCAGTGATTTTGATATTGCCTGAACCGGATAACAGTTCCTTCCAGATTCTAAGGACGGTTTTCTGTTCAGAATCATTGAGTTTAGAAAAATTAGCGACCGGAGGGTTTTGATCTTTATTATCAACACTTTGCCTCACTAATCTGAGATGCTCTTGCTGCACGTCATTTAGAAGTTCTTTTTTCCAAACAGCGATGGGATTGGCATAATGATCCGGGTCGGCGAATTGATCCAATGATCGCAAAATTGCATTTTGTAAGGTCTGGAGTTCACTTAATCGTTCAGCCCTTGATTTGCTTTTTAATCCATGATTGTATTGATTGCCTAATTTCGCCAAATCTCGAGTAAGATAATGTCGGGTTCGGCCTTTAAGAAGATTTGTATCTAAACGTCGCTGTACCACTCCGCCAGAAATAGGGTGAGGCGAATACTTCGCTTGCAATGGGAAATGAGCCTGGCCCGAAAGTGATGCATTGCCCACAGATTTATTGATCATGGACTGGAGAGCTTGTAACTGTGCAACTTGTTGGCTTTGATGTGCGACTTTTTGCATCCGTTGCATTGTCCCTGATTCGGTACGTTCGTCCTTGAATTGTTGAATAGGTGGATTGGACTTTGCTTGAGGGAAATGCCGCTTATTTTTTACATTTTCTTTTTTAGCATCAGATTTCATAATCTTTTATACCAAAAAAGACAAAACGTTCCCCTTTTGAATTTGAGTTTTTGTGAAAATCTCTAATAATCAATCTCTAAATCGTATTTCTCCAATAAGCCCGGTAGGCCTGCCAAAGAGAATTTAGCCCCTTGGATCACATTCAATTCGGGATTGATGCGAAAATTGGTGGCACTACGCAAATCGGTGTATCTTAAATTAGTACGTTCGAATGTGCTATTGATTAGATCACAACTATCAAAAACGGCCTCGCTAAGATTACAGCCTGTGAAGTCGACTCCACTGAGCTGACAGTTTTTAAAAAGCGTATATTTTAAATCCAGATCGTAAAAACAAGCGTTCGTGAGCTGACAATCCTCGAACGTCATTTTGAGAAGAAAGGGATTGCAGCTTTCGAAATGAAGGCCCGTCAATTGGCATTCTCGAAAAGTAACTTCTCGAAAAGCCGTTTCTGTGAGCTTCGCCCCTTGGAAATTACACTGGCTAAATTCACAATCGAGGAAACTCGACTTGGAGAGATCGACCTCGGCGCCGTTGCACCGCCGAAAAATACAGTAATCATATTTACCGGTGGTAAACCCTTGTTCCGAAAAGTCGATGCTTGCAAATTCTTGATCGTTGAACTCCGTCATATTACATTCTAATCCAGATTTGGTGGATAATACCCCTTAAAATAGCAATTACAATGGCGGATGCAAAAAATACAATAAATGAGCCCGCTAATAAAACGAGAACGATCAGGCCACCAAAGGCGATAAAGCCTGCATTGAGCATCGCGAGAATGGCAACGATGAGCAAGATGGCGAAGATGAGGTAAAAGAGATATTTCATCCAGGCGTCTTCTACCTCCTCAATTTCTACTTCGCCGGGCATTAGTCCTTCACGGCCTTTGGCGTCGCGAACCATGTACGAGATTGTTTTCACCGGATGGGGAAAGATAATGTGCAGTTGATCTCCTTTGATCAAGCTAATCCGTTTTCCCGCCATTTCTGCGGGCATGACACAACTGAAAAAGGCCGATTCACTTTCTATTTTTATTTTTTTCCAACGGAAGGCTTTTTCTTTATCAACGTAGCCAAATTTATCGTCTCCCAAAATGACTTCGTACCAGTTAATACCGTTACGCAATTTTTCGCGGGTGATTTTTAGGTAATCGTTGACCTCGACTGTTCGTACCGGTGCTGAACGTAAATGCGGCTCGCTATAAATGCTGGTAGACTTTAGTATAGAAATAGTTTTAGGCATAGCATATGTTTTTTCGAAGCACAGTAATATACTATGTAAACTTAAAATGAGAAGGGATTAAATAATAGGTGATGGATTTTGAGGAATAGGTGATTTTTAAGATATCAAATGTGCAAAAAGAATAGAGAGATTAATTTTTCAAATTTTCAATCCATATTAATATCGATCATAAAATAACTGTAGAAATAGGCTTGCAGAAAAAAGGATAAAATAATTAAGCCCCAACCGATGAGTTTCCAGTGTGTCCAGGCATAAATCCAATAAATAATAATCGGAGCGGTAATCGGAATGAGGGGAAGATATTTTTGAATATGGATATAATATTTTGGTTCAACGAGTAGCCAAGTCAAATGGGTGACTGCGCCTAAGCCGAGGAGTTTTAAAAAAGAAAAAGAGCGCTTTTTTACTAAGAATAAAAAAGTGACGAAGAAAAAAGGTGTGGGTTGCAAATAACGATTAATACCAACTAAGGAAGTTGTATTTTTTTCGAGTAGGCCATGCCAGTGCCAAACGGGGTTGAAAAGAACGACGCCTAGGAAACTCATGATGACAAAAATCAAAGAAAATAAAGTAGCTGGATTTATTTTTTGAATGATATTTTTTTGTCGTAGCCATTGAATCAGCAAGAATAATCCTAAAAAGGCTGTAGACAGACCTAGCCAAAAATTAACCTGGCTCAGGTCAATGACTGTCCAGTCTGCATTTCGACCAAGTGGAAAAGTGGGCCAAGCGAAGGCCCTTCCCCAGGCGGTAGATTGTACTTTAAAATAGGCAAACCATTCGCCGGTTTGCAGGTACTGGATGACAACAACCATTGCCAGTGCAGATGCTACGGGTGGTAAATAAAAATGGAGGATACTTCGCCAAAGCTTACGTGTAAAAACTTGCTGGATCGGAAAACTCATTAAGACCATGCCCACGCTGGCCGGAACAAAGAATAAGAAACTCGCTCGGGTCAAGGTGGCGAGAAATAGGCCTGCGATGAGTAATCGATAATTCTTACGATGGATGCCATAAATAATGAGCGTACCAAAGCAGAAAAATAAGCTTTCACTCAAAGGGGTAAAAAAGAAGAACATACAAGGCAAACTCATAAATAACCCCAAGGTGATGAGGCTTGGCTTGAAAAGTCGGCAAAGGAAAAACAGACTCGTCAAATAAATCAGACCATTCAGAATGCTGATTCCCAGAGCACTGAGTGGAATGGCCCACCACCAATAAGCGAAAAGCGGAAAAAAGCCAGCATTACAGACCACCTTTTCCTCGTAGATATAACCATGATCCCGGATCGAGGCGTAGTAAAAGGCATCCCATTTTTGGAGGGTAGCCGATGTTGGCCATACGTTGATATACCCTTCGTAGTGGAGCCAGCCGTAAGCGATTGCAAAAAGTGCCGTGAAGCCTAGAATTGGCAAGATGTAGTATGTCCAGCTCGAGTTCTTCATCGAGCAGGAAAGCTAGTGATCCTGACTTAGAAAAGTCAGCCAGGGAGATTAAGTGTTGATTAACTTGCTGAGAAGTTATTGTTTCGTAAAATTACCGGAATAATGCTGGCTATTTACCTGTAGATAAAAACTATACAATCCATTTGGTAGATCGGAGATGTCAATACGGTTGAGAGTCGTTTGTAGGCGCTTTACAATCTGCCCTTGAGGGTTGATGATCTGAATGATTTTTGGTTCATGATCAGTAAGGGGAAGATTAATTTCATCGGAACTTGGATTCGGGAAAAGCCGTAATGGTGTGATCTCATTTAGGCCCAAAGTGGCTACGGACGTATTACTTAGATCGAAAACTCTGACGTGGCCAGCATCGAAGCCAGCATCTGTATTGCGTTGCGCCCCGATGGCTACGCGCTCCCCGTTGCTTGAAAGCGCGACTGCGTAGCCAGAAAAGTCGCCAGTAGCTTCCCCCGGAATCGCATTCCCTAAAGCTACCCATTCTTCATTTTCAAAGGTAAATACTTCGGTTTGCCCTTGATTGTTACCCGTGGCGCTGATAAATGGTACTCCTGCCAAGAGCCGCTGCCCATCGCCGGACAGGCCAATGGTCCAACCAAAGCCACTGCCTGACTCCCCCTGGAGTGGTGTGCCGGCAGCGTCCCATTCATTGTTGACCCAATCGACGACGGTAATGCCACCCGTTTGCTGGTCATCAATAATGGCTCCGCCGCTAGCCATAGCAATCCGCTGACCATCACTACTGATGGCTAAATCACGGCCCAATTGCTCATCCATTGTACCCATCAAGGTCGATCCCAGTTGCTCCCAATCATTGTCATTGAGTGTATAGACTTGGACCATCCCCCGATTATCATCATCCATTGGATTGTAAAAAGCACTAACGACAAAGCGGTTACCATCGCTGGACAGTGCTACATTCGACCCAAACCAATTGCCACACGCGATGCACTGCATATCGCTACCGAGTTGGGCCCACGCTGTTCCATCGTAAGAGTAGACTCGCGCACTTCCTGGTTCAAAATCCGGTGAAGGAATACCTATCCCCAGTCGGTTGCCATCTCCCGAGAGACTGACTTCAAATCCTAATAAATGATTTGGTCCCGGTACATCGATAACCAGGTCCTCGCTAATGGATACCCATTCATTTCCATCAAATTCATAAACTAACACGTCAGGCTTTACCGTACCGACTGCCAAACGCTTTCCATCGGCTGAAAGGCTAAGACTTCGCCCCGTAAAAGCTTCTGCTTGATTGCCTTCAATATCACTGCCGACCTGTATCCAGGCCCCATTGTCGTAATCATAGACACGAACTTGTCCCCCCATACTTGCACCATCGTTGTTTTGTGGAGAGCCAATGGCGACCCGATTACCGTCGGCAGAAAGTGCTACCGCTAAGCCAGATTGATCGCCGGCAAATTCACCGTCTAAATCATTGCCAAGTTGAACTTGAGCATTAAGCGAAATGGAAAAAAGGAATAGACAAAATAAGATGGATTTCATAGCCATTTTTTTAATAAAACTAGTTTGGAAACTATTACAAAAACGAGACCAGAGGTGTGTGAGGTATCAGGGGTTATGGTTTTGAATCAGAGCTAAAGTCTGAAACGTGGAAAAAGCATAGGTACTGATTTTTGATACTGCTGATACACGTCTCCAAAATGAGCGATTAATTTACGTTCTTCTAATCGGATGCCGACGATTAAATACAAAGAACTGATACTGGCCACGAGCAAACAACGCCATTGGGGCCAAATGCCGACAATACTCCATAAAATGATAACCGTTGCTAAATAAAGAGGATGGCGCACTCGTGCATTCCAACCTGTGGTATTAAGCTCTCCAAAGTGATTTTGCGTGTTGGATTGTAAATATTGAGTACCTATGAATTCGGAAAGGTTATATTGACGCAATGCCGCCCGCGCGATCCAACATCCAATCAATAAGCCTAATGCTGCTGGTCCCCGAAACCACCAGGACCAGGATACAAAAGTGGTAGAATCCAATTTTAAAAAATAGTATCCCAACCAAATTGTAAATGCAACAAAAAAGGTGTTGTAAATCAAGCGATAATAAGTGCGGGGTAGACCTACCTGCTGCCAGACCATTTTAGCTTTATCGGCGGCCAATAAACTATGCAGGACATAATAAATTACGAGCAGTAGAATGAAGGTAGACCACATATCTGAAAGTTATGATATTTCCGAAAGCTTTGGCTATTTTTGGTCAAACGAAACACCATATTCATGGCGAAAAAGCAGAAAAGAGGCTTACACGAATGGTACGCAAATGATCCAATAGAAGCGGATCAGCAATTGTGGGGGCGAGAGAGTCATGCCTCTACCCGGCGTGGTTTTCTGAAAACATCGGCTAAGATAGCAATGGGGTTGGTGTTGGGAGCGCCGATGGTTTACGCTGAGCATTTTCCAGCGGGAATGATTCCTGCTGCTTTGGCGCATGATGATCGACCATTTGCCTTGCCCGGAAAGCACCCTGATTTGATTGTGTTGAATGATCGACCGATAAATGCGGAAACGCCGCCTCATTTGCTTGATGATGCGCTTACTCCTGCTGATGTATTCTTTGTGCGCAATAATGGGATACCACCGGAGCTTACGCAAATTGACCTTCAGCAGTGGACCTTGAGCATCGGTGGCGAATCGGTGCGACAGCCCAAAACTTATAGCTTGGCCGAATTAAAGTCCAAATTTACGACCCACACGTACCAATTGACATTGGAATGTGGCGGAAATGGCCGCAAAGAATTTAATCCGCCCGCTAAAGGAAATCAATGGTCAGTGGGAGCTGTCGGTTGTGCGGCCTGGACGGGAGTAAGGCTTCGTGATGTGTTGCAGGATGCCGGGATCAAAGCGGACGCGCAATACATTGGCTATTATGGTCGGGATACTCACCTCAGCGGTGATCCCAATAAAGTACCAATTTCGCGGGGTGTCCCCATGACCAAAGCGCTGGAAGATGAAAGCCTTATTGCTTGGGCTATGAACGGAAAGGACTTGCCTTGGCTGAATGGCTATCCTTTGCGCTTGGTTTTTGGCGGCTGGCCAGCGTCCTGCTCTGGTAAATGGCTAACGCGTATTGATGTTCGTAATCGCGTCCACGATGGGCAAAAAATGGGCGGGCAATCGTATCGAGTGCCTTGCAAGCCCGTGGCACCTGGTGCCAAAGTGCCCGACGAAGAGATGTGTATTATTGAAAGCATGCCAGTTAAATCGTTGATCACTTATCCACGCTCCGGGGCCACGATCCGTTCCGGGCAGCAGCTCCCGATTCGAGGACACGCTTGGGGGGGTGATCTGGCGGTGCAGGCGGTCGAATATTCCATTGATTTTGGTGCGAGCTGGCAGCCTTGCGAATTGTCGGCGCCTGCGAATAGGCTGGCTTGGCAACATTTCAAAGCACGCATTGCATTTCCACAGCCAGGCTACTATGAGGTCTGGGCCCGCGCTACCGATAGTGAAGGCCGGATGCAACCGATGCTATTGCCTGGGTGGAATCCCAAAGGGTATTTGAATAATGCTTGTCATCGGATTGCCGTGAAGGTGGGGTAAGGAAAGAGATTGGATGTTTAGATCCGCTATACTATTTGACATTAGACCGTTTATTGTAACCATTGAGAATAATCAATATTCATCATTTGTCATTCATTATTGGATATTTAAATATTGGTTGTGAAATAGACAAGAATAAGCAATTAAGACCTTTAGTTTTGACTTACATTAATCATTAAATGGCCAAACCGAATTTACTCAATAGCTTTTTGGTGCTCACGCAGCTGGTGATCGTAGCGGGGACCATCCTCTTGATCTATCATGCTTTTGGTGAGAGTTGGAAAAAGAGCATTGCACCAGTTCCAATGGCTACCTCAAGTGGACCGGTGGAGGAAGATCCCGAGCGTGTGGAAAATGGCATCCACATGGAAACGGGACTGGTATACGCTGAAGGTTTTGACTTGGTCAGAGCTAATTGCCTGGCTTGTCATTCTTCTAAATTGATTCTCCAGAATCGAGCTAGCAGAGCGGGTTGGCAGCAAATGATCGATTGGATGCAAGCTACTCAAGGATTATGGGACTTGGGTGATAAGGAGCCTAAAATTGTGGATTATCTCGCTGAATATTACGCACCAAAAGAGATCGGTCGCCGGGCTAACCTCGATCTGAATGCAGTAGAGTGGTACATCTTGGATTTGGAAAATTAGGCTTACCTAGCGCAATATTTTAAAAGTGGTACGGCGGTTTTTCTGATGTTCGTCATCACTGCAAGCTGTGCAGGCACAGTCAGCCGCAGGCTGTGATTCTCCAAAGCCTCGAGCTACTAAACGATCTGCTTCAATCCCTTGATCGACTAGGTAATCAACTACGGATTGTGCCCGGTCCTGAGATAATTTTTCATTATAGCGGTCTTCTCCCTGGCAGTCAGTATGCGACGCAATTTGTACTCGGATATCTTCATTTTCATTCATGATAGATAGTAATTTGTCTAGCTCAGGCAAGGCCTCCAACCGTAAATTGGCCTTGTCGAAGTCGTAGTAAATGTTGTCGAGTACAATTTCTTTCTCTGGGTAAATTTTATCCAATACGATTTCTACCGTATCTGATTTGAGCTCTGGGGCCGGCTGGAAGGTGGCGGAGTTATTCAAATAACCCGATTTTCCTGCCTGGAATCGGTAGGTGTGCTCAGGATTGAGTTGGAGCCGAATACTCCCATTGTCAAGAGAATAATCCAACACTTTGGTCGGGGTAGTCATCGCCAGTTGAGCCTCCTCCAACAATTGCAAACCACGCAATGGACTATTGGGATCATCGATTTGTTCGAAGATTTTTTCCTTCACTAAAATGACCACTTGCTGTGGCTGCGGGCGTTTTGGTGGTTTGGGCAATTCTGGCTCTGGGGCCGGCTCTGGGCTGTCCGCTTGATTAGCGGCTGCGGCCTTGGCTTTTTCTTCGGCCCGCAGGGCTTTGCGCCGGTCCACCTCACCGCTTGAAAAGTAGGTTTGAATGAAGGTAGGGAGTCCAAGGCGCCCCTGATTTTTGCCAATTTTGATGTAGCGTTTGCGATACCGACAGCGCGTGCCGTAGGCATTAGGGTTTTGAATCACGCCAATGTAGCTGTAGTGAAGGCTAGTGGTATAAATTCGGCCATCCGGGCCAAGTTGTAAAGCGCCGAGGTTGAAATCATTCGGTGGGCTAAGTTCATGGCGCGACCCGATGATATCCTTTGTTTTTGCAAAGCTCAGATTATACTGATCAATAGAACCGGTCGCAAAAGAACCCACAAAGAGTTTTTCGCTATCCGGTGAAAACTCGATTCCGTATGCACTTTCTGTTTTTCTGGGGAGTTTGAACCACGGCTTAACTTCTCCCGTAGAATTATCAAATTTGAACAGTTCTACTCGATTATCCATATACAAGGTTACCGCCAGGTACTCCCCATTCGGTGAGGCCTTCATGTAGCCCGCTCCATTTTGGGGATTAGCCCCCTTGATCTTCAGGCCTGCTTCGGAGGTGATGGATACCTCTTCGACGCCTTTATCGGTCACTTTGAATGCATAAAACAAATTATTCCCCCAACCGTGGGTGAGTACCCAAAAATCACGACCATTTTGATCTACTACAGCCGTTATCTTTTCGCAAGTAGGGGCGACGAGTGGTTTGTTTTTATACTTCACTTCGCCCAGCCCACCATCACCAATCATATTGATCTCGGTATAGCGTAAGCCTTGCTCCAGTTTATTCTCCGCAGCATCAATCGTGAATATATAATAAGTCGAACGCGAACGCGGTTTGGGAATAATTACTGCAGACTGTGTTGCAGAGTAGTGTCCCATCAGCCCTTCACCGTTTTTCATAATCTCGTGGCGGCTATTCCACACCGTTCGTCCGTCACTATAAAATAAGAGGTTACCCCCGGCATCTGAAATCGAAGCACAGCCCTCATGGGTGTTCATCGCACCATTTTTTAACAACACCGGTTTGTCTCCATTGAAATCTAAGCCCATGTTTTTACCAAAGTACCAGATATTGCCTTCGCGTTGGGCCGAAGCTTGAGGTAGAGCAAACAAGATGCTGAAGAAGAGGATTGCGGTATATCGGTTGAAGATCATAAGAGGATTAAAATTCGACGTCAAACGATTGATTGTAAAATAAGTAAGAAAATGGGAAAAACGATTTTCGCCCTGACGTGGATGCTCTAAAGAAGTGCTATAGACATTGTTCTGTGAAGTGGTTCGAAAATGCAATATAACTTGGCTTATTTTTGAACGACTACATAACATCAATAACAAGGTCGCATTTTCTATACCAATTGACGAGTTTTTAATTTTAAAATGGTGTTAAAGTCTGTAGCGCTTCATTGTTAAGTCATAGTACTCCTTTGAAAGCTTTCTCTTATGCTTATCAAAACACTACAAGTTTTGTCAAAGCAGGAATCTTGTTTAGTTTTGGGAATCGATATGAAAAAGCAAGCACTGGCCAGATTATTCTACCGGGAAATTGAAAAACTACTTGGAGCCACTTCCGCTGATTACGAGGAAAGACTCGAAGGGGCATCGCGTCTATTGAATACCCTTTTTCTCGAAGCCACCCGATGGGAGCAATTACAGTTTACAACCTTGTTTGCCCGGATAGCCTATACTTGCCAGCAATATCAGGTGCCTAAAGATCTGCGATTTCGCCTACATTATTTCCGCAAACAAGTCCGGCAATCTCCGTCTAATCAATCGGAGAAGTTATTCCATCTTGGAGTGCAGGTGCTAGCTGAATTGACGGAAGTACTTTTTGGAGAATCCACTCCTCAAGAGTTATTAGATCAATTACCGGAGGTAGATCAACTTGACTTACGGCCTGTCGAAATTAAGGGCTTCCACGCTCGTATTCGAGCTGTCGTACTGGCCGATGACGAATCGCACCAGCAGTTGATCGCCTACGATGAGGCTCAACCGGCAGTAGAGGTACGGGTGCAATACAACATCCCCGATCGCAACGAAAACTTTAACCCTACGATTGAAGCGATCCGCCAATGGTTTCGCTTTCCGGTGACCGTGAATCTGCTCGATGTTGAAATTGATGAAACGGGTTTGTATCGACCGGCAGCCTTTGTCGTGGAGCCAGACTTTTTGGTGGATGTTTCTGCCATTTCAGAGTGTTTTCAATCCTTTGGGGCCGAATCCCGCTTGTATTTACTCAAAAAGTTTATCCCATTTGTTTATTCCAAACCTTTGATGATTGGAAATATCGCCAACTTCTTTTTGGATGAACTAATGACCAATCCCGAGGCGACGTTTAAAACGATTTTTCCTCAGGTCTTCCGTCTTAATCCATTAGCTTTTGTGCTCTTTTCAAATCAAGAGGTCCGGGATATCATGCAAAGTTCTCAAAAACATTATGTCAACCTCAAGCAAATGGTGGCTAATGGCTTTGCACAGAATGATATTAATCCAAAGTCCTGTTTTTTAGAACCATCATTTTATTCCGAACGCTATGGCATACAAGGACGATTGGATGTTTTTTATAAAAATGAAGAACAATCGGCTATCGTCGAGTTAAAAAGTGGGAAACCTTTTCGCCCCAATGTCTATGGCCTGAGTACAAATCATTATACACAGACCCTGCTTTACGACTTGATTGTACGCTCCGTTTACGGTGAACCACTGGATCCGAAAAACTATATTCTTTATTCCGGCGTAGAAGATCGCCAGTTGCGTTTTGCCCCTAGGGTTAGAGCGCAGCAGTACGAAGCACTGCAGCTGCGCAACCAAATTTTGGCGCTCGAAAAACAATTACAGCAACTTTCTGAAGAAGAAGAGGGGCTGGATTGTCTCGCTCAGCTGACCACGGCCGCGATTCCAATGGCGCGCGGATTCATCAGTTCCGATTTAATGGCTTTTGAAAAGGTGTATCGGGGACAGTCGCCGGTGGAACGGCTCTATTTTCGAGCATTTACGGCTTTTATTGCCCGAGAACAGCAGTTGGCCAAAACTGGGGTAGAAGGACTTGACAATGTCAACGGCTTGGCGGCGCTGTGGCGCGCTGAAAAAGCTGAAAAAGAGCAAAGTTTCGAAATCATTAGCCATTTACGCATCAAGCAACATCATGCACAGGCAAGTGATCCGATCATCATTTTTGAAAAAACGGCACAAACGAATCCATTAGCCAATTTTCGGGCGGGTGATATTGCCGTTTTGTACCCTAATATTAAGGAAGGCGATACGGTGCTACAAAATCAAATATTTAAATGTACCATCATTGCCATCACCAAAACTGAAGTCCTGATTCGTTTGCGCTCGCGTCAGTTCAATGATGTGCTATTTCGGCAGGAATATGTCTGGAATTTAGAGCATGACATGCTTGACAGCAGCTTCACAGCGATGTATCGTTCGCTGTACCAGTTCTTTACCTTTCCCACAGAGCGGCGGCAATTGCTATTGGCCCAAAGACCGCCGCGCCAACCAGCTTTTGAAGAAAATATTACTGCTCCACGCGAATTGACCGAAGAGCAACGCTACATTTTTGCCAAGATGCTCAATGCGCCCGAGTATTTTCTGCTTTGGGGTCCACCCGGTACTGGGAAAACGAGTATGATGCTCAAGCATTTGGTGAGTTACCTGCTGAATGAAAGCGACGAGAACTTGCTCTTGCTCGCGTATACTAATCGTGCCGTTGACGAAATTTGTCACGCCATCGAATCGATTGACAAATTGGCTCGGCGGGAATATTTACGAATTGGCTCTCGCTATTCAACTCAAGAGCGTTTTCATGATCGCCTGCTAGATCATCAGGTGAGCCAGATTGGTAGTCGAGCCGAATTGAAAGAAGTATTACTCAAACACCGGATTATCGTGGCGACGGTGGCATCACTTAGCAGTAAGCAAGAGTTGCTGCGCCTCAAATCTTTTGATCGCGTCATTATTGATGAAGCCTCGCAGATTTTAGAACCGATGTTAGTTGGGATGTTGCCGCATTTTCCTCGCTTTGTTTTAATTGGCGATCACAAACAGTTGCCCGCCGTGGTCATTCAAGACGCCCAAGTCTCGGCAGTCCAAAGTGAAGCCTTACACGAACTGGGCTTGCACAATTTACGTGATTCGCTTTTTGAGCGACTATATCGACGTTGCCGTAGTGAAAACTGGGATTGGGCTTATGCGCAATTGAGCCACCAGGGGCGCATGCACGCTGATATCATGACCTTCCCTAATGCTCAGTTTTACGAAGATTCCTTGCGGACCCTACCAGCGAGTATTCCGATTAGTGCCAAACAACGACAGCATCTGACTTGGCATCCACCAATTCACGCTAGCGTGCTGGATAAACTACTTTGTGAGCAAAGGATGATCTTTTTGCCAACCCCCGTCGATTCGGATAGCCGCACTGGAAAAACGAATTTGCACGAAGCACAGTTGATCGCTCAATTAGTACAGTCTTATCAAGATATCTATGCCGTTAATGGTAAGGATTTTACAGCGGAATCTATTGGGGTAATTACGCCTTATCGCGCTCAGATTGCCCAGATTCGTGAGGAGATTCAAAAGCAAGAAATCGATGCGGATTTATTGACGATTGATACGGTAGAACGCTATCAGGGTGGCGCTCGCGAAATTATCTTGATCTCTCTCTGTCTTAATCAACGCACGCAGCTTCGCTCGTTGGTATCCCTTTCCACCGAAGGCGTTGACCGAAAACTCAATGTCGCACTAACGCGCGCCCGTCAGCAACTCGTCATTCTCGGTAATCCGGGAATTTTGCAGCAAAATGAAATTTATAGCCGATTGATTGAGGCTTGTGCCGTGCCGGTGGAGGAGGGAGAGTGAGGTTAAGCATGTTGGCTCTGATATGGAAAAAAGATTCCGGGCATAATTTAGGGCTTTGAGGGTGGGACCCACCCGCTGTCCGCCGCCGCCGACCAGCTCGGTCGCAAGATGCTTTAGGCATATAGCTCACCAGTCTTTACCAGTGAACGTTTATGGTAATTAACAACGCTATAGTTTCTTGGCCAAGAGATAGAATTGGTGCGTCACCATCTATAGATTCCGGAAAAGAGCAAATTCCATAAATGGGGTCAAAAAAAATGCAAAAAACCTATGGTTGTGTCGGATTTTAGGCATTTACTGGTATTGAGACCAGTGTTTTTAGCTGACCACGAACAAAAATGACAATGATTTCTAATTTGGAAGAGATCAAGAGAGAAGAATAACCATTACCAAATTATCCCATTCTAACTACCCTACGGGATATTTAACAGCTTATGGGTTTGCAGACTAAGTGACCATTGGGGGTGCGTCAAGCAATAATCCAAAGTCAATTGAGTATTGCGTTGGATGTCGGGGCCATCCATGGGTTGTAGATAAAAATGCCTGAAATCGAGATGGGTATATCGCTCCGGCGCGGCGCCGACCTGTGGGTAGACTAGCTTCAATTCGTCGCCGGTTTGGATAAGTACTTCCGTGTTGGCCTTTGGACTAACACAAATCCAGTCAATTCCGACAGGCGCCTCGATGGTGCCATTAGTTTCAATGGCAATCATGAAATTGCGTTGGTGGAGCGCTTCTATCAAAGGAGCATCTAATTGCAAGAGAGGTTCGCCACCGGTGCATACAACATAAGGTTGGCCTTGGTTGGCGTCGGGCCAGAGACTGGCTATTTTGTCGGCTAATGTTTCGGTGGTGTAACGGCCGCCATTTTCACCATCGGTACCCCAAAAATCGGTATCACAAAACTGGCAAATCGCTTTGTGTCGATCTTCTTCGCGACCACTCCACAAATTGCAGCCTGTAAATCGGCAAAATACGGCTGGTCTCCCGCTGTGCGCGCCTTCGCCCTGCAGGGTATAAAATGCCTCTTTGATTTTGTATTGCTTCATAATAAATCGACTCTAAGCGTCGAGTATAGCGGTGACTTCGATTTCAATGAGCATCGCCGGATCGATTAAGCCCTTGACCTCAACCATAGTTGAAGCGGGCTTGACGGAGCGAAAGAATTCCCCGTGGGCCCGCCCAATGTCTTCCCATTGGCTAATGTCGGTAACGTACATGCGGGTGCGGACCACATCGTTCATACTGGCGCCAGCAGTTTGCAGGGCTTGTTCAATTACTTGAAAAATGAAGCGCGTTTGAGCATAAGCATCACCGGGGGCAATGACCTGTCCATTTTCTACAGCTGTTGTTCCTGCCACTTCGATATGATTACCAACGCGTACCGCGCGAGAGTAACCAACGACATCTTCCCAAGGGGCACCAGATGAAATATTTTGTCGGGGCATAGTAAATGTGATTTAATGTTTCGGCAAATTTAGGGGAAAACATTGGGGGGAAGAAAATGTTTCTGTTAGATTTCTGGAAGAAGGAGAGAGTATGATGTCGATTAGTTTTTATATTTTAACCTGTAACTTGAATTTAAAAAGCATGAAAATTAAATTTAAACGAATTGATCATCTGCAAATTTGTGTGCCACGAGATCGCGAAGCGGAGGCCCGCCAATTTTATATCCACACGCTCGGCCTCCCGGAGATTCCCAAGCCTGCAGATTTGCTCGCTAATGGCGGCTTTTGGCTGAAAATTGCCGGGATTGAGTTGCACATTGGAGTCGAAGACGTCATTCATCCTTCCAAAAGGCATCCTGCTTTTGTGGTCGAAGACTTACAAGGTATTCGTGATTTTCTACAAGCTCAAGGTGTACGCGTCAAAGATTATAATCCCTTACCGCTTTATCATCGCTTTTCCTTTTTTGACCCTTTTGGGAATCGGATCGAGTTATTAGAAGAGCGATAAAGCTGTACTTGTTTTAGACCTCCCATCTGTTAAAACAATTTCTGATTAGAATAATTGGATAGACATGAAGTTTATAACTCTGACAAAAGATTAGGAATGAGACTGATGTTTTACTCCTTCCTGAGTAATGTAAACTAAACCCACTGTCCATGAAAAATCACCTATTATTACTAGCCTATGCGTTAGTGACTCAAGGATTATTTGCCCAAGATGCAACGAATTTACGCCCAAAGTTGGAATACGGTATTCTAACGGATTTTCACCTCAGTTATCTTAAGTTAAATAGTGATATTACACTAACGGGGCCTAACGGGGAGGTGGAAGAAATAGATGTTAATACCCGTCCGGGATTTAGCCTCGGAATTTTTGGTCGCTATAACTTAACCGAGCGTTTAGCCATCGTCCCGCAAGCATTGATCACTTTTCATAGTAGTGAAATATTCTTCGAACCAGAAGGTAACAATGGCTTTAGGGAAGAGGTCCAACCGGTCATACTTGATTTTCCAATACATTTTGTGATGACGGGTGTTCGCCACGAAAGAATCAATCCTTCCATTCTAATCGGTGGTCGTTACCGGTTAGCGCTACCTACAACCGAAGATGACTCTAATCTGGATCTCAATCGTCATGACTTTGCCATTGATCTGGGCACCGGGCTTGAAATCAAAACGAAACACTTTTATGTCAAGCCAGAATTGATCTATTCCTTTGGACTAGGCACCTTAACGAAAAGTGATGGGACCGATTTGGTTAATGTCGCTTTAGAAGATTTATCCAGAGACCAGATTGCACTGCGGGTTGCCTTTTATGGTTCAAAATAGTGGCTGTTTGTTAACTACTGGCACTCCCTTCAACTCGCTTTGGGATTCGGAGCAGAACGAAGTATATTTGTTCCAAAACACCAAATTATGAAGAATTGGATCAAATTATTGTCGATTGCTATTCTCTTGCCCACGGCATCCACCGGACTATTGGCCGGAGAGGGAATGTGGCTGCCGTTGCTGCTCAAAGCACTCAATGAGTCGGAAATGCAGAGCATGGGGATGAAGATGACCGCTGAAGATATCTACAGTGTCAATCGAGGGAGCCTCAAGGATGCCATCGTGCATTTCGGTGGATTTTGTACCTCCGAATTGATTTCAGATCAAGGCTTGCTGCTGACTAATCACCATTGTGGTTATGGCGCGATACAGTCGCATACCAGTCTCGAAAATAACTACATTCGCGATGGTTTCTGGGCCAGAAGCTTAGCTGATGAGCTACCTAATCCGAGCCTGAGTGCGACCTTTATTGTACGCATTGAAGACGTCAGCGAAAAAATGCTTAAAGGCGTCACGGATAAACTCAGTGAAAAGGAGCGTCAGTCCATGATTGATAAAAATATGGCGGCCTTGAAAGAGAGTTTTGCTTTAGATATCCACGAAGAACTAGTGATCCGCCCTTTTTTCAAAGGCAATCAATACTTTGCTTTTGTGACGATGACTTATAACGATGTTCGCCTGGTAGGTGCTCCACCGGAGATGATTGGTAAATTTGGCTCGGACACAGACAACTGGGTATGGCCACGCCATACTGGTGATTTTGCGCTGTTCCGCATCTATGCGGGCGCGGACAATATGCCAGCAGAGTACTCAGAAGACAATGTACCTTACAAGCCTAAGCACTTCTTGCCCATTTCTCTGGATGGTGTAGCTCCTGATGATTTTACACTGGTTTTTGGATTCCCGGGACGTACCAATCAATACTTGCCTTCTTTTGCAGTGGAGCAAACCGTTGATGTTTTAAATCCGGCGAAAATAGGTGTGCGCGACATCGCCTTGAAGATCGTTGATGCAGAAATGCGTGCGGATGCTCAAGTGAAGATTCAGTATGCGTCTAAGTTTGCGCGTATTGCCAACTATTGGAAAAAATGGATTGGTGAAAGCCAAGGACTCAAGGCGACTGATGGGGTAGGGCGTAAACAACGCATGGAAGATACCTTTACTCAACGACTACAAAACAATCCGCAATGGCAAAAGAAATACGGCGATATCCTCCCGCAGTTTCGGCAGCACTACAAGGAGATCGAGACCTTTGCGTTGATGCGTGACTACTACGGTGAAATTATTGGCCGCAACATCGAAATTATGCGGATCGTCGGTTATCTGAATAATTTGACCAAGCGCCTTGAATCGAACGATGAAGCGGCTTATCTCAACTATCGAGATCGACTCATCAATTATTTCGAAGGATTCTATAAAGACTATCAATCTCGTATTGATCAAAAGGTATTTGCGGCCTTGATGGAGCACTACGTGGAGAAAGCTCAATTAGGGATTGCCGATCCCGTTAAAGGAAAACTCATCCTGAGAGGCAATATGGATTATGCCGCCTGGGCCAAGGATATCTACGCTGAATCGGCCATCCCGCATCGGGATCGACTGATGGCGATTCTAGACAAGACACCTGGAGAATCCGTAGCGGCTTTACAAAAAGATCCGCTATTTATGCTCTACTCTGAATTGTCGAAGATTTACCAGGCTAAGGTGAGTGAAACCTACGAAGACGTCAACGGTAAAATCAATCGTCTACAACGGTTGTACATGGAAGCCTTAATGGAAGTCTTTCCTGAAAAACGCTTTTACCCGGATGCCAATAGTACGATGCGCGTGACTTACGGCAAAGTCAATGGTTATGAACCACGCGATGCTGTGACTTATACGCCTGTCACTTATCTGGATGGAGTGATGGAAAAATATGTACCAGGAGATTATGAATTTGATGTGCCTCAGAAATTACAAGAGCTATACATTTCGAAAGATTACGGGCAATACGCTGATAAAAATGGTAAAATGCCAGTTTGTTTTATTGGTTCGAATCACACCACTGGAGGAAATTCAGGTAGCCCGGCTATCGATGCTCACGGTAATTTGATCGGTTTGAATTTTGATCGTGTTTGGGAAGGTACGATGAGCGATATCAATTATGATGCTTCTATCTGTCGGAATATTATGGTGGATATTCGCTATGTCCTCTTTATCGTAGATAAATACGCCGGAGCACAACGGCTGATCGATGAGATGAAATTAGTACATCCCAAAAAGAATCAGCGCGTAGAAGGCTCTACAATCAAACGTAAGCGCCTGCCCAAGAAAGGCAATAAAGGACGCAAAGCAGCTACTGTTCCTAAAAACTAGCTCCATTTATAAATAAATCTTTACAAAGGTGCCATACTACCTGTTCGTGTGTGGCACCTTTGTTTATCCTTTCCTACTAAAGTTTGTTGCGTAGTTCCTCTTTTTTCTTTGTTACTATCCCTGTCACAATTTTTCCATTCGGGTGGCAAGATCGAGAACAAATGACATGATATTTGAAAAAGTAGAGTTATGATATAATGCGTTCTTTCTCCTCCCTAGATAAAAATATTCCCTCCCCCCAGGGCGTTTATCGTACTCAAAAATTAAAACCACCGCAGCAAATAATTATCACACATTATGAAATATCTCATTAAATCAATGGGCTTGGACAGGATGAAAGGAATGGGACTGTGTCTACTGTTCTATTTCATTTTTTTGAACACGACCTTTCTGCAAGCGGGCGATAAGTTACCCAGTGAGGGCATTGCCGAAGCAAGTGTACTATTCTTCTCAACGGCCTTACCTCTGCAATACGATCGTTCTATGCATATCAAGCAAAAAACTTGCACTAGTGATCGTTGTTTGAAACGATTTTATAAAAAGATGGAAGAAACACAGTATGAGCTTCTGGTTCAGGAGTTACTGGTCCAACGTGAAGCACTTGCCTTGAACGATTGGTTCTTTTTCCAATTGGTACAAAAATCAGCGGAGACGATCTACGCTGATAAAACGGATATCTTCCAAACCCTGGCTACTTGGTTTTTATTTACCAAAGCGGGTTACGATACCCGAATTAATAATGCAAATAACCAGTACGTTTTTATTAATGTACGAACGGATGATGAATTGTATTATACCCCTTTTTCTCGACCTGAGAAAGGAATAAAGTATGTCAATCTAACGGCGATTCACTACCAATTGAATACGCGGACTGCACTTTATGAAATGTCAAAATTTCGGCCTAATCCAGAAGGACAGAAGTTTACATTCCAATTGGATAATTGGCCTAATATTCCGGCTCAGGTAGACAAAAAAACATTGAGCTTTCCTTATCAAGGCACAGATTACAATTTGACGGTTGATGTGGATACTACTATTCGTGCGCTGATGGCTAAATACCCGATTATGCGCGATGAAGTCTACTATGATATGCCAGTGTCTAAGACCTTAGCGAATTCTTTGCTTCCTCAACTGCGTGATCTAATTGAAGGGCGCCCTGCAAAAGATCAAATCGAAATTTTGGTAAGTGTGACCCGAAGATGTTTCGATTATGCTTGGGATTACAAAGTATATGATCGAGCAATGCCACTGGGGCCCGATCAAGTATTTTTTACCCCGGTATCGGATCATGAGGATCGTGCTGCCTTGCTTCACTATCTAGTTAAATCACTCACTGATTTGGACCTGATCGTGATGCGTTATTATGAGTCCTACTATACCGTAGCAGTTGCCTTGCCTGAGGCGGTAGGCAAGCCATTGTCTTATGAAGGGAAGGATTACTACTTCTGTGATCCTACGGAGCCAATGAATTCTTGCAAAATTGGTAAGCAGCCTAGTGGATTTAAAACCGAAGACATGCAGGTCATCGTCCATCTGCAACAGTAGGTTGATCTGTTGCTAATCAAAACCAAACTGATCGACTACAGCTAACAGTTGTGATCCTGTTTAGCAGATAAAAAATGCTCGCCATTGCCTTCAATGCAATAGCGAGCATTTTTTATAGCCTTTATGAATTCTAATCGGATGGTGTACAAGTTCCGCTTCCTCTTATCAGAAAACTAGGGTAGTTGCCTAGATACCACCTTCGTGCTCCAGCAGCCATTGTTTACGGTGGAGTCCACCGGCATACCCTGTTAGCTGTCCATTCGAGCCAATAACGCGGTGGCAAGGAATAATGATCGCAATGCGGTTACAGCCATTGGCGCGCGCTACCGCCCGCACAGCTTTGGGATTGCCAATTCGTTTGGCTTGCTCTGCGTAGGAGCGTGTGTTGCCATAAGGAATACGTTGCAGTTCCTGCCAAACCTGTTGCTGAAAATCTGTACCAGGCGTATGCAAAGGCAGATCGAAACCCTGCCGTTCACCGGCGAAATAAGCTTTGAGCTGGGTTTCCAAAGTCTCAAAAAGCGGATGTGGTCCGGGAAGAATGGGGGCTTTGAGTCGCCGTTCCAAGTCTTTAAATTCTGTTTCGAGCATCCGACGATCAGTAAATTCGAGCAAACAAAGACCTTGGTCGCTGGCCACGGCAAACATTGGGCCGAGTGGGGTTGTCAGTCGGGTGAGGCTGAGGCAGTTTTGCTGATGGCTTTCCGAGGGCTTAAATCGAGTGGCTTGCTGAAAAGCCGACTGGAAACCGCTTAAAGAATGAAAGCCGCTATCGTAGGCTGCTTCGATGACTTTATCACCTTTTCGAATATTCCGAAAAGCCAAATTGATACGCAACATCCGCTGATAAGCCACGAAGGTCATGCCATGATGTCGTTTGAACCATCGCCGCAGTCGACTGGGATCAATACCGCGCTGACGTAATTGCCAGGCCGTAATTTTTTGCTCAGGCTGTGCTTCCAACTCGCGCAGTAATTCTGTGATTTCTGGCGGTGTGCTGTCTAGTTCCTCCATGGGCCGACAGATTTTACAAGGGCGATAGCCATCGGCTAGCGCCGCTTTGCTGTCCTCATAAAAAACGACGTTTTCGCGTTTAGGCTTACGCGCTCGACAGCTAGGCCGACAAAAGATCCCCGTTGTTTTCACCCCTACAATAAACTGTCCTTCAAATTGTGTGTCGCGATTGAGTAAGGCCTCGTACATCGTGTCTTCAGATAAAGATTGCACCATCAGTTTTTTGTTTTTCTGCAATTTAAGATCAATCTCTTCGGCACACTACCGAAAAATGGACAAGTATTTTTTATTCTTAAGATATCTCTCAGGAGGGCTTTGGAAATCTATTTTTCAGCAATCCTCATAGAAAGAGATAGCCGGAAGTTTTTAAAGATGTCGCCCAGGAGACAAAATGCAAACTGTTCGCGCAATTTCTCGACCTGATTTATGGAATCCGGCTCTTTCCGGAATCTATAGATAGTAACGCAATCATTGTCTTTTGGCCAAAACGATCTCAGCGTTGCAAATTACCATAAAATGCTCCCGGTAAAGACTGGCGAGCTATATGCCTGAAGCATCTTGCGACCGAGCTGGTCGGCGGCGGCGGACAGCGGGTGGGTCCCACCCTCAAAGCCCAAAATATATCTACCATCCAAAATAGCGCTCCTTTGCTAATGATCAGCCAAAGTTATTTATTTAGCTTATCCATCGACGTTTATATCCCATATCCTTTCTTTATCAAATTCTCAACTCGGACAGTCTATTATTCTTTTGCTTGCAAAATAATTTGCCCCAAACTATCCAGACTTGGGCGGAAAGCCATGGCATTACTTTGATCCAGAAGATTGTAAGCATTACGTAAGTGCTGAAGGGCTTGCTTACGGTAGGACGGACGTTTCTGATATTCCTGAGCTGCATTTTTTACCAACTGAAGATGCCACTGCATTTGGCCGGGCTGTTCCCTGAGTGCATTTTGATATTCTGCTATCGCGAGCAGATGATTTTGCTTCGCTTCCGCTCGAAAAGCCCGCTTAAGATAGATATTAGCGGGCTCAGGCAGCGCAAGTGTCATGCCTTCACTGGTAGAATTATTCTTTTCCGCGCTACGTATTTGAGCCACACGGTCAGGACTTCTACTAACAATGAGATACATCAAGACAACAGTCGTCATTAGCAGACCTGCAATGATTAAAATGAGGGCTTTATTTTTTTGCTTAGGCCTTCTTACCATAGATGATGGACTTCGGCTTTAATCAAGTCTTCGTAGATGGCTTGCATCGCGGCTACTTGTGCTTCACTTAATTCTGGTCGTTGTAGTGAAGATAGGTTGGATGCAATCTGTTCGACACGCGAGGCGCCGGGGATGATGCAGCTGACTTCTGGAAACCGTAAAATCCACTGCAGTGCAATCGGAGCAAGATTTTCCGCTGCGGGGAAGATGGCCTTTAAACGGTCCACAGCTTCTAGTCCCTTTTCATAATTGATGCCGGCAAAGGTTTCGCCTTTGTCAAAGGCAGCGCCATCACGATTAAAGAAACGATGATCATCCTTGCCAAAGACAGTACTCGAGCTGTAACGACCGGTGAGTAGTCCACTGGCTAGTGGTACTCTGACAATGATACCGACGTCACGTTGTTGTGCCCGTTTGAAAAACAAATCAGTGGGCCGTTGTCGGAAGAGATTGAAAATGATTTGCACGGAAACCACATTCGAATATTCAATCGCTTTCAGGGCCTGCTCAACTTTCTCGACACTAACGCCAAGGTGTTGGATTTTTCCTTCTTCGCGGAGGCGTTCGAATAAGCCGAAGATCTCCGGCCGGTAGTAGACTTCACTGGGCGGGCAGTGCAATTGGATCAAATCAAGGGTTTCGAGTCCAGTACGTTGCAGACTGTCTTCGACAAAGCGACGCAAAGCGGCGGGTTGGTACGCTTCGTTGGTGTGCGGATCAAGTTGCCGACCGCATTTGGTAGCGACGTAGATTTTTTCGCTTCTTTGGCGCACTACTTTGCCGACGGCTGTTTCACTCATCCCGGCACTGTAGACATCTGCAGTATCGATAAAATTGATGCCAGAATCAATAGCCGTATTTAAAATGTACTCTGCGGATTGGTGGTCAAAAGGACTGCCCCATTTGCCACCAACTTGCCAGGTGCCAAGTGAGATTTCCGAGATTTGCCAATTGGTCTTTCCGAGTTTCCGATATTTCATAATGTTCAAACAAGTTTAGAGGGTGAAGCAATGGGCAAAAGCCTGCATGCCAATCCGAGGATAGTAATCGACTGCTGCTGGGGCGGCCAGCAAGATTAATTTGGCCTTCGGGGCCGCCGCTTTGGTTTTTTCGACTAGAGTTTTGCCAATACCTTGCTGTTGTATGGCCTGATCGACAGCTAGATCCGACAAATAAGTGCAATAGGCAAAATCAGAAATCGATCGGGCCACGCCAATCAGGCGTCCACTTTCATCGCGTGCAGTGATAATTAAATTGGCCGTTTGACACATCTTTTGGATGCGTTCCGGTTGGTCAATCGGGCGGCGTTCACCTAGTGTACTGCGTACGAGCAAGTCTATGAATTCGGAGGGATCAAGCTGATGATCTTCGCGTTGGTAAGTGATGGTCATTAGGTCGTTTTCTGATGGCCAATAAAGGGCTTAAAGATAGGAGTTGTTAGACTAAAACAAAATGAAGAATGGGAGAGAAGAAACAATTTTTGCGGATATGAAATAGAGGTGATCCTTTGTAAAGAAAAGGATAAAATGAAAAAGCCATTTCGATATCGACCGAAATGGCTTTTCAATTAGCTTTAGCTTATCCTAAGCTTCTGGCGCTTCTTCTTCTGGCGCCGGGCTTAAGAAAAATAACAAAGCACCAATGACAATCAAGGCAATGCGAATGATCCAGCCAGTAGTTGTTCCCCAGTTGTCGATCCACATCAACAAAGTGAAATTATAGTCGAAACTGTTCATAATCGCTGAGCCAAGGCCAAAGATAGCCATGTACATACCTAAGGTTCTCATGATTTATATTTTAGGTTATTTAAAATTGATTTTTCGTTGTCGTTTGTTTATAAAAACTAGACCGCAACGGCACCGTACAAGCGCTCACGCTGCTCGCGGATATTGTCGGCACGCAGATAGTCACCGTAATCCATCAGGCTATCAATGACGCCATTTGGTGTGATTTCGAGGATGCGATTTGCTACAGTTTGCGTTAGTTTATGGTCATGAGTACTCATGATAAGATTCCCTTTGAAATCAACCAGAGCGTTATTCAGCGCGGTAATCGATTCCAGATCGAGGTGGTTGGTTGGCTCATCAAGCAAAAGGAAGTTGGGTGAGGCCAACATCATTTTAGAAAGCATACAACGTACTTTCTCTCCCCCGGATAATACACTTGATTTCTTGTGCACTTCTTCGCCGGAGAATAGCATGCGACCCAAAAAGCCACGGATGAATTGCTCATCTTTTTCTTCTTCGGAGTACTGACGTAGCCAGTTGATCAAATCCAGATCGTTCTCATTCGAAAAGAATTCTTCGTTTTCGTTGGGCAAATATTCGGGACTGATCGTTTGGCCGAATTCGATTTTTCCGCTATCCGGTTCAACCTTACCCGCCAAGACATCATAAAAGGTAGTCAGGGCAGCACTCTCGCGGCATAGCAAGGCAATTTTCTCACCCTTGTTCATGGTGAAAGTGACGTTGCTAAATAGCATATCACCATTTGGCCCTCGTTTGCTAAGATTCTCAACGTGGAGAATTTGATCACCGGGTTCGCGCTCGGGCTTAAAGTGGATGAAAGGATATTTACGACTGGAAGGTCGAATCTCTTCTAGGTTCAATTTATCGAGTGCCTTTTTACGGCTGGTCGCTTGACGAGATTTCGAAGCATTGGCACTAAAGCGTTGGATAAACTCCAACATCTCTTTTCGCTTTTGCTCGATCTTCTTGTTTTTATTTGCGATCTGCTGTGCCATCAATTGGCTAGACTCATACCAGAACGTATAGTTACCGGTAAAAATACGAATCTGACCAAAGTCAATATCTACGATGTGGGTACACACCATATCGAGGAAATAACGGTCGTGCGATACCACGATTACCGTATTCTTGAAATCCGCGAGAAAATCCGCCAACCAGGTTACTGTGGCAGCATCCAAATCGTTGGTAGGCTCATCCAGTAGTAAGATGTCCGGCTCGCCGAAAAGCGCTTGTGCCAGCAGTACTTTCACTTTCTCAGGACCACTCAGATCTTTCATCTGCTTGTAGTGCAAATCTTCTTTGATCCCCATATTGCTGAGTAGCTCCGCCGCATCATTATCGGCATTCCAACCGCCCATTTCACCAAATTGGTTTTCCAGCTCGGCGGCACGCAAACCATCTGCCTCGGTAGCATCAGGGTCCATGTAGATCGTATTCTTTTCGATCATGATATCGTACATCTCCTTGTGGCCCATGATAACGGTGTTGAGCACTTGTTCTTCTTCGAACTCGAAGTGATTCTGTTTCAACACAGCCATACGATTGTCCGATTCTAGGGAATAAGAACCACGTGTAGCATCGATTTCACCGGATAAAATTTTGAGAAAAGTTGATTTGCCGGCTCCGTTGGCACCAATTACACCGTAGCAATTGCCACGCGTAAATTTGAGATTAACCTCATCAAACAGGATGCGCTTCCCGTATTGTAAACCTAGATTATTGACCGTTAGCATTTTGCGTATTGGATTTTTGTCAAAAATTAAATTGGGGATAAGCCCAAAAAAGGCTGCAAAGGTACAATTTTTTCAACAAAAAAGCAGCTATTTTTAAGTGTTAGCTTTAGAGTGAAAGAGGCGCCAGTATTGCCTCTCAGAGCATTCCTAAGGTCCAATAATCGATAACCAATAGGGAATATTTATCGTAAATGTTGCCATATCCTTGCCTAAAATGTCTCTTTGGTGTAGTGCTTACTATTGCCTCTCGACATAAACTTCCCTAAAACCTTGACATTTTTGCCTTGACATTCGTAATTTTGTGCCGTTATTTTCTAACATTAAAAAAAATATAATGGGAAGAGCGTTCGAATACCGTCGTGCAGCCAAAGAAAAGCGGTGGGCTAAGATGTCCAAAATATTTCCTAAACTGGCCCGTGCCATTACCATCGCGGCGAAAGAAGGCGGCCCTGACCCATCCATGAACGCAAAATTGCGCCTGGCAATCCAAAATGCGAAGGCGCAAAACATGCCCAAAAACAATATTGCTTCGGCAATCGAAAGAGCAGCGGGTAAGGATGCCCAAAATTTTACCGAGGTCAATTACGAAGGCAAAGGCCCGCATGGTGTTTTGGTATTTGTCGAATGCGCAACGGATAATACTACACGCACCGTGGCCAATGTGAAATCCTACTTTAATAAATCTGGTGGTGGATTGGTACCTACGGGATCCTTGGAGTTTATGTTCAATCGTAAAGCGGTTTTTGAATTTGAAAAACCTGAGGCACTTGATCTTGAAGAGTTAGAACTAGAGATGATCGATGCTGGATTGGAAGAACTGCAAGTAGACGATAATACCGTATATGCCTACGGTGATTACACTAACTTTGGTAATCTATCCAAGGCTTTCGAAGAGCGTAATATTGAAATTACGAAAGCCAATCTTCAACGTATTCCGACCTCACCGGTAGAATTTTCGGATGAGCAAATGGTTG
The DNA here is from genome assembly GCA_028285085.1 of Saprospiraceae bacterium. Classification (GTDB taxonomy): domain Bacteria; phylum Bacteroidota; class Bacteroidia; order Chitinophagales; family Saprospiraceae; genus JAHDHW01. The sequence goes on along the minus strand of JANQQI010000030.1, from coordinate 14,479 downwards.
ATGTCGAGAAACTTATCGATAAGATCGAAGACGACGAGGACGTACAAGAAGTATATACCAATATTGGTTAAACGCATCATCTTCGATAGAGTAGAAGGGGTAAGCCTGATCAAGTGGTCGGTTTACCCCTTTTGCTTTGGCGCCTGAATCAATTCCGTACGGATGATGTGCTTTAAGGTGTTAAGTGGAACGGAGCCGTTTTCCAAGATTATATCGTGAAATGCTCTGAGGTCAAAATCTTGACCAAGTGCTTGTTCCGCTTCCTTCCGTAAATCTCGGATCGTTAGCTCGCCCATTTTATAGGATACCGCCTGGCCCGGCCAACCAATGTAGCGATCAATCTCAGTATTGACCTCATGTAGGGAAAGAGCCGTATTGGAAAGCATAAATTCGAAGGCCTGTTGGCGCGTCCAACCAAAGTAATGCATTCCCGGGTCTACCACCAACCGGCAAGCCCGCCACATTTCATAGGTCAGGCGCCCGAATTCTTCGTAGAGATTGTCGTAAATCCCGGCTTCTTTGCCCAGATACTCGGCGTAGAGTCCCCAGCCTTCACCGTAGGCCGATAGATAGGTACGCCGGCGAAAGTCAGGCACATCTTCGATTTCTGCGGCGAGCATGATTTGCAAGTGATGTCCCGGCACGCCTTCGTGCAAAGACAGCGCGGGTAAAGCATAAAGAGGTCGACTTTCCAGTTTATAAGTATTAACCAAATAAGCGCCGGCGCGGTGCTGTTCGTAGCTGCCCGGCGAATAGCGGCCGCTGGTGTAGTTGGGAGCAATGCTCGGCGCCACTGGCAGTACAGTGAGTGGCATACGTGGCAATTGCCCAAAATATTTGGGAAGCTGGCCTTCCATGCGTTTAGTAATCCAGGCGGCCTGCTTGAGAAGTTCTTCTCCGGTCTTAGCGTAAAATTGAGGATCTGCTCGGAGGAAAGCCAGGAACTCCTCGAAGCTACCCCCAAAATTGAGCTGTGCGATGATCGCTTCCATCTCGGTACGAATCCGCTTGACCTCTTGCTGTCCAATATCAAAAACTTCCTGTGGACTAATATCTAGTGTAGTGAAATAACGGACGCGTTGCTCATAAAACGCTTTACCCTCCGTGATTTTAGAAATACCGATGGCTTCCGGTGCCTTGGGCAAATAATCTTCCTGTAAGAATTGGCGGAACTGACGATAAGCCGGAAAGATTTTCTGCTCGACGATTGGCAGGATCATTTTCCCCAACTCTGACCGATTTCTAGCTGGCGTCATATAAAACGTTTGGGCGGGATCGGTAGCGAGGAAAAGATCAATGAGTTGGATGCAATTGCGGACAATAAGTTGGGGTGAGCTTTTTCCCTCTGCTTGCCCGAGCTGCATCTGCTTTTGGCGTTGGGCGAGGTAATCGGGAAGGGTGTTGAGTTTTTTGAAAAAAGCCTGTAAGGCCGCTTCGTTGCTGATACTGCGTCCCTGAATGTCGTATAAGATGTCGGTCAAAAAGCCACCTTCAGCATTTAATGGAAAGCGATGCGTCTTGAAATGCAATTGGAATAAGCGGTCTTCGATGATCAGTTGTAGTAAGTCCCGGTTGATTTGCTGATCCGTGCTCAACTGAGTTGGATCGAGCTGCTGCAAGCGTTGTTGTAGCCCTTCCAGCGTGTTGATCTCGGCTTGAATGGCTGTTTCTTTTAAATCTACCCAACTGGAATCCAGTCCAGCATACTGAGCTTGCTGATAGTTTTCAAAATCCAGGATGATCGCTTCAATTGGCGGGTTGGCTTCGGTCTTGAGGCCTTGTTTTGGAGTAGAACAATGAAGGCAAAGGGATAAAAATAAGATCAATGGGAGAACTCGCATAGTTTGAATATCATTCAGGGGTGATCTACGAACTTACGAAAAGCCCTTGCAGATTCAAATTTTCGGTAGTTGGTTTTATGGTGCTATCGGAGGATATTTTATATCATTTTTAAAATTTTCAAAAAAAAATGAGGACTGCGAAAACATTTTATTTAGAACGCTCGTTCTGTTATTGTTTTTGATTCAGAACGATCATTCTAATATTTTTAAAACTCATAAAAAATCAAATCTGATGGGTAAACTAAACGGAAAAATCGCAGTAATCACTGGAGGTACCAGTGGTATAGGTTTGGCTACAGCCAAAGCATTCAAAAGTGAAGGCGCTACAGTAATTACTAATGCGCGTCACGCTGAAAGACGAGACGAAGCACTGCAACAGCATGGAGATCTTTTTGATCATGTTGGTATTGCGGATGTTGGAAAAGTTGATGAATTGGACCGATTCTTCAAAGAAGTTGGTGATAAATACGGCAAGATTAATACTCTTTTTGTAAATGCTGGTTTTGGGCAACCTGCGCCAATTGAAGCCGCTACGGAAGCGCATTTTGATAGCCAATTTGATGTCAACGTTAAGGGGCTATACTTCTCGATCCAGAAAGCACTGCCTTATTTTGAAGGTGGCGGATCGATTATTCTTAATACCTCGATTGCGAACCAATTGGGCATGGCTGGGTTTAGTGTGTACGCGGCGACGAAAGCGGCGGTACGCTCGTTTGCACGAACGCTCTCTGCCGAATTAGTTGGGCGCGGTATTCGCGTGAATGCTGTAAGTCCTGGTCCAATTGAAACGCCATTTTTTAACAAAACGGGCATGACCCCCGAGCAGATTGAACAGGCAGCGGGTCAGATTTTGCAGAATGTACCAATTGGTCGTTTTGGAAAGCCGGAAGAAGTGGCAAGCTATGTCGTTTTCTTGGCTTCTGATGATTCCAGTTTTATGCTGGGAACCGAAGTTGAGATCGATGGCGGTATGGCCACACTCTAAGAAAATACCTAACTTGTAGAGTCGGATTTTCCGACTCTACAATTCGCATTATTATGCCGAGAGTAAAAACATTTGACGAACAAGAAGTCCTGGAAAAAGCCATGACCTTATTCTGGAAACAAGGTTTCCATGCGACTTCTATGCAAAACTTGGTAGATCACCTGGGGATCAATCGGGCCAGCATTTATGATACTTTCGGTGATAAAAAGACGCTTTATATGCGTGCCCTGCAGCTGTATCGCTGCCAAAATAGAACCAGTATTCTGGAGTTTTTCGCGCAGCAAGATTCCGTGCAGGAAGGCATGAAAAAGCTCATGGCGTTGGCTGCTCAGGAAGCGGTCCAAGACAAAGAGCAGCGCGGTTGCTTTGTCGTGAATTGTACGATTGAACTCGTACCGGGGGATCGCACGGTCTTCCTTGAAGTGTTGGACAACAAAAAGACCTTTATTGATATTTTTGTTGCTTTCTTTCAAAAAGGTGTCGAGCGAGGTGAGATCAGCCCGGATAAGGATATTCATGCCTTGGCTTCCTTTTTCTTCACTTTCTACAATGGCCTTAGAGTCATGTCCAAGATTGATCCCGATCCCGGGGAGTACCAGCGAATGATCAAGATGGCGCTGGCGGTGTTGGAGTAAAACAGCGGGTACCCAACCAGTACCCACCTTTTCATTTCATCGAATTTTTTTAGTTAGGCGAAAGGCACCAGTGTAAAGGTAGCTTGATTAGCGCCTCGGCCATAATTCATCCAGGTATAGACATACAGCTCAATAATTAAGCGGTAATAAAAACCTGTTTTGGCCTGGGGAATATCTATGTTTTTCAAGTGGAGCTTCGGCTGCTGACTCGATTTCAAAGTCGTGGGAACCGAGCTGCCACGGAGTTGATGGTCGTATTTGAATAAGAATTCATTGGACGGTAGCCCAGCGCGACCAGAATCCACATTATTGGGGGTGAATTCTTTGACGGTTGCCGTTAAATGGACTTTTTGCTCACTGAAAGGTGTTCCTGAACCAACATTGATTTCGTGTTCGAGTTGATAGGAAAATAGATAATTGAGTACGAAGGTTAGCTTGTCATAGTCTTTGTCCATTGCCGGAGATAAGAATTCTAGTGTCGTTCGCGAATAACTAGCATTACCGCTAGTCCATTCATCGGTATTCCCTACCGAAGTAATGATTCCCAGTTGTTTGTTCGCAGTAAAATTGTTGGGGTAATTAGAATTCCAGCCAACAGTTGGGGTGAAAAAACTTCGCCCAACGGCATTGTCCGCTTGGCTAAGTCCAATCATTCTCTGTGTCGGTAAGCGCAGATAAGGCGTGGTGAATTTGTAAATGTCAGCGATCTCATCAACGAGTTGATGGTGCGAAAATGTTGGGTCAGGATTCATGACTACCGATGGATTTTCGGATAAGTGCAGAGCAAAGCGGTGCTCGTCCAGCGTATCCGTGTAGCTATCTGCAATCATCTGTTGCAAATCCTGTCGTAGCGTGGTGCGTTCAAACTGTGAATTGGCGTAGTGCTCCAGCCAATCCGGATCGAAATGTTCACTCATGATTTTGGTTTTAAGGGTTATGAAAAGTTGTGATAATGAATAGTAAAATGGAGAGGTCGGATCAGGTCAATCACCGCCGGGAGTTAATGGCTTTCATTTGGGGGAGTAAATATAGCCATCGAGAGAATTTTCCCCAAGCGAATTTAAGTGCTTTCTCTTTGAATGAAATAAGTCGGCAGTGTAAGATCTTGGAAGGGGAGGGGTGATTCGTTATCGCTACTCTCGATGCGCTCGATTAAAAGCTGGGTAGCTTGTTCGCCCATTTCAAAAGCAGGTTGGAATACAGTGCTTAGTGCGGGCTCGTAGATGGTACTGAAGGGAGAGTTGCCGTAGCCCACGATAGCGATATCTTCAGGAATTTTAAGTCCCATACGTTTGAGACTTTTCATGGCCAGAATGGCTAAGAGGTCATTACTGGCGAAAATACCGTCGGGCAGAGGTTGCAGCTTTTTCAGGAAATTGGCAATCACCTCCATGTCGCCCGCTCTGGCACCATGGTCGGAATGGACAATAAGCTGTTCATCGTACGGAATTTGCGCGGCTTGCAACGCTTCCCGATAACCGCGCAGCCGATTTTGGTAGCCTTCCAACTGCGCCGGCCCACCGAGATAAGCAATACGCCGGCGCCCGCTGTTGAGTAAATAATCTACCGCTTGGCGGGCCCCCAAGACATCATCCGTGGTGACACGATCACTAGCCAAAGTTTTGCTTACACAATCAAATTGTACAATGGGAATGTTTCGCTTAATCAGTTGCTCAAAATGTTGGTAGCGGCGTGTTTCTTTGCACAGGCAGACCAGAAGGCCGTCAACACCTCCTTGCTGGAACATCTGAGTACTTTCACGTTCGCGCTGGTAGGATTGCTCCGAGGAGGCAATGAGAACTTTATATTGCCGCGATCGAGCCGCGTGTTCAACACCTTTTACAATTTCTACAAAAAAAGCATCATCGTACTTTGGGATCAGGACTCCCAGCATGTAGGTCCGGCCTTTGCGGAGCCCCCGCGCTACGGAATTAGGAACATACCCCATCTGAGCCGCCGTCTGCAGCACCAGCTCGCGGGTGGCCGCTTTGACACGGGCATCACCCGATAAGGCACGCGATACCGTAGCCACGGAAATGCGCAACTGGCGGGCAATATCTTCTAAACGGACGCTATTGGATGATGGCATCAACAGTCGGATTACGGGTGATCAGAACGGTGTAATTTTGCAAATTACAATGCCTCTATGCGTCGGCTATCAACGTAAATAGGGACATGTTTAAGAATTGGTAGCAATCCTCTAATTTAAATGAAAATTCTTTATCATCTTTCATTAAATTTTAAAAAAAAGATAATACAAACGTTTACATTTTTATCTCTCTGCCAAATATTTTCTTTTTCAACATGATTTTATCAAAATTGTATTAGGGAAATGATATAATAAAGAAGTTTTTATAAGCTTCTAGAAGTTAAAATTGGTAGTTTAAATTTTCGCGCTTGCGCAATTTCCAGATGTACAATATTAGGGCGAGATAGACCGAATTTGTAACGAGGGCTGTGCAGGTGCGAATTTTTTTATAGGAACTGCTTGACGTTAACGAGATCATTGTAAGTGGTTTAGACTCAATCTCTAGTATATATTTTGAGCGTTTACAATGCGCCGCAACCCCTACTTCAAATAGCTTCTAGAACATTTTATCGCCAGAAAAGTCTAATGAGCGTGCAACCAAAATGGTGGAAAGAAGGGACGATTTATCAAATCTATCCACGTAGCTTCCGTGATAGCAACGGAGATGGTATCGGTGATCTGCCGGGAATCATTGAAAAGCTGGATTATCTGGAACAACTTGGCGTAGACATCCTTTGGCTGAGTCCGATCTTCAAATCCCCCAATGACGATAACGGTTATGACATTAGCGATTATCGGGACATTATGCTGGAGTTCGGTACCATGGCCGATTTTGATCAACTGCTAGATAATGTCCACGCCCGGGGGATGAAATTGGTGCTCGACTTAGTCGCTAATCATTCTTCGGATGAGCACGAATGGTTTACGCAATCCCGGCAATCGAAGCATAATCCTTACCGTGATTACTATTACTGGCGTCCACCTGGCCCAAATGGCGGGCCCCCCAACAACTGGAAATCCTTTTTTAGTGGTGATGCCTGGACATTTGATGAAACGACGGGGGAGTACTATCTACATCTCTTTTCGAAGAAACAACCCGATCTTAACTGGGAAAATCCACAAGTCCGCCGTGAGATTTACGAGAGTATGCGCTTTTGGTTTGAAAAAGGCGTGGATGGTTTTCGGATGGATGTGATCACCTTGATTTCCAAGCGACCGGGGCTGCCCGATGCTGACTTTTCCAACTTCTGGCACACCGCCGAAACTTTCTACGCCAACGGGCCGAAAGTGCACGAGTTTCTCAACGAGATGCATAATCAGGTACAACGCCATTACGATGTGTTCTCGCTGGCCGAAGGAGTGGGCATCAAACCCGAAAATGCCTTGGAATACGTGGGCGAGGCGCGAAGGGAGCTCAACATGCTTTATCACTTTGATATTTTACAACTCACGATACCCGATGGTCGTTTTGCCCCACCGGTACCGTTTAATTTACAACTACTCAAACAAATAATCGGGGACTGGTCATCGGTTTTGCGAAACGGTGGCTGGGTCGCTAACGCGCTGGGGAATCACGATTTTGCCCGGATGGTATCCCGCTTTGGCGACCCGCAACGTTATTGGCAAGCGTCTGCAAAACTGCTGCATACTTTTTTGGCTACACTCGGTGGTACGCTCAATCTGTATCAGGGGGATGAAATCGGGATGACCAATGCCCATTTTGCTCATATTGATGAATTCGATGACATTGAATTACGCAATTATTTTCGAGAGCACGCGGCGAATATGGATCCTGAGAAGCAGCATGCTTTTCTGCTTGATATTCAACGTGAGGCCCGCGATCATGCGCGGACGCCCTTTCAGTGGTCGGCGGAGCCGCAGGCGGGCTTTACTTCCGGTAGCCCCTGGCTGAAAGTCAACGATAATTTTCCGACCATCAACGTTGCTGCTCAAGAGGAGGACCCGAATTCGATCCTAAATTATGTCCGCCAACTTTTACGTTTTCGTAAGGCACACCCGCTGCTCGTTTATGGCGATTACGAATTACTTTGGCCTGAGCACAAACAGGTTTACGCTTATCTAAGAACAGATGGAGCGCAACGTCTACGCGTGCTGCTCAACTTCTCCGGTAAATCCCAAACGCTGGATGCTCGTCCGGGAGAGCTCTTACTTTCGAATTATCCAGCGACCAAATCCACGTTGGCTATCAGTCTAAAGCCTTGGGAAGCTCGAATCGAACGTGTGGATTAGTCTACCAACGACTTTTATCGCCTTATCAAATTCCATTCGTTCCTTTCCCTTTTCTTCCTCATCCTATTATCTTTAGCAGGAAATTAGGACCTTTATAGCAATGAACATTTCCTTAGAACGCACGACCGCTAACCATCCTGCCTTTCAAGAATTGGTGGAGCTCCTCAATGCAACCCTCAAAGTCACAGATGGTGATGACCACGATTTTTACCAACAGTTTAATGGGACCGAAGATATCCGTCACGTCATACTGGCCCGAGATGGCGATCAAGTGGTGGGCTGTGGCGCTTTCAAGTCTTACGAAGGCGAAGTTGCTGAGATCAAGCGAATGTTTGTTCGGGCTGACCAGCGTGGACGGGGCGTTGCGCAGCGAATGTTAGCCGAGTTGGAGCAGTGGGCGTTGGACAGTGGTTTTAAACGCTGCATTTTAGAAACAGGTGTATTACAAAAGGCTGCGATCCGCCTTTATACCCGGGCGGGCTACACCAAGATCCCCAACTATGCACAGTATGCGGGCCTGGCTACAAGTGTATGCCTGGAAAAAAAGCTGGGTTAAGCCGGTACGCGATCGATTTTTTCGAGTAGCTGCCGCTCTAGCCAACTCCGATCATTAACTGCGGCCGCTTGCCGCAACTGTCCCTGTAATTCTTCGAGTTTATGGCGTAGTCGGAGGCGTTCGAGTTTTTTGGTAAATTTTAAGAAATTGAAATAGGCCGACTTCGTACTTTGACCGATCAGCTTATTGCGCAACAGAAACAAATGAAAAGAAGAGAGTAGTGACAAAAGTGCTTCGGTATCTTCACGTTCGTAAAAAATCTTAATCAACATCGTTTTTGCTCCCAGGGTATAATGAATATCCGTGAATTCTGCGTGGTGCAAATGAGATAGCGCCGTGTCGTATTTTTTTTGATGGTAAGAAATATCGGCTAAGTTGAAATGGTAAGAATCCGCTTGCGCCTGTTGGGGGAGCAAGCGGGTATATTGCTCTACAAAAGATTCCACCCAATCGAATTGCTTCAGCCCCAGTCCCAATTTGATGATGTTTTTATAGTTCCAGGGTGACAACTCTCCCTTTTCGAGTAAATAACCAGCTTGCAAACTTTCCTGATACAGCGCCAACAAAACATCCGTAAACTGTCGGTAGCCTTTACGAATCTGTTGGATACAGTAAGTGATGGCGTGGAGGAAGAGCTCGGTAATTTCGGCCGGAGCCAACAAAGAAGTATGCTGGCGTAATTGACCGGTAAAAAGCTGGAGCAATTCTGGATCATTGTCGGTTTGCTGGAGCTGAAAAGAAAGTTGATACAACTGCGCCAGCTCGCTATGGGGTAAATGGGATAATTCTGCTAGCTGATCAGTTTGGATAAATCGGAGCTCATAATTTTCGTTAAGTGCGGCCTGGCGCGCCAGCATGGCGCAGCTGAGACGTAGTTTTTGCGTGTAATAAAAATTGTCGAGTGCATCTGCGGCTTGCTGGAGATAAGGGTCGACGGTACGACTCCCCGTTGCGGCAAAACGGTCTTCCGCCAGTTGACTAAATTGATAGCGCTGCCACAAGAGAGGAATACTCAGCGGTTGTGATGCTTCCAGTGCGCTTTGGCTTTGTTTGAAGCGCCGCTGGAAGGATTTTTCGAGCTGGCGTTCCTGGCAGGCTTGCAAGCGATACAGCGCAGCTGCATGTCCATCTGCCTCAAATGCTTTTAGCGTGATAAATTGCTCACAGAGTTTTAATAAATCGGCCGCGAGATAAGAAAATTGTTTATCGTCAAAGGTTATATCGGGAAATGCCTTTTCAAAAATAAAGCGTGCCTTGATATTGCGTTCATTGAATCCTTTTCGGGCCTCAGAGATCAAAACTTCGCATAACTGCCTGACGGACTGATTTTTATTGTAAAAAGGAGAATAGACAAAATCTCTTAACCAGCGCAGCTCCTGCCGGCTGAAGGATTGAAATATGTCAAGTAGCTTACTGTTTTTCATCCTCAACATTTTATGAAAAATACTGTTAAAGTCGGAAAGGACTTTTAATAGAGAAATGAAAATCAGCAAGTTATGTTTACTTCTGTTTGATTTTTTTCCGGGAAAAGCCTTGAAATGTAATTGTTTATCCAACGGTCTTGAAATAATTTTGATATCACAAAGCCAATACACCACCCTCCGCGAACACCGGAGTATCGAAACCAAAAAGCAATGTGTCGATATAACCAATTAATTACACTCTTACTTTTTTTATTTGCTGTGGGCGGACAGGCGCAGGACTTTGTTTTTCCTGGTGATGTCAATAATAATGGGCTGGTGGACCATTACGATGTATTACCGATGGGATATGCTTACGGGCATCTTGGACCGACGCGCCTGGCCGTTAACCACAGTGAACCTCAAGAAATTATCGAGCATTGGTCAACGGCTTTCCCCGATGGATTAAACTTTATTTACGCTGATGCAGACGGCAATGGTATCGTCGATATTTTAGACTTCTTCGTACTTGGTGTCAATCAAGGGGTTGAACACAGTGATCTGGAACCCTTGGTGTTTCCGGAAGGCCAGCAAGGCGTTGATCCTACCATTCGGATTAATCAAGGTATAGCTTACGATCCTACTTCTGGCCAAACGCAATTGACGATTCCGATCACACTGGAGAGCTTCCAAGGGACCGACACGCTCAATGGCTTGGCTTTTAATCTTGAATTTGACCCCACGTACATTGCTCAAATCAATTTTAATTTCACCGAAGGCTGGATTAATGCGGATGGGCAAGCCGTAGAAATTGTTCTTCCCGAGTTTGACCGCATTCGAATCGCTGCAACACGATTGGGCGAAAATGCTATTCCGCTGGGTGGGGAGATCGGTACGGTTGAGTTAATTATTATCGATGATTTGATTGGCTTATTGCCGGAGCAGGACAGCTGCCTGGCACTGCTGGAAGTAGCCCAGGTACAGGCTTTTGACGGCGATTATCATCCGGTGCCCATTGCTGTGGATACGCTGACCATCGATTGCAGCGCGATTTCAGCTGCGGTATCCACCGTAAAGCTGTCTTCGAATCTTTTGCAGGCTACCGTTTATCCAAACCCAACGATACGACGAGTTCAACTTGAAGCTGATTATGCTTTCGAACAAGTCGAATTAATAGATAGCCAAGGGCGACGCGAGACACTTTATCGTGGCCCGCCCATTCAACAATGGCAACAATCACTAGGTGCCCATCCACCAGGCATCTATTATCTCCGCTTGACGGGACCGAGAGGGCAAAGCTTGCTGCGTTTGCTCAAAGGTTAATCCTTTTTCTCCCAAAAATAAGTCTGGAAAATTAAAAAAGGCCAAGTTAGACCTGGCCTCAGTGTTCTACCCTTGTGAGGAGTAAGAACTATTAAATCACACCATAAATTTAAGTAAAATGATTAAAAGAATCCACAGCTCGCTGGTGCTCTTTCTGCTGATTGGACAGCTAGCCGCCCAAATTTCAGTCTCTGGACTGGTCTCCGCTGGAGAATTACAGGACACTCCGGTGCCAGATTGGCCCGTTCAACTGTTTTTTGGCGCTGAGGAATTAGGAACGACCGTTACCTCGGCCGATGGCGTATTTGACCTTCTGATTGATGAAATTCCCAATGAGGATGAAGTTTGGACGGTCAGAACCCCGGATATTTGTACCGGAGGATTTAATGAAGTTGAAATTATCGTCGCCCCTGAAGCGGGTGACTATTCGGTCATCCTAAGCATCTGCGGAGATGTCAATCCACCACCGCCGGGAGAAGAATGCCACGCAGCTTTCACCTCTGACCCTACTGATTCGCCTACAACTTATACTTTCACTAACCTATCCGCTTCCACCTTACCAATTGATAGTTTGAACTGGGATTTTGGAACTGGTGATTCAAGCGACGAAGAAAACCCGGAGTACGACTTCGGTAGTGGAGGAACGTATACGGTGACCCTGACTATCTTTTCAGGAGATTGTACTTCTAGTATTTCACAGATCGTATTTGTTTTTGATCCGGCAAACTGCGATTGTGAAGAAAGTGAAGATGATCTTCCGGTCTGTGTTATTGACTTTTCGGGGAACTTACAAACCTATGCTAACGCCTGCTTTGCCGAATGCGCCGGTTTCGAAAATGTGAACTTATATTTTTATTGTAATGACGATTGTTTTTGTCCAATTTATGAAGCGCCGGTCTGTGTACTCGATGATTCTGGAGATACTTTGACCTTTGGCAATCATTGTTTGGCCGAATGTGAAGGCTATGGTCCTCTGGATTGGGTGGATTGTGAGCCGGAAGATGGAGAAGACAATTGTAATTGCGATGCTTTACCCATCGACCCAGTTTGTATTGACGTTAATGGGACGATTCTAACGTTCGACAACGCTTGTGCTGCGCTTTGTGCGGGATTCTCTGGAGACGATTATTTCAGTTGTGATGAAAATGGGGAGTGCATTTGCCCTGAATTCTATCATCCGGTTTGTGTGATCGATGATAATGGAGATACACTGACCTTCAATAATTTCTGCCTCGCCAACTGTGCGGGTTATTCTGACGATCAGTGGTTTGAATGCGATATCGATTTATGCTCATGCCCGGTTGAGAATAACCCAGTTTGTGTCATACTCGACGAATTATCCGGTTTGATTATCACCTTCCCTAATGCTTGTCTAGCGGAATGCGTAGGGTATACCGAAGAAGATTTCTTGGAGGACTGCAATTTTGACTGCAACTGTCCGACGATCGAAGCTCCGGTTTGCGTTATGATGGCCGACGGTACACTGGCTACCTTCACGAACGAATGCCAAGCGGCTTGCTTTGGCTTTACGTCAAATGATTTCGTCGATTGCGATACCGAAGAAGACCCAGAATCATGCGTGTGTGATGAGGTTTGGGACCCAGTTTGCGTGTTAACGGACCAAGGAGACACTTTATCCTTTCAAAATGCTTGTCTGGCCGAATGCGAAGGCTACACGGCCGCTAACTTCGTAGAATGCGATGACTGCTATTGCGAAGCACCTGATTTCCCTACTTGTTACATTGATCCATTGACTGGCGAGGTAATTACCGTTGATAATATTTGCGATGCCCTTTGCGAGAATGTGCCATTAGAAAACCTATTTTATTGTAATGAAACGGAAGATTGCCAGGCGCTTTTTGATTATGAAGTCATAGGCGATTCTTCCTTAACGGTCAATTTCTTTGATCAATCTATTGCCGGTGCTCCGATTGATAGCTGGTTATGGAATTTCGGTGATGGTAACTTCAGTACTGAACCTTTTCCCACCTACGAATATGCGGAAGCTGGCTGGTATGAAGTTATTCTGACCATCACTGCCGGAGATTGTATCACGGAGAGTAGCCAGACGATCGTGGTTGGAGGAAATGAGGGTAATATCGGACTTCATTGTCAAGCCTTCTTTTTCTTTGAACAGCCAAACCCGGATGATTTATTGACCTACCAGTTTGTCAGTTACTCCTTAGGTAATGTGCAAAGCTGGATTTGGGACTTTGGTGATGGTAATTTGTCTTTTGAAGAAAACCCATCTCACACCTACGCGGAGTCTGGTACTTACAATGTGTCCCTCACCATTATCACTACCGATGATTGTGAAAGTACCATTACGATTGTCATTAGCGCCGGTGAAAATATTTGGTACGGGGATTACGAATGCCGAGCCTGGTTCTTGCCAATCATTGATCCGGCTTCCAATACGGTGTACTTCATCAATTTATCTTCATTTGATGCTGAGCTATACGATTGGGATTTTGGTGATAGCGGTACAAGTAACGATTATGAACCAATTTATACCTATACCGAATCGGGTACTTATGAAGTTGCGTTGACAATAACCACGAATGACGGTTGTGAAAACACTTATATGGTCACTTTGGATTTGGATACGGAAGGCTTCACGAGCGAACCTCAGTTTTCGATGATTACCTCGACGACTAGCACCTTGCCGGTAGCTGATATTGACGAAGCCATTGCTTTCCCAAATCCGACCTCAGATTTGGTACAAATTCGATGGTTAAACCCGCCGACTGAGACTTATGATTGGCAGTTGATTGATATCAATGGGCGGGTCGTTAAAACGGGTCAAAGTGCTCAACCGCAGCTGGAATTAGACCTAAGTGTCAACCCTTCGGGAATTTATCTGTTGCAAATGCAGACAGATACCAGGGTAACCACTCTACGGTTAGTACGGCAATAAAAACGATTGTTTTGCAAGCAATATAAACATCGTACACCGCGAGAGTTGGGGCTATCCTGGCTCTCGCGGATTTTTTTAGATTTAAATTATGGATTATGTATTGGTTGATTTTTTTGATGACAATAAGTGGTTTGAACTGGACAACAATGGACGAAAAAATTGATTTTGGTAAAAATAAAGACGGTACCAACTGGAGGGCGATCAATGATGGCGTAATGGGCGGATTATCTCAAGGCAAGGTGAGTTTTACGGAAAATAGCGTGTGCTTTGCCGGAGCGGTTTCTTTGGAAAACAACGGTGGGTTTGCCTCTTTTCGTTCGCCTTTTCAAATGATGGATTTATCCGGTTTTGAGACGATTAATATTCGTTTAAAATGCAAAGGGCAAACCTTTGCTTTGGTTTTGGAAACGGATGAGCGCTGGTATATGCCCAACTATAAAACACGCTTGGCTGTGACTTCCGAGGACTGGGAAACCTTCCAAATAAAGCTTACTGATTTTCGGGCCCATCGCATCGGCCGCCCCATGGACTATCGCTTGGCTG
>JANQQI010000014.1 GCA_028285085.1 Saprospiraceae bacterium | reverse complement strand
GTCGATCACTTGGACTCCCCCGGATATGCGATTGGTATTTCTAAGAATGGAAAAACGTTGTACCAAAATGGTTATGGCGCAGCTAATTTGGATTATAATCTACCCATCACGCCCAGTTCGGCTTTTAGTATCGCTTCAGTTTCCAAGCAATTTACGGCGGCCTGTGCTGCTTTGTTGATTTTGGATAACAAAATTACTCTGGATACCCCCGTTGATGAATTTATTCCCGAGTTGAAAAAGTATCCAGAGACCATTCGCGTCAAGCACTTGATTTACAATACAAGTGGAATCACCGATTATTATCGGCTGCCCCGACCGAGTGGTAAATCTTGGATTACCTTCAATTATTTTGATGTCGATGAATGCATTGCGATTGCCTTGGCTCAGGATACCTTGCTGTTCAAGCCGGGGGAGCGTTGGGATTATTGTAACGTTAATTTCATGCTGTTAACCAAGATCGTGGAGCAAGTCAGTGGTCAGGCATTCAGTGATTTTGCACGGCAGCGACTGTTTCTACCATTAGGCATGACAAACACCCTAATCAACGATGATGTTACCGCTGTGATCAAAAAACGGGTGACGCCTTACAACCTCCGCAATGAAGACTACGTCAAAAGCTATGCTGCTGCCGGCATTAAGATCAAATCTGAGGGGGATTATCTACAGCATCCCCGCAACGCTCCGCATTACGGTGGTAGTGGTGTCGTCACTACTATCGAAGATTTACTTAAATGGAGTGAAAATATGTATACCAAGGCTTTTGGCGGTCAGGCTTTTTATGATTTGATCCATACGACGATCAAATTTGCACACGATCGTGACAATCAAGCTTTTGGCTTATATTTTGGGGATTTTAACGGGAGAAAAATTGTCGCTTGGGATGGTGGTGATTGGGGTATCAGTTCTCAACTAATGCGTTTTCCCGACCAAGGCATTGCTATTATTTGTTTGTCCAATCTTGGCTCCGGGGAAGCTTTTCGTAAGGTGAATGCGATCGGCGATATTTTAATGGAGGCACAGATTATTAAGTAGTGGAGGCGCTTTGAAGTGTATTCATTTTCCAGCAACTGAAAAATGAGCCCAAAAAGCCGCAACTGTGGATCTTTTGGCTACGATTAAATCTGCTCTCCGCGAGCTTTCCAAGGTCAGCAAAATAGCTACGTTATTTTACTTCTGGAAAACTCAGATAAAAGGCCTTCCCGCGATTTAGCGACCCGTCCGCAAGCGATTCACTTACTTAAATGTCCACTGGACATTTACCCTATGGAACCGTAAGTTCATGCCAAAACTTCCAGAAGTTGATGATAAGGTTGATAAACTTAAGATAACATACTATTATAGTGATTTTTGAAATTCAATCTACTGATAGAGTTACTCCCTAAAGTTGAAAATATTTCGAATTGCTTTTTTGTTTTGTCCTAAGTAAACTGGCTCATTTGAGCAAACCAATATGGATGAATTGCAAGCATTGCCTAGGTTTGAACTGAACCATTAGACGCTACCGTCCAAAATATATACTGCATTATTGCTAAGCTTGTGTTTTTATACAAAAACAATCTAGATGAACACAGCAAGCAATAATACCTCAGGCGGATTCAGGACCCATCGCTTTCACAAATTTTGGTTAAAAATTACAGCCATTATCGTTGGCAGTTTCGGCCCGATTTTCTTCCTCGGTACGATGGAAGCCACCCTTGAACCCGCCCGTTTGACCTTGGATATTCTCAGCTGGCCTATTGACGGTGCCACCACCTATAGCTCACCTGATATCCGCTTCTTATCAGCTCTTACAGGCGGTTTCCTCCTTGGTTGGGGTGTCACGATTTGGATTTTAAGCACTCGAGTTTATGACTTAGCGCCCGAGGGCGTTCGTCGAGCAGTACTCACAGGAGTCCTGTCGTGGTTTTTTCTCGACAGCGCCGGATCCATTGCCTCAGGAAATGCATCTAATGCCTTTTTTAATATTTTGGTATTGCTGCTGGCGGTTGGGCCATTGTGGCGGCCGGCGCGGGGGTAGAAAAATACTTCAATATTGTATTTTCTTAAGCCATTGCTTATAAGACGTTGATTTTTTGTTAATAATCCAGATTAAACAGTAAGGAGAAAAGCTTACTTTTAGATGATAACATGATCTAATAAAGTTACCATTTGGATTGAAAACAAAAAGAAATGGAAACGCCCGTAGAAAAAACCAGCGCGCCCTTATGTAAGGTTTGTAAAAACATTATTCAAAAAGATTCTAAAAAGTGCCCAACTTGTAATAGTTTTCAAGACTATAGAAGGTACGTTAATATTAGTAGTAATATTCTCTCACTGCTTGTAGCCTTAATTACCGTACTATCATTTGGAATTCCCTATTGCAATTCAATGGTAAAAGAAAAAAACTCTCAGATTGAGGCTTATATCATTAACGAGCGAAAAACAAATGACCTTAAGATTTATTGTGTCAATGAAGGCAAAAGGCCTGGTTTAGTTCATACCGCCAGACTAACTTTTGAGTATGTAAAGGAAAAATATTATCTCATTTTCAAAAAAGATAGAATCCTCATTGAGAATGATTCAATAAAATCGCCAGAAAACTTTCATCGAGACTTAGTAGAAATATATCCTGGTAAAACAATGCTGTTTACTTGTGTAGTTGCGCCTAGTATTTCGATTCGAAAAATAGCCAATATTCAAGAGGTTTTTAATTACCTTGAATACGATGAAAAATTATTGCGTAATATAAAAATTGAGCTAATTACGACTTCCTTTAAGGGCAAACAAGAACTAATTAATTTATCTTTGGATCCAAGCCATGCGATGACCGTATTTAAAAATATTGTTCAAAAGCTGGATTATGAACACTTAATAGATTAGTTAACTTAAATTTAGTGTAACTTTAATCAAACAACAGCAGGATATGCTTTTTCAAACCTGATAAATCAATATCTGACATGACTGCTGAAGCATTCCTTACCCAACTCTCTACCTTCCAATCCGAAAAAGAACTGCATCGAGTCGCCCGTTTTTTCAAAGGCAATGATGGCAAAACGAAAGCCTTTGGGGTTAAATTTGGCGATGTATTTAAAACGGCGAAGGCCTTTACGGCAATGCCACTGGATGAGATCAATAAATTGCTGGATAGTGATTACTATGAAGTACGGATGGGGGCGGTGAGTATTATGGATTTCCAAGCTAAGCACAAAAAGACAACCGCTGAAAGACGAAAAGCGCTTTTCGATTTGTATCTCAGTCGACACGATCGTCTCAATAATTGGGACTTTGTGGATCGCGGCTCGTATAATATCATTGGCGAATATTTGATGGATAAACCCCGGGATATTTTGTACGACTTAGCCAAATCTAAGAATATCTGGGAGCGCCGAACGGCTATTGTAAGTACCTATGCTTTTATTAAAAAAGGCCAATTGGAGGACACCTTCAAGATTGCAGAAATCCTGATCCATGACCCGGAAGAATTCATTAATAAGGCGGTGGGCAGCTGGATTCGGGAGGCCGGAAAAAAAGATCAGGCGCGGTTGATGGCCTTTTTGGATCAGTATGCTGCGACGATGCCTCGGGTGACTTTGCGCTATGCGGTAGAAAAGTTTGATCCAGATACTAAGGCCTACTACATGAATTTGAAACACTTAAAATGAAAAACCCTTTTTTCCATACGCCATTATATCTTTCCACATTAAATTGAGCATCCGATACAACGGGAATCTAAAAATGAGCTACTTTAGAAGTAGACAAAATGCTGCTTTAGTGGCATAGCTTTTTATCACCCAAACCACTACCAAATGCGCTTAATGCTCTACCTCGGATGCCTATTCTTTCTACCGTTTTTGACGATTGCGCAAAGTTCACCCCAGTTCCTATCTCAAGTTGGACAAGTCGATAGCTTATATTCAAACACCCTGCAAGAAACCAGAACGATTTATGTACAACTACCAGAAAGTTATGATCCAACTCGGAAGCAAAAATACCCGGTGGCGTATATTTTAGACGGCGAAGTTTTTTTACCTACCCTCAGCAATGTACATCAGTTTTATAGTGGAGGATTTATGCCAGAAATGGTACTGGTCGGTATCTCAAACAGTGAGCATCGAACGCGGGACCTGACGACCTCCGAGATCAAAATGAAATATGGTTTCCCTTTCAACGAGCCCAATGGGCAGGCGGAGTCGTTTTTTACTTTTTTACAAAATGAATTAATTCCCTACGTGGAGTCAAAATATCCAGTTACGAATTATCGTAGCTTGATTGGACATTCGTACGGTGGATTGTTCACGATCTTCGCCTTGGTGCATCACCCGGAGGTTTTTGCTAATTATTTAGCTATCGATCCTAGCTTGGATTGGGACGACCAGAAATTGTTGAAGCAGGCGGAAGCTAAACTACCAACTCAGGATTATCTCTACAAGTCGGTGTATGTCTCGATGAGTGGTCAGCTCCATCCGCAAAATCCCAAAGTGACTATTGATAATGTGATGAAAGACTCCTCTGAGTTTACCCTTTTTGCGCGATCTATCCTGAGATTTCGAGAATTGGCGGAGAATAATTCAGAAAATGCCTTGAACTTTCACTGGCAGTTTTATCCCACGGAAATTCACGGTACTATTCCATTACCATCTATCGGAGATGGGATGCAAGCCTTATTTTCCTGGTTTCAGATGGAAAATACAGATCGGTTTAATTCGCCGGATACCCCTAATAAAGAATTGGCGAGCATTATTCGTTATCGAGCCAATAAGCTCGCCCTGTTTTTTGGCTATCCGGTGCCACCGTATCCCGAAGATTTACTCAATGTACTCGGGCTCATGAGTTGGGATATGGAGCAAAAGGAAAAATCCAAAATGTTTTTTGAATTTGCGCTTGAATATTATCCCAGAAGTGCGGCAGCTCACGCCGCCATGGCCGATTTTTACGAACGAAGTGAGGATAAAGTGCAAGCGCTAAAATATGCTACTCAGGCCTACGAACTGAGTGGTAGCGAAGACCATAAACGTCGGATGGAAGCACTGAGCAATAAATAGGGTAGGGAAGCCAGTGTGGATAATCTGAAA
The DNA here is from genome assembly GCA_028285085.1 of Saprospiraceae bacterium. GTDB lineage: Bacteria > Bacteroidota > Bacteroidia > Chitinophagales > Saprospiraceae > JAHDHW01. The sequence continues at coordinate 16,703 of JANQQI010000014.1, read as the reverse complement.
GTGTACTATCTTAACCGGCGAAATGATAACTAACACCTCTGGCATGAGATGCATCCTGATTATTTATTTCATCCTGACCATATTTACCGTCGGAGCCGGGCAAAACACCCCGTTTGAGCGCAACGATAGCTTATGGCAAAATATCGGCCACCGGAAGTATGAACTCAATATCGGAGTACAATTTGCGCGATTTCATCTCGAAGCCAATCCCAACTATATCCTTGGCCTGGAAGATTACCCCGGGAATTACTTGAATTTGTTTGTGCACGTCAATCGTGTGCTTCGCTCCAAGAAAAATCCACGCTTGCAATATCGCGTTGGCTTGGGTGTTGCCTGGGAGTCCTTAACGTTTTCGCCTTTTATCACGGTCAACGAGGCGGGCATCGCTCCTCTGGATTCGGTGCGTATCTCTGAATTTCAGAACGAAGAATTTCAGCTGCACTTACCCATGAGCGTAGCCTATGATTTTCCTGATTTCTTGCGCGAAGGACTGGGCTGTCGCCTATTCTTCGGTCTCGAACACCGGTTGAGAGTACATCGTAACGATTTGGATAATAGCTTAGTTTTTGGCTTTGATTTTCAGCGCAATACTGGCCAGGCCTATTCGGATGGAGGTATCCAAGCGGACGTTAATGCGTACTACGCGAATTTCATCGGCTATTATTCCTTGCAGCTGAACCTTGGGGTGGGCATTATGGATAGTCGACTGGGCTCGGGCGGGGTAAAATTGACCAATCTAATTGTGCCGGCCTTCCGCGAAGGGCAGCAGCTTAGCCGGCAGTTGGGGCTTTTGTTGTTTTTGGAGGTGCCGTTGTGAGGATAATAGTTTTCTGCTTTAAAATAGAGTATTAACGATGGTCTCAATACGGTTATTAATCGGAAAAAATAATCAAGTCTAGATTATTACACGAAATGGATTTATAGTAACGTATTCTGTTATTTTTGCTATTTACTGGTCAATTGAGCTTAATACCGCTGTTTTTACTCACCAGATCGTATCAGTTTTATTATCTTATTAGGTGATACTATTGCTGAATATTCGATTACCTTTTTCCCAGAAAGGTCTCTTGTAATAGAGTGTTATTTATTCAAACCCAAAAATAAGCTTATGAAAAATGCTTTACTCCCCTTACTTGTATTAATCACATTATCTATAGCCGCTCAAACCTATCATCCTTTCCCCACTGATAGCGTCACTTGGAGCGTAGGTATCTGGACGCCTCCTGATTATTCCACTCAAAACGACAATTGCATCGCTCGGCATTACGGTTTTGCTGGTGATACGCTGATCGAAGGGCAGACTTACAGTAAAATGTACGGGAACAACCTCGCGCAAGATTTTCCGTACGAAGACATCGAATTTAATCTGGCCACGGCGACCTATCTTGGAGCCGTTCGAGAGGATACCACGCGCAAAGTCTGGATTCGCATGGCGGATGATGAAGATGACTTGCTGTACTATGACTTTGCGCTGGAAGTAGGTGATACTTTTTGCTTTGAATTTTTTGGTCCTGGAGGTTGTGATCCCGTAACGGAGGTTGATAGTGTCTTCATTAATGGCACATATCGACGGACTATTATTATTAGTATGAATACTGGGCATCAGGAAACTTGGATAGAAGGGATCGGCAGTACCACCGGCTGGTTTGAAATGCAATATGTGGGAACGAACGAATATAAATTAAAATGCTGTCATGAAAATGGTGTGGAGCTTTATTATGATCCTATATATGGTTGCCATTGCGATACGTTCACGTCGGTGTACGATCATGAAGATCGAAAGTGGAAGGCCAATATCTATCCCATTCCGGGCAATGATATCCTTCATGTTGAGCTTGTAGGATATGAACGCGAACGATTTAAGTATCTCATTTCTACTTCGGATGGTATTAGAATTAAAACGATAACACTTGCCGCCGCCAATGCCGAGATTGATATTTCTGATTTACCCGATGGGGTTTATTTTTTATCCATCCAAGATCAAATGCAGAACCAGACGACGATGAGATTTATTAAAATTGGAGATTAAGGATCATTTTTAAAATTGATGAAAACTTATAAAAAAGAGTACATTTTTTTCAAAATAATTCTCGCGTCTGCAAAAGAACTTAAGCTGATTCCGGGTGTTCTTCTTTTAAATAACTTGATACACCTAAATGAAGATCAACAAACTGACCAACGAGCTGAATACGATTCTGAAATCGATGGAAAAAAATGAGGCTAAAATTGATGCAATTACCGCCTCCGTACACAAAGAATTTAAGCAGAGCGCAAAAAATTTATGCCGTTATCTCATCCTGCGGAGTTACGATTTACGACAATACCATGACAACCTATCCGATTTAGGCCTTTCCGCCATGCGGAGCTCCGAAGGCTACGTGTATAACAATCTTTATCAGGTGGTCAAAAACTTGAACCTGATGCAGGGGCAATCGTTTAAGTCCGAACCGGGGCGAGAACTCATTGGTTATAAAAGGAGTAAAAAAATACTGCGTAAGCACGCCCGGACACTATTCGATGCCAGTTCTAAACGCAACTTTACCGAAATCATGGTGACGCTACCGCTCGAAGCGGCGGAGGATAAAAAGATGATCCGTGATATGGTTGCCAATGGGATGGAAATTGCGCGGATCAACCTAAGTCACGGCGACTTGGAGATTTGGACGAAGATGGTGAAGAATATCAAAAAGGTACAAAAAGAATTTCGGCAGAAGATCAAGATTTACATGGACCTTTCGGGCCCGAAAATTCGGACCGCCAAGATTCAAATTCTTAGCAAAAAAGGGAAGGTCAAAAACGGGATTAAAATTCGCCGTGGGGAGCACATTATTTTGACCAAGCGTAACACCAAGGGCAAAAAGTCAAAATTCGACGATCAGGGTAAGCAATTAGAAAAAGCGGAAGTCGGTGTCTTACTCCACGAGATCATCGATGATGTGCGCGTTGACGATGCCGTCTTATTTGACGATGGGATGATCCGAGCCAAAGTGGTCCGTAAATCCAAAGGCGAAGTTGAACTGCTCATCACGGATTGCTACAAAGCCAAGCTCTCTTCCCTTAAGGGGATTAACTTGCCGGATACCCAATTGAATCTGCCAGCCTTGACGAAGAAAGACATCAAAAATCTACCCTTTGTCTGCAAGCACGCCGATATTGTGGGCTATTCCTTTGTCCGTACCGGCGACGACGTCAAGGTGTTGTACAAGCAATTGAAAAAGCATGACGCCAAAGATCTCGGCGTCGTCTTCAAAATCGAGAACAAGGAAGCTTTCGAGAATCTACCCCAGATCTTACTGGCCGGTATGCAGCGCGATAAAATTGGTGTCATGATCGCGCGCGGTGATCTGGCCGTCGAAATTGGCTTCGAGCGCATCTCCGAGGTGCAAAAGCAAATTATGTGGATTTGCGAGGCGGCCCACGTCCCGGTGATCTGGGCTACGCAAGTCCTCGAGAATCTTGCAAAAACCGGCCTCCCCACGCGCGCGGAAATTAGCGACGCGGCCCAGGGCGCCCGCGCCGAGTGCGTCATGCTCAATAAAGGTCCCTTCATCAACGACGCCATCCGTACCCTCCGCAATATTCTAATTCGGATGGAAGGGCATTCTTTCAAGAAAAAGGATGCGCTGCGTGCGCTGAATGTGGCCAAGCAAGCTATCCCGGAGTTGAAGTTGTATTAGTAGGATAGAGGATTAAGGAATTGGAAAGGCTGTAGCGGGGGCGCTGCGGCCTTTCTGGGTTTTAGGTTAAGAATGCAGTGTTATTGAAATAATATTGTTATATTTTGTTGTAGTATGATGCCTTAATGCTGAGTCAACTAGTAAATGATGATAGAAATAATGTTAACTGAATATGAAAATGCAGTATTTGTAATTAATGTAATTTAAGAATTATGAATGAAGTAATTAATTCTGTTATTGTTGACTCTGCAACTAAAATTACCGTCTCTATTGTAGAAGGCATCTATAGAGATATCAGAAGTTGGATAGAAGAACGAAACAAAAAGTATGACTTGCTTCACTTAGCTACTAAAAAATATTATTCCAATCTTTATAATAGATATAATGTTGTTAAGATAGTAGGTATGCATGAACCTGTCGAATTAGATAAACTTTTTGTCCAGGTTAATATTCTAGAAAAGATCACAAGTAAATTTCGATTAGATATTAAAGAGCTAAATAATACTATTAACTGGGCTACGAGATCGTTTGGTGTCAAAAAGGAAACGAAATCTGCAGAAGAAGCGGTAAGTGAATTAGATAAGTTTATAGTTTTAGGAAAACCTGGTAGTGGAAAAACAACTTTTTTAAAGTATACAGCTCTACGAAGTATTCAGAATAAAAAAAGTGAAAGAATTCCTGTTTTTGTTACTTTGAAGAAATATTCTGAATCAGATTTAACATTAATAGATTACATCGCTGAAGAGTTTGATGTTTGTGGGTTTCCTGAAGCGAAGTTATTTATAGAACGAATGTTGCTAAATGGAAAATTCCAATTGCTTTTTGATGGTCTAGATGAGGTAACTCAAAATATTCAATGGAAAGTAGTTAATGACTTAGTTAAATTGTCAGATAAATATTCCATGAATCAATTTATAATTAGCTGCAGGGTTGCTGCATATAACCATACTTTTTCACAATTTACAGATATAGAAATTGCAGATTTTGACTATAGGCAAATTAAAAAGTTTATAGGAAACTGGTTTAGTCATGATTCTCGAAGTGGTATTGCAGAAAAATGTATTGATAAGATTGAGAATAACTATTCACTTAAAGATTTAGCCCAAATACCTTTACTTTTGTCTCTTCTATGTATAGTGTTTGACGATAATTTTGACTTTCCCGCAAATAAAGCAGAGCTATATGAAGAATCGTTTTCTATTCTTTTAAAGAAATGGGATGCTTCTCGAGGGATAAAAAGAAAAAGTATTTATAAACAATTATCTGCAAAGAAGAAAACGGACCTTTTATGCTCGATTGCATTTGAATCTTTTGTTAAAAAAGAATATTTTTTTAATAAAAGAGGGATTTTAGATTATGTCAAAAGCTATACTAGTGATCTTTCTTTTGATTTAGATAATACCTTAAGCATTGATAACGAAGAAATATTAAATGAAATTGAATCTCAGCATGGATTAATTGTTAAAATATCTAAAAATATCTATTCCTTTTCACATTTAACATTTCAAGAGTTTTTAACAGCTAAATACATTACTCAATGTAAATCACATGAGGAAATCGATAATATATTAAGTATGTATCTTAATGATACTAGGTGGCGAGAAATTTTTATACTAATAGGAGGTTTATTACCGAGGGCTGATAGATTCTTAATGAAAATTTATGAAATGGCATCATCGATTACTAATAATCCTGAATTCAATAGAGTATATAGTCATATACCGAAGTTCTTTCGGACTTCTAAGAAAAAAAACATAATTGAAGATTTTTTTTGTATCCTATTTTATAACTTTCATATAGTCTTAACAAATAATAAGACCAATCCAGATATTAAAAATTTAGCAATTGATCTTGAATTTTTAATTGATAGATTCAGTGAATTGTTAGAATTTGGTAGGTTTAAAAGCGATTTAAGCCAGGTTAAGATCCTGATTAGAGATATAAACCAAACTTTAAAAAATAAAAAAAATTATGATGTACTAAAAGGACGTGGCTTTAATCTCGCAAGATTTATTGATCGAGATTTACAAAGAGGCTCAGCTGAAGAAAGAGCAATTGAGGCGAACTTAGAAATTGATATGGGTTGCTTTTCTGAACTTATTAAAAATTTGAAAAAGTTCGTTTACGAATATATGATTATTTTTGAATGCTTGGGAAATGATGCTTACATAAGGAATGAAACTCGAAAGATGCTAAGGGAAAATTTTTTTATTTTTGACATGTAATCTGTTTCTCGAGTCCTTCGGTTTTCTCTACATAGAAAATCTTTGATCAAAGAAGGCGTAAGATAACTTTATTAAAGAGCATACTACTTTTGTGCAGTAACTTAACATTTTCTTTTTTGAGGTTTTTGTAACGAAAATTTGGCTTCTTTTTAGTATTTTTTTTCTATGATATGCAAGCTCAAAGTTTAAAAATTAGTTCTTTAGCTTAATACACTCATATTACTAGTTTCTTAACCTCTCCCCTAAACCTAACCCCCTCTCACCGGTTATAATTACATAATTAATCTTCAACTAACCGCCAACGGCTATGAAGTACCTCTTCTTCCTATTGAGTTTACTTACCATCGGACAAACCCACGCCCAAAAACGATTCATCACCGTCGACAGCGCTAAGATTTGGATCAATACAATGAGTATAGATAAACGAACGGCTGGGCAGCCCGTTATTGTCTTCGAAAGTGGGTATGGTACGCCAATGGGTAATTGGGATAGAGTCTTAGAAGGGGCTGCGGCCTTGGCGCCGATTGTGACTTACGATAGGCCTGGGGTGGGGCAGTCCGAAGCGATTGAGGAAATGCCGACGATAAAAAATGTGTCGGATCGATTGGTGAGGTTATTAGAGTATTTAGAATTGGAACCGCCGTATATTTTGGTGGGGCACTCTTTGGGCGGTTTGTACGTGCGTGGCTTCGCCAATTATTACCCAGAGTTATTGGCGGGCTTGATTATTGTCGACCCGGCGGATTTTACGGAAACGCAGCAAAATCGGCGGGCTTATTACGAAGTACTCAATTGGGAGGACACCAAAGTGGATAGCCTCATCCAGGCCTTTATTGACATCCGCAAGGATAGGAGTACAAGACCTTTAGCCTTGCAAAGAGAAGGACAGGTATTGGAAAATCAAAGAGAAAATGATTTTGAGGAGATTAAGCAGCGAGAGCTACCCAATATCCCTGTGCACATCTTGATGGGCGGTCGATTCGAAAAACCCAGGCAACTGCGGACCAAAGATTATGATGAAGAGGCACTCTTTCGATCGAAAACCCAGTACCGCATGCAACGTTGGACGGAGGTGATCCAATCGGTAGACAAAGGGATGCTCCTTTATAGCGGAGATGCTGGACATTTTGTGCATTATGATGACCCGGAATTATTGCTGTCCAGCCTTCGGATTGTCTTACATGATTATCAGTTGTTGCAACAGCCCAAAAAGGAATAACAATGTTCCAAGTTCATCTCAATTTTTTCTCTCTAATACTGCAACGCTAAATTTTTCACACCAAAAGCTAACAAGCCGTTGAGTTGATGGATAAATAGGTGTATTGCTTCTCACAGCAACCCCTAATTAACCATAACTCAACAATATGAACTCTCGCAAAAACTTCCCTTTTCTGATTCTGCTTATTTCTACTATTTTTTGGTCTTTAGGTTGCCGACAAGAGATTTTTGTGGCGCATTATGGCCAAAATAGTGGTGAAAAAGTGGCGGGTATTGATATCGCCGGTCAAGATAACTATTATGTGACCGGTAAAATACAGACTACAAGCGAGCTGTTCATTATGCGTAATAACCGCAATGGTGTTGTGGATTGGACCCGAACTTATGACCTCGGTGGCTTTTCTAATCCTGCTGATATCATCAGTACCGCGGATGGTGGATGTATAGTTGTAGGTAGCGGTTTTCAGCTCATGCTCAATGCATTTATTGTCCGCTTGGACGCTAACGGCCAGGAGATTTGGAAACGCGAATTTGTCCCTTTCGGTTCATCATCATATCTATTGGTCAAGCATGTGATTGAACTGAACAATGGCCAGATTGCAATTGTCGGTACTTTGAATGACAACGCCTATATCGCACCGGTGATTATCAAGCTGGATGCTAATGGCAATAATCCCAGTTATTGGCGTTATAATGAATTCAATAACTACGGCACAGATATCAAGCAACATCCGGCCACCGATGAACTTATCTTATTGGCCGAATCTAATTCCATTAATCAGAGTCTGCTCATGTCGATTGATCCTAATTCGGGAACACCAAATTGGTCGACGTTCTTTCCTAATATCGATGCAACCGGCCTGGTGACTATGAACAATGAAATATTTGTTTCAGGGGGGGTAGGAAGTGATCCTTTTTTACTGCAAACCGATTTAAATGGAAATGTCCAATGGGCTCAGCAATACATTATTCCCGGAACACAAGAGCATTCCACTTTATCAAATGGGGCAAATGGCAACTTAGCTATCTCTGGAAATATCAGTAATGGAAATTTATTTTTATTGACAATGGATCAATCTGGTCAGCCCAACTGGTATCATGAGTATTTAGGGATTTATGATTTTATTCATACTAACACCACTACGGGGAAAATCAGTAATACCGCCATACAATTCAGTGATGGAGGCTATGGCCTGGCCGCCCATGACCTTTGGACCAATAATAATACCGGTACTGCTACAGTGATTCGAACTAATGCCGAAGGTAATGCCCCTTGTAATCAAATCAGTGGTATTCCTTCTCGTGTTTCTTTTATCGTTGGGCAAAATCCGGGTGCGCTGACCTTGGAACCTATTAACATGAGCATGAATACGCCGACGAATCCTATAGCGCAACCCAGCTTCCAGCGTGATGATGAGTGCCGCCAAGGCAACTGTACCCCGCCACCGAACAGTTTGACCGCTTGGTTCCCATTGGGGCTTAATGGATTTGATTACGATTTGGCGACTGGTAATCTGGCTAGTCTAGGGGGTGGCCCCATTAGTGGTACCCCCGGTAAGGTTGGTGTTGCCTACACTTTTGACGGCACAAACAATCATTTAATCGCTCCCAATGATCCAGCTTACGACTTCGGAACCGGCGATTTTAGTATTGATTTTTGGGTGAATCTGGGTAATTCTGCCTCCGGTAAACAAACGGTGGTCTGTAAAATGGATAGTAGAGGTTATTGTCTCTCATTTAATGGCAACTTCATTGAGTTAGAACTAAATGACGGCTTCACCAGTAACACCTATACTTCCACCCAAGGGGTACCGACAAATAATCAGTGGCACTTTGTGACCGTTACGGTTGATCGATCCAGTAATAGCGGTATCAAGTACTATATCGATGGGGTGTTGGCAGGAACTAACGACCCCACTGCGGTCAGCAATTCTTTAAGTAACACTAGCAACTTGCTCATTGGCAAGCACCCCCTCCAGGGAGATTTTTTTGGTGCTAAACTAGATGAGGTGGAGCTGTACGATAAGGCTTTGTCTGATTTGACCATCCAACGAATTTATGCGGCGGATGGCGCTGGCAAATGCTCAAATGTTGCTTACACGCCCGAAATTGTGGGCTATTGCCCTAATCAAACGACGGTAGCGGTGGGCATTACCGTGTGTAATTATAGCAATTCACAACGTACTTATACGCTGCAGGATTTATCTGGATTACCCGCGGGAGCGAATGGTGGAAGCTGTCACGTTGACGGCCCGACGAACTATACCGATCCAACGAGTAGTATAAGCCTGAATGCGGGTAATTGCGGGGTTTATATCGTGAATATCACCAGACCGTCAGGCTTGAATATCCCCTTCAATCGCGCGTGTTATCAGGCCACCTTCGTAGATAATAACGGGAATGCCTTCTGGGCGGAAGGCTCGGTAATGGATTTAAGCCCCATCTGCTTGAGCGTGGAAGGCAATGGCATCCCATTAGAAGCCGTGATTCTCTCTCCAGGGCAAAGCAAACAAGTTAATCTGGCTTTACAGAATAACAGCGAGCAGGATATGCGCGGGCGAATTCGTTTGGCGGATACCAAAACAGAGGATTTATCGCTGAGTAGCGCAGTAGAAAACCTTGATCTGAATGATTTTACGATCCCCGCCGGAGAATCCTTAGAGATTCCAGTAATGGTTAAGCTGAATAAGTATCGTCCTTTCCGCAAGCAATCACTGGTCGTTGAGACTCAGGCGAAAGATGATCAATCCTTTCAAAGTATCCGGGAAATTCCAGTGAGTAGCCAACGTCTGGGAAGTCAGAATGAGTAATAGGCTTATTGGAAAATTTAATAGCTCCGTTTCGATGAGCTTAATTTGATTAAGTCACTCAACTCCTTTTTTTAAATTCTAAAAATAAGATAAAATGAACCCAAGACTAATTAATTTCTTATTCCTTATTTGTATCACAGCTCTATTTTCAAATTGCCAAAACTCATCTGGAAGCGCTTCTTGCATCCCGAATAGTTATATATGGGCAAGTTCATCGCCAAATCCTGATCCGGCAATGATTGTTCAATTTAATGAAATCCTAAACGATGTTAATAATTTGGGCTGTAATCCTGACTTAGACAAAACATGCAATACTTCCGATATAAATTTTAGTGAAAATACTTTGGGCGGGTCAGCCAACGCCAATTTTGTTATTGATGACTATGATAGCATAACTGATCATATATTATTTTGCAACGGCTGTAACGGAACCTTTTTAGGAGAGGAAAGAGATATTAATGTATTGTTAAATAAGGTGAAAAAAATCGCAACCGATAATGCACCTTGGTGTAGCTGTCAATCCTATAGAGGAAAAATTGTAAACTATGATTTCAACTACTTATTTATAAGCAACGGCGGATACAGAAGATTCGTTGTCACCGTAACCTATCAATGTTGTCGTGCTTGTAGGTAGATCAATGTAGAAGCCATCTCAAAATTGTGTTTGATGGCTTCTAAAACTTTACCTGTTAGTTTTTTAATATGAACTGATTGATTATTGAGAGAATAATCTTATTGATCGAACGCTCGAGGGTTTGGATAATTAAAGCTTGATGTAGAAATGAGATTGGTTCTATCAATCTTAGTCTTCAAGCTAAAGATTTGCATCTAATATTAATTAGATACCCAAAAAATAAATTTAAAAATAAAGTGTCTTGGAATCTGATCTTTGGAATAGCTGTTTGTGGAATATTGGATTTGATCTTTTAATCAAAAATAGGTTGTGAGAAATTCAAAATAAATATCAAGACGGTAAATAAACAGCAATGGTAAACATAGCTAGGATGTAGGAATTGAGAAGGCCAAAGAGTAGAACACGTACAAAAGGACTCAAAAAAGGTAAATAATAATATAAACCCTTATAAATAAAAAACGTCCATTACAGGAATAAATAGTTCAATAGATGAACTACTAAAAAGCCCGAACAGCTCGGACATGAATTTTGTCGCTCATAAACATCATTGACTGCGTGCCATCGTGGAAGCTCTGTTTATACACCTTACCACCACTGTTCTCTACAGAACTAGAACTCCAGTAGTGCATAGCGGCAAAATCGCCAAGTGCATATGGGCAAGGAACATCATCTGGAGCCGTACTGGGACATCTAAATTTATGCAAGTGTTTCCACATTAAATTCAATAAATCTTTGGACGGAAGAAACCAGTCTTTAAAACCGTTTAAGTCTAATTCTGAACATATCTTTATTGCAGCTTCCCAATTGGCTCCGGTACTCTGATCGGTTTCAGCTGCTACCAAACCATGTTCGCCGTCTTGGGATACACAAAACACAATACCACCATGCGCTTTATCTCCGATATGGTATGCCATATTTTCTGTTTTAATTGTTAAGAATTAAGGTTTTCAGTATAAGCTTTGTCAAAAAGCCCGAACAGCCCGAACATAAAGTTCGTTTGGCTTATACCATCTATTTTGAGAGCCATTTCTGAAATTATAACGATACGCATCAAAAGTGTCGAATTCTTCAGAACTCCAGTACATATCATCAACAAAACCACCAAGTGCAGTTGGGCATGGACCCCATTCGGGACAGCCATATCTATGTAGATTTTTCCACATTAAAATCAGTAGATCTTTGGATGGAAGAAACCAATCTCTATAGCCACCCAATTTCAAATCTGAACATATTTTCATTGCATCTTCCCAAGTGGCTCTGGTACTATGATCCGTTTCAGCAGCTACCAAGCCATGTTCGCCGTCTTGAAATAGGCAAAACACAATACCACCATGAGCTTTATCTCCGATTTTATATGCCATATTTTACTGTTTAATGAGTTAGAAAAAAGCTACTTTTTGTTTTCTATAGGTACGAGCTACGACCTTTTTTTATGATTCCTGGCTCAAATATATGAGCGTGTTCGTATCAAATATAAAAGCAATGTCTTAAGCTGACTAATATAGGAAAGAAACTATAATGCAGAAAATATAAATCACAGTTATAGCTGAATATTGGCGAATACAAGCCATGTGCATTGATCATTACGCACAAATTCAAAACTCAAATCAACAAATGGTCAAAGCACTCGACGGAGCACTAACTTGTCTGTCGAAGGCGTGAATTGCTTCAATAAGCGGAAAATCCGGCAGCTAGCAATGGTGGTCGTTGACAAATTAATGCCCAAAAACACCTGAAAATCGACGCAAAATTCTGTATATTCTTACAAGTAAGGCATTAAAAATAGCCAACCAAATTGTGACATCATTTTTCTCTTGCAGCATTTATTGGAGCATAACCACATCTTAATGTCTCCTATCTTTCTCTGTAGATATTCAGACAATTCTCAAGTAAAACATTATATTTACTATGCATCCAAAGCCGTTTGTGTGTACTCCATTTAGTGTGCTGCTCAATATGAAAGTATATATTGGCCTAACCCTTAGATGAAATGATCGAATTAAAAAAGGCTGTTGCTTATAAAGATAGAATTCTGAAACTCATTCACGGTGGTCATCTCAATGAGTCTCTTCAAGAACTCTGGAAATTCCATGATCACTTTAGCAAATATGCAGATGATCGTGACCTAGGCTATAATGACATTATGTTAGTGACCAGTAGATTTAATTCCATAAAAACAGATAATATTAGGGGCCTTCTAATTCCCAAAGAATATAGAGATCATATAAATGAAATTAGTCCCCCTATTATAGCTTATACAGAAGCCTTATATGAGCATTTAGAGCATATTAACCGACTAAAACAACTCGACGAAGAAACAAAAATTCGAAATATTATTTATTCGAACAGAGAGTTAGTGACGTTGAATCTTCAAGGTACGATTGAACTCAGTGACGAGGAGGTTAGCGCATTAGCCATAAAACTTTATCGCTTTGACAAAACGACCAAAGAGAGAATTATACTTGATTATATAAGTAATAGCTCTGCATCCAACTATCAAAAAAAGATATCACAAGCTGAAAAAGATATTGCGGCTAAAGTCCAAGCAGAGAGCATCGTCTTTCAGGCTACCGCCCTTCGAAAAAAATATACGACACCGCTAAGCACACTCCTGAAGGGCCGATTTAATACCAAAAATAAAAATGACTTTGAATTGTATGTCTCAGAAATGACACTCCATTATGGAGAGGTCATTGGGCTAGTTGGGGAAAATGCTACCGGTAAGTCTACACTCCTGAATATTATTGCGGGAAGTTTATCAAAAAGCTCAGGGAACCTAAGATATCCTCAATTCCAAACAGCAACGAAGAATTTAAATTGGGGACATCTTAAAAAGCGAATATCTTATGTCCCACAGCATTTAACGGAATGGCATGGATCACTCCTGGAAAATATTAGCTTTGCCGCTGCTTTACATGGAATTCATGGAAAGAAAAATCAATCAGCAACCGCGCGCATCATTAATTTGCTAGGTCTGGGCAATTATATCGACAGAAGTTGGAAAGAACTCTCCGGCGGGTATCGCTTACGCTTTGCTTTAGCTAAAGCCCTGGTTTGGAAACCAGAGTTATTAATTTTAGATGAGCCCCTGGCGCATCTAGATGTAAATGCTCAAATCACCGTTCTTAAAGATTTAAAAGACCTGGCTGATAATTCGGATAATTCTATTGCGATCCTCCTCACGTCCCAGCATATTCACGAACTGGAATTTATCACAGATCGGATGTTGTTTATGAGGGCAGGAAAGATAGTAGAAGAAGCTAATCGTCCTAATAAAAATGCACATTACGAAATTGCTTGTGGTCAAGATCAGGAAAAGCTAAAAGCAGTACTCGCCGAGTTCCCGGAGATTAAAATTGAGGATAAGATCATGTATCTGCATATCTCGACTCCCATCAGCTTAGAGCAAAAAGCATTACTGGATAAGATCGCTGAAAATCAAATCCAGCTACAATATTTTCGCAATATCAGTCAATCGATAAAAACCAAATTTTATGAGTCAGAGGAAACCTAATCATTCCATAAGGCGGCGGACTCCTCTGACCAAAATTGATCGATGGCTGCGTGAACACTGGCCCATCATTTGGCGTACCCAAGTCCACTATATTCTACCTGCAGCGATACTCATCTGTGGAGGTTTATTTGTGGCGGGCGGTATCTATTCTAGCTATCAGAATAACAATATAGATCTTTTAGTAGATCCGGTAGAGCCTATACGGCTATGGGAAGAAAACTATTTTCAAATATCCTTGGTGCTGGTCGTGCTTTTTTACATGTATTGGTTTTCACTCGAGCATAAGAAATCTAAAATAGTGCTTGATCTTAAACGAATCACACTTTACTTTCTTGCTTATTTTATCGGCGTTGCCTTTTTGTTTCTTTTTTGTACCAATGCCTTTCGGGTAGGAATAATTTATGAGCATAAGGTCAACAAAATGGAGGAAGAAGATATAAGATTTGTAAGAGATACACATCGATACTTTTTATTCGGAGAGGTCACCAAAAAGTGGATGTCCTGGAAAGATGGCGAGGAGGCATTTTATCAGATATTCAAATCTGAAAACGATATTCTGGAACACAGATATGATGCGGATAGCCTTTATTGGTTAGGGTTATTTTCTCTAGGAGATTTCACCTTAGAAGAACTGAAAGATACGGCTAACTTGTTTAATGAAATATTGGATGTGCCAAAGCTATCCTTACCAGCTTATCTTTCATTCTGGTCTAGTGCATCTCAACAACCACGATCAAAACTACAATCTGCGATATTTCTTGGGTGGTTGGACGATTTTGCATCGGATAGTACGGGAATTAGTGGCTTCTCCTACCGGATCATTTCCGTAGAACAAGCGATGGATCACACTGTATATCTATACCGCTTGGTGGATACTGATAGCGAGGTTATTGATTTATCTTACTATCCCCCAAATCCAAAAATTTTCTCACAATTACCATCTTATACTAATTTAGGATATGGGAAGAATTTAAAAGCTTTATTATTAGATACTTCTAACTATTCAATTAACAATTTTGAAGAGCGGTTTAATTTACTTGTTGATCGGTTTGAAAAAGATAAATATACTCTTTTTGATAAATCAATCTCTTCTGACACTATTGTTGTCCAATGGAAAGTTTTCTTGGAAAGATCTTTTTCAATAGAAAATACAGGACTATTATCAGACATTGAAAATACAGGACTATTATCAGACATTGAAAATACCCTGATAGATATAAAAAACACTATAGATTATATCAAGTACTATGAAGAAAAAAGACTGTCTAATCTTAATGAAAGACAATCACTAGAGAAATATCTTAAAAAGAAAGAAGCGAGTTTCATTCAATGTCGTTTCACTCAATCTCGTTTCACTCCATTTGGTTTAATTCAACCTCGTTTCACTCAATCTCGTTTCACTCTACCTGGTTTAGACGAATTCTTTTATTGTCCCCCTCCCCAGGTTTTAGAATTAGAAAATAGAGTAAAAGCGGTGGATCACGCTTCTCTTTTTTTTAGAAAGGGAGTGCTGATTCAATTTTTCTGGCAATTACTTCCATATACCGTTCTTCTTGCTTTAGGATTATTATTGGCCCCTTTTCTTAATTTAGAATATAGTTTTAAATCCATTTTCGGAATAACCGCATCATTACTCTTGATATACATCTATTTTTCGGAGGAGGTTAGCCTAACCGCTTTTCAAAATGAGGGGTCTCCTTATATTGATTATTTCCTCTTATTCCTGGGATTAGGAGTGTTGCTACTTAGTGCTCTTTTCTTTTTAAAAAAGCATAATCTCTATGCGCAATATATTGCGCACATTCTGATTTTTAGTTCTTTCATTGCAGCTATCTTCTCCTTGTTTCACTTTGATTATGGTTTGCAAAAAGGAGTGCAGGATTTATTTGATTTTCGAGACCTGTTAGCAGGCAGTCGTTCAGAAAACACATTTCTTATATTTATCTCAAATCAACTACAGCTCTGGTGGCTGGTGGGATTATCAACGCTGATCACCTTTGTCGTCGTCATGCTAAATACCCTACCCAAGCAACGATTATAAAAGTTTTAAAAAAAAGACGACTGTATAGCTGATAGAATAATCGACTGTTTTAATGTTAAGCATAGCATTTTTGGGTTATCTTCCTGTAGGGAATGCTGTACATCCCAAAAGATGAGGATTAGATTATTCAGCTAAGAAAAACTATCTCTGTGCGAATCTTCATAGGTTGTGAAAAGTAGAGAAGGAAGTAGTGGTTAGAACGCTAGAGTCCATCGAATAAAGAGCGGACTTTAATAATGGATCTTTTCATTGACTATTCGAAGGCAAGAAAATCAGGTACTGCTCTATGAAGTAGGGCTTAAAAAGGAATGAAACTAGGCTAAAAGAACCTAAGATTTAAAATAGAAGCATACCATTAAACTCAAAAGACAACAACGTCAAACGTTGCTGCCTCTCTATGCTTTGGTGACCCTGGGAGGGTTTCGTCTCTCGGTAGTAACCTGTTCTATGTCAATGTGTCGTGGTTGATCTTTTTATCAACGTGTCAACATTAAGTCAACTTTCGGAAAACAATTCATTCCGTCTTATCTTCACTATTAATCGAAGTTAATAGAATTTTCCAAGATAGGGTAGTGTAAAGGAGT
>JANQQI010000010.1 GCA_028285085.1 Saprospiraceae bacterium | reverse complement strand
TTCGAAAACATCAACTCCCAAAGTAAGCGGATCAAGCCACTGACTCAAGCCATCATCCCACGACACGGCAAGACGCCCATAGAGCCCTCTGCGAAAAATACTCGATTGATCACATTGTCCATTAGAACCACCTCCTGCTAATTGACCAATAACGTGGCCTTTTTGGTCAAATAAAGGGGAGCCCGATGATCCAGATTCTACCATCCCTATTTCCCAACCTGCTGATCCATTGATTGAACTAATGCTCCATACTTTCAGACCGCTAAGCAAAGTGCTTTTAAAAGCACCGGTATCGTCTCTTGAGACTTTCATGACGTCCCCTCTAGGATGATGAATACCAACCTCAAAGGTAGGATCTGTATCAGATTTGTCCCATCCAGCCCAGACAATATCCCAGTCCGCTTCAACCTCTCCGTCAACCGCTAAAAGTGCATAATCAGAATCTTCGCCCCATGCCAATAATTCCGCTCCACAAAGTACCATATCCAGAGGTCCAGGGTCGTTGTTTCCTTCAGTTCCACAGAATGTTGTGGCTTCAGGACTGATCCAGCCAAAGGTAAAAACGTAATCATCAAACTTATACCCTACGGCAGGGCCACTACTTGGCAAGTCCGGTTCAACGACATGGAAAGCCGTCAGAATATACAAGGCTTTATTTTGACTCGTGTTGTTGACCAGCACCCCGCTACCAACATAATTTGCAAGCCCCGTTCCTCCATTAGAAATTCTAACGACAGATTTTTTAAGCTCATCTTTATAGTGGTCCCAATCCGCTCCTAAAGGGCAGTTCACATCATAATGACAGGACACCGATGCATCCACTAACGATAGAGCATTTTGGTCGGCACAATTTTGTCCAATTAAATTAATTACAGGAATCAAAAAAATAATTAAAATTAATTTTTTCATGACTTTATAATTTTATTATTAGAAAATCAAAATCAAGCACAAATCCACCATTCATACTTTATTGCAACTATTTAAAAACAATACAAATTCATTACGATTTAACACCATATTAAAATCGTGGCAGTCTAAAGTTTAGACCTAAAATGTGGCAAAACTCTGAGTTTAAGCCATACAAATCTAGTAGCTACACCACAACTAGCGATAGCTAAATAAGACGGTAGGCAATCAATCCATAAACATTGATTGTCAACTCATTATCCAACATTAATTCACATACGAAATAAATCCAGGCAGGATTTTCACAGCTTTATTATTTCACTTTTCGCCTATCATCAAAATGAGAAACTAAAGTGATTGTCACAAGATAGAACTTTATCAATCAAAACACAATCTATTTTTAGTCTGAATTAAAATTTAATAGATTTTAGCAAAATCTTTATTACTTATTAATTGTAATAAAATTACAGCCCAATTTAAAAATACTATTTAATTGATTTTAACAGTAAAGTTTGAGGTTTTATTATTAGTCGTATCATACGTTCTATTTACAACACAAAAAAAGGCCACGCCCAAAAAGCGTAGCCAGCAAATCAAAAGATGGAATAATTTCTTTCCGTGACTTGATACAAAAATAAATACTGTTTTAAGGTCCGAAAAATCCTTCGGGATTGACAGCTTTGCCATCTTTGTGGACTTCGTAATGGAGATGTGGTCCCGTGGACATTCCGCTACTCCCTACCAGACCAATTTGCTCTCCTTTTTTGATCGTTTGACCGACCTTCACTTGAATTTCGGACAATTGACTGTAAAGGGTTTCAAACGTGTCGTCGTGGCGAATGACAATCATATTGCCATACTTTTCCCGGAATTCCGCTTTGACGATCTCGCCGTCGGAGGTCGCCATCACCGGCGTACCGAGCGGAGCCTTGAAATCGACACCAAAATGCATCTTGTGCTTTTTGAGAATCGGGTGCATCCGTTGCCCAAAGGCACTCGTTACAACATGTTCTCCATTGAGTGGCCGGCGGCTAGGCGGATCATCCTGTTGCCGCGCCCACATCATAGTGAAACTAATGAGCAGTAAGCCCAACACCAATAAAGCTAATCGTTTCATAAGCTGCGATTTGTTTTGAAGTTGAAGAATGGTTTGACGTTGAAGCTTTTGCATTCCATCTTTTCCAAAAGCAGCGAATACTTCATGTGTAGCCTGGCTAAAACTCAGGCCGTCAACCATGTGATCTTCAACCATACAACAGAGATGGTCGAGCAGTTCCTCACGCAGGGGCAGGTAGTCAATCCCGGCCTGGTCGAGGCGATTAGCAATGTAATAAACCTGGTGTTCACTAAGGGCGATCATATCAGGTGTTCCATTTAGGGGTCAAAATCATCCGCATAGTTGCGGTAAAGAGCGCGAATTCCTCGCGCTTACGTCCCGCGGCTTCAGTGCCCAATGCCGTCAGGCGATAGTATTTTCTGGTCCGGTGCCCGACCTGTACTTTCTCGGTTGCGACTAATCCATCCGCTTCCAATTTGTGTAAAGTCGGGTATAGAGCGCCTTCGGTCAATTCCAACTGTCCTTCTGAACGTTCGCGCACATAACGGGCAATCTCGTAACCATACATCTTTCCCTGCTCTTCCAATAAGTGCAATACGATGGTCTTGAGGGTACCTTTTAAGAGTTCTTTTGAAAACATGCCCTAAATATACCTAAGTTTTTTAGGTATTCAAATCTTGTACCTAATTTTCTTAGGCATAAGGCCACTAAAAGCAAAAATCTCGCGTAATTGGAATGTGGTGATTGAGCAGGTCCTCAACTATTCTCTCTTCTTCATACTAATTCACCGTGATACTCTTGAGGACAGTTATTGATGTAAGACATTATCTCCTTCTATCATCTGCAGCTTAGGTTATTTATTTAAACTGTTTTTGCCTCTAGATTATTACTAAAGCAGTTGTATCATTTAAAAAGAAGTAGTAAATTGTTAGAATAAAATATAGGCAGACGCAGACTACTCATCTCTGCAATGTCCGAAAACTAAGCAACCTCTAATCTTTCTATCCAACTATTATCAACACTTCGATCTCCGGATCGACAGGCTATCTTTTGACCATCGGTCATCCTTTTATCTGCGATGATCAGCGGGTCTTATTCACTTGCCTAAAGTAGCCAGATCACCTGGCGTGCTCGTGTATTTGCTCTGCCTATGCTGCAAATAGGTGCACAAAATGTGTTGATTATTCACCCTAAACATTTATATAATATGAACCGATTTTTTTTAACCCTTATCCTTTTAGTTGCCACAATGGCTTACACTTCTGAAGCACTCGCCTGTATAGCTGGTCCTTTGCCCAATGATATAAATCTTTCTAGCGGCCCAACCACCGTTTGTGCTAGTTCTCCGGTCCAATCCTATAATGTGAGTTACTCAACGGGGATTGACAGTGATCCTTATCTGCTTATGTTAATGGTAGATGGAGGTACCGTGTCTAACATTCAAGGATATAGCGCAATCGGAGGAGTCGTGACTGGCCCTGGATCTTGTGTCCCATCATTGGTAGCCGGCGGTACAGGCTCGTGTAGTATCAGCAATATTTATGTGGTATCACCTACTTGCCGTGGTGGTTTAACCTTCGATGTAGATTGGGGAGGCAGTTGCGCGGGCAGCACCCCAAAAGAAATTACCGTCGAATTGCAATGGGCCGAAGATAGTGTCATTAAGACCTTTCCAATTACTTATGATCCGGGCTGTATGACCGAGCAAGAACAGGATGAATTTGCGGAAGATAATCGACAAACGTCATCGATTACAGATACCCCATCCCCACAAAATTTAGCAAGTCCTGCTGCTGCTGATTTTCAAATTGAAAACGTCAGTATCTTACCGAATCCAGCTACCACCAATGAAGTCACCCTGAATTTACCCGCAACTTACGAGAATTATGATATTCAAATTATTGATCTCAGCGGTAAAGTGATCCGTCAAATGCGTACCAGTGACACCACCGTACGTCTTGACCTGAGTGGTCTGGATGGGAAAATGTATATCGTCCACACTACTGCTGATGGGTTCAGTCATGTAGAAAAACTAATGATCGCAAGATAGTAAAATAGCTTCTCTTTGACTTTTAGAGATCATCCTAGCTGAGGTTGGGATGGTCTTTTATTATGCCTTTAATTGCTGCCAAAACCGCAAGGCTGCCAGCTTGAGATGGTACGCATAATTCTTGGGCATTTTGCGGCTAGAAGGATTCTGTGGGGTATCAAACGTTTGCAGCGCATCCTCTAAATTCCCTTGTGCACCGATACGCTCCCAAAAAATGGGGAAGTCCGCCTGGATATTTTCCAAATGCATATCCATTTTCCGGGATTTATTCTGAAGAAATTGACGAATATTGGTATTGACCGTGTCGCAATAATCCAGACAAACCTGATAGCGATCTGCCTCCGACAATAATTCCGGTGGCCGCAGCAAAATGCCATTGGCAAAAGCAGATACAATATTATTGCGGCCATACCAGCGCTGCATAAAACTGCGCGCCGTAGCTGCACGCTCGCGTTGCAGGTGGACATAAAAAGCCGAGTCCCCATACTTTTCATCTAAGGCGCCAAGAAACCAACCGAGACGATTGTCTGCCTCGATGTGCGCCTGTGGATAATCCAGACGAGCCGATCCCAACTGCCGCGCCAAGGATTCATGCGCCGAGGTATAATTATCAATATGCGCACAAGCCTTAATCAAACCTACCGATCCACTTCGGCCTGTACATAGAATAAATACTTGCATAGTTGGCAGTTTTTAGCACCCAAAGAAGTTGCAAAGGTAAACCAACGGCAAGAAAGTCTTTGGAAATTAATTCCTATCTTTCCCCAAAGCCCAAATTGCCATGTCAACACTAGCCCCCATCCTCATCGCTTCCCCGGTTCGTCGTTCGGGAACGACGCTCTTACAGCGCCTGTTGTGCTCCGCCGATAATGCCTTGATCTACGGAGAGAGTTGCGTCAACGAGCTGCAAATTCTAATTAATATGGCTCAGCAACGCCAGTTATTTTTCCAGTCCTCACGCCAATTTCGGGATGAGATGTTGCAAGGGGTCTTAAATGGTGAAGTCAATAATTGGATTCCCGATTTGATGCCGGATATGGAGGGCTACCTGGCAGCCATTATGCCACGTTACTTATCCATTTTGGAGCACTACCGAGATTTTGCACAAACCCAAGGTCGCCCTAATTGGGGCATGAAATTACCGGAATGGATGGCGCCACAACTGCTGCAAACCATGGCGGCTCTGCCGGAAGCCAAATTGCTTTATATCAATCGCGCTTTGCTTGACTGTGTCCGTTCGGCCCGTAGTATCGAAATGATCATCAACGCACAAGAAATCCAACAATTTTGTCAAACCTGGCAGTTTAATCTCAAGACGATCCAAAATCAAGCGGACCCTTCGCGTTGCCTAATTGTCGACTACGATGAATTGTTACAGCGCCCCGATGAGCTACTCCGGCAAATCGAAGCCTTTACGGGAGTGCAAGGTATACAATCCAGTGTACTCAAACATCGAATCAATACCTACAAAAGCGATACGCGTCGCGATCCCAGTGGACAGGGTTATCTACCGCCAGCTGAACTTTCAGAAGCCGAGGTGCAGATTGTCCAGCGATTTTTGCCCACCAATTAGGCCGACCGAAGAATTCTGGCAAAAAGAATTATTTTAGCACAAAAAATACCATGCTGCGCACCCTATTGTTATTGATTATCGCTGCGTTGTTATGTCAGTGCACACCTAAAACCGGCGCTACACTTTCCGCCGAGGAGATCGCGATGCAGGAAAAAGCAGAACAACTCGCCCAGCGTTATATCATCACCGATGGGCACATCGATCTTCCCTACCGTTTAACAGTAAAGAACTTTCAACTGACGAGAGAATTTATTGGCATTCCGATCAAAAGCGAGGAGGGGGACTTTGATTTTGAGCGTGCCCGACAGGGCGGGCTGGACGCGCCCTTTATGTCGATTTATATCCCGGCGTCTTACCAAACCAAAGGTGGCGCTAAAGAATTGGCCGATTCGCTCATTGACATGGTTCAGGGCATTATCGCGGCTCACCCGGATCACTTTACGGCCGGAGATTCCCCAAAGATGGTTCAACAAGCCTTTCAGGCTAAGAAGATTGCTCTACCGATGGGAATGGAAAACGGTGCACCAATTGGTGAAGAGCTCAAAAATATTGGTTACTTCTACCAACGCGGGATTCGCTACATTACCCTGACGCATTCCAAGGATAATCAAATTTGTGATAGCAGCTACGATACGACGCGCACTTGGAATGGCCTAAGTCCGTACGGTGAACAAGTGGTTCGAGAAATGAATCGCGTAGGGATGATGATAGATATTTCTCATGTTTCAGACAGTACTTTCTATCAAGTAATGCGTCTGAGCAAGGCCCCTTGCATTGCTTCACATTCCTCATGTCGCTATTTCATGCCGGGTTTCGAACGCAACATGAGCGACGATATGATTCGCTTATTGGCCAAAAACGAAGGCGTGATCCAGATTAATTTTGGTTCAACCTTCGTAGATGCTGAATCGCGACGGATTTCCAGAGAGAATCGTCGGATGCTCGCAGCTGAATTAGAAGCGCGTGGCCTCGAACGCGATTCCGAGGAAGGCAAAGCTTTTATTACTCAGTTTCGGAAAACACATCCGTTTCGCTTCGCCGACGTGGAGACGGTGGCTAACCATATTGACCACGTCGTGAAATTGGTCGGTCCGGACCATGTTGGCTTTGGCTCTGATTTCGATGGCGTAGGTGACTCCTTGCCGGATGGTCTTAAGGATGTTTCTGCTTATCCCAATTTGATTTATGCTTTATTGAAACGAGGTTATTCGGAAGAGGATATTGAAAAAATATGTTATAAAAACGTCTTTCGCGTTTGGGAGACGGTGAATAAGGTAAAGGAGTAAGATCGTAGAATAACATTCCACCAATGCTATAAAATTTTCAAAAATGATTAAGACCGTAATCTTCGACTTAGGAGGTGTACTCATTGATTGGGAGCCCCGCCGATTGTTTCGAAAAATATTTGATGATGAAAAAGAGATGGAATATTTCTTAACCCATATTTGCTCCCCGGATTGGAACGAACAGCAAGACGCAGGACGATCATTTGCGGAAGCCACGCAGGTGCTCTTGGATCAATATCCAGACTACGCCGAGCAAATTCGTGCCTATTACGATCGCTGGACCGAAATGCTAGGCGGTGCCGTTGAGGGTACTGTAGAAATTCTGAAAAAAGTACATGCACAAGAGCATTTGGGATTATTTGCTTTAACCAATTGGTCCGCAGAATCTTTTCCTTATGCCTTTGATAATTTTTCTTTTTTACATTGGTTCGAAGGTATTCTCGTCTCGGGAAAAGAAAAAATGAAAAAACCTGATCCACGGATTTACCAACTCATCCTTGAACGCTACTCCATTGATCCGGCTACTGCGATTTTCATCGATGATTCCTTAAGAAACGTACACGGCGCCGAAGCTTGTGGGATTCAAAGTATTCACTTTCAGTCGCCGGAGCAATTAGAAGTGCGCTTAAAAGAGTTGGGCGTGATTTAATGCATAACGTTTATTCAAATTCAAATATCCAATTATCCCGTAAGTAAGCCAGCTCAAAACCGGCCTTAATCATATTACGATAACTCGGCACCGGCCGGTCGAGTCGATCCTCTGCTGTTTCCACAAAAGTATAATGACTTCCTGCCGCCCGCGCCGCCGCCAGGCGCGCCTGAATCAGCAAGCTTTGAGCGCCCAGCCCCCGATAATCGGGTAAAGTGCCAGCGATAGCCAGCGAGCTGTAAGCGCCATCAATATGCAATGCGCCGGCAGCAATAGCTACGTGGTTCTTGTAGACCAGATAATGGCGATAGCCCGGCTGGCCTACGGCCCCCGCAAACCAATCTGCTACTCGCGTATCCTCCCAGTCAAAGCTGAATAGAATAATTTGGCCGAAGACATCCGCTTTAGTTGAGTCGACTTCCACCAGGCGAAGGCCATTCGCTGCACGCGGAGTAAGCGGTAAATCAGCCGGTCTTAACAGCTTCGCCCAGCGATTGTAAAGACGAAAGCCATTCTTCTCCAGGCGATTCGGTAAGTCTCTTGCCCGCTCTTCCGGGCTGAGTTGAACAAAAAAGCGCCGCACGCCCAATTGTTTGTAAAAGGCGATGATATTTTCAATATCCAAATTCGTGACCGGTGATGTCATTCCAAGACCAATGACACGATTCATCGCCAAAACATCTAGCTCAGGGGTGGCACCGACGAAAGCACCAGCTACTTGGGTATGATAACTTGACAGTAAGGCATTCCGGCGGTATAATTTTCCCCAGTAGCGGGCTTCGCTCATTTCCAGAGCGATAGCCAGCGGGGAAGGCATTAATTGGTTAGACATAAAAAGCTAGGATTTTAGTTCTTGAGGTTGGGGTTGATCATTAATGTCCTTGAATAAGAGCATGTCTACGATGCGATCCGATGATCCATCATAAAAGCCTGTGTCATATTCATACCCTTTGGGATTGTGAAAGGTGCCGAAAAGGATATCGAAGATTGGGAGATCACTGTAATTGTGTTGGTGAATTTCTATGGCATGGTGTAAAGTATGGCTCTCTGGTCGCTGAATGATATATCCTAACCAGGCTGGCGTTTTGATATTCGCGTGTTGGAAAATGCCCAGGAAGGTAGTCGTCAATAAAACCAGTGTAATGGCTTGTGGCGTAATCCCGATTAAAAGAGCAAAACAAATACTCCCGAGCAGGGTAAAACCAACCATATCCATGGGGCTAAAAAAGAAGGCACCGTAAGTATCGAGACGCTCGGCACTGTGATGCATCTGATGAAAGGTTCGCCACAAAAAATCGGAGCTGTGCATGGCGCGATGCCACAGATAGACGCCAAATTCATACAGCAATACGCCGACGGCGGCACCACCAAAGGTGCCTAGTCCGGTAAGATCAAACAGTCGATACGATTCCAAATAAGGATCCGTCAATAAGGGCAAATAAGATGACAGATAAAAGTAAGTGATAAAAGCGAGTAGTCCTTTGATTTTCCAGTACTTAACGTATGGAAGTTGACGCGCGGGCCAGAGTGCTTCCCAAATCATCAATCCCAGATAAATTGCGATGACGATCAAAGAAATCGGATCTAGCAAAATTTCAAGTGGTGTTGGCATTTTTTAAACTTTTAAAGGTTTCTAAAACAGTGTTTTCACCCTTAAAGGCGTAAGTTCATGCCTCACGATGTAAGTTGGACGTCAGGAGGAGATGTAAGGTCAATGATGCTGAACCCGAAGAGCAGGCACTTTGATAAAGTGCAAGTACCGGGCTGGGCTAGCAAAACTTAGGATTTGTTAGGGATGGTTGCCGGCGGGGCTTATATGATCCAATGCACGTCAAGCTCGGGTTGATAACGGCAGAGGGTTCCCGTTTTGATCGACTGCGACAGATGTCTACCGAGCGCCGGGTGCTGGCTTTCGATTTTTTTGATGGCGCTACGGATACGCCAGGTCACCGCAGAGCGCGCTTTTTCAATTGGTGATCCGACCTTGCGGGCTTTGCCGGCCAAACCAAGAGCACCACTAAGGTGGTCGATCAATTGGTCATATTCTTCCTGCAATTGTACCAATTGCTCACTGTGCTGATACATCTCAGCCTCTTCGATTTGGATTTGGAGCCGGCGCAATCGATTTTGGTAATTTTGCTTGGCTTGTGCATCAAGTGTGAGGGTGGCGCTACCGTCTTCAATCGTTGCGCCGATTAGTTCTACGCAGTGGATGGCTTTCTCCGGCTCCGTAAGCAAACGGGCAATGTCATGCAAGCCTTTTGCATCCTTCACCGCAACGGTTTCGCCTTGGTAGCATAACTCCCAAAACTCGCCTTTGACGCTGAAGTAGGCGTCTTGATGCATCAATTGTTCGGCAGCAGGCGGCGAATAGTTTACACCTCCGATATACGCCCAAAATTTATTCAACTGGGTCTTACCGTCACGATAGGGATTCACATTGATTTGCCATTCCAGAGCTTGATGAGCCTGGGTCTCCTCTCCGAGAATAATGTGGTTTTTAAAGGCCTCAAGATATTGCCGCCAGTAGTGATGTGCTTGCGTTTCTTGTCCCAAATAATAGCTAGCTGCCGCGAGAAAGGCTGGGAAGTCGACCCAAGCATTGGCCAAGTCGACCTGCCGCCCTAGTTCCAGGGCCTTCTCGAAATTTCCAGCCTCAAAATAGAAGGTAGCGCCGTAGGGCAGATAGGCATCTTTTCGAACCGGGTTAAGCTGCACTGCCTTTTCGTACAACTCAATCGCTTCTTCAGCGTATCCTAGAAAAATCAATGAAAAAGCAATCCGAATGAGATTTCGGGCATCGTTTGGATTCATTTGAAGAGACTTACGTAGACATACTTCTGCCCTTTCATAAGCTTCCGCGTAAACAAAACAACGCCCACATACCGCGAGGGCCACATAATCGTTTTCGTCAATCTCCAATGCTTTTAGAGCATATTTGTGAGCACCCCGTTGACTGACTTCCCAGCGATCCCACAATTGACAACTCCATTCGTTGAAATATGTCAAAGAAATGCCAGTGTAGGCCCGAGCGAAACCAGAATCGATCCGCAATGCACTTTCGAAATAAGTGCGTGCCTGCAGATCACTATCAAGAGTTCCTTTTTTCAAATGGTCCATGCCCAGCAACCAATTTTCGTAGGCGGCGAGTTGTACCTTTTTTTTACGGTAAGAATAAGACAACAAATCATAATCAATGTACTGTTGTAAAATACTGACGATCTGACGAATGATCTCATCCTGTGTATCAAAAAGGGTATCGAGGGTTTCGGAATAGTGATTAGCAAAAACGATGGTAAAATCTGAACTACGGACGAGTTGAACATTGATCTTGACTTGCTCACCGTGCTGCCGACAGCTTCCCGTCACTAAATAGTCCGCTCCAAGTTGTCGCAACACTTGGGGATCGAATGGCGCACGAAGGGATTGGGTAGAAAAATTGGAAATAACGGCCAGGCCAACGAATCGTGAAAAATTCGTAATTAAGTCCTCCGTGAAACCAGACATCACAATCTGAATCGACTCTGCCTCACCGGTAATTTGCCAAGGTAAGACGGCAAGTGTGATTTCGGTTTTAGCAATCGTGGTTGGACTGGAGCTTATTTCTTTTGATGACATGATATGCAAACGGTTGACCTAAAAAAAACAGTTGCAATTGATAGGACACGTTACAAATGCCCTTGTGATTTACACTTGGCAGTTCAGTACCATCGTCACAACTTGTTATTTGAAATACAAAAGTAAAGGCCACTGTGAAGTAAAGCCAGCCGTATTGATCAGCCTTGGTTGCTTTTTGAGCTATTGGTCATCTTGGTGAGTATTTTGTAAGCCAGCTATCCCTCTTTTTTACCATCAAACAGTTCAATCCAATAACCGTCAGGATCTGTAAAAAAGAGTTGCATGACACCATCCGGTCGAGCTTTGGGTGGCAAATAATCGATTTGCTGGGTCTTGAGCAGATTTTCTGCGGCTTTGAGATCATCGACTCGCAACGCAAAATGATTGCCTCGCTTATGGCTATGCGCTGGTGCCTCCCGTCCACCGATCAAATGCAATTCCTGGCCCGGCCCCAGCCGGAACCAAGCGCCCGGGAAGTCAAAAGCGGGTCGATCCAGTCGCTCCAATCCCAGGCGATTTTCGTAAAAGTCGATACTAAGCGCCACATCAGCCACTTGCAAAGCGACATGCTGTAATTCCTTGATGTGTAATTTCATATTAAATCGATTCAAATAAATATAGGATAAAAGTAAGTCGTTTCACACAGAATATGAATGGCTCAGTGCTTGATTCTGAATTGAGGCTATGAATTAAATATCAGGCCTTTAGCAAGGTTTTCTGCAACATGGTTTCATAAATGCCGCCCACCCGTCAATTCCAAATAAAATTGGGTTACCCCACCCTACTGTTTAAGAAATGCCGCGCATTTTGCAAAAATCATTAAACAAGATGAATAGTCCACTGTTTCAATTCCATATTAAAAACTAAAATCAACAACCAATGAGACAGTTTACACTCTTATTTACACTTTTGTTCTCAGCGTTGTGCCTATCTGCTCAGGATGCCCGAGTACAGATCATTCACAACTCTCCAAGCCCAACTGTTGACATCTGGGTCAACAACGTACCATTTCAAACGAATTTTGCATTCCGTACAGCGACGCCTTTCGTCGATGTGCCAGCAGGTGTACCCCTTTCGATTGGAATAGCACCTTCTCCAAGCTCATCTCCAGACGATATCATCGCAACTTTCGATGTCACTCTGGAAGAAGATGAGTCTTACGTCATTTTTGCCCAAGGGATCGTCGGAAACATGGACACTCCTTTTGACTTAAATGTTTACACAGGCGCTAGTGAAGTCGCTCAAAGTAGCAATGAAGTGACTTTTATCGTTGCACACGGTTCTCCCGATGCACCGGCGGTAGATGTTGATGCACGCGATGTGGCCCAATTGGTCAACGGCGCTGCTTACACCAACGTCACTGATTATATTACTGTACCTGCTGGCTCTTACCTGCTGGATGTACGTGCTGATGATACTGAACCTATCGTGGCGACTTTCCGCGCTGATTTGAGTGGTTTGGGTGGCATGAGCGCTACCGTTTTTGCTTCTGGTTTTTTGGCACCGGGCGCAAATGAGCCTGAATTTGGTCTTTTCGCTGCTTTGGCTGATGGTACTGTGGTTGAATTACCACGCACTTCAGTTGCACAAGCTCAAATTATTCACAACTCTCCGTCACCAACGGTAGATATCTGGGTGAACAATGAGCCTTTTGTTACTGATTTTGACTTCCGAACTGCAACACCTTTCGTAGAAGTACCTGCAGATGTGAATTTGTCAATCGGTATTGCACCCTCTCCAAGTTCTTCGCCAGATGATATCATTGCGACTTTCGACGTGACTTTGGAAAATGGTGAAAACTACATGATTATGGCGAATGGCGTAGTTGGTAGTTCTACTGCTCCATTTGATCTGGACATTGCTAGTGGCGTACGCAAGACAGCCATGGACGATATGAACTTTGAATTTTTGGCGGTACACGGTTCTCCCGATGCACCAGCTGTAGATATTTTTGCACGTGAAGTTGCACAACTTGTAGATGGTGCGCCTTTCGGAGCAATTACCGATTACATTTCTGTACCTGCGGATAATTACCTGATTGATATCAAAGCAAATGATACGGAGCCTATCGTGGCGACTTTCCGCACTGACGTTTCTGGATTGGCAGGAGCTACCGGCGTTGTTTTTGCTTCTGGTTTCCTCGCTCCGGGTGCTGATGATCCTGAATTTGGTTTGTTTGCCGCTTTGACCGATGGTACAATTGTAGAATTGCCACGTACGTCTATTGCTTCCGCACAAATCATCCATAACTCTCCGTCACCAACGGTAGATATCTGGGTGAACAATGAGCCTTTCGTTACTGATTTTGACTTCCGCACCGCAACACCTTTCGTAGAGGTACCAGCGGACGTGAACTTGTCAATTGGTGTTGCACCATCTCCAAGTTCTTCTCCTGATGATATCATCGCGACTTTCGATGTGACTTTAGAAAATGGTGAAAACTACGTGATCATGGCGAATGGTGTAGTCGGTAGTTCTACTGCTCCATTTGATTTAGACATTGCCAGCGGTGTACGTAAAGCGGCTGACGATGGTGCCAACTTTGATTTCTTGGCGGTACACGGTTCTCCTGATGCCCCAGCGGTAGATATTTTTGCGCGTGACGTTGCACAGCTCGTCGATGGCGCTGCTTTTGGTGACATTACTGATTATATTTCTGTTCCTGCGGATAGCTACTTGATTGATGTAAAAGCAAATGATACCGATCCTATCGTCGCAACTTTCTTGACGGACGTTAGTGGACTAGCCGGTGAAGCGGGTGTGGTTTTCGCTTCTGGTTTCCTCGCTCCGGGTATGGACGAGCCTGAGTTTGGCCTCTATGCTACTTTGACCGATGGTACCGTAGTAGAATTGCCACGTACCGCGATTGCACAGGTGCAGTTGATCCATAACTCTCCATCTCCTACTGTTGACATTTGGGTAAATAATGAGCCATTCCTGACCGATTTTGATTTCCGCACGGCAACCCCATTTGTTAATGTACCTGCAGATGAAGAATTGAATATTGGTGTTGCACCATCTCCAAGTTCTTCTCCAGATGATATCATTGCGACTTTCAACGCTACTTTCGAGAATGGTGAGAACTATGTAGTTGTTGCTAATGGTGTAGTCGGTAGCTCAACGGCGCCTTTCGATTTAGATATCGCTTCTGATGTACGTCGTAGCGCTGAAGATGCGGCTAATGTTGACTTTATCGTTGTACACGGTTCACCGGATGCACCGGCAGTAGATGTGGATGCGCGTGGTGTAGCTCAATTGGTAAACGGTGCTGCTTTCGGTGACATTACAGATTACATCAGCGTACCAGAAGGACAGTATTTACTTGACGTAAAACCTGCAGGTGCTGACGATATCGTTGCTTCCTTCGACGGTGACTTGAACGGTCTGGCCGGTGGAAGTGCAGTCGTCTTTGCTTCTGGTTTCTTGACGCCTGGTACTGATGATCCTGCTTTCGGTTTGTTTGTAGCACTCACTGATGGTACAGTGATTCAATTGTCTCAAACTGCGGCTGCTCGTTTACAAATCATCCACAATTCACCAGAACCAACCGTTGACATCTGGGTGAATAACGAGCCATTCCAAACCAATTTCGCTTTCCGCGATGCCACACCTTTCGTTGACATTCCTGCGGACGAAGAATTGGTCGTTGGTGTAGCGGTTTCACCGAGTACTTCTCCAGATGATATCATTGCGACCTTCCCAGTAACTCCAGCTAATGGTGGTACTTACATTGCAATCGCTCAAGGTATCGTTGGTAATACTGACACGCCATTTACAATTGATTACATCGCAGGTATTCGTGAGGCAAGCCTCTCTGCAGATGTTGACCTGCTGGTTATCCATGGTTCACCGGATGCACCTGAAGTAGATGTTTTAGCGAATGGTGGTACACCTCCATTGGTAGATGATCTCGAATACCGTGAAGCAACAGATTATATCTCTGTTCCTGCGGACGCTTACGAACTAGGGATTACACCTTCTGATGATAATGGTACCGTATTGTTCAACTACGATGCAGACCTAAGTGGCCTTGGTGGCGGAAGTGCAGTAGTTTTTGCAAGCGGTTTGCTGGGTGATGCTCCTGCTTTCGGATTGTGGGTTGCTTTGGCTGACGGTACAACCTTTGCATTGCCATTGATCGTTGATGTAAACGAATTGGAGGCTTTGGAAGCTTTGACGATGAGTCCTAATCCAGCTAAGAATTATACTATCATCAACTACAACTTGAGTTCAACTACAGATATGACAATTCGTGTGATGGATCAGATGGGTCGCGAAGTCGTGAACAATCGCCTTGGTAACATGCCAGCCGGTGAGCACATCTATGAACTATCGACTGCTGGTTGGAGTGCAGGAATGTACTTCGTTAGCATCCAATCACCAGATGGTATGTTCAGCACGAAATTAATGGTAAAATAATAGTGTAAAGTCTTTCTTGATTTATAACTAGTGAAAGTGGAAGCCGGTTCGCGTATGCGGACCGGCTTTTTTAATTGTAATAAACTTGTTCAAAAAGTTCTATATTTTGATCTTCAAATAAGAACTAAAAATGCTAATGAAAAACAACTTAACCCTATTACCTCTACTCTTACTTCTTTCTTCATTGCTCTTTTCTAGTTGTCAACCCACGACCGCTCCGGAGCAGGATTTCGATCAATTTGTGGATGAACTGCAAGAAGTCTTGACTACTTTTTACCATGAGTACCCAGACGCCATTGGTATCATGGCCCATGTCGAAATTCCCGAATTGTCCTGGAGTGGCGGTATTGGTCTGTCAGATCGAGAAGGACGCCAACCTTTGAAATCCCAACAGCCCGCTCTGATTGCCAGTATTACCAAAACTTTCGTAGCGGCAACGATCCTTCGGCTCCACGAAATGGCTCTCATTGATCTCAATGCCCCCATCGATAAATATTTAACCTCATCCACAGTGGCGGTCTTGCAATCCGATGGTTACCGAACGAATGAAATCACCGTCACTCAATTGTTAAACCACACCAGCGGCATCAACGATTATGTAGAAACCGAGTCCTTTTTACAAAAAACAAAAAGCGATGTACAGTACCAATGGACAAGGGACGAGCAAATTCAACTTGCCGTTTCAGAATTAGATCCAGTCGATGACCCAGGAAAACAATTTAGATATTCCGATACCAATTATTTATTGCTCACCGAGATCATTGAACATCTGACACAAATGCCTTTTTATGAAGCGATGCGTACGCACCTCAATTATAATCAGCTGCAACTCAATCATACCTGGTTTGTAGATTTGGAAGCAGTGCCGGACAATACTTTGCCACTCGTTCATCAATATTATAGTTCTCAGGGACTTGATACTTATCAGATCAGTAAAACCTTTGATCTCTACGGCGGCGGTGGTCTTGCCTGTACCACGAGAGATTTAGCGACCTTTTTACACCAATTATTTAATCACAAAGTTTTTAATGATCGAGCCACGGTAAAATTGATGCGGGAACTAGCGCCCGGCCACGAATCATCAGATTATAGCTTAGGCCTCTTTCGCGCAGAAATCAATGATTTCATAGGCTGGGGGCACAGTGGCTATTGGGGTACCATGGCTAATTATTTTCCAAAGTTAGATGCCTCAATTGCTGTTTTTGTGTTGGAAAAAGACAGGAAACATTTGAACAAAGAAATTACTGCCGCTTTGCTCAAAAAGCTACAAGAAGGACAGTAAAAAATATCCCGAAGGCCAGTTACAACCGACCTTCGGGATATGGATTCTTAGCTAGATTTATTTATTGCTTGACAATTCGGCGTACCACCGAACCATCTTCATTACTCAAATTCAAAAAATAAACGCCGACGGGTAAAGATTCCATCCCCCAACTCAAACTCATCTCACCGTTGACCTGATGCTTTTCGCTGCGCAGTACTTGTCCTTGTACATCCAACAACTGGAGTTGTAATTGCGAAGGCGCATTCACTGAAATCGTGATGTCAATACGCTCCGTAAATGGATTTGGATTGAGCTGGATAGTTTCTAATACATCCAATTCGTCCTGGCTGACGATAAAAGAAAATACTTCTGTCGTATAGCTACAGCCTTGATCCGTAGTCATCGTGACGGTGTAATCGCCAGTAGCATCGGGCACGATAGTCGTTCCCGTTTCGCTGGCAATTGGGTTACCATTGAGGTTCCACTGGTAAGTGGTAAAACCAGTTGGAGCAATCAACACATCATTCATATTGTTAGTGGCAATTACAAAAGTAGAGGCATCAGCTTCAACTACCCGGTAGATTTCACCTTGATTAGGTGTAAAGCCCCCCATGTTTACCAAATACAATTCGCCGTTTTCATCTTCACCAAAAGAGCTGATCGAGAATCCCGGACCGCCGTAGTTGGCAACCTCTTCGTTTGTCCAGCCGCCGCTGCCATCGGGTGTAATCCCCCAAATGCGGCCCGAGCAATAATCACCGTAGATATACATGCCCTGTAAGCTATACTGATCACAACCTCGATAAACATATCCTCCCGTAACGGAGCAGTGGAGGCCAGAATGACTGTAGTCATGTGCAGGCATCACGTAATCAGTTGCCGGACCACAACCGCTGGTGTTGAAAGGATTATCGCCTTCGTAGCAACGCCAGCCGTAGTTTTCACCACCGGGGCTATCTGCTGGTTGAAAATCAATTTCTTCCCAAATCTGCTGGCCTACATCACCAATCCACATATCGTTGGTCTCACGATCAAAACTAAAACGCCAAGGGTTACGCAGACCGAGCGCCCAGATTTCATCTAGGGTTTCATCATCGTTGACGAAGGGATTATCCGCAGGGATGGTGTAAGGTGTCGTACTAATATCGATGCGGAGCATCTTACCTAGCAGACTTTGACGGTTTTGACCGTAGTTATCGGGATCTCCACCAAAGCCACCATCTCCCATTCCAATGTACAGATAACCATCGGCGCCAAAATTAAGATCACCACCGTTGTGGTTCCATTCTGGTTGTTCAATTTCGATAATGATTTCCTCACTATTAGGGTCGGCTACATTAGGATCATTAGCGTCCACTGAGAAGCGAGACACTCGGGTATCTCCATCACTACGGGTATAGTTGACATAAAAGAAACCGTTATTGCTATAATCAGGATGAAAAGCCAAGCCTAGTAGCCCTCGCTCGTTTGGGCTAGAATTAATCTGTGAGCCGAGGTCCAGAAAAGGCGTTGATAATTTATTACCATTTTCATCAATAACGATGATCCGTCCCAATCGCTCGACTACAAAAAAGCGGCCATCACCGGCATTGGCTAGGTCTACCGGAAAGTTCAAACCATCGACATAAAGTTCTAGCTCTATGTCCTGCGCCTGGCTCATTAGAGGCAGCAGAAGAACTAGAGCAAATAGTGAAAATCTTTTCATAATCCGTTGTTTGATATTTGAAAAATGATTTCTGGTCAAAATATGATTTTATTAAATATTTGTACAATATGAAACTGTCGTCTTTGTATTTATGTTTAAGCCCAATAATGGAGGATACGGAATATGGGCGAAGGATGAATGCGTACTTTTTTAAAAAGTCGAATTTTTACTATTCAAGACATGCGCCCAAAATAAACATAGAATAGGACAAATTGCTGAAAAAAGTCGGGCATGGAGCACGTTTGACATTTTTTGTACAAGGATTTTAGCTGATCGTCCCGGAATCATAGGGATCGTTCTTATCCTCATCGATCGTAGCTTGGCAGAGGAAAATCGATTTTTCATCGAATGCATTAGGCCTGGCAGGAGAAAAAGTGTAGCTTCAAATCGTTTTTCAAGCACACCACTATGGTAACCTTACTCAAAGTCTTCTCGGAAAGTATTGCTCAGGCGCTCCAATCTCTACGTGCCAATAAGCTCCGCAGTTTCCTCTCTCTCTTGGGTATTAGTATTGGAATTTTTTGTATCATCGGCGTGCAGGCGGCGGTGGGTTCACTAGAAGATAATGTCCGAGGGAGTTTTGACAAACTCGGTAACGATGTCATCTACGTTTCCAAATTCTCGTGGGTGGAAGATCCCGGCCAGAATTTTCTCAAGATTATGCGTCGCCCTAATCCAAGCTTTGCCGATTACCGGGCGATCAATAAAAAAGTAAAGTCCGCCGGAGCGGTTTCCCTCAACGTTTTTCTGGGCATCAAAACTCTGCAGCATCGCTCTAGCAATGTGGAAAATGTCGAAGTGAGTGCCATCACCTATGATTTTGGCGAAATCTACGCCTTGGAGTTTGAATTAGGACGTTATTTCTCACAACAAGAATATCACTACGGTGCCAACAAGGTCATTCTTGGCCACAAAGTGGCCGAGGAATTATTTGGCAGCATTAATCCGCTGGGCCGTGATGTCAAACTGCTCGGCAGAAAACTGGAAGTGATTGGTGTTTTGGAGAAATCGGGTGAAGATCTGCTCGGCATCATGGACTTTGATGACAGTGCCATCCTGAGTTATGAACTGGGACGAAAGATCGCCAATCTGAAATCCAACAATGCCTTTGGTAATTCCAGTATCAGCGTTAAAGCTGTGAAAAGTGCCAATGTAGATAAACTAAAAGGCGAAGTGACCGGTGTCCTTCGGGCGCATCGTAAGCTGAAACCTAAAGAAGAGTCCAATTTCCATCTCAACGAAATTTCGATGATGGGCGCCGCCTTTGATTCCTTTTTCGGAGCGCTCAACACCATGGGATGGTTTATTGGTGGGTTTGCCTTGTTGGTTGGTCTGTTTAGTGTAGCCAATATCATGTTTGTTTCCGTAAAAGAGCGGACCAATATCATCGGGATTAAAAAAGCCCTGGGCGCGAAGCGCTACATCATTCTGATGGAATTTCTGATCGAATCGGTCATCCTTTGTCTGATCGGTGGCTTGGTCGGCGTAGTCATCATCTACGGTTTGCTTGAATTGCTCGCTAGCATGGAGACGATTCCTTTTAATATTTACCTATCAGCCAGCAATATCACTAGTGCTTTTGTTATCTCTACGCTTATTGGGATGGGCGCTGGTTTTATTCCCGCTTTCATTGCCTCGAAGATGGATCCGGTGACCGCGATTCGTAGTAAGTAAAAGCATTTATAGTTTTATAAAACAAAGCCTCCCGAGTTGGATCTTTACCAACTCGGGAGGTTTTTATTTTTATACTAGCTTAGTCTTGAATCAGGACTAAGGACAAAAATCTACTTGAATCGTCGTTGGCGTATCGCTACCAATTTGCTCGGAAGCCCAGTTATCACAATTTCCATTATCAACGCCATTTTCGTCAGCCCCAAAATCATAAATCACCTCTTGCGTATCAATCGGATTATTTACCCCTATTTGCAGTGTCCCATCCGTCAAGCAGCCGCAGCCGCCGATCGCAAAAGGTTGGAACACAAAATCATCTGTGGTTTGGATAGTAAAACTCAAGGTTTGGGTAGCACTGGTACACGTCACGGTATGATTATTAATTCGCATCTCGTAGACATTATTCAGGTAGCTCACCGGATTATTGATATCGTCATCCATATCCGCTACCCGATTGATAAAACCAAAACCACTGGTACCCGATACGGAAGTAGTTACCCCATTTTCAGTATAGATTATTGGTTCATCGAACTCAATTCTATAGGCATCCTGTCCATTATTCCAGTCTAGCACGATTGGACTAGGATCGCCCCCACTATCTTCTGAGCTGAGGCTGGCGCCATTGAAGGTAAAATCTTCCAGCGTGATTTCAATCTCACTGTTGTTATTAAAAAATGAGCCCGTGATATCGACAACAGCCGTACCACCGTAAGTATTACCATTGATAGAGCAGGTACCACCACCGGTACCAAAGATAAGCGTCAGCACATAATCGCCACTACCGTTATCCTCTAATTCAGAATCAGGACAGGCATTTCGGGCGTCACTCAGACTAGGTATAGGCCCTTGTAAGCCCGATAATTCGGGGTAGTAAAGGCTTTGCAAAGTGACTTCCTCGATGAGGTTTTTGATAAAATAGTCGAACGTAAGCGCTTGCCGGGCAGAAGTTGCGATCATTTCGGTAGAAATCTCCTGTCCCTTGTGGGTTTCGGCAAGCAGGCCGGCCTCTTCGACATCCCCCCAGGCAGGCTGTGGATTGGTTTCAAGTGTGGGCAGAACATCCGTTTTGCGTTCGCACGCCCAGAATAAACATACTCCCAAGAGGAGTACCATCATGGATAATTTTCTCATGGTAAAGTGTAAGTTTAATACAATGAAATAATGCCTCAACGGAGTCGTTGAGCGTCTAATACACAGGGGGATTACTATCAGTATTCATTGGTTGTGGACACACGGTAGAGGGGAAAACCGTAGAAGCGGATTGGGAGGGTGGATTGTTTGCACTTTGTACACCTTGTTATTCAAGGAGTGTGCCAAAGACAAAAAATGAGATATAAATTAACCGTCGATCTATTGGCCGAATTTAGATCTTAGAAATAACTGAATGGTTTGAAAAAGGACATTAAGATAAGGTCTTTCAGTAGCAAAAGAGGAATAAAGCTAAGAATGAATTAACTGAACATTTTATACGGTTGATAACGATAATATTTGGGGCGTTTATCGAGTCGAAG
The DNA here is from genome assembly GCA_028285085.1 of Saprospiraceae bacterium. Lineage (GTDB taxonomy): Bacteria > Bacteroidota > Bacteroidia > Chitinophagales > Saprospiraceae > JAHDHW01. Next base: position 7,463 of record JANQQI010000010.1, on the reverse strand, counting down.
ATGCAACCAACTCACACCGAGTCCCGCAGTGCTGAGCCAAAGTGGTGTGTCCCGCAAAGCAGCTTGACATACCCGGCCGACCTTTTGCCAGAAGGCTAAGATTTGTTCTTCGGAAGCAGAGCGAACAAAGCTCGCAAGATGGTTATAGATTTCATCTGCTTGTTGAGGGGTGGGAACAATCAATTGGGCATCACCGCCTAGATTGGGAAAAGATACGACGGATTCACTAGTCCCAAAATATTGTTCAAAAGGTTGCCGATTGGCACGTAATCGAGATAAGCTAGTACTATTGACGATGACAAATTCGAAAGCATCCGTCAGGGTATTTACCGAAAATGGTTTGACCTCCCAGAAGTAAGCCTCAAAAGGGCAGTGTCTTAGAATATCTAACAGAACGACCTGCAACTCCGGCTGCGCTTCCAAACCGTAAATGAACGCTTCATTTGATATTGGTCGATCATTTTTTGTGATTTGGTATCCGTGCACCTCATCACTTATTGTTGTTTTAGAGAATGCCCAATCCATCATTTGTAATCTTCATTTCAACTTCATATTACAAAAGTGCAAAGCTAAAAACGACATCTTCAGCTCTGCACTTGATCAAGATAATAATTAACGGCTATTTTATTTCAACACATTATGAATCGCACCATAAATATTAATGGGATAATTCTGTAGAAAGCCCGTAGCCAGATAAGCATCAATAAAATCTTGATCTTGATTGACCGCTTGATAGGATGCTGCGTCTTTGTAAATTGTCATCCCGACCACGATATTAGGATCAGAGATGGATTGCCACTGTACCTCGCGCACAAAATTATCCTGAGCAGCCAAGACCGCGAGGTAGGCATCACGCTTGGTTTCGTAATCGGCCTGATCAAAGCTATCGTATTGTGATAGATCTCGCACGGCAACTTCCCAAACCTGATCGGTGCCCAAATTGGCAAAATCCGCAAGGTCTACCTTTTCGTTGGGATCAAGAGGTTGCAACACCTGAAAGCTAATGAAATCAAAAGTGGCGAAAAAGGCAGCTGCTTCGGGGGTACTACCGGTTGCGTCGCCAATTTGAGCAAAAATGTCGTTGTTCTGAAAAGACGTCAGCCCCACAAATACCCGGCTCAAGTCAAGATCCGAACCCGTGAACTCAAAAAAGGGTTGGAACTCGCGATCACGTAGGGTACCCGGCTCCGCTTCGAGAGTAGCAACATAAGCATCGCGCTTGGTCTTAAAGTCATCAATATCTTGCCCCTCTTTGATTTTCCGAATGGGGAGCACAAAGACATTTTCCGTAGCCACCGACTCAGTGATGGTCGGCTCCTGATCGTCATCGTTGTCGCAAGAATTGAAGCTCAACAGACACAGCAGTAAAATAGAAAGAATGTTGATTTGCATTTGTATTTCGTTTTAATGCGGGAGCAACTATTAACGATATTACCGAGTAAGCCTCCCAGGTGAACAGAAATGATTTATGCCACAAATTTCCTGGATCGGCGATCAAGTACAAATGCACTATTTTGTCTGTTTGATGGATTATTCTGCAAACTGCATCCTGAATTGCTCTGGACTGAGCTGAGTACGCTTTTTAAAGATGCGTGAAAAGTAATACTGGCTATCGTAGCCTAGCAGATAAGCAATTTCTTTGACAGATTTATCGGAAAAACACAACTCGCGCTTGGCTTCGATGATGATGCGATCAATGATGAAATGGGTCGCGGTTTGTCCGGTGATCTGTTTTAAAATATCGTTCAATTTACGGTTGGTCAGTTGAAGTTGGGAGGTATAAAAATCGAGATTTTGGTGTTCCCCATAATTTATCTCCACCAATTCAATAAAACGTTGAAAGGGGCTGCGAGTGGTAATAAAAGAATTGACTTCAGGCAAGTTTTGGATGAGACCTTCCAACTTATTGAGAAGGGCTAGCATTAAGTTTTGCAGGATAAAGGTTTGATTTTGATTCTGTACCCCTTGCTGTTCTTGCTTTAATAATTCAAAATAATAGCTGATTGTCGCTATTTGATCCTGCTCAATTGGAATTCGTAATTTTCTCAAGGCAATGGCATATTGCAAAAAGCCATTGAGTAATTGCTTTTGTACTTCCGCGAAAAAATCGTCGTTGAACAAAATAGCGTAGCCCGTGATGCTGTCGGTATGCTTGGCCCATTGCACAGTGCCGCGGGGAATGATAACCATTTGATTTTCACCGATGGTATAATCCTCGAAATCAATTTCAAGCTGTCCGTTGCCAGTCTGAACAAAAAATAAGGTGTGGAAATCGCAGCGGGAACGTTCGGTCCCAATCGGAAAAAATACATCATCAGTCGAGTAACTGATAATCTCTATATTTAGCTTTTTATGCTCCGGCCTTTTGAACTCCAGCGGTTTCATGTCATGCAACTTCCTGTAACAAGATCAAACCAAATTTAGAAAAAGTAACCGAAACGCCAAGACAACAAAGCCCCGAAGCACACCGTGTTTTTATCAACCCAGTGCCCTTCGGGGCCTAATTTTTACCGAAACAATCCCCTACCCTTTCTTCAACAAGACCTTCTGCTGGGTAAAATCATACGCAGCTTCCAAAAAAGCCGTTAGCTGTGTCCAAGCTGCGGCCTTTTCGTAATTGTGACTATAGTATTTGAGGACATTGAGGGTCAAAATATTGCCTTCCACGGTAGCACTACTGACGAAGCCTCCGGTTTCATTCTCGACCTTCATATTTAAATTATCGAGGCCTTCCACGGTGTAGCCTTCCGGCAGATAAATCGTAATCTGATTTTCGAATGAACGCGCGTAAGGCATGTAGATATTCTCTTTACGCTCCATTTCATCTTCCTTCAAAGCGACTTGACCACCAATCAGTTTACCGACTTCGAAAACGTGATTACGCCCCGCCCGCTTCACCAGCCCTTCCAGCTCAAATTCATCGGCAAATCGGAATGCACTGTTGTGGCCATCCCGCCCCAAATCCTCAATATTGTAGCTGTTGTAGGTTTTGATTTCCAGATCGAGATCGTCGTGTGCACTTGCCTCGAAGCTCGCCAGTTGCTGTTCAGCAAAATCTTCACGCAATTCAGCTACCTGCGCTTCAATTCTTTTGACTTCACGTCTTTTGAGTCGTTCACGTAGGTAATAAGGTTTATCATCAAAGTTTTTACGATCCGGGTCAATGTAATCATAAGGATATAAAAGTGCTTCTTGATAGTAGCCTTTTACATGGCCAGTATGTTGTGATTGTCGCTTCACGCTCAGCGTATTCAGATCGCCTTCGGCGAAACGTACTTCCAGTTGCTTGGTGGTTTTATTGGATTTATTATCCGAAGCTGGCAATTGAATCAGCTCTCGCTTTCCTTTATAAGCCTTGGGGTAAATTTCAAAGCGATGCGCCATGGCACCTTCCAGCTCCGAAGGGATTTGGTTGTAATCGGTAAACACATCGTATGGGCCAAGATAAATCGGCGCTTCCCGATCTATACGCAAAAGCAAATCCAGTTCCGCTGCTAACAGCAGCTTATCCAAATCTCCTAAATAGCGTGGGATCGTTACCAGAAGGCTAAACGGAATTTTCTCTTTGGCCAGGAATGAACCGAAACCACTAATAAAAGCACGTTCTCGATAAGACTTATTTGGTGCTATACGGATACGACTGGCGTAGCCATTATCTTTTTTGTAAACTTCGCCAAACTCTATCGTTCGCACGACATGCTGATGGCGGTAGAAATTATATGCTTCCCGAATATAAGCCTGAAAATCTTTTTCCTTGGACAATCCCATCCTCTTCAGATGCGCTCGAGCGCCCTTGACCAAACCAGTAGGTTTGAAGTCATAGCTCGATTTCATGAGGTTAAGTACCTCAGCATCCAGCACTTTTTGCTTGACCTGGTCTTTTTTTCCTAAAAAGGCATAGACTTGCTCAGCAATGCGATCCTTACGCGCGAAGCAAACTTGAAACTTGATCACCGGCAATTCACATCGCGGATAAAACCAACGGAGGTCATCCGAGCCCTCGCGCATTTCATCACTGAGCGCGTAGGTTACTTTTTTGCCGCGGCCCCGTTCAATTTCTTTTAGCTCAGGGGCATCATTGAGTGAGCGGAAATTGATATAAAACTTCTTACCCACCGCGTACTCTATGTCTTGTTTCACAATCGGATGCTCTCCCGACAAGACCGAAACAACTGGCTCAAATAGATAGCTATTGATCACCTCAAAGGGCTCATAGACGAAGTAAAAATAATCCAGTATATCGCCCGGCTCGAGATCGGGAACCGCAATTTTTTTCAAACGTTCACCGCTATCACTCTGAATTGCAACGGCGTCTTCCATATCAAACTCCTGTACCGTGCCATCGGGTTTGATCACCTTCAGCCCAGCAATCACGCGCCCCCCCTTACCGTAGAATCCACGATCTACGCGAAAATTCTCCGAAAAGGATAATTCGGAATAATCTTCTACGGCTGATTTATCCAGCAACTTTATCCGACGACGGGTTTTCGTCGCATAGTAAACACGCTTACCCCGCGAATTATACTCGTGCCAGTATTTTTGGTAAATGATAACGGCCGATTCACCGGTCCATTCGTCCGGGATGTCAGTCATCTTTGCGTAGGGATCATTTTCTGGCCAGACATCCGCTTTGATTTCCGATAGCTTAACACGTTGTGCCAATAAGACGGTGCTCAAACCTAGTCCGATCAATAGTAACTGGAATTTCTTCATGCGTTGGATATAATTATTTTAATCCTTCGAATCGTTGTTATGACTTTTTCACTAAAACGATTTGCTCCTGATAAGCCTCTTGTAATAATTTAATGCAGCGATTCCAGGTATCAAATTGGCCCTTGGGAATGACTCCCTGATCTATGGTGATAATCTTGTCGTAAAATAAACGGCCACCTTCTTCACGCCATTTGATCTGAAAACTGAAATCCGGATGTTGTTCATCCAGCCCCTTAGGCAATTCCTGTATAGCCAAACCCTCTGGAATGGTCAGCTCTATTTCTACTCTGAGTTCAATTTTGCGGTCAAATTGGTAATCGAGCTCGCGATCTTCTTCGATTGTAAAATTGCCAAACTCTCGGTAAAAATCGAGTTCGATATAAGTCTCTTCGCCAAAGGAGGACACGGCGTGATCTTGCTCAAATGTATAGCTTAAGTTAAGCACCTGATCACGGTTTTCTAAATCTGAAGTGGCGATATTACTTACACGCAGGTTCTTATCACCTTCTGTGATATAACGTTTCAATGCGTCTTCAACATCATTCGTCCGCACTTGATTGATATGATAAAGTAGTCGTGAGCGGCTTTCACCGTTGAACTCGTGAGCAGCCTTACCTACGAGTGTTTCATTTTCTAACTGCATCTGCCGACGGATCAATTCCGCGTTCTTATCCTTACTTTGCACTGGCACTTCTTCTAAGATAAAAGCATCGCCATTCTCAATCATAGCTTGTTGTCCCTGAATGCGCTGAGCGTAATCGCCAAATGCAATGTATTTTTCGGTTGGATCAAGGAAATATTTCACATCATCCAAGATCACGGTACAAATCATATGGTTATCAACGGCCAGAGAAGGGGTCGAATAATCGTAAGGAATGCGTTGGGTACCAATCCAGGTCAGGCGAGCATCGAAGCCCGCCAGCCGAAGCATTTCGCAGGTTAGATTGGCCATACCTTTACAATCACTGTATTTATTTTGAAATACCTGCTGGCAGCTTTCGGGTTTAAAACCAGCCAGCCCATCCTCAAAGGCAATGTAGCGGATGTTATCCTGTACCCAATAGAAAATCGCTTTGACCTTATCTAAATCTGAAGCAGCATCGGCACAAAGTTCCTTAACTTTTGCCTTGACCTCCTCTGGTTCGTTACCAATTTGTTGGACCAACTGTCGATACCAATTGTATTGATCCTGAGTACTGGCAAAAAGATTTTGTGTCTTCCCGTCTTTATTATACGACTTGGCCAACACTAAAAGATGAGGGTATAAATAAGCTGGCGCCGGCGCGTTGCTCTCTTCCGAGAAAGGTTTGACATCTTTTATCTTGAACGTATGGATATCGGCATCGGCCTTTTTATCGTAAGCCGTTTCCTGCTCAATCGTCCAGCCAGCAAAATTCACCGGATGTAACTCTACATCCAGCCAGCGCGGCACAACAAATTGTAATTCTTTATTCGCAATAGGATAAACCGAAGATGCAAAATAAGTACGTGTGAAATATTTCACATCATGGTATACTTTCTCGATTTTGGTGGTATAAGATTGACCGATTTGTGGGAAGTCGAGTGAAAAATATTTAATCCGGGCATCAGAATAGAAATAATCGGCGACTTGATAATGCTCGTCTCGGGGATATACCGGGACATTGCGCTTACGACGATTGGTCACTTTGATGTTTTCGACCGAGGAGGTTTCATCGTAAAATTCCACGATGGGTAGTTGACCACCGGCCGAAAGACCGACAAGCCGCTCTTGCTTCGTACTCGTTACCGTGACTTGTTGGTCTTTTTTATCAAAACCAAACACAAATATTTCTCGACTCGCCAGAGCAGCTACCTTAGCGTCTTCAAACTTTTCTTGCAATTCTTCGGCTTGCTCGACCTCTTTAGCCGAGGGTTGTCCTTTGCGCTGCCCGTAAACCAGCACAAAGCAAGCACAGCTCAGTAAAGTGAGCATAAAACGGGTAAAAATCATAGAAATGCTTTTTCGAATTGAGTAAGTGGGGAGTTCTCGTCTTCCGCATAGCTTTGCTATTGCAAGATGCAAACTTTCACGCAAGATTACAAGCCATCCCCACTTCACTCCCGGCTAGGCGATCGCCCGAGGCCGCTCCCAGCGATAGACCCAGGCCAATACCCCACCAGTCACTGCCAAGCAGGCCGCAAAGAGTAGGCCGACACCCAATCCGAAATTATCAGCGATGTACCCCACCAGTAAACGACCGGCCATAGCACCGAGAATACCAGCAGTTGCTACTGAAGCAATAGCCAGCCCCGTAGCGACGCCCGGTACCCGGGCCGCCGCGCTGAATAGCAATGGTACACCGACCGAAAAGCCAATCCCCGATAAGGTAAAGCCCAAAATGGCAACTACAGGATGTGGAATGACTACTGCTATTAGAATACCTAAAGCACCGAGCATACTGCCAACCGTGACCATCCGCTGTGGTCCAAAACGACCAACAATAGAGTCCCCGTAAAAACGCCCCAGGGCCATGGATAATGAAAACCCAGCGAAGCCTAGCCCTTTGAGAAAAGGACCGCTGAATAAAGTATTTTCAAGATAATTGGCACTCCAGTCCATCACCACCACCTCGGCTAAGATGACACTAAAGGCAATCGCTACCAAGCCCATCACCGGGCGCGGTGGCCAGGCCAAAGCCGGACGAGAGGAAGGAAAATGTGGAATGCGCCACCAGGTAGGTAATAAATAAAGGTGCAGGCCTACCGAAATGGCCGCCAAAGTGAGCAAA
>JANQQI010000048.1 GCA_028285085.1 Saprospiraceae bacterium | reverse complement strand
TTGAGCCTAGGATATTATTGATCGCTGCCGTTGGCGTCACTTCGAACAATTTGAAATTGGTGAAGGTCCAACTCAAAAACAACGTTAATAAGCCCAGATAAGGCGACATGGTGTAATCCGCCCGACTCTCCGTCATGGTACTTGGACTCCAGATGAACATCACAAACAGATAGAGCGTCACCAAGGTAAAAATGATGAACAGAATGAACTTCCAGTAGCGATAGAGGTGAAACCGTTCTTGGTTATACGCTCGATAAAGTGCCATGGAAATCATCCCTAGTGCGGCGGCAAACCAGGTGACGTAGGCGTAGGCCCACAAAGAGTCAAGCGAAAGCCTGTAAGTCCACAAGCCATCCGTCATGCGTAGATCCGAATCGGTATAGAAATTATGCGTTAACAGCTGGATGACAATGATGGCGCCGCTCACCGTGATCAAGGTCAAAGGAATGCCATTGAGCCACTTGCTGTAACGATAGTTACGAAACGGTCGTGCGAACAACCAGGAAATGATGACGAATATGCAGACGAGACTAATATTGGCGGAAGTATGATATTGAGAGAGACCACGGACCACTTCAAGTTGGTCGGATTTGGCAATCTCGTATTCTACAAATATCGTAATACTTGCCACGAACATGGCAAGAGAGTGAAGTCGATACAGGGTCCGATCGGGACTGATGAGATAAATTCTAGTCCCTAAAACCAGTTGTAGACTGAACAGTAGTATGTATATGATTGACGGTAGCTCCATCCCGCACTACTCAGTTTTTTGGTTGTTCTGGCAATGGAGTGCAAAAATGATGCTAAACCGTAGAAAACACTACCACGACGGGAAAAATGCGTCTTTAAAGTGTTGTATTTGCACTTTTGGATGGAGAATGACAGAAATAATATCGAAGCGGATCTCCCATTCGTGTCCAATTTGAGCCATATAAACCTGAGCTGCATCAAGCAGGAGCGCTTCTTTTTTCTCATTGACGGCCAACTCCGGTGCACCGTGTACATCAGAATGCCGCGTTTTGACTTCTACGAATACTAAGACGTCACCCTCTTTGGCGATCAGATCAACTTCCGCCCGGCTAAATCGCCAGTTACGTTCGAGGATCGTCCAGCCCTCCCGCTGTAGGAAATCGAAAGCAATTTGTTCCCCACGTTGCCCGCGCTCTAAATGCTTGTGCATAAGCCTTGATTTTCCCTTTAATTTCGGGATTTATGTTTAATATTGCAGCGAAAATATGTTTGATTTTTGGAATCGTTCCAAAGGCCATTGAGCTTTTTGAAATTCGTTCCTAACGCTTCTCCAACGCCATTATTAATCTTGTCATCATGTTACAAAACATCAACCCCACAACGACGGCCGCCTGGTCTGCTTTAGAACAACACTACGCCGAGATGAAATCGCAGCACATGCGCGATCTTTTTGCCAATAATCCGGCACGTTTCGAGCAATTTTCGCTTCGGTTTGGTGATTTGTTATTAGATTTTTCTAAAAATATTGTTTCTGCCGAAACGATGGATTTGCTTCGTCAGCTTGCTACCGAATGTGAGTTGGAAACGGCGATTGGATCTTTCTTCGCCGGAGAAAAAATCAACGCTACCGAAGGTCGGGCGGTGCTACATACCGCACTACGCAATCGTTCTAATATCCCGGTCTACGTTGACGGAGAGGATGTGATGCCGAAAGTGAATGAGGTGTTGCAGCAAATGGAGCGCTTCGCGACGCAAATTCAAAATCAGGAATGGCTGGGATATACTGGTAAGGCTATCACAGATATTGTCAATATTGGCATCGGAGGTTCTGACCTGGGCTTGGTGATGGCGACGGAAGCCTTGGGTGCTTATCGAGCCGATCATTTGCGCGCTCATTTTGTCTCCAATGTTGATGGTACCCATATTGCGGAAACGATACGTAACTTGTCGCCCGAAACCACCTTATTTGTGATTGCGTCCAAATCGTTTACCACTCAGGAAACGATGACTAATGCTTTCACTGCTCGGAAATGGTTACTGCAACATTTCAAAGATGAAGCGGCGACGGCTCGCCATTTTGTGGCCGTTTCAACTAATTTGGAAAAGGTCAAATCATTTGGTATTGCACCGGAGAATATGTTTGTGTTTTGGGACTGGGTTGGAGGCCGATACTCGCTTTCTTCAGCTATTGGCTTGACGGTAGCTTGTACGATTGGATTCCAGTCTTTCGTGGAAATTCTAGAAGGAATGCACACGATGGACAATCATTTTCGAACGGCGGAATTTGCTGATAATTTACCCGTTACGATGGCTTTAATTGGCATTTGGTATAACAACTTCTTCGGGGCCGAATCCGAAGCTATCCTGCCCTATGATCAATATTTGCATCGGTTTGCTGCCTACTTCCAGCAAGCCAATATGGAGAGTAATGGCAAATCGGTTGACCGCGGAGGGCAATCCGTAGCGTATCAAACGGGGCCGATCCTCTGGGGAGAGCCTGGGACAAACGGGCAGCATGCGTTTTATCAATTAATCCACCAAGGGACCAAGTTGATCCCCGCAGATTTCATTGCACCGGCTATTAGTCATAATCCTGTTGGCGAGCACCACGCTATTTTGCTGTCGAACTTCTTTGCGCAGACAGAAGCTTTAATGCTTGGCAAAACAGAGGCGGAAGTGCGAGAGGAACTACTCGCAGCCGGTAAGACGGAGGAAGAGATCGCTTTCTTAGTGCCTTTTAAAGCATTTTCCGGTAATCGTCCAACGAATTCCATTTTGGTGAAAAAACTGACCCCGCACACCCTCGGTAGTTTGATCGCACTGTACGAGCATAAGATTTTTGTACAAGGTGTAATTTGGAATGTTTTCAGTTTTGATCAATGGGGCGTAGAGCTGGGAAAACAATTAGCCAAGAAGATTCTGCCCGAGCTGGAAGGGGATGCGGAGGTGAATACCCACGATGCGTCTACCAATGGCTTGATCAATGCCTTTAAGCAAATGCGTCACTAAGCACCGAAATTTCAGAACTATGATGGACCAACTGGTACAAGCTTTCCCGGAACAATTACGCGAAGCTATCGCCATTGGCGAAGCAGTGCAATTAAAAAGGCCCACTACACCTATTCGCCAGATTTATATCGCTGGGATGGGGGGGAGCGGCATTGGTGCTAATATTGTCGCGGAGTTGATTCGGGCGGAATGCAAGTTGCCCATAATTGTTGGGAAGTCATACCAGATTCCGGCCTTCGTTGGCCCGGAGACTCTAGCCATTGCCTCTTCGTACTCCGGGAATACCGAGGAAACATTGCAAGCAATGTCCACTATGCTGGACGCAGGCGCCAAGATCGTCGTGATTGCTTCGGGGGGGCAGTTGATGGCAAAGACGCAGGAATTGGGACTGGATTATGTGCAAATTCCTGCGGGATCCCCTTCGCCACGGGCCTGCTTAGGCTATTCTTTGGTGCTGCAAATTTATGTGTTGCACCATTTTGGGGTGATTAGTGAGGCGGTGTCGGGGCAATTGGTAGCGGCCGCCGAAATGCTGGTGCGGGAGCAAGTAGAGATTAAATTCCGAGCCGAACGCATTGCGCAAATGTTGGAGGGCAAAATTCCGGTGATTTATACGACCGATCGCATGGAAAGTGTTGCTCTAAGGTTGCGTCAGCAAATTAATGAGAATGCCAAGTGTTTATGTTGGCATCAGGTCATTCCTGAAATGAACCATAATGAACTGGTGGGGTGGCGTGATCGTCATCAGAAACTCGCGGTCTTATTTTTGAGTAATCGCGACGAATGGGCTCGAAATCAAGTGCGCGTCGGGATCAGCAAAGAGATTATCGCTAATTATGTCGACACGGTCATTGAAATCTATTCCAAGGGCCAAAACTTATGCGAACGCATGCTTTATTTTATTCACTTGGGTGATTGGATTTCGGTTTATTTAGCCAATTTACGAGGGGTAGACCCAATGGAGATTCGGGTCATCGATTTTTTAAAAAATGAGTTAACGAAGTATAATACTTAAACCAGTCGCTTACCAGGAATATCCGGGGGGATAGACAATATGAATTTGTTTGATCACCTCTTCTTCACCTTCTCGTGCGTAGTACAAAACACGCTGCGCCTCTTCCCCGTAGAGTTTGAATTTTCGGGTGATTTCAGTCTCCACACGATGTAAATGCTTAATGACCGTCAGCTGCTCCTCAAAAGTTTCTGGACTAAACGTGATGACGGTATCAATTTCCATATCTGGGATTTGCGCTGCGAATAATGAGCGATAAGGTTCTGCGCTGCGTGCCTCTCGTAGAAGGTCAAAAGATGAGAAAAAGCGTTCAATATCTGGATTTCGACGATCCCCTGACCGGCAAACAACCTTAAGTTCGTACACGCGATTATCTACGAGGAAAGTACAAAAAGTAGCAATCGCTCGGTCTTTATCATAGCTGATTTCCATTTGTCGACCGGGGTAAGTCCGGATGTTACGTTCCTTCGTATCCAGTAATTTTCCTTTGAGTGTACGGGCTCTTCCTTCCATGCCTTCATCGAGAAAGGTGCGACTTATATTTTCGTCTAAATCAGAGTGAAGTAGTTCTGGAGGATAGTCCAGGTAGCGTAAGCTGTAAGAGGTATTAGTGGATTGTGGATATTTATGTTGATAAAAATGGGAAACACTATTGAAGCCATCAAAATGAATCTCTTCGGTGCTGAGTAACGGCAGTTCGGGGAAGCTGATCAAAAAATCGCCGCTTACAGAATGGTAGGGCTTCCAATCTGGATTTTGCTGGCTTGTGGCTGCCGGCAGGAAACTCAGATGAACTAATAAGTAGATCGAGAATAGGATAATATGTTGCATTTGGGATGATTTTTGTCTTTCGACAAAATTAAGGTTACCGCTTATATTTAATAGATCTAGTGCAAAGTTATTGAATATTTAAAGAAGAAAAATTTGTTAATTTTGTATGAGTCATGTTTGACTTCCCCTTATGGCTAATTTTTTCATAAAAATTAAAGCCTAAAACTACACACCCATGAGCTTAAGACACCCAATTCTTGGGGGCCTATGCTGTATGCTTTTCCCCCTTAGTGGCATGGCCCAGGCATTTATCGATGCTTCTGATCGGCTACCTACCGATGCCACGAGCTTCCAAACCAAGGATGTGTGGGTGGAAGATGTTGATGAAGATGGAGATGCGGATATTATCCTCGCGAATGAATTTCAGCTCAATGTGATGTTACTCAACGATGGTGCTGGTTATTTTACTTTGGCCGATTATGGTCTCTTGCCGAACTCGGAGCACGATAGTGAGTCTATCGTTATGGCCGATTTCAATATGGATGGGCATCAGGACCTCATTTTTGTGAGTGAGGACGATTTTGAACACGAATATTACTGGCGCCTTGGCAGTGATACTTTTGCTCTGGCACCGTACTTTTTGCCCTTTACAGTTTGTCGCGGCATAGCCGTTGGTGATGTTAATAACGATGCGTTCCCGGATGCCGTGCTTGGTAATAATGGACAAAATATGCTACTGCTCAACGACGGCAATGGGCAGTTGCAAAACCAATTTTTTGATTGGTTGCCATTTATCAATGACCTGACGCAAGATGTTGTTTTAGAAGATTTTGATGGTGATAATGATTTGGATTTATTTGTCGCGAATGAGGACATCAACTTTTTGCACGTCAATAACGGTAGTGGCATCTTCACCGATGAAACCCAATTTCGCTTGCCACAAGGTCTGAATATTGATACACGTCGGGTGATCTTGGAAGATGTAGATAGTGATGGCGATATGGATTTGTATTTATGCAATGTGGCCTTCACGGTAGGTAAAGATCCACGTAACCGACTTTTTCTCAATAATGGATTTGGCGTGTTTACGGATGTATCGGATACCCATTTACCAGGCTATAATGATCAGTCGCTCGATGCAGAATTTCTGGACATTGATCAAGATGGATTTCGGGATCTAGTGGTATCCAATGTGCTTGGTGTTCCCATGTACTGCTATAAAAACAATGGGCAAGGGGTATTTTTCGATGTGACGGCAAGCTATCTGGGTAATTATACGATTGAAGGCTTCGGGATAGCTAGTGCAGATTTTAATAATGATGGCTTTACGGATCTCTACATTTGTAATGCCGAGGGTAAGGATGTATTGCTATTGGCTGATCCCTTGTTTTTGTCGACAGATGCCGAGTTAATAGCGCCACAGCTTGCTATATATCCTAATCCTGCCAAGGGGTGCTTCAGGTCAACCTTAATCGTGGAGCGCTCAATGATGTCGTTCTTTTTCAGCCTAATGGTCAGAGTATTATCCCGCAAAAACTAGAAAGAATCTCTAACCAAAGCTATCAAATCCATCTTGCCACTCAAACGCCGCCGGGCTTATATTATTTGTTCGCTCAAACGACCGTCGGCCCCTTAGTACAAAAAGTGATCCTCTTGGGCCAATAATCAGGATACTGGCACTCGCGGTTGTACTACGATGGGGGCTGCTAAGCAACTGTCAGGAATCCCAAAAGCGTCAACCAACAAGCTGGCTTGCTCTCTAATTTCACGGCATAGTTTATCCACCGTTCTGCGAATCGCTTTGGTTTTTACGCCTTCCAGATAGTTATTTTCCAGATACCAACCTTTATGTTCCTCGATCGTGGAAAGCGCAAATAGCTGATAGAGCTTTTCTAAAGGCTTGCGCAAACTGGCATCTTCGCAATGGGTGACCTTTTCAAGAAATTGTTCCAACACTAATTCTTCAACGTAAGCATGGGCAAGATGCAGCAGGTGCGTTTGACAGCGTAAGAAGGCATCGTAGGGATGCATGCCGCGCCGGATAAGTCGCTGCATCCGTTGCGCGACACTGACAAGGAGCGTATGCCTACGGTAACGAAAGGCGGAGCGATGGAATTCATCATCGGTGAGGTGGGCGTGATCTGTTTTGCGTTTGATGAATAGATTTCGCTCGGTCAAAGAGGTGGTGATTTGCCGGCTGAGCAAACGCATCACCGCTCGGAATCCATCGTCGTGGAACTCTTGCCGAAAATCGGAAAGTAGGCCCTTAGCGACCAATTGCATCAATACTGTATTGTCTCCTTCAAAGGTGGTGAAAATATCGGTGTCGGCTTTCAAGGCAGCGAAGCGATTCTCGGCGAGGTAGCCCTTCCCGCCACAAGCTTCGCGGCATTCTTGCAAGCAGGCCGTAGTAAACCAGGTGGCATAAGACTTGAGGCCGGCTGCCAGGGTTTCGATCTCCCGGATATCGGCTTCGCTGCGTTGGACGTAGCGCTTGGTAAGGTAGGTCAACGCAAAGTCCAATGCATAGGCTTTGGCTAGATGCGGCATGAGCCGTCTTTGGTGGGTCGGATAATCCAGCAACAGGCTTTCGGGTTGATCTTTATCCGGGGCAAACTGACGACGCTGCAAAGCGTAGCGGATAGCGATGGTTAAGCCACTTTTTGCAGCGCTGAGTCCCGCGCGTGGTACACAGACGCGCCCACCCACCAGGGTGCCCAGCATGGTGAAAAAGCGACGATCGGGGTTTTCAATTGGGCTTTGGTATTGCCCCGCGGGCGTTATATCGCCAAAGCGGTTGAGCAGATTTTTGCGGGGGACCTCCACTTGATCAAACCAGATGCGGCCATTATCCACGCCATTCAGTCCTAGTTTATAGCCGCAGTCTTCCACTCGAATGCCCGGCATCAATTGATGTTGTTCATCACGTAAGGGAACGAGCACCGCGTGAACGCCGTGATTTTTGCCATCTACAAGTAATTGAGCAAAAACGGTAGCCATCCGCCCGTGCAGGGCATTACCGATGTATTCTTTGCCTGCCGCTTCATTTGGACTATGCACAATGATCGTATCCGTTTCCGGTTGGTAAGTGGCTGTTGTTTCGAGCCCCCGGACATTCGAACCGTGCCCCGTTTCCGTCATGGCAAAGCAACCGGGCAGTTCGAGGCGCCCAATGTCGTGTAGATATTTACCGTGGTGATAATCGGTGCCGAGCCAGAGTACGCTACCACCAAACAACCCAAATTGGACCCCAAATTTGATGGTTAAACTGAGATCATGATACCCCAGCATTTCAAAAACGGCGGCGTACTCACCCATGTCATCTTTTCCACCGTAGGCTTCGGGATAGGAGATAGCGCCCAGGCCACGCTCAGCTAGCAAGTGGCACCATTTAAGCACCAAATCCCGCTGATCTTCTTTCTGGGGAAGCGTTTGATATTGAAAGGCCGGATCACTGAGTAAGGTGCGCATGCGTTGGCGCGCAGGCCCGTAGTCATCGTCAAGTAATGCTTGCATAGCTTGAGATGAAAAGGCTTCCTTGGCGTCCTCTTCCGATGGTGTACCGAAAATACCACGGTAAGATTCGCCGGATAGAATGCCGAGCGCTTCCTCAAGTTCTTCGAGCGCTTCTTTGGTTTGTGGCGCCTTCCAATGGAGTAGCTGTCCTCCCTCGGTGCTCTTGCGTGCCATTTCAAGCCCTAGCTCGACCAATGATTGCTTTTGTGTGCGTGGTAGCTCTGCTGCCGCGCGGCGTAAGATGGCGCCCCATTGCCGGAATAATTGGTGCTGTGGAGGATGTGCTGGGTCGGCCCACTTGAGTAAGAGCTTTTTGTCATCCGCCTCCAAAAAAGAAAGCTTAGAAATCTTGTTGCGAATCAGTTTGACTTCAGCGGGGCTTAGCAAACTATCGGCCCAGCCGACATAATACAAGGGCAATAAGCTCAAAACACCGGGGGAGTAGGAGGGAAGAGGGCTCATCTTTGTTGAATTTGGTTTGGTAAAGGCAAATGTGGCCACTAGTGCTTATCAGCGAAACACTTATTCCAAGATAATAGTTTTTGGCTTTGATGGATGCTTTAAGGTTGGAGAGAGCCTAAAAAAGAAGCCCGAAATTCGAAACGACCGAATTTCGGACTGGTAAGTGTTTGTTCATTTTCTGAGTATGTCTAACTTTCCCTGTGGTGTAAAAAGTAGACAGTTTTTGTAGATGCGCTTAAACCGCAGAGCACCACAAAAAAGTGTGTGGAATGGTGCTATAGGTATTCTCTTCTGTTCTTAGTTTTTGTCTAATTTTAAACACATTATAAATAATCAAAATGTATGCCAAATTGTTCTAATATCTAAGCTAATTTGAGAGAATAAAACAAAAAAGACCATCCGGAGAGGATGGTCTTCCAAAAAACAGACTATGAGAGAACCGCTATGAGAGGAAAAAATCTTTAATCAATTTTCTATGATGAGTTTCATGCTGAATTATTTGCAATGGGTCAACAATTATCTTGACTTATTGCCTCCTCAGTTTAATAGCCTTCGACTATTAGATTTTGGGTGTGGCCTCGATTGAAAGGCAAAGTTTATTTTTTAATCGAGGCCTTTTAATACAAGTTACAATCAATCAGAAGAGAGGCCATTTATCTAATCTGTATTGCCAAATCAAATATTTTACACAAAATCCTCCTTATCCTTATCTCTCTTCATCAATTACAACTTGGATTATTTAGCATAAACTGATTTAATGCTTTGGGGAGCTACCGAGCGATATGGGCCCGGTAGCATATTGATAAATGGAATCTTGGGGTTCGTCAATAAAATCTTTGTTGAGTGGGGCTTGTAATGACGGTCGAAAACTGTCGATGAGCTCCGGCGAAGGTGTAGGCAGTGGTTTGTAAAGCAATCCAATAAATAAAGCTAAAAAACCAGCTGTTAGTAAATACTTGATCATAGTGTTTCGAAATAGGGGGTTAAGGAAAAAGAGGGATTATCGATCTAGTTTGTAGAGTTCAAATTTTTCAATGGTGCGAATTAATTTTTGAGCGTAAGATTTATCTGTAGCATAACCAGCGGCCTTAAGTCCATGCGCCCACTTTTTGTAATCCTTGCCGTGGCTCTTGAGATGCTTATATCGGTTTTGCGATAGCAGATTGCTGTGTGATCGCCAACTGTCCTTCGCTTCGCCATACTTACGGAAAAAGTCTTTGTGGTGATCATCGGTAGCATTAGTACAGTGTCCTTTTTTGCACTTTTTGCTGAAGCATTTGATACCGAAATGGTTATTATTATTACGTGCTAACTTGCTTTTACCAGCTCGGCTTTCGATCAGCGCTTGTGCCATTTTTATGCTGGCCGGAATGCCAAACTGCTTCATTTCGGTGCGCGCCAAGTCGGTGTATTTCCGAATAAAATTCAGGCTCTCTTTATCGCGCAGGCTGGTAGCGGCTACCGGTGCGTAAGGGTTGGCATCACCCGCTCCAAAAGTGGCGGTCTGGGGATGAGGCGTATCATAATTTTGATCATCTACGATTCCCGAATTTGGACCATTAAAAGAAAAATTGAACTGAATATTTTTTTTGAATAATACAAAGGCGACCAGAGCGACTGCAATGACTTTCAACCACGGGATTTCCATATCTTCAAAGAAACGATCGAGCATACGAAAAAAGCGGAATTTCAGTGCAATCAACAACTTTTGCAGCTGCTGTCCGATGCGGCGTAGTAACATTTCGATTGTTGGCATCAATTGGTCACCATCGCCTGATTTAACTTCCACTGGATGCAATTGCTTCGGCTGATCATCTAAAACATGTGGTTTTTCAGAACGAGCGTCAATGATCGTCATGGGAATATGATACTTCTGTTTTCTCTTGTCCTTGTCATCCATGATATTGTGATCTTTTCTATCTTGAGATAGCTTATTTGCTTTGTTGATTAATTACAGAAGCAAATTTAAAACAAAATGTTTATTAAGTCAAAACATTTAAAACATTTATTTAAAACAAATAAACACAAGTGAAGCATTGAATTGGTTATCAATGGATTAACTTAAAACAAAAAGATGGGCACATGCAAAAAAAGTTTTTAACCGCTTACTGGAAGGATCTGTTGATGGCGAATTATGAGGTTGATCCTGAGATTTTGAGGCCTTATATCCCGGAGGGAACAGAATTAGATAGCTGGGAAGGTAAGACTTACGTCAGTATGGTCGGGTTCCTATTTCTGGATACCAAAGTTTTAGGCATTCCTATTCCGCTGCACCAAAACTTCGAGGAGGTGAATCTGCGTTTTTATGTGCGACAAAAGGTTGACGGCGAATGGCGGCGTGGGGTAGTGTTTATCAAGGAAATTGTTCCACGGCATGCGATCAGTTGGGTAGCCAATACTTTTTACGGCGAGCATTATCAAACCCTGCCAATGCGACACGAACATCGCTTGACATCGGATAGTCGGCACATTGAATATGCCTGGAAATGGAAAGGCGCTTGGCAGTTTCTGAAATGTCGGGCTCAGCTTGAGTCCGAGGCCTTGGTTGAGGGGAGCAAAGCGGAGTTCATCACAGAGCATTATTGGGGCTATACCGGTGGGCCAGGAAAGCCAACACTGATCTATCAAGTGGAGCATCCGCGCTGGGCGATTTTCTCAGTGACGGATTTTGAGTTTAAATGTGATGTTGCAGGGCTTTATACTGCTGAGTTTTCTCCTTTTTTGACACAAGCACCGGCTTCTGTTTTTCTAGCGGAAGGTTCTGAGGTGATTGTACGACGTGGAGAACGGATGTGAATAAGGATTGATAAGACTTTGTCGGAAGCCAAACTTTTGTATTTTAGAGTGTGTGATCCTACTAGCACGGTATAGTCTTTGCCGCTTTTATAGCTATTGATCAGGCCCAATTTTAATTAAACTAAAACAACACATTTCTAACTTTAAACCCAACTCTATGGACTGGTATTTAATGGCTTTCCGTCGTTTTTCCGATTTCAGTGGCCGCTCTCGCCGCAGTGAATATTGGTACTTCTTTTTGTTCAACTTCATCATTTCAATGGGGCTCAACATGCTTTCTATGCTGACTGGCCGAGGCGGTGCAATGCTGTTTGGCTTAGTGGCTTTGGTTTTTGCTTTAGTGACTTTGGTGCCTAGTTTGGCCGTGGCTGTCCGTCGCCTGCACGATACAGGCCGAAGTGGATGGTGGTTATTGATTTCTTTCATCCCTTTTGTGGGAGCAATCATCCTAATTGTTTTTCTGGCGACCGAAGGTCAGCCCGGAGAAAATCAATGGGGCCCCAATCCGAAAGAAGTAGATCCAGATGATATTTCAAAACATTTGGTGGATTAGCAATTTATCCAAACAACTCCCAAAGCGGTAGGTTGGACCAGGTCTGACCTACCGCTTTTTGCTATAAAGAATTTGCGAATCTACATTTTAATGATCTTTCGAATAATCGTTTGCGTCTCGGTGCGCAGACGAAGCAGATACATCCCTTTGGGTAAGTCAGAGAGCGTAATATGATATTCATATTGGCCGGGCGCCTGATGAGCTAATTGGAGTAGAGACTGGACTGTCTTACCCGTCATCGGTTCTAAAATGTCCAGTTGTAAAGCACTATCGTTCCCCAACTGATACTGGACGTTAACATCTTGATGAGTAGGGTTAGGTGAGACGGACATCGTGATATCGGCTACGGTGGATAACTCGGTGGTTTCCTCCGCTAATTCTACCTCTAAATCATCAATCTCAAGATACATCGTTCCGTAATATCGAATGGTATCCATCGAGAGGCTTTCTACGGCGGAGGTAAGAGAATTGAAATCGATATCCTTATCGATAATAATGATCAAATAATCACTTTGAATATCCGCACAGCGACCATTGAACGCAAAGATTTTGAATTTGAAATCACTGATATGTGTAAACATCAAGCCCGGCATGGTCGTCAGATAAGCATCGATCCAACCATTATCCAAATCAAAATAGCTACCGAAACTCGAATCTGCCTCGAAAAATAGCTGATTCCAACGGAGAATCATGATTTCTTCCGGGCCGATCGGGCAACTGGTACATTTTATATCTCCTCCCGGCTGACACTCTACACTACTTGTCGGTTTTACGTCAACCAGATCTTGTAGATAGAGTAAAATATCATTTCGAGTAACATGGGGGCCATAGTTTACACTATAGCGAACATCGATTTTATTGACAATATCTTCTACATTCTCAGTATTGAGAGCTGCAATAAATTGAGCATCTAATGGTTGAAAAGATAGTGAGAATAGGACGAGGAGCGTAAACTGCCGCATGGTTTAGTTGATTTTGTTAAATTAGTGAGTTGTTATAAATACATCTTCTTTTGCCAAGCTGATGTATGACGTTTTGTGAAGACACCAAAAAACGGATCAGTTATCGGTGGCTTTTGAGCTTGGGGAGGTTGGTGATGAGTTATATCGTTAAAGATGAATGTATTAGACCGATAATACCCAAATCACTTTGTCTTGGGTATCGAATTAGCGCAAGCAGATAACCAAAGCTGGTTTTTAGTGCTTTAAAAAGCCATTACATTTTTCCCGAAATCTCTCGAAGCATCGGCGCATTATGCATAGCAGCAAACTACTGAGAACACTACGGATACTTAGAGAAGATGAATTGCAGCACTTGCAATTATTTCTGTCTTCTCCTTATTTTCTCCGAGGCAAACAACAGCGAGAGGTATTAAAACTTTGGACTTATCTGAGACCTTTCTATCCCCAATTTACCCAACAGCAACTTGATCGCGAAGCGGTTTTTACCCATTGTTTCCCCACCGAAGCTTATCAACGAGATCGACTCGACAAACTCATTTCTGTATTTTTACAAAAGGTCTATCAATTTATCCATCTGCATTGCACCAATCAAGATACGCAACAACAAGAAAAGCTACTGAACCTATCCCGTTTTTTCCGAGAACGGAATGCCTACGATCTTTATGAACCGATCTTGAAAAAGCTGAAAAAGGCGCAACAAACACAACCAGAAATTAAGGCGGACTACCATCGGCAGTTTCGTGGGCAGCAGGAACACTGGCAATCCCGCATCTTAGAAGGAAAGCTGATCGAAGCAACTGCCCTGAATGAAATGAATCGCTTTCTTGACATATACTATGTGTTAAATCGATTAGAAGATGTTTGCTTTTTGCTATCCGAAAATACCTTTCGTCGGCCAATTGCAGTAGATAGTGCGGTCCGTTTTCTGGAAGATATCAGAGTGATTTATGAACGTTATGGCTTGTTGGAAGAACCGGTCATTGCTTTATATTACTTGGCTTTTGATATGTTGAAATCCATCGAAGCAACCGATGATGATGCTTATTGGCAACTCAAACAAATGCTGGCCGAGCGGGGCGAAGTCTTACCACTGGCTTCTTTGCAAGACTTGCATGGACTGAGCCGCAACTTCATTATCTACCGCTACAATCGAGGAGATAAACATTTGGAATCTGAACTCTTTGCGTTGTACCAGAGCCATCTCGCGGCGGGATATTTGGATTTTCAGGGGGGGCTATTGCCTTCTACGGTCAAAAATATTGTGACGATGGGATTGCGGGTAAATGCCAGAGCTTGGGTGCGTCAATTTTTGGAAGATTATAAAAATCGGATCAGTGGAACGCGCTTTCCACAGGATGTGTACCACTTCAATTTGGCTACTTTTCATTTTAAAAATCAGGCTTACGATGAAGCCTTGAATCTGCTAGCCGATCATTACGAAGATTGGTTTTATAAACTGGCCGCCCGACGCCTGGAGTTAAAAATTTACTACGAGACGGACTCGGAATTGCTGGATGCGAAAATGGATGCCTTTAAATTATACGTTTTCCGCTTGCCCAAATCCGCCATTCTTCCTTACAAGCGGACTCGGAACAATAATTTCATCAACCTCTTACGTCAGTTGCGTAATCCCAAAACACGTTATCAGGCCGCTCGAATCGAGAAACTACGCCAAAAGATCAACGCCACAAAACATCTTTCGGATAAGGATTGGTTATTAGAACAATTGGAATTGATGGGATAGGAGCCTATGCATCTAGAACGATTCCAAAGCGGTTTCTTAAAATAGCGCGGAAGTGTTGCTCATCCTTGATTGGCTCTTGATGTTTTTGCCCATCGATGCGTTCGGTAAAAGTGTCATTGAAAAGAGTAATTCGTCCTTTAGGTGTGGGCAAAGTGCACAGCCGATTTTGTACGAAATAAGAGTCTGCATCATGCTGCTTGTCATGGCAGGCCTTCGCAAAGTCCTCAATGCGCCTTGGCCTAGTGTCAATTATATAACGGAGCTCAAAGTCTGCTTCGCCCAGAGAACTCATCCAAAGCTCTACACAGTTTTTAGCTTCTCGGAGTTGAAAATGATGAAACTGATCCCGTTGGGTGATTCCAAATGTCCACCGCAAAGGTTCAATGAATAAATCACCGTAGCCCACATCCAACAGATAGCGGTCGGAAGCCAGTGAGACTAAGAGTACAAGATGATCAAAAGGCGGACCTAACTGATCGGGTAGATTAAAAATCCGGGCGGAGAGCAAAGTGACTTCAAAACCCAACTGGCGCAGCAAGCTAGCAAAGAGATAGTTTAGCTCGTAGCAAAAACCACCTCTTTGCTGCTGTACCACCTTATCGAACAAATCGGGAAGCGCCAACGATAAAGGCACCTCCTCGTGAATATCTAAATCCTCAAAAGGAACGGACATCACTTGCCGAGCATGGAGCTGCCGCAAGCATGGAGCTGTCACTGCGGGTGCTCCGTGGTAGCCGATCCGTTCGAAGTAGGCCTGTTGATCAATCATTCATCCCAAAGTGAGGCAACCGTGTAGGGTGAGCCTTCCATGGCCCAAAATTGTCCGTTAATAAAACGGAAGTGGCGATCCAATCCCGCGATGGTATCCATATCCTCGCGTGCAAGGATCAGATTGCTGGCTTCCAGGTTCTGCCGCAAGCGGCCCGGATTCGTAGATTTCGGGATCACGCTGGTGCCGCGTTGGGCCGCCCATCCGATCAAGACCTGAGCGGCGGTGCAGCCGTTTTTGTTTGCAATATCGTTGATCACCGGATTCTCCAGCAGACTGGGTTCGTTGGCGGCTTTCATCTCGGCACTGCGATCACCCGAGCCCAGCGGAGAGTAGGCCGTGAGGTAGATGTTTTCGGAAGCACAGTAATCGAACAAAGCCTGCTGCTGGAGCAGCGGATGCAATTCGACCTGATTAACTTCGGGGCGAATGCGCGCCGTTTGCAGCAAGTCCGAGATCTTCTTCACGCTGAAATTTGACACGCCGATATGCCGCGCCAAGCCAGCATCGGCGGCGGCTTCCATACCACGCCAGGTTTCGGCGATGGGTACTTCGTTGAGAGGGACAAAATCAGCGCCCGTTTTTACGCCTACCTTATCCGGCTGATGTGCAACGGGCCAGTGCACAAGATAAAGGTCAAGATAATCAAGCTGCAAATCGCTGAGCGTCTTGCGTAAGGCAGGTAATACATCGGCTTCTCGATGGGCATTATTCCAGAGCTTGGACGTGATCCATAGCTCCTGCCGCGTTACTTCTCCGGCAGCGATGGCATCGCTGAGTGCCTGCCCGATTTCTGCTTCATTCATGTAAATAAAGGCACAGTCGATGTGCCTATAGCCGATGCGGATCGCTTCGCGGACGGCATTGTATACTTCTCCCGGTTGTGACTTCCAGGTGCCTAGTCCAATGGCTGGCATAGTATCATTATTGGCAAAGGATAGTTGTTTCATGGCAAAGGGGTTTTGCGCCTAAGATAGGGTTAAATAAATGGATATTAAAAGGATTTTGAGTGAGATGAAGATTTACGTTTGAGTTGTTGCTTTGTCGATATTTCGAATAATTTTAACTGTACTTAGTACTTAAAGATTGTTTGTTGATGATTGTCGATTTTCAAATAATAGATGCCTTGCGGCAAATGAGAAATATTGAGCCTATCGTTTTGTTGATCAATGCGTTTTGATAAAACAATTTTACCCAGTGAATTATAGATGTAGGTGTTTAATGGAGTGGTAAGAGGCTGTGAAATATCAAGGTGAATAAATGCTCGCGCAGGATTGGGATAAACAGTAATATGATCCATATGAATAGGTAAGGATGCGGTCGATGTAGTGAGTTCAAATATGCTTTGGTAATTCGTCGCGTATGCATAGGCGGCGCTACAATTTGGGGTAGCATCCCAGTTGATACTCCACGTCATCATACCCCTTAAGTCAGAATAGCCCGCTGGATTGACCAAAGTGTAGGAACCAGGTTGTGGACCATTTCCTCGCAAATAATCTACGGCTGCTTTTACTGTATCGGTACTTGTAAAACCGCCGCCAGCCGCCATAGGGCAAGCTGGTAGTCCAACCGCTATTTTACTGGCGGGCAGGCCTGCAAATAGGCCACCTGCGGTATTAAACCCCTGAATGACCGCTTCGCACATGGCGATGATAAAATCTGCGGTACCCTGAGTGTAAATATTGCCATCAATACCGAACATGGAACCGCTATTGTATAGCTGCACATGAAGGATGTCTATGGAATCTCTTAGAGCATCAATGACCGGTAGGTAAGCGCCCCAAATTCCACCGTAGGAAGATTGTCCGCCCTGCACAAAAGCAGTCTCCGGCGCCATCGTCAGGATTAGCCGTTGATTATTTTGGGCGTAGTAATTAGCCATGATGGCTTTAATCGCATCAATGAGATTAATAATTGCTGGGTCAACGGGGGCCGAAATGGTGCCACCGCTGACCGAAAGAGAACTGCCTTCCAGGTCAATATCGAGGCCATCAAAATTGTAGGTATTGATGATGTTGGTCATAGAAACAACAAAAGAGTCTCTCTCCGTCGTATTATCCAAAGAAATGGGGGCAGTCGCTCCACCTACGCTGATTAATACTTTTTGGCCCTGTGTCTGCAAGCTTTGGACCTGTGAAATAAAAGTTACGGGCGATACCTGATCCGGAATAAACTGCATGTTGTAGTCTGTTCCGGGTTTGGGCAATGCGAAGGCAACATCTACCACGTTGTAACGCGCGTCAATTTGATCAAGTGGGATATAAGGCGCATCGGGGAGTTGCCAGTTCTGGAAATACCCAACCAATGCCGGGCTAGGTGCCTGAGCTAGTAAAGCATGAGGCAGACAGCTGATGAAGATCAAGGCTGCGGTTTTGATGATTGTAATTTTCCACATGGGGTTCTTCAATTGATTTTCGGGGAATTCATTTTAAACATGATCTAGAACGATCCACTGGATGATAAAATGATTCTTTTAGACTGTTTCTTTAAAATTAATTTGAATTGCTTGTACGCTAGGGAATGGCTTCGTGTGCAAAGGGATGGGCACCAAGTAGGCTTTTTGCTTATTTCCAGTGAAATCGCTGCACTATTTCGAGAAAGTTATTAAATTTGCGTCCGGCTCAAAAAGTAGGGCCATTCAATAAATGCGGGGGATTAGCTCAGCTGGCTAGAGCGCTTGCATGGCATGCAAGAGGTCACCGGTTCGACTCCGGTATTCTCCACAAGTGCTTTGCAACTGATTGATATTCAATTGGTTGCAAAGTTTTAAAAAACTTGTAGACAAATCGTGGACAAACACGTCTTAGAACTATTGCCGTCCAAACTTCAAAATGGCAATAGAAAAAAAATTTTTACCTCAACTTCCCGAATTCTCGATAAGGCCCAAAAATCGAGACCTATCCAAGACCTGGTATATTGATTTTAAGGTAGCGGGACAGCGCCTGAAGAAGTATGGAGATATTAATAAGTACCATACTTTAGACAAGCGACTCCAAGCTGCTGAAAAACTTATCGAAGAGCTTCATACAGAGTACTTTAAGCGTGAATCGCTGATCTTCAAAATGATTCGTTTTCTGGAGAATAATAAGGGGCGCTGGCGTCCGAAGACTTATTCAACCTACAAGTCTCGCTTGTTTAACTTGGTTGAGTGGTTGAATGGTCGTGAGGTAAGTAGTGAAACCCTGATCGGCTTCTTTAACCATTTAACGAATAGTCGTCACAAGTCAACTTACAATGCACACCGGCAATTGATCGGTCACCTCCTGAAAGGGGTAGGGGAGGAGGAGATGATTATGCCTATTGCCAGGCTTCGGAATCACATGACTCCAGATCGCTACTATCAAACTTATCAAGCAAAGCGTTTGGCTCGGCTGATGCAGGAACGGGATGAAGAGCTGTGGTTGTTTATACAATTCGTTTATTACTGTTTTATCAGGCCCAATAGTGAACTTCGTTTATTGAGGGTAGGGGATATCCTTTGGGAGGATTCTAAGATTGTGGTGAGGGGAGAGGTCAGTAAAAATTATAAAACGGAGTATGTCGTCATCCCGGATGCTTTCTTACCTGCCCTGGAACATCTGAAGCATCGTGATCCGAATGAATGGCTGTTCCCTTCAAAGCGTGATAAGAGTAAACCCATTGGCTACAATACCATGTACGATCGGCATCGTAAACTCTTAAAGGAACTCAACTTTGGAAAGGGTTATACCGTGTATAGTTGGAAGCATACGGGGGCTGTGAGTTGTGTAAAAGCCGGGATTAGCATTAAGGAATTGCAAATCCAGCTGCGACACAGTTCCCTGGAAGAGGTGGATCGATATCTGCGGCAGTTAGGTGTAGCCGATTTGCGTAAACTTCGATCGAAGTTTCCATCTATTACTAGTCCAAAGTCCCCCCAGCGGCTTCATTCAGTATCCTAAATCGCTTGATCAAAGCTATGGTGGTATCATCCTCGATGACCGCATAAATCCCCTGGTCCAGCTGCTCACTGAGGCGGCTCACCTGAGTCGCCAACTCAATGACAGTACTGCGGAGCTGTGAGAGATTCGGAGCAGCGCTGGAGGTAACAGCTGCATTGGAGTCTTCGGCCGGCAATGGTACCGTCGCCCCACCTTGTCGATATTGTGGGATCCGACGGCGGACAATATTATCGATGGCTTGTACATGGTTGAAGACCTGGGGATCCTCGAGGGCGCGATTGGAAACGAAGTACTCTCGACCAACTTCGCTGGCCAGCACCACTGGATGGTTGGGGAGCATCCCGGATCGAGGGCGACCAAGGTATTGCGCCCGGTAGGTAATGCCGTCGTCTTGGCCGGTGACGTTGAGCCAGCCGCCGTGCTTACGTTGAGTAATTCCTCCCACGGAAGTGGCGGCGATCGTGATTAAGCTCCCGGTAGCACGCGCTTTAGCTTTAGCAATCTCAATAGCAGATAAGATCGGACCACCCGGGATGGCTGCATTACGTGCAGAGATCGCCGCAATTTCTTTCTGGAGATTAATAATCACCTCAGCTGCAGCCAGAGATTTTTCGAATAAAAACAGGCTTTTTGAGAGTACCGTATTTTCTCCAACTAAAGACGCCAAGGCCTGACTACTCTCCCTCAAAGCACCAATCTGAGCCATCTGGAGTTCACGCTTCGCATCACTGAGTTTTCTGGTTTGATCGATTTCCTGCTTATCGTACTTCGCTTCGATCTCTGCCTTCCGTTTTCGATACGCTTCGGTAATGGCTACAGTATCGAAGCCAAACTGCTCGGCCAGATTCAGCATGTTTAGGTAATGTAATTCCAGCTGCAGTAGCTCTTCCTCTTCTTCCGTGCGTAACTCTCCATCGATGAGCTGGCGTGCCGCTTCCTTCTTCTCGAGATAATCTAGGTATTGGTCCAGTTCCAGCTCCTGCTTTTCGGCCTCGCGTTCCAGATCTCTTTCGATAGCTTCTCCGGCTAATTGCTCGCGGAACGCTTGAATTTCTTCGTCCCGCATGCGCTCCAGTTCGAGGCGTTCCAGTGAAGCTTCGCGTATGCCTTTAGCCTCTAAATCTTTAGCCAACTTAATCTCCTTGGCGTAGCGCTGGCGGATAGCTTCTATTCGTTGCTCGTCTTCACTCAGGGCAGCCACTCGAAGCTCACGTGCTTTTTCGCGGGTCATTTCCTGGAGTCTTTCGAGTTGCTTACGCTGTCGCTCGATCTCTCGTTCGGCGGCCTTCTCGGCGCGTTTTTCTTCCTTCTCCAGCTCCTTGGCCAGTGCTTCTCGACGGGCGATCTCTTTCAAAGCTAATTCATCCCCTTGGCTGGCGAGTTGTTTCAGGAGTTCGAGCTTGGCCCGTTGGTAGTTGATACTTTGCGTTTCGATCTCGGCTTCGGTCTCTTTGCTCGTCTCTATACCGAGTTGTAGAGAGAGGCTTGCTTTCAATTCCTCGACGTAAGCCTGGAGGCTCGTAAGTTTATCCTGCTCCAGTTCAACCTCACGCTCCTTGGAGCTGATCTTCCGCAACTCAATCTTAGCGAGTACGCCAGCCAGTGAACGCGCCAAAATCTCATTGCTGCTACCGTCTTCTTTGCGGAAAGCATCGCTTTGTCGCAGAGCTTGTTCTGTGAGTTGGATACGTTCCTCCAGGCTTTTGTTCGTCAGATCAAGGCCCAATTTGTAGTCCTCGTTGATCTTGACGATGTTCTTCTGAACTTCCAGACGTCGCTCGGCCAGCATGCGTTGCTTATCGGCCAGACGGTTGGCTTGGGCTTCCACCTTTTCGGCCTCCTTCTGTAAAGCGAGCTTGTAAATGTATTGATTGTTGACCTCGAGCAAACGACTGGCCAGCTCCTCATTGGTGACCGTTTCAGCATCGAGTTGACCCAGAAAATCAGGATAGCGCGCCTGCAGCTCAGCGATGAGTTTATTTCGATCTTCCTGCTTGATATTGGCCTCGGTGATCCGCGTCACCAGTACGTTCAGTCCCTGTTGTTCTTCCTTCAGCTTAGCGGCTACCGGGGTATCCAGATATCGGGCAATCAGATCAACAAATGGGGTGGCTACATCCAGTAGGCGCTCGAAGACCGGGATCAGGAGGCGCGCGATTTTTTGCTTAATATCGGTAATCGTTGCGGAGAGTTGCTGCTGCTTACGTACCAGGCTGTCAGTATTGGTCGCAAAGGAGGTTTGCGCATCTACTGACTTCTCGGTGATCAGCTCCAGAGTCGCTGCTGCCTTAGCTTGCTGGAGCATAGTGCCGGTGAGCTTATCGAGGCCCTTCTCGGCCAAGCGCGCTTTGACATCCGCTTCTTGGATGGAGATCCCTAGCTCTTTAAGCTGCTCGCGTTCACCGAGGATTGCTTTGCCCAGGATTTTAGTGATCTCCTCGGCGCTACGCTGACCACCGGTCCACTCAGATAAGGCTCCGGATAAATCAACCAAGGTAGTCGACATCTCTGCCGCTTCCTGACGTTGGAAACCCATTGGGATCAAAAGATCAGCTATCGCGGTAGTAGCCGCTACGTACTGCGCCACGGTGAGTCCCATATCACGGGCATTCTCCTGAGCTTGTCGTCGCACGTACTCGAGCGCCGGGCCAAGCACAGTCTCCGCTTTGCGGCTGAGGGTATCTATCTGGACGCCGGTGCGAAAGAGTTCTTTGGTATACTCTACGATCGCATCAGCGGTGAAAGCTATCCCAGTGAAGGCCAATAGTCGACCGCCGGCAACTCTAGCCTTATCCCAGGTAGAAGCCACGCCACGAATGCGCTGATTATGGCGATTGATAATCGGATTGAGCTTGTCCAGCTCACGCATCTTTTTCTCATAGGCGGTAGTGCCGACAGTCATATTATTCAACTCTCGGACGACCTTCCGCTTCTCCGCGCGGATTGGCTTGATCTGATTGGCGATCGCCCGGCCATTAATGAATATGGAAACTTGCCGCCTTGCCATCAGTTAGAGATTTCCGTTTTGATGACACCGGGGATGTTGAGCTTAATCTGCTCCACGGCAATATCGGCATACTGCTCGACCAGGAGATTGGCCAAAGCCTCCATTTCGGCGGGAAGTACTGTGCTGAGCCAAGGTTTGCGATATCTCTTGGCTTTCTCACTGCCTACTTTCCGGCCACGTCCGACACCGTGTTCCAGGAAAATCCCGTGGCGTTGAAAGGAAAAAGCCACACCTTCAATCTCTCCGGATTTCTTCCGCAGCCGATGGCGAATACTTTTATTGAGTCGAACCCGATCTTCCATGGTGAGCTGAGCCAGTCGGTAGCGTAGCTTGGTACGAGTGAGCTTGGCCCAGTCGAGGATCGCCTGATCCATTTCCTCCAGCCGATCGCCAAGGCGAGGAGTATTGTCTTTGATCATAAGACAAAGCTCGGCCCTTGCAGTGGAGGGATAAAGGACAGGGATTTAGTCTAATTCTTCTGGCCAAGATGGTTTTTCGAAGAGTTCAGGTTTGGCTGCTTTCAGGCGAGCAACTAAAGCATTTGGAAGGCCTTTACACTCATAGAGGCTAATAACAATAAGTAACTGTTCAAATGTGATATTTTTTACATTGCTGAAGTTTGTTTTGCTGAGGTCTGCTCCGTTGAGGTTTGCTTTGCTGAGGTCTGCTCCGCTGAGGTCTGTTTCGATGAGCATTGCTGCGCTGAGGGCTGTTCTGCTGAGGTCTGCTCC
Organism: Saprospiraceae bacterium; assembly: GCA_028285085.1. Taxonomy (GTDB): domain Bacteria; phylum Bacteroidota; class Bacteroidia; order Chitinophagales; family Saprospiraceae; genus JAHDHW01. The sequence goes on along the minus strand of JANQQI010000048.1, from coordinate 11,499 downwards.
GTTGAGGTTTGCTTTGCTGAGGTCTGTTCTGCTGAGGTCTGCTCCGCTGAGGTCTGCTCTGCTGAGGTATGTTCCGCGGAGGTCTGCTTTGCTGAGGTATGTTCCGCTGAGGTCTGCTCCGCTGAGGTCTGCTCTGCTGAGGTATGTTTCGCTGAGGATTGCGTCGCGGAGGACTGCGTCGCGGAGGACTGCGTCGCGGAGGTTTGCTCCACGGAGGTATGCGTCGCGGAGGGTTGCGTCGCTGAGGGCTGTTTTGCTGAGGTCTGCTCCGTTGAGGTCTGCTCCGTTGAGGTTTGCTCTGATGAGGTCTGCTCTGCGGAAGTTTGCAGTGCTGAGGGTTGCGTCGCGGAGGGTTGCGTCGCGGAGGGTTGCTCCGCTGAGGGTTGCGTCGCGGAGGTCTGCTCCGCGGAGGTCTGCGTCGCGGAGGTCTGTTTCGTTGAGGTAAGCGGATTTTAATTGCGCCCTCTGCAAATCTGCTCGTTCAAATCTAACCGCTTTGTATATATCTGCATAGCCAGAAGAATCAAATTTACTCCTTACTAAAGCGGTCAATAACTGCCCACGCTCAGGACTCAATGGCTTATCAATTAATTGACCATCTTGTAGATAACGATAAGGCCGCATGGCTTGACTCAAGGCTGCAATCCGTCCAATCAATTGCGGACTAATATTTCTAACTTTATCATTGTTTGGATCTTCTTTCAACTCCTCATCCACTTTATCCATAATATTACTCATCAGAAAAATGAGCGAGCTACGTCGGTTAGCTTCCTCAAGATTGACTTGGGTATCAATGAGACGGTTTTGATTATATAGAAGAATCGCCCCCAACAATCCCCCTATCGCCGCAAAAATGGTAATGGTAAAACGCAGCCCCCAATTGCGTAGATTGGCCCAGAGGAGGTAATTGATGATTCGGGGGGTGAAAGTCTTGAGCTGTCGCTTTTTCTCCTGCTCCATGAGGGGGAAGAAGGTCTCGACGGCACGGCCAGAGACTAGAGTGACTGTCTCCTGCGCTTCTTTGGCAACGGTATCAATAGGCATATCGAAGCCCAGGTATTTTTTGAGGAGGCGCTCCCGGAACCAGGTGAGCAGAAGCAGGATAATAATCGCCAGGAAAAAGATGGTGACCAGGACCGTGATCAGCACCGGTGTGGTAATAAGCAGATAATCCAACACGTACATGGTGATGAGGATACCCAGGAGGAGGCCAGCCAAGAGGCCAATAATCAGCTTGTGATTATTGCTGCGGGTTTTAGGGGCGTCATTCATTCTGCTCTAAGTAGGGTTAGTATTGTTGTAAAATACGGAAAAAAATATTGCAGATGTATATGAATGAATCCCTTGATTTTTATCTTTAGAAAAATAGCATATTTCATAAGATGTGGGAATATTTAGAAAGTAATAATCATTGGCTACTATACTTAGCTGGTATTTGCTTTTTGTTATACTTCATGATAGATGAAAAAGGGTTTCGGTTTCCTACAGATCGTGTTAATCTTTCGGGTTTAGTCTTATCTATTTCCATTCTATTAATTACTTCTTATTACCATTCGATTCGTCCGTTAGTCAATACTAAAGATCAATTTCCTGGTATCTTAACTGAACTATTCGGAGCAATATTCGATGTCGTTATTTTGGTATTTCTGTTCAATATAATGGAGCAGCAAGGGGAGCGTAGAAGAGAAATTGACCGACTAACAACGGAGCTTCGTTATTATGAAGGATGGTCTAGCGAAGAAGCAGCTTATAGGGTAAGCGGAATTGTCTCTCGTCTTCAAACTCTGGGAGCGAAGCGTGAGGAAATTGACCTATCAAACCTGCAGATTAATAGAATTAGAGATCCAAGATTAATTGAGAGAGCACTAGATAACGAAAAGTTACCAATTTTAGATCTTACCAATGCTAAGTTACATGACATTAAGTTAAGGAATGTCGACACAAGAGGAATTAAAAATATAAACTTCAATAGAGCTGATCTCACTGGAGCCACATTAGAAAATAGTTATTTATCGCTAGGAACTTTCGAATTTTCTATATTGAATAGAACTAGAATTGAGAATTGGAAAGGAATAGTTAATTTTTACAAATCTGAGATTAGAAATACATCTTTTAAAGATTCAACCCTACTAGATTCGGGATTTAATTCGGCGCACTTCCAAGATGTAAACTTCAATAATGTTATTTTATCTGGAGCTGGATTTATAGGTGCCTTTCTCGACAATGTTACATTCAACAAATCAGATCTTTCTTCTGTGGAATTTTATGATGCAAAACTAATTCAAACTAGCTTTGAAGAATCGGATATAAGAAGATGTACTTTACATAAAGTTAAAAGTCTCGTGGGCGTTCATTTCAATAATACTAAAGTATCAGATAAATTTTGGATCCAAAATTTTCGTGCAAAGTGTCAGGCTGGAATAAATATAGATGAAATTGAAGAAAACTTTTATGTCGACGATCGTCCTAGAAGGGACAAGGGTGGAAGAATATATTATCTTCTCATGAAGAAGCCCACATAATTTTAACTCTCCCCCTCATCCTCCCCTTCCACATACCCCACCAACTTAATCAGGTACTGATAAAAATGCAGTAGCCTAGGGCCAATGTACTCCCGATCGGGATGATTATGGAAGTCATCCGATTGCAGGTAGGCGATGAGGGCGACGGCCAGGTCGCCGGTCAGCTCAGAAGGGCGGCAAAGGTGATATGGAAAAAGCTTCGCGGTGCGCTCGTAGATTTCGCGCAATTGCAGTTCATCCACCTCCGATGAAGGTTGTCGTAGCATTAAAATTGATTTCTGGATTAGAAATACTGGATGAACTGTTTCTGCGTCTAAACAGTCGCAAATATAATGCTATAAAAATTCGAAAATCAGACACTTTTGCAAGATAACACCAGACTAGTTTTGACCAATTCTGACGCTATTTGAATACTATTGACCTAAAAATGTGGGAATTAGTATGAGCAGAACTGCTCTAATTTGGGAAAAGCACCGTGGGATGGCGCTTACAAGATTGTACGACAATAATTATTCCAGCCACGCCAGAATAATTATTATCGTGGTATGAACTGTTTCTTAATTTTAGAAACACCTTTGGGAGGACGCTTCGGCGTTCTCCTCTATCAAACCTCCGTAGAATCCTCTATGATTATGTAGAGGAGTGCTTCAAGTATTGTAAGCATGTCGTAGGGGGACTTTTGATTCATTCCAAATCTAAGTCCCTCTATTTTTTACCCATGTAAGACGATAACCGATCAATTGAATTGCAATTACTGCCGACCCAGAACTGATTTTTTTTATAAAAAACTGATAATCAAACAAATGTCGTCTTTAAAGCGTCTTCGGGATCTGACCAAGCAGGTAAATCGCTGGCATCTAAATCGAGCGAGACTACTGAATAATCCCCAGTACGAGGGGACCAAAGTCCGTCAGCTCTACGATTTGATTCACGATCAGCCGGAGCAGGAAGAAGAAGCTATCCGGCAGGAGATATATGGCGAAACCGGCAGTCAATCGAGTTTTAGCCACCTCAAACGCAATCTCGATGAGATTCTGATTAGTACGTTATTTCTGATCGTAGATGAGAAAAGGGAGGAGTACCGCATCAACTATGATCGTGGATACAAGCGCTTCGCGGCCATGAAGCTGTTGCTGTCCAGAGGGTCCAAAGCTGCGGCGCTCGATATCGCTGAGGAGGCCTTACGCGATTGTCAAAAATATGAACTCACGGAGCTGTGCTATCTATTCAGTTTTGAGCTACTGCAGCACTACCTGATTACTGGTGATGAGAAGCGCCAAAAAGTATTTGAGGAGATTTACAATCGATACAATGAGCTGTATCGTATTGAAATGCAGGCAGAGCTACTTTATTCAAAGATAGCGGCCTATTTTGCACGTATCCATAAAGTAGAGGAAGAGGATAAGGACGATCTTCTTGGCTTGACAAAGCAACTGATCCAGTTGACCCAGCCTTATCCAACTTATCGGCTCACTTCATTACGCTTCAATGCTCAGATCGTGTTGTCTCATCTGGAAGAGAAACCGGAGCGGGTGATTGTCACCGGAGAGGATGCGATTGCTTACTTCGATCAGCTTAGTTTTCCGCCGGGTAATCTGACGTACTTCGCCTTCCTAATCAAAATGGTGCCGGCTTATATCCTCCTGCGTCAGTTTGAAGCCGCCAGAGCGGCGCTATCGCGTTGTCTTGAGATTCGTAAGCCCGGTGGGTACAATTGGCAGGTAGCGCTGATCTACCAAGCCATCAACGCCCTGCACGCCCGGCAGTACACCTGGGCCGAGGAGGCCTTTGAGCTGTACCTCAAGTACGATTGCCCCAGTCCCAACCTCACCGAGCAATGGCGCATCATCGAGGCCTACCTCTACATCCTCGACAAGCTCGGGCGGGTGCAGCACCGCCGCCGCTTCAAGCTCGGCAAATTCCTCAATGAGGTGCCCATCTTCTCACGCGACAAGCTCGGCGCTAATGTCTCCATCCTCGTCGCCCAGATCTTCATCTACCTTATCAACCACCAGCGCGGCAAGATCATCGACCGCATCGATGCGCTCAAGGCCTACGCCCACAAGCACCTACGTCGCGACTACACCTACCGCAGCAATTGCTTCATCAAAACCCTGATGCAGCTCCCCATCAGCCGCTTCCACCCAGTTGCCTTCCGCCGCAAGGCCAAGCCCTACCTCGACCGCCTACAGGCTGAGCCGCTCGCCCTGGGCGATATCGAGATCGAACTGATCCCCTACGAAGACCTCTGGGCCTTCCTCGTCGAAGCCCTATAGCAAAGCCCCATCGGCGGGCGACGGGGCTTTGAAAGATCAGGCGCGCTCTTGCTCCCAAAAATTGGTGAGCCGGCTCAGGTATTTGTAAAAATGCAGGAGCCGTGGCCCGATGTACTCGCGATCGGGGTCTCGGTGAAAGTCCTCGGATTGCATATACGCAAGCAAGGCCGTTCCCAAATCGCTGATCAGCTCAGCTGGTGGACAAAGGTCATTTGGGTAGAGCCTTTCGGCACGTTGATAGATCTCTTTGAGTTCTAAATGGGTCGGTTCAGGTTTTGGGGGAGATTTTGGATTGGACATGGCGTATTCGTTTAAAATTAGAAAATAGAGAAAGCCCCCCGAATACGCCAATATTCAAACCTATGTTAGCAATGCTAAGACAGGAAGGGGCTTCTCGTTTCTTTATTTTCCGGACTTGCGAAAAATGGAGTGGAACTAACATAATATGAAATTTGAATTTGGCGTATTCAGTTCCAAAGATAAGGGAAATTTCTCCGAAAGCCAAGAGGGGCAGGTCCTATCCAGTTTCATTATTGTTCAAAACTGGTCGATGATACTAATCTTTATCCAGGACATCTTTCAGCTTCTTTAGTTTTTTCTTGACACCAACTTTTGAATTTACGGATAGAGCAATTTCATAAAACGTAACTGCTCTTGGAAGGTCACCTAAAGCTTCCGCTTTTTCTCCTATCTTTCTTAGGTACATACTATTCAACTTATCTAATTTATTTTCTTTGACCGCAGACTGAATTAAATTCAAATACTCTTCGGTTTGAGTGACTTCCATTGAGGCATAATGTTGGGAATAGTGCAGTAGTTTTACTTGGTAAGGGATAGATAGTTTTTCATCTTTAAATAAAGTTTCAATCTTTGTTTTGGCAATACGCTCCAATTCGTCTGGGATATAGTCAAATGCTTCGGAATCAGCTATTTTTAAGTACCAGGTCAATACCCTTTGGGAGGATATGGTATTCAAATCAATTTCCCACTTCTTCTGGTATTTTTCTGAATTAATAATGTCCATTATTATCTGGTAAACAGTGTCAGAAAAATATACTCCTTCTCGCCTTTCTTCACGATAAAGTGCCTTAACTTCTTCTGCTGTCATACCCTTCAGCTGTTCCAAATAAAACTCATCTTCCTTAGATGCAATCTTATCCAGAGCAGCATAGTAGATAGAATCAAAAAAGTTATGTCCTTTTTGTTTATGCCCGTAGAACCAGCTCTCTACTTCAGCGATACTGGCATTTTTAATGAAGCGTAGTATTTCGCTTTCCTTTGCAGTCTTAGGATCGGGGGGGACGAGTTGAGAGAACTCTGGATTATGAAATTTACTTTTTTCAGAATCTGAAAATTCTTTGCTTTTGTAATCCTCATGGGGTACAAGGACTTTCTTTTCTTTTGACTTTTTTAGGCCAAATAGTCGACGTAGGAAGTCAAACATAGTCGTAAGCTTAGGGTTAGTAATACCCCTAAGATAATTTACAACAACATAGTTTCAAATTGATTATAATGAAAATCTACTTCACTCGCTCCTTCCGCATCGCATCGCGGACTTTGATGGCGGAGAGATTAGCCAGGATAGATACTTTCTGCAAAAAGAGAATGCCATTAACCTGAAAACGCGATAAGCCAGTGCGCTCCATAATAGTCGCCATCTCATTTAAATCTCCTTGTATTTCCTCGTAGCGGGCTGCTGAGATGAAAACCAAGTAAGGCCGGGAAATGAGAATTCGGAAAACGTCAAAGGTGTATTTGAAAGGTGGGAAAATGAAGATTTGAAAATATAACTGGATCGTCGTGGTAATGCTTGCAGTAGTCTTTAATATCTGATTTCTGATCTCCGCATTAAAAAAAAAAGATATACACCAAAAAAATCCTCCATCTATATATCCTTTCTTCTTGAATGCAAAGCAACCCAATAAAAAAGCCAAAGTGAGTAGAAATACCTCTTTAATTGATGCCCATACTTTTTTCAACTTTTGCATGATAATCGGTTAGAATTAATCCTGGATTTTCTTTTGTCCTCTAAACATTCCACGAATTTTGTCTAAAAGGGCATACAGAATAATATCCCTCTTTTCTTTGAATATTCGCTTTTTGATTTCTGACTCATTAACACCTTCTTGTCGTAATTCGTATTTTAAGTCTGCCAAATTACTTATAGTTTCTTCATATCGCTCCTTAGACAAAATTCTTTGGATAAGATTTAATCTAATCCTTTGAGAAAAGGTAATTTGAAATGAATTAAGCTTCTTTGAATAAGTCTTAAAAGAAAAACCATGTCTATTTTCAGTTATTACTATCTCAAGTAAGCCAGTCAGAATAACTACTGCACCTATTATCAATGAAACGGATTCTCCCCAATGTAAATCGTCCTTACCAAGAAGTTCATAACTTGCAATCATCCAATATATAGTAAGCACAAGTAATGTTAGTATCTTAAAGTTTTTCATGAACTAACAAATTATAAGTTTTCAAAATTGCAAAATCACCCAAACGCCATCCCCCACATTCTCCCCAATCCTCCACGAACTTCATCCATAGTCCTTTCTCCAGCTGCCGTTATTTTATAGTACTTCCTTCGGTGTCCTCCTCTATCCTCTGTCTCTCCATCCCGCCAGTAACCTTCAATCAGATCATCGCGCTCCAGCTTACTGAGAATATTGTAGAGGCTGCCTAATATTAATTTTTGACCGGCGATTTTTTTCACCGCTTTTATGATTTCGAGACCATATCGGTCTTGGCCTTCCAGGGACGATAATACGTATACCTGTGGCATAGTTAATCTTATCATAATTTTTTTTTCTTACTGCTTTGCCATTAGTATAAAGATATAATTAAAATAAAGACAAATCAAGGAAAACAAAAAATATCTTTAAAATAAAGAATGAAAGAAGTACATCAGTTAACCAACGATATCAAATAATACAAAATCTCCTTACCCGTCGCCCAGGCAGTCATTAGTGGAAATGTCCCCGTCAGACGAGCATTAGTTTTAAGCGTCAGCGAAGTCCCGCTAGCAGATAGGATGTAACAATCCGAGCTGAGGTATTCATCCTGATCACGAACGACATCGTTGAGATAGAAAAGCGGTGTTGAGGGGCGAATGAAATCACTAGCCGCGGCCCCAGTGTCAGCGTAGCGTAAGTTTGTCACCTGGTCACTGCCCTGCGTGAAGTCACCAATGATATTTCTCGGCATCACCAGTTTATTAGGACTGTATAGCTTCCCGGTCAGACTCAAATTCGGGGTCCCATTGGTATAGCTGACAAAGTCTCCATTGCTATCCGCCAGATAGTTATTCATCAGCTTGGCCCACATGGCCGTTCCATCTATTGAATCAACTAGGAAGATGGATCCATCTGGGCTAGTGTAAGTCGTCCCGATTCCGTAGCCATAGTTGTTGGCCTCCGGCAGGTTGAAAGTCAATACCCTTTGATTCAGAACAGCGCTTTGTCCAGCGGGTTGAAAATAGCGGATGCGGCCATGATACTTCAGGGAGATCTGATGCGCCGTATTATCGTCCAGGTATTTCAAGTCATCATCCCAGTGCGTGAGATACTGCGGATGGCTGAAGATCAGATTGGTCCCTTTTCCAAATGGCTCAGTCTGCCCACTATAACTCGGCGAGGAGCTGCGCTTACTGCGCTCTATACTGATCGTCTCCGGGTTCTTGCCCCAGACGAAGGCATTGTACTTATAAAAATACTCGTGCGCCTCGTCTTCTACATCTTCGCTGGCCGGCTCACAGGAAGCTGGCCGGCCAAAGAAATTACAGTCTACAAAAGCCACATGTGCATTTGAGGTGTTGTCGACAGTATACCACTTCATCCCGGTAAATAAATTCCCCTGGAAGTATGTGCTGGCCTTGTGATCAATATCGATCATATCAATCATGTAATGATTATTGAAGCCATCAAACTGCCAATGACAGGATACAAAGTAGACGGAGCCGTTGTTAGAGGAATTACTCCCAATCTGACCGATACGCCCAAGTACCTCACCGTAGGAGGATTCGACCAGCAGCGGTCCACTGACAGCCGTATTGGTGATCCGGAAAGCTTGATAGCCAGTAAAGTGTACATTCTGCACCAGGTCAACACGGCCTACCTGTTTTCCATGATCACTCGTTGTGATATTGGTATGCGCCCTCAGCTGACTATTGGACACATTGAGATTACGGCTTTGAGAGTTACCGATGCTGATCGCATTCAAACAGCGTTCAATCCCGACCTTATCGATGCGGACAAAATCGCCATTGCCATCGGCGTTACAGGGTTGCACACTGACCCCATTGATGAAGCGATCGATGTACACATTCTCGATGGTGACCACGGAGGTAAAATACTTATTGTACTGATTCCCATTCTCCGCGTAAAAGGGGTAAGCCACATTGGGATAGGAAATGGCCGGCCGACTCCCCGCGTAGGCGTCCACGGTGATGGCGCTGTAGGGCGCAAACTGGCTATTTGCATCAGCTGGCAAAGTGGGATCAATCCAGTTAGCAGGATCCTGCATCGCCCAGCCGGTAGGATTCTCAATCGCATTCTGCCCGGTGATTGATAAATCCTTAATGGTCGCATTACGCAAGCCCTGGATATTCACCGCCATGCCTTGCGCAAAATCTGCGATGATCGTCGTCCCTCCAAAGGAAGCTTCGCTGCGATAAGCCACACCGGCGCCCACCAACGAGATCGTACGAAAAGCATTACCGTAGCCAAGGTGTAAGGGTTTCGTGATTCGGTAGTCACCGGCCGGCAGATAAATGAGCTTATTCATTCTATTCCCATAGAGGCAAGCATCTATGGCTCGCTGGATGGCATCTGCATCATCCGTCATCCCATCCCCGGTAGCTCCAAACCATTTAACGTTAATGGCTTCCAGGCCTACATCAAGTTTGACCAAGGCATTCCCTTGGAAAATATTCTCTGCAGGGATAAAAGGCACGGCAATGGTCACCGTTACATTATCTGCCAAATGGAGTGAGCCGCCTTCACTAAAATCAAGTGAAGCTCCCAAGGTAACATCAGCGTTGATATCCAGTTGGCCATTGACCAGGATGGTTTGATTGCCACTAAGATTTCCCAATGTGGCACTATCATCGATCCCATCATCAAGGCCTGCTCCGTAGAACTCAATATGCCGGCTGCGCTCTCGATGCAGTTGGATCCGTTGCTCAACGGCTTTTTGCGTGGGCAGCTTTTGGTGAGAAGGATTAACAAAATTGGAGTCGGTACTGATTGAATCAATCTGCATACCAGCCAGCTGCAGCTTACCTCGGATAATCGCTCGATCGGTCAGTAAAGTTCGACGCTGAGCCTGGCTCGAAATGCTAATGAAGAGGAAAATGAAAAGGAAAAAATAGCGGTTCATAGTATTATTGAATTTTGAAAAATTAAAGTCTGAAGATTTTGCGGCGGGTCGTCGAAGTGCTTGTCGCTTCCGGCTCCGTGGTCGCCGCCTGGCTCTCCGGGAAAGCCCCGTAAAGTGGAAAATCCTCCACCTGCTGCTTTAGATAAGATTCGGCCCGTGCCAGATGGCGATTACCCCAGGCATCGTGGTGGCGGGCCTTCGTAGCCGTAGCAGCCATCGTGGCCACGCTGGCCTTGGTGTAGCTCTGCGGCTCCAAATGTTCCGTCTGCACCACGGCCCGGCCTTCCAGCCGCACCCAGTTGCGCTGCAGGCCTTCCTCCACCGTAAAGTTGGCAATGGCTCGCTGCAGTAGTCGGATGACCGTTTGCTCCTTATCGCTAAGCTGATCGAGACGCCGCTGCTCCAGCAGATACAGATAGAGCGGCTCCCCGATAGCCGAGATCACCGCAAAGGCCTCCACATCGAGCACCAGCGGCCGCAGTAGCTCAAAGGTGTAGCGCGAGAGGTACTGGCTGTAGGCATCCCGAAATTCCGAGGCGTAGCGCAGCAGCGACTCATGCTGGCGCAGATAGGCCGGGTTGTCTTTCCAGAGCGGATAGTCATCGGCTTGCTTGGTCAGGAAGCGCAGAAGCACCTCCAAATTTTCGTAGCCCGATTCGAGCATCCAGCGACGGTATTGGTTTTCCTGGTATTTGTAGGCCGAGCGCTGGTGGTCATTCTCGATACGGAAGAAGCCGGCCTCCGAGAGCTGTATCCCACCGATCTGCGCGTATTCGTAAAGCGTCAGAAAGCCCAGAGCCCGCTGCACATGTGGCAGCAGCGCGGCCTGCGCCGCTGAGGGCGAGTTAAAGTCATTCACGAGCGCCTGCCAGAGGTCCTCGCCGAGCCAAGGCCAGATATGATTCTGAGCGGCTTGCAACTGGATGGGATCGAGGCTGGCCATCTCCAGGCTGAGATTGGCGCCGCCACCGACGTACTGCTTCAGTTCCTCGATGTCGGTAAAGAGATAACTCATTCGGTCGTGATATTGGTCCCCGTGCGCTGCAGCCCATCCTCTTGCTGGTTTGTGGTGGTGTGCGGGGTGTGGTCCATAAAAAAGGTGATGTCCCAGTCGGGATCGACGCGGGCGTTGAAGCGGGCGATGTCGTTAAGTGGTTCCAGGATGATGTCCTGCTCCAGTGTGTTGAGCGAGATGCCGGTATTGAAGCTCTCGCGCTGATCCGATCCGGAGCCAGCCCCCATTTTACCACCTTGCGGCGCGAGGCCCATCTGTGAAGGATGTAAGCCAAGGCCCTGCACGATTTGTGCGTCAGGGACCTCGGAAC
>JANQQI010000046.1 GCA_028285085.1 Saprospiraceae bacterium | reverse complement strand
AGGGGTTACCACTGACGATATCCCAGTCTACCCCACTACTGCCCGGCGAAATCTGCCAACTCGCGTTGAGATTCGTCGAACAACTACCGTTGAGCACTTCGTACGTCTGTGAGGTATTATTAAAGTAGGTTGTATTATCGACGCAGGGGAAGGGCTCAGAAACGGAAAAGGAGGCTTCCGGAGGGGCACTTAACTCAATCGGTTCAATCGTTGCTTGCGAAGAGGCACAGGGGTTGATGGCTTCGATTTGCACATCGAAGGCATTTTGGTAATTCCCGGTAGAAGTCGTCATCCCGCAAGACGTTTCGGTAAAGGTGTAGGTGAAACTTGGCGGGACATTATCTTGGGTATAGGTTTCGACCAATTCTCCACTGATCGAGACGTAATAAACCGTTCCTGCTGGGTTATTTTCAGTATTGGTAATGGGAAAAGTAATCGTCGCGGGGATACACAACCCGACAGTATTACCAGGATTTGCAAGGCCTACTGAAGGATTACTCCCGTTATAAAACACATAATCGGTTGTATCCGTACAGCCATTTTGTGCAGTCACTATTAATTGCAAATCGAAATAGCCAAATCCACTGTAAGGATGACTGATAATGGTAGCATTCGAAAAAGTCGTATTATCAAAAGTCTCAACTGCTCCGTCTCCCCAAGCAATCGTGTAGCTAGCATTGTCTGCGTAGGTCGTTGATGCGTTGAAGACCGATAATGTCACCTCCGAGGTGCCACTGCAAACTGTAATTTGATTGCCATCGAGGGAGCCGGTACCGGGCACGACACCGAGGCTGGCGTCAGGTTGTGCTTGAGTGGTGATGGTTTCGGAACCACAGGGAACACCATCAGCGAGCAAAGTAATCGTATAACTCTGCTCGCTGGTCCCCGACGGCACCACAAAATCTACCAGTGCCCCGGATAGATCAGGCTGGCCGTCACCGTCAACGTCCCAGCCATAAGTTGTTCCACCAGCCACTGCTTCCAATTGGACCGCAGTTCCGGCACAAGGATTCAAATCAGAGATCGTAAACGTACAAGAAGTACTTCCAAAGGTGGGATTAATCACCCCCAGTAAGACCAGTATACGAAATCCCCATGTGTAGCCTTGGTTCATAGCATGCCATTTTGTTTTGTGATTTGATATGGTTCATGGTTTCATAGTGTGAGGAGTTGCTGGCAGCAAACAATTCCTCAGAAAAAATCATAGCAGTCTAAAATTTTTCGGGAAGACGAACGTCGGCCCATCGCCCCGGAAATTCCAGCTGCTTCGCGTAAGGTCCAGCGTACCGCCAATTCAAATACCCCTCCTGCACGGGTACCTAACCCCGTGGTATTAGCGTCGTAGCTCAACCCAACAAAGAATGATTGTTTATCTCTGGCCCCCGTATTCACATAAGCCCCCAGCGCAAAAATGAGCGCATTGGTATTGCGAAACTGAGGTAGTAAATGTTTATTTTGATAAAATGCCCCTACATAAATACCATCGTAAAGCAGGTACAATCCGTAGGTCATCACTTGTAGGTTTTGACGTGGTACGAATAACTTATCCCCTTGCACATCCATTTTGATGTTGGGTGAAATGGAAAAGCGTTTTTTAGTTCCATTGAAATACAGGATAGGAATGACCGAACCAGCGTGAAGCGTCACGCGGGGACTCGTCTGCGTTTGGAGGTTTTGCAAAGATTCATTCCCAGCATCTTTGAGGAATAAATAGGGCAAATGATGAATACTCAACCCGATACTTGTTCGTGTATCCCGAGCGTATACATTGCCGATACGCATGTCTTTATCAAAACGCCATAGCACGCCGACATTGAAGTCGGTATAAGTTACCCGATCGAGCAAAGCCACAGCCGTCGTAGGATTGACAACACCCCAGACCGGATCTAATTCATCTGAGAAAATAATCTTATCCCAATCCACTGATTTTTGCACCCACTGGCCCTGAATCCCAATGTGTAGATTATGCTTATCCATAGGGATATGGTAAGCGTAGGACAAACCAATACTGGTGGTATTGAGCTGCATAACCCCCTCTGTATCATGGAATATGGACAAGCCAAGACCGCTTCGCAAAAAGGGTTCCTGAATCTCGACAGTAGCAATGTAAGTCCGAAAACCACCGTCGACATTCGTCCACTGATTACGGGAGACCCCGCTAAAGCTCAAGCCTGGCTCCACACCGGTAAACGCCGGATTAAGATAAATCCGGCTGGCGTAAAATTGAGAAAATGAAGGGTCTTGCCCGCGGCAGAAATTTGTGATGCCGATCAAGAAGACCAACGCAAGTAAAGTTTTATTCATAGTTCTGAGATTATTTTGTTTTTTCAGCTCCAGGCATAGCTCCGCCAGTGCAATTACGAGCATTGGTAATCACAAAAGGGCATAGTCTGCCTTAATGGAGTGATGGGTGTACGGCACGGGCAAAGCAATAGCTAGTTAGCCCGATAGTGTCGAGGTAAGTTCTGGTTGTAAGTGTAGGAAATAGGACAGAGAGACAAGAAAGAAAAGATTAGCTTTTCGGTTTTGCTTATGATCTCTGTGTTGGCTGGTTAAAAATTGTAATCTCAAATATGTTTTTTCATAAGAGGCTAGCCAAAGCTACGGATAAATATGTAAAAATGTCAATATTTCAGGGCAAATATTATGTGACACTTATTTAAAAAAATGGGCGCTAACCTTTTGATTTTCAGACAGATCAAGTTTCACAAAACCTAGTCAAACATATAGCACAAACAATTGATTATAATTTGTTTGAAAAACGTTTTTTATCATATTTTAAAAATAAAAATTTTACACATTTCCTCTTTCGAAGAAATAATGCGTGACATTTTAAATACAAAAAAATTATAATAATTGATCGAATATGTGCAGTAAGGCACCGAAATGATCGAGGTAAGATTACTTTTTAACGCATATTAAATAAAAAAGATGCACTTTTTGAGAGCAGTAATCATTCATTTTGAGGATATCAATCTAACTCAATTTTTGCTGTAAAACATGAAATACTTCATCACAACTACAGCCTAAATTATATAATTAAAACAGAAAGCGAAGACTTCACCTTGCAAGAATGAGCAGATAAAATGATCGGCTTCTCGAGCAAGTAAATCACCCATTTGAGGCTATTTCAAGACTTCACACAGACGACGTTCAGGGTAAGAAATTCATTGGAAGCGCATAAATATTCCACAACATTTGCGATATTTCGGGAAACAACTCCGGTTGAATCGCTTATTATTCATATCGCTGCTCTTATTCTGCCTCTGTCATGCGGGCTGGTCACAGTCCTCCGAAGAGGAATCCGTCGATATCAAAGTTTATGGCATCGAAGAAGGATTGACACATCGCAATGTGTTCAAAATCCTGCAAGATCCTATGGGCTTCATCTGGATTGCCACGGTCAACGGCTTAAATAAATTTGACGGACACAGCTTCCTGCATTATTCCAGCAATACGCCTCAGTTTCCACTGACCTACGATTATATCTCTGATATGACGATTTCTCCAGATAGCAATATCTGGCTTGTGAATCCTAATTATTTGACGGTCCTCTCCCCCAAAACTAATCGAACGCAAGTTGTCAGAGCCTCTAAAGGCAGCCGTCTCTACGAACAACCCCGGACATTCTCTAATCTCAATTTTGGTCCCAACGATGAACTAATCGTAGCGGCTTACCTCAACGAAACCGGCGAATCACAAATTGAACGACTGATGCTCGGCGATAGCATTTTACAGGATTTCAAAACCTGTGAAGGGACTTACACGCGTCGCGCCACCCACTGGGATGGAGAAACCTTGCTGATTAGCTATGCCGAAAACACCATTCATGCCTATCAGGCGGACGGGACACTTAGCAAAGTCTACGAGCTCCCTAACCAAGTCAAAGGCGTCCCTTCATTAGCTTGGGTCAATACGATTCAAAGTACCAAAGATGGCACCATTTGGGCACTCCTCAATAATGGCCAAGTCTATTATCTGCCCCGTGGGAACGACGCCTTTATCCGCCATCCTATCACGGATTTCATCTTTAATCAAGGCGTCGCTAATGCTCTCCTAGTGGAAGACAATGGCAACATTTGGGTAGGTGGCTTAGCCAATTTATGGCAATACCACGCGGAGGATAATAGGATTCACAATTACAATAGTCAGATTCGTGACCTGCTGAAAAACACGTGTAACTATCGTCAAATCTTTAAAGATGACTCTGGGGTCATTTGGGTCGCTTCCGATTTTGGTGCGATTAAGCTCGTCGACACAGAGCAAGTCTTCAGCCATTATATGAGTGAAGGTAGTGAATACTGCTCCGAGGGCTATTGTAGTATGCGCGGGATTGCCGAGGACGAACGAGGCAATATTTATTTTAGTTACTATAACTCCATCCACGTTCTTGAAAAAACGACGAATCTCATTCGTCCACTTTTCCCACAAAATGATTATTTCAATTTTCCTTTTGGCCTCCTTTATCATCGCGGACATTTATATACCGGCAACGGTCGAAGAATCAATCTTGAGAACTTGCAGGTCGATACCCTCTTCGATCATCCCAATCTGGACTTAGGCCATTGCACAATTGATCGAGACGATGGTATCTGGTTTGGTTTTCGGCAGTGGTTATATCACCTACCGGCGGGCGCCAATCAGGTACAAGAGATTGCCGTTACCGGAATAGATACTGCCGGTTTAAATTATAGCTTTCTGTATCCAGGACGCAGTGAAGATGTAGTTTGGGTCGGTACTTTGGAAAAGGGATTATATAAAATCGATCGTAGTGGTCAACTCCTTGCGCAGTATACGAAAGACGAAGGCAGTTTGCCTAAACTCCGACACAACAAAATCAACGGCATCTATGAAGATGGTGCCGGTAATCTTTGGCTAGCAACGGGTGAAGGCTTGCATCGCTGGCGACTCCATAATAATCAAATCACTGTTTTTGATCAACAACATGGCCTGGTCAACAACTTTATTAATGGTCTTCTATCCGAAGGCGATAGCTGTTTTTGGGTCAGTACGGATGTGGGCTTAGGCCGTCTGGATACTTTGACGCGTAGTTTCACCGCCTTTAGCAAGCAAGATGGCTTGTCGGCCAATGAATTCAATCGGGTATCTTGCTATCGAGCGCAGGACGGGCGCATGTTTTTTGGTGGCCTCAACGGGATCAATGCCTTTTATCCGTCGTCCGAGATCATCGACCAACGTCAACGTATTAATAATAAGGTGCTCTTTACCGGTTTCTCAAAACTGGATGGACGTTACGATAGCATCATTTCAAAAAAGACGGGACTATCGCCCAAAAAAGCCATTGAGCTAGCGCATTATGATAAATTCTTCAGCTTTGAATTCGCACTAGCCAATTATCAAAACCCCGCCAGCCATCTCTATAGTTACAAGCTCGAAGGCCACGAAGAGCAATGGTCGCCGCCTTCCCCCTTACACGAAGCGAAATATAATGGTGTGCCACCCGGTGATTATACTTTCCGGGTACGAGCGGCAACAGATCAGGGGCACTGGAATCAGGAAGAGCTAGCTATAGAAGTCCACATGACCGAAGCCTTTTACAAAAGTTGGTGGTTTATCGGTCTGTGTTTTTTGACGATCCTGGGTGCCGTGTTTGGTATTTTGGAATATCAGCTTTACCGCAGCCGCCAGCGCCAAAAGGAATTGCGCCGAGAAGTCAAAGCTCGTACCCTCGAGCTAGAGCGCGCCATGCGCAAATCCGATGAGCTTTTGCTCAATATTCTACCCGCCGAAACGGCCGAGGAATTGAAAAAATTTGGAAAAGCCCGCGCCAAGCGATATGAGCAAGTAACAGTATTATTTACGGATTTCAAAGATTTCACCAGTATTGCCCAACAGCTGGAACCGGAAGAGCTGGTTGCTGAAGTCGATTATTGCTTCCGCAATTTCGATACGATTATCGAGCAGTACGGCATCGAAAAGATCAAAACCATTGGCGATGCTTACATGTGCGCCGGTGGATTACCCAAGCCGGATGCCAAGAACCCACATCGGGTCGTTGAAGCTGCCGTCGCCATCCGCGACTTCATGGATCGCTACCGAGCGGAGCGACAACGAGAAGGGCGATTATTTTTCGAAACGCGCCTGGGCATCCATACCGGACCGATTGTCGCCGGGATCGTAGGTACCAAGAAGTTCGTCTACGATATCTGGGGAGATACCGTCAATATTGCAGCGCGGCTTGAAGGTCAAAGCGAAGTGGGTCGTATTAATATCTCCGCTACGACCTACAATTTGGTCAAAGATCACTTCCATTGTACCTACCGCGGTAAGGTGGCCGCCAAGAACAAAGGAGAAATTGAGATGTATTTTGTAGAAACGGAGAAAAGCAATGGCCAGGCTTGATCTTTTTTTTCCACCTGTTCTTACCCCCCAATAGGGCTTTTTAGTATAAAGATATAAGTGCTTCATCCAATCCTTTCGCTCCTCGCAGCAACGAATAATATTTTACTTTCAAACAACTCTAATTGTGATGAAGAAGATATTCATTTATCTGTTCTTGCTTTTATGTGTGGGATGCAGCATTAATTCAAAGTTTGATCGAGGGTATGTCGTTCCAAGTTCTAGTGAACCAACTACTATTTCTTTTACAACGATTAAGGACTTGGTGATTATTGAAGCCAAAGTCAACGGAGTCAAAGGATCGTTTTTACTTGATAATGGATTCTCACTGAGCGCCCTCAACGCTGATTTCGCAGAAAAGGCCGGCGTTAATTTTGGTAGCGCTTCGAAGGTAAAAGATGCCAATAACAAAAGATTGAAACTCCGCAATGCGACACTTGATACTGTAACTATCGGTGAGCATTCATTCATCAATACGGGCGCTTTTGAAATCGACACCAAACGCTTTTTTCCTTGTCATAATGTAGACGGCGTCATCGGTGCCTCCATCATCAACAAAATCAATTGGCAGATCAATTACGACAAGCAAAGCATTCGGATCGCCTCCCAGACCTTTAAAACGCCCGGTACTCGGCTCAACATCGCTTTCTCTGATAACAATAGTACGCTGACCAAAATCAAACTTAACGGCACCTCCTTTAAATGTAAAATTGATTTGGGCAGTACCAGTAGTCTCAAATTAAGGTCCTCCATCGGCCAGCCACTTTTTCCCGCAGCACGTAGGATCAAAAATATCGGCATCCACTCGATCTCCGTGGCCGGCTTAGGTCACTCCGACACCACCTATCAAATCGAGGCCCCCCAAACAATTAATTTTGGAGATACCCCTTTACCCGTTCCAGCAACCGTGAAACTCCACAAAAAGCTTAAGTACCCTGCTTATCTCGGCACCGGTTATTTTAAAAATAGCTTACTCACTATTAATTCTACCGAAAAGCATTATCTCCTCTCGGCACGAACAGATGTCGATTTTTCTAAAAAAGAGGACACCTACGGGATATCGCTTTATCTGATTGATAATAAATGGCAGATCATCCGATTCAATCCTCATAAGCCTGGCCTGACCAATTGTCAAGTCAGTGATGAAGTTGAGACTTTAGATAGCGAGCCCATTAGTCGCTTCGCTACGATTTGTGATTATGAAGCTTATATTAAAAATAAGAAGACGAAAAAAGAATCTTTACGATTACAACTCAAAGGCAAAGATGAGGTGATTGAGCTGCCGCTCGGTCCGCCGACTGTGGATTAGTCTCATACATGCGCAATACTAATACAATCGCCGCAAAGCCCACCAACCTAAAAATGGACCAATCGCTAGACACATATATATATAGGTAGGGTCAAACGCTGATTGGAGTTGATTGAGGAGTTGGATACTAAAGATGGTAATAGCAAAACCGATACAATTAACAATGGTCAATGCCGTGCCCTTTAGCTCCGGGGGCGCATAATGAGCCACCAAAGTAGAACACTGTGGAGAATCGGCCACCACCGCCATGCCCCAGATTAACAAAAAAGCGATGAATAGCCACGCTGGCAAAAAGAAACTCCCCGGTGATAGTAGACAACAAGCTCCAGAAATTAATAAAGCCAGCCGAGCCACCCAAGCACTATTGCGCCATTGTGCCAGATAGCCTCCCCCGACACAAGCCACACCGCCTATGGCAATAATACTAAACGCCAGAATCGATGAACTCCCCGATAGCTCTCCACCGTAAGTGCTCAGAATCACAGGAATAAAGGCCCAAAAGGCGTACAACTCCCACATGTGCCCGAAATAGCCAAGTGCAGCGGCTCGAAAAGACGGCTTACGAAAGACCTTAAAAATCGCGCTGGCATCAAAACGCTGGCTGGGGCGACGATATGGCCCGTCCGGCACCAACCACCACAGCAGCAGCCCACCTGTAACGGCCAGCCCTGAAGTCAATTGTAATACCAAGGGCCAAGACAAGGTAGTACCCAGCCCCTTAAGTAAATGCGGAAAGGCTGTTCCTAAGACTAAGGCACCAACGAGATAGCCTAGCGCCTTTCCCAATCCTCGCTCAAAATAGTCCGCCGCAATTTTCATCCCCACCGGGTAAATGCCCGCCAGAAAAAAGCCTGTTCCAAAGCGGAGCAGCAGAATACCCCAAAGTTCCGCCCGCCAGTATACGAGCCCTACATTGGCCACGGCGGCCGCCAGGGCACTGAGCAAGAACACCCGGGCTGGCGGAAAGCGGTCGGCCAAAGAAAAAATGGCGTACACCAATGTCCCTGCTATGAAACCCAACTGCACCGCGGAGGTAATATGCCCCAGCACACTTTGCGGCAGTTGAAAATCAAGCAAAAGATCCGGCAAGATCGCATTACCCGCAAACCATAATGAGGTGCAAGCAAATTGCGCGATAACAATCAGAGGTAGGATTTGACGACGAGACATACGCAAAAACTAACCTGCGGCCAAGATTCTACACAAGCGAAAGTAATCTCCAATACGGGCAAAGCAATAACTTACCGATGATTCTGTGGTCGTCGAGGGATCACCCTCTTCTTGGTCAATATAAAGGACATCGAGTCGATAGAGCGCTTCTCCTTCTTCGATCCCGGCCTCTTCGTAAAACGAAGCACTGTAGGCATCTTCCCCCACCGCAAAAAGGATCAGATCATCAGCCGGAGTATTGGTAATCCGCTCGCGGGCCAGAGGATCAAAAATAGCATCGTAATGCGGGAAGAATTCTTTAGCCTGAAGTTTTGAGTTATCAAAACGACCCGCAAAAATGGCGGCGCCATCCAGCGGAAAATGAATCATTCCACTCAAGGTCGCGGTATCCCGCATGGTGATCGCCTCTTGAAAGGCCGGCCAAAAAGTATCAATAGTGCGAAAATCGACTGGCTTGGGTTTAAGGGGTGGCAACTGACCACAGGCCACCATACTCAGAGAAAGGATAAGCAGTAGCCCAAAGAATTGAAGGGGGTAACGTTTCATAGAATCGGGTTTGAGTCACGAATATATTTAAAAACCCCAAGTTTTATGGGACACGTGCCGACAATTATTATAGGTTACCCAGTCACAGCTTCATACAAAATGATTTTTTTCATATTTTTTTAAAAAAAAGTTACCTCCAAAAGCATTTTTGGTATCGTTATTGCAATAATAATCATAAAGTTCAAATATTTTTTTGTCATATTTTTTGACGTAAAACTGCGATTCTACAGGGGTTCTTTATTCGTTTCCAACCCAATACCCTGTCACAGAATATTCCTACATACCGTTGACAAACTTGATTCGAAATCAAATAGAACATATATTTGAAATCTAATTACAATTACAACCATTCCCTCCTACACTTACAAAAATTCCTCCTGACTAACAATTGGTTTATTTAACAACGGTTCCCCCCACTTAGGAAACGAATCGTACCATGAACTTTTTTACCAAAACTCTGCTTGGGTTAGCAGCTTGTCTGTTCACACTGAGCACACTTCACAGCGCAAACATCACAATCGTAGAAAGCCAGTCCATTCACCCGCTGCACAAAATGGACATCCAATGGCAAGATATCGCGACCAACCTCGGTCATAATGCGACTGTCGTTCCTCAATCATTTCTAACTGATCTTAACAATCTTAATAATACGGACATTTTGGTCGTGTCTTCGGGCCTGATCGATATCCCTGCCGCCAGCCAGCAAGTCATTATTGACTTTGTAGCTGCGGGTGGTAACCTTTACTTACAAGCAGAATATCTGCTTGATCTGCCAGGCAATCAGACCTTTAGCGGTTTGGTTAATACGCTGGGTGGCGAATTTAGCTGGGAAGGTGAAACTTCTGGCAATCTGGATCCTATGATGATCTCTGGTGAGTTGGCAAACAACCTCAACCCAGTAAGCAGTATTTCTTACTACTGGTATGGTACACATGGTGTCGGCTCGGATAACATCAAGCCTTTTCTACAATTTGACAATAAAAACTGGGGCTTCATTTACTGCCCAATTGAAATTACTGCTGGTAAAGTAATCACTACTTCTGATCAAGACTGGATCCGTACACTTGACAATCCTGCCTTGATGGAAAACATCCTAAGCTACCTCGCCAATTACAATGCTGTAGATGCTGCTCCTGCCGTAACGATCAGCATGACAACCAGCTCACCTTGCGAAGATGCATTGACTTACACCTTTGTGGCTGAAGTTGAAAACAGCCCACTTAGCCCTTACAACTTACAATGGCTAATCAACGGCCAAATCGTTCCTAACGCAACGGCTTCTACTTTTATCACTGATGCGATCGCTGAAGGTGATGTGGTAGAGTGCCGCTTACAAATGGACGCTGAATGTGCTGCATTCGAAACGCTCTCAAATCCAATTCTCATTGCAACGGTAGAACCACTGGAAGCACCTCTACTAAGCATCATCGCTGATGCTACAGACATTTGTGAAAACCAAGAGGTTCAGTTCACAACTGACTTATCAACTGGTGATGCACTTAACTTCAGCTTCCAGTGGTTGCTTAATGGCAACAGCATTAATGGTGCTAACAACGCTACTTTCACCACTAGTGGTTTGAACAACAACGACATTATCAGCTGCCAATTGAACTATGATAATGACTGTGACAACGGCCTAGAAATGGTGTCCAACAACATTACGATTAATGTACTACCTACATTAACGCCAGCAGTGACAATCACTGCCGATCAAACACAAATTTGCGAAGGTGATATGGTCACTTTCACCGCTAACGGTACAGACTTGGGTACAAACCCAGTATACCAATGGCAAATCGACGGTCAGAACGTTGGCGACAACGCACCGTTTTTTACAACAAACACACTTTCTGCGGGACAAAACATTAACTGCAACATCACTATTGAACAAAACTTGTGTACTACAACTAACGAAGCATTTTCTAATCCACTCAGCATCGAGGTAATGCCGGTTTTCCAACCGAGCATTAACCTCGCGGCCAGTGCTACTGAAATCTGCCAAGGCGAAAGCATTACTTTCACCGCAACTGGTGATTTCGGAAGCAATCCAACCTTTGTTTGGCAAGTTGACGGTCAAACCATTGGCAACAACAGCAATACTTTCACTACAACGACACTAACTAACGGTCAGCAAGTAAGCTGCACCTTGAACGTAAATAACACTTGCGCTACTCAGAACAGCGTGACGACTCCAGCTATCGACATCACCGTTCTCGACGGTATGACACCAACCCTGCTGGTACAAGCTTCACACACTCAGTTTTGCTACGGCGAAGAAGTAACCTTCCTGGCAAGCGGCTCAGGTCACGGTACATCTCCAAGCTACGAGTGGTTTATCGACGGTGAGCCACAAGGCGAAAGTCTACCCATCTTCACCACCAGCTACCTCCACAATGGTCAGCAAGTGTCTTGTGAGGTGATTAGCAGCTCAGCTTGTGCAATGGGTAACGCCACAGCAAGTAACATCATCGAAGTTGAGGTGACGGAAATCGAGGTTGAAGTTTTGGAATTGGCTTACGAGCACTGTGGTAACAGCGATGGCTTCATCGAAATCGAAGCTTTCGGCGGCCAAGCACCTTATACTTACGAGTGGATGAACGGTACTACGGATTCATTCATCGATGGCTTGGCACAAGGTAAAGTAAGCGTTACTGTAACGGATGCAACAGGTTGCACTGGCTTGGGTCAAATCGAGATGAATAACCTGGAAGCTCCTGAAGTGAGCGCCATCGAAACCGTAGATGCAGCTTGCGCCGGTGACCGTGGCTACGCAGCGATCTTCTTGCTGGATTCAGTAACCACTTACAACTACGAATGGACAAATGCTGAAGGTACCGTATTGAGCCAGGCACATCAAGTAGATCACTTGCCAGTCGGTACTTACCAAGTCGTCGTGAGCAATCAGTACGGCTGCAGCACCACTCAGGAAGTGATCATCGAGCAAACTTCAGACCTCAACGTAACATTAAACGCCGATACAGAAATCAACTTGGGTGAAAGCTTAGAGTTAGATGCCCTGGTAAATACTAACGAAGCCGTTACTTACAACTGGATCGCTAATCAAGATATCAGTTGTGTAGATTGCGCTAACCCAACGGTTACACCAACGCAAAGTACAGTTTACCAAGTAGAAGTAACCAACGAATTAGGTTGCACGGCTATCGCTGACATCACAGTTAAAGTGGGTAAGCAACGTGATCTATTCATCCCAAATGCTTTCACGCCAAACAATGATGGTAACAATGATACTTTCACTGTATTTGCCGGTGACAATGTTCGCTCTATCAAGTCTATGCGCATCTTCGATCGCTGGGGTGCTGAATTGTTCAGCCAGATCAACTTCCAGCCTAATCAGGAAACAGAAGGTTGGAACGGTAACTACCGCGGTCGCGTGATGGACACTGGCGTATACGTTTACGCTATCGAAGTAGAATACATTGACGGTTCAGTGGAATTGCACAAAGGTGATGTAAGCTTGTTGGGGAAATAATTTTCAAAGATACCAGATTGGGAAATTTCAGATGCCAGAGAGATTTTAGAAAATAGATAGCAGACTTTAGAGGGTCTTTACTCAAAATACAACATTCGACTATGATAATCAATCCATAAAAAAGAAAACCAATTGTTAATTTCGAGAGTGGTTGGTACGCGCTGTGCCAGCCACTTTTTTTGTTTAGTAAATAGATGAGTTGAAAAAATAGAGTACTGGTTAAAGGTCAAAATGGAAATGTCGTATATTCAAGATTGTCTTAAAATACGTATCAGATAGTCATGCGGTTAAACGTAATCCGTTTTTTGATCCTTATTGGCTTGGGAATGGCGGTCATTGTATCCGCGCATGCCCAAATCGCCTTGCCCGATGCTTTTGCGGAAAAGCTAGTAGCGGCGCAGATTGATTTGGCGCTGCCGCTGGAAAAGCGCCACAAAAAGGTCCGCGCCCAGCGCAATCGTATTCTGCGCTGCGATTTTGGCTGGCGGGATAAGCGCAGCCAATTGGAAATTCGCTACCTGATCGAAGGGCCGGAGGCCGACGCCGGTTTGCCTCACGTCACCAGTAGTCGCATCATCACCACGGTGGCCAGTAATGATCCCGGCTATTCCGAAATTGTGTCTCACCGGATTCCCAAAGAAGAACTTGATCAGCAATATGGAGCCGACTGGGGCGTCATCTATTATTTCCACCCTAAATATGGTTTTTCTAACAAGCGCCACGGTAAGCTGGTCGCATTACACAAAGAAGGTCAGGCCACCGTCTTTATCTTCTACCTTTTTAATGCTGCTGACAATGAAGGACTCGAACAGCAAGCCCACCATCTCCGATTTGCTCAAATAACGGAAGAATAGTTTTCCCATCTTTTATTCAAATCAAGGAAGTGCTCATTTAAAATTTAATACAGTTTCTCAACCATTTCCTTTCTTCTATTATCAAAAAAACTGTACCTTTTCAGCGGTCGAACATACGTGCATTAATATCAACTCTTTACTCCTTCAAAGGTGTTATTTCTCCAGAGCTGATCCTTTCTATATTCTGTAGCTCACATTTGCTGACAGGGATATATCCTTGCCTGTATCTTCTACCTTAAAGGACTTATAAACTTTCTACTATTTGAAAAACGGTACAATAGAAGCATAATACCAGCTTCTTAAATTACTGATTTTCAAAGGATACAATCCGTAAGCAACCCCTTGCCCAGATTGTATCAAATCAGCTTGTCAATCATTTTACGTCTTTTAATCACTTAACACCAAAGTATGAAAAACACCCTTTGCTTCGTGCTTTTGCTGAGTTGGTTACTCTGGCAAACTCCAATTTTGCACGCCCAAAACTCAACCAATGCTTCCTCGCCTTGCTCCACCAATGAATTGATGGAAGCTCGCTTCAAGCAACAACCTGAATTGCGTGGCCTGGCCCAACAAAGAGATCGAATTATTCGACAGTATTTAGATCAACAGACCGGTCAACGATCCAATGATGGATCGACACGTATCATTCCCGTGGTAGTGTACGTTGTGCACAATAATGGCCCGGAAAATATCTCCGATCAACAAATTTACAGCCAGATCAATGTGCTGAATACACAATTCGAGAACTACGGTCTGCAGTTTTGCCTCGCTACCGAAGAGGACGGCGTCCCTTTGCCCGGTACCGGAAGTGATCCTGGGATTATTCGTATTCAAAGCGCATTAACCAATAGTTCAACTTCACCGGCTGGGGTGACCGCTCTAACCAACCTTTCCGATTTACCCCCCGAGCGGTATTTGCGCATTTTTGTCGTCAACGGTTTTACCAATGTTCCCTCGGTCTTGGGATACGCCATTATTCCCGAGGGGCCGATCATTTCTCAGGATGCGGTAGTAATGCGCTATGTTGCCTTTGGTGATGCTGCAACTTGTGGCTGTAGTAACTTGCTCCCCGGCCACGATGAAGGAGAAACGCTTACCCACGAAGTGGGGCATTATCTGGGGCTCTACCACGTTTTCCACGGAGGATGTTCTGGAATGACAGCCGCAAATTGTGAAACGGAAGGGGACTTGGTTTGTGATACGCCACCGGCTGAGGCTCCCCATTACAGCTGTTCAACTTCAGATAACAGCTGCAACGAATCGCCTAACCTACCCGATTTACTCAATAACTATATGGAGTACGTTGATGATCAGTGTAAAACCTCTTTTACCCAAGGCCAATGCGATCGCATGCATGCCGTGATCACTAATTTTCGATCGACTTTAGTATCCAATGACAACCATATCTATACCGGCATCACCTGTGGTCCCAGTATTTTTGCCGAATTCAGTCCGAGCAGCTTCTTGGCTTGTAGTGGTGGCGCTGCGGTGACCTTCACGGCGACTTCAGTACCCGGTGCGACCTTCAGTTGGGATTTCGGGGATGGCTCCACCGCTAACGGTATGACGGTCAACCACGTCTTTACTACTGTTGGTGTCTCTACAATTACGCTTACCGTTAGCGACGGCACCAACTTGGTAAGTACTAGCCAATTGATCACCGTTGAGACCTGCGCGCCTATTCTAGGCACAGAGAGTCATTGGTTCTTCCCAGATCAATGTGGACTAGAATTTTCAACAGGTATTCCGGTATTTGATCCAGCAGCCGATATTAACAATACGATTTCTGGAGCGGGCAATGAAACAGCTGCTACCCAAAGCGATGCTAATGGTAATCTCCTTTTTTACAGTGATGGTCGATTTGTCTGGGATTACAATCACCAACTACTCCCTGTTTCTTTAGGCATTGGTTCGAGTAGCTCAATGGGGACCATATTCGTTCCCCATCCAAGTTTGCCTGATGAATATTTTCTTTTTCATACCCGGAATAATGGCAGTGCATTCACCTATCGCACAGTCTCTACAGCTGGTGGTGTGATTAGTGTTTCCAATCCTTCTACTCTCATGCCAGCGCCTCCCGGTTTTGTATCGACTAATGGTGCTTTAGTATCCGGGGAGTCCGTTACTGCGGTAGCGGGTTGTAATGGAGAATATTGGATTCTGACACAAGGCCGGATGAGTAATACCGATCGGTTCCTGGTCGTTTACCGCTTAGATAATAATGGCAACATTTCTATCAATAGCACTTTTGCAATACCTGAATTGGCTACACAATATATTTCGCTCGAAGCGGCGCCAAATGGCAGACACATTGCAATGGGTACATTCTCTACCGGTTCAAGTGGTGCTTACTTAATAGATTTTAATCCGTTTACAGGAATGCTGAGTGATCTCGTTCTATTACCGATCGAGAATAGTTACAGCGTATCCTTTAGTCCTAATTCACAATTACTTTACATTTTACAAGAAACAACGGGAGATGTTTTCCAATATCAGGTCCTAGCACAAAATCCAGTGGCCTCTGGGATTAATATTGGCAACATTCCTTCCAATGTACTTCGCCGTTGTGGGATGCAAAGAGGGCCGGATAATAAAATTTATATTACCAGAAGATCCGAAAATCAACTCAGTGTTATCCAACAGCCTAATGAAGTAGCGACACTAGCGAACCCCAACGCCTGTATGCTTAGTTCTAATGGTCCTATTTTGGGACGGCCCGCCGCCAGCGGCCTACCCAATATGCTCGACGCCAATACCCAAACCGTTGCGACGAATACTATCTCAACCTTTTTGGAAAATTGTGATACCTATTCCTTCCTCGCCGATGTTTGCACAGATACTTACAACTGGAATTTTGGAGATCCGGGATCAGGTGCCAACAACACCTCTACCCTAGCTAGTCCCTCACACACGTTTACTGCTCCCGGTACTTATACCGTAACACTAACAACTACAATCACATCATTCACTATTTCCGTTGTGGTTGGTAATGGTCCCAATGCACCCAATATTGCCGGCCCGGATTGTAATACCCCCGGAGAGATTAGCAATTATTCGGTCTCACCCGGCTTAGGATTCCTCTACGAATGGACCGTAAGTAGCGGCGAGATTTCTGGTGCAAATAATACCTCATCCGTTGATTTGGAATGGACCAGCCTACCAGGAACGATTACCCTAACGATCACCGATCCGGCGACGGGCTGTACCGCAAGCAGTAGTCGTACAATTTCTCAAAACTGTGATGATCCCGGCGGTAATGAGTGTACCGCTTGGCCTAAAGCCTACGGTACCGAGGAAGGCAATGAATGGGGAATTGATGTACGTACTGATAGCGAAGGCAATGTTTATGCGCTCGGTAGAAGTAATGCCGAAGGCGTCTCGAATATGGAGTCTTTGCCAGACAATTTTGAAACGCCTTACTTCCTGGCTCGATATGATTTTGAGGGCTGCATTGAGTGGATCGTTGGGATCGAGGAAGCGACGCAGTTAGAAATCGACGGAGAAAGCAACCTCATTGTCGCTAACGGTGGAGGCAGTACCCTGGGTAATATTTTCAAATACAACTCCAACGGTAATCTGATTTGGACCATCGACGTCGAACGACAAAATAATTTCCGCATTGCCGTCGAACACGCCTCCGGTAATATCGCAGCGGTATTTACCGATGGAAAATATTTGGGTATCCGAACCCCATATAGTAACTATGAAATCTATCCGTCCGAACTCGAGGATGTGAGCGCCTTGGTGACTTTCAAATCCGATGGAAGCTTAATTTGGTCCGCGCTTAACTTTAAAATTAAGCTCCGCGATGTATTTTATACGCCTCACGATTACATCTATACTCTAGGCTTCAGTCGTACTGGTAGTGGTGTTGTCTACGAGAACGCGGATGGAACGACTGGAGGTGAGACAGGATGTAATGAAGGTGGCCCGTTTTGCATGAACTTGGCGAAATACAAGACCTCCGGTGACTACAACCTATCGTATTCTGAGCTGCTCTCACAGGAAACGCCACTCATCGGACGGATCGAATACTGGTACGAGAAGAAAGTGGTCTACGCTTCGTCGAATGGACCATTGATCTACGCTTACGACGAGATTCTGGATCCAGAGTTTGTCGTTGAAGCCGGTAAGTTTGTCAACTTACTCAACTTCCACCAGAAAGAGTACTACTTGCTGGCCGAGGACAAAAGTTTTGATGATACCAATCGATTGCTGAAATACCATTATTCCCTTGAATTGATTTGGGAAAAGAATATTAAGTATAAAAACTACGGGACGATGGCCAGCGCGGCGGTATTCAAAAATTACATCTTCCTCTCTGGTCGTTATTCCGGTAAAGCGGTCTTGATCAATAGCGAAGTCGGTGGATCGGATATCACGATTAGTCAGATCGGTGGCGAAGATTTATATATCACTCGCCTGCGGGATAATGAAGAGATTGCCATTTTTGAAGGTGAAGATCTTCTGGCACCACCAAGTTCAGGTTTTAGCATTCCAGGTTCAAATCAAGACGTTCAAGGTCAAGTATACGTATATCCTAATCCAACTCAGGCGATCCTCAACATCGTATCAGAAAGTGGACTGGAAAGCTATGCTATTTTTGATTTGAATGGTCGTTTGTTAATGAATCAGCGCTTGTCCGGTGAGCAGTTGCATACCATTGATCTATCGTCTTTGAATAAAGGCATTTATTTGATCAAGCTGTTTACTCCCGAGGGAACATTTGTAGAAAAGGTAGTGAGGATGTAATGAACCCCAAGCTTATTGGTGGATGGCCTTACCTCCTTTGATAAGTTTTTAGCTAAACGATTATCCCGGGTTTTGTCATAGTACAAGACTCGGGATATTTTCTTTAGAGGAGTTAAGTATTGAACTGCTTTAAATAAAAATACCGTTCACTTAGAGGTACTCTGAGTTCAATATCAATATTTTTTAACTGAGTTGAGGAACGTGAAAAGATCTCGAAAGGTCTAAAAAATAGAAAGTCGCGTCAACCGGAAGGTGCGCGACTCACTACAACAAATTATAATCCCATGAACATATCCAAATTAGTTGGCCGAAGTTGGGGGGAAAACTTCGACAGGGAACTCATTTAGCTCCCGAGTGCTTTCTTGCTATCCTCTTCTTAACTTACATCGCGAAAGCAAAGACAGTTGATAGTAAGTCACTCCAAGAATTTGGAATGACTCACTACAACAAATTATAATCCCATGAACATATTTCAAATTGATGGCTGATTACATTTATCAGCTTTAATCTCTCTGCCTCTTTTTCCGTTCATTCACAATACAATTATCTTAACTTTTTCAGCTAGAACCAAGGACACTTTCCATCAATTGTGTGTTTTTATTTGTAGCAAAAATTTATACTCCAAAATATTAAATTACTGATTATCAACATATTAATATTTTAAAAACCGTATTCAACTTCCTTTATTTGTGAAAATGTTTTTACAAGTATGAAAAATAATTACAAAAAAAAAGTACCCTTAGGCGGTCTAAAGGTACTTTGACTTCATTTGAGAATCATTATGCTAATGCAAACTTGTCATAAGTTTGTGGTAAAGGTCAATTATTGTTTCACCAATGGATAAGTATGACTTCCCTCAGCATCAATCACCCGAAGATGATACCAACCCGAAACTAATTCCGGTAATGTATTTAATGCGAGATACTGTCGGCCCGGGCCAACCGGATAAACTTGTTCCTGCAATAATCTTCCGTGATGATCCAGCAGTTGCAGACGCACGCTCTGGCTCATTTGACTATCATATTGCAGCGCTACCCGCTGGTGAAATGGATTCGGAAACGGTTGCTCCATAACGAGCTCCTCGATTGCTACCCGAATCACCGGTGAAAAGGCATAGGTACCATCAGCGTTAACTTGACGCAATCGATAGTATCTATCACCTTTTTTCCCCGGTTGGGTGTCTAAATAATGGTATGTAATTGGTTGTGTTGCTGTGCCACTTACTGTAGCGGTTATGGTTTCAAGTATTTCAAAATTATCGTTTGTACCTTCCGTGAAGTCGCCGAGTTGAATTTCAAAAAAGGAAATCTCAGAGTCGATGGTCGTCGCTACCCATTCGATCATCACATCGCCACCTTGTTGTGTTCCACGTACTTCCGAGATCGGAATCGCGACATCTTCCAATTCCACGATTTGAAACTGGTCCACGATGATGCTGGTGGTATTACGCTGTGTAAGGCGCAGCTGGGCACTGGAGCTAAACGATTGCCCGTTAGCTTCCAGGATATTGGTCAGCTGCAACTGCTGGATATTTTTCCAAAGCATCTGTTGTTCGTCCAAGACCAACACTTCGATCCATTCTTCGGTATCCGATCCGCGAATTTCCAACGCATTACTGTAACTCAGCACCGCGACATCCTCGGTCATAGGCTCTGAGCGATATTTAAAGGATAAGCCTAAGGGTGTAGACATATCCGCAAAATCCGACAAGTTGAGTGTCATCACCAAGTGGTTATCCAAGGCCGCGGAGGAAGTCGCGTTGATTGGCCGCAAAGCCAAGGCGCCATCGGCAGTGAAATCAGCTTGGCCTTGTCCTTGGGTGTAAAAATCCCAACGGCCTGCTGCATCAATGCCCATTTTGTTTTCCGTCCACGCCTGACCGACCTGTTGCCCGAAATATTGGCTAAAGGGCAGTGCGATGGCATTATTATGTAATTGTATGACCTGATGGCCCGACATACTATTGTTATCTTCGTGCGTATCTCCATCCATTTCGACCCATACGGCAATATCGTATACGCCACCGGCGGATAAGTCAGCGGTAGTATTGAAAGTATACTCCAGGGAATCACCAGAAGTAATCACGCCATTGTACACCTCAGCTACGGGTGCGCCACCGTTAATCGAATAGTATAATTCGATATCTGAGATCGCGTTCGCACCAATGTTGACGACTTTGGTTTTGATCACCTCATCGTCACCCAGGCTATTGCTGGTCATAGCTCGTCCGAGCAAGGCACTGGCAATTTCCGCTACGATGGGATCATCCTCCCACGGGCAAATCTCAATATCTTCCGGCACAGCGTATTTCGCACTGATGCGCTGGCTAAAATGCCCCGCAGGGGTTTGAGCGCGCACCGAGAACCAGTACTGTACGCCGATTTCTAAATCAGCATCTACCAAGTAGGTTGTCTCGGAAGTGTTACCAATGGCGATCATTTCTTCGCCGTCGTGCATGATAATCTCGTAATTCACAACATCATACTCCGGTGCGGTCCAATCGAGCTGCACCATTTTTTGGCAAACTGCCTCACTGTTTAATTCGGTCGGTGGTGCCAGAATGTTGAATACAATATTATTGGTCGCGTTGATGCCGCTACCGTTTTTGGTGACGCGAATTAGAGCAATTTCAGAGCTCACTTGCGGCACCGTCCAGCTAATGCAACGTTGATCAGCTTCTACGGCCGGGTGAATCATGAGCCAGGTACCTCCACCGTCGATAGAATATTCGACCTTAAAGGTTTCCGTATTCGTGATATCTGCTTCCCACTGCACCATCTCCGTCAATCCGGGGGTCAGGCTTTCTCCACCGAAAGGGTAGGTTACAACTACTTCCTCCTGGATGAATTCGTAGGTGATGTAGTAAGATTGATTGGCAAAAGGAATTTCAGTGCCATCAACCCGTAAGGTGTAGGTTCCAGATGTTGGATTGTCGATAGTCACCTGTTCAATATTGTTCAAGTCATCCACGCCGCGTACGGCTGGATCAGCAACATGATTAGGATCAGCATTCAACACCCAAGGCAGAAAGCTTTCGCCGCTTGGGGAGATCAACTCCATGTCTAAGTTATTGACCAAAGCTTTGTCTGGATAGACTTCAGCTTCTTTATCGTGCCAATAGAGCATCACTTTGACTTGTTTTGTGCCCGAAGGAACGGTAATGTCAAAGGTTTGGGTTTCCCCTTGGTTGATCACACTATTTTGAAACTGGTTATTTTCAATGACGCGAGCTGCACGTAATCCGTTAATCAGGCCGTAACCATAAAGGTAATCCGGTCCAGGATTGCCTAAATCCTCCGCAGTATTACAAGCCACTGCTTTGAGTAAGGCGCCATCAGGATCATTACCATTGTGCTGGTCGCGGTACTGCTCAACCAATAAGGCAAGCGTGCCCGTCACCGCTGGAGCTGCCATACTGGTACCGGCTTTTATGACATAATTAAAGTCACTACTGGTAGAGTAGACATTTTTTCCAATACCGACGATTTCTGGCTTGATACGGCCATCTTTCACCGGACCTCGACTGGAATTAGACGCAATCACGCGGTCGTCACCTACATTACCCACCGTCAGCACGTTTTTTGCGCTTTGGTAGTAGCGAAGTACCGTATGATAGCCCTGTGGATAAGGATCGCACTGCCCTCCCCCACTGTTTCCAGCAGCAAAAACGTGCAACACACTCGGGTATTCTCGCATTTGCCAATCAAGGGTTTGCGCCGAATAGTTGTATGAACCATTGGTTGCGCAGTTGAAGCTGGTGCCGTAGGAATTATTCGTCAGCACCATGCCATAATCGTTGTAGTATGCTTCAGTATTGTAGGTAATCAAGCTTGTCTTTTGCGTAATGATTTGACAAGTCGGTGCTACCCCTTGGTGGCGTGGATTAAGGTTACCAGCGCCGCCAATGATACCGCTCACGTGATCACCATGATCACCAAATGAGCTGTAGGTGCCGTTCGCTTTGTTGATCACCCGGGTACCAAAATCAATATGGTCTCCTAGTTCACCACCATCACCAACGCCGACCGTTACGCCAGTCCCACTAAGACCAAAACCACCGGAGAGGTTACTCTTCATGATGTTTACCCGTTGGCTCAGTTGCACTTCATGATTGAGCATTTGCATAGGCTCTTGCTCGTAATCCACGTAAGCGACCAGCGAAGAAGCCGTCAATTGCTGCACAGCTGCTTCGGGCAAACGAATCACTTTGGTTTTGCCACCGCGATGATTGTCTTCGAGAATGTTAGCGTGTAATCCAGCGAGGAAGTTTGCCATTTCCACATCCAGAGTATGTAGATGGAAATTCACGGCCAGATCAATTTGGCCTTCTACTTCCTGTGCCCATTCGGGTGTCTGTCGTTCGCGCAAAGTGCTGGACAATTTGTCCTCCGTTTGTGCTGGACGGCTTGATTGTACATTGAACAATTCAAGCTGACGTGTCGATAGTCCCGCCGGCAAATAAGCCAGATAAGTACGGTTGGTGTGATAAGAAATCAACTGAATTCCTCGTTCCGATAGCGCTCGATGAGCATTTTGGTCGGGAATTTCGGTGAAAGTCAGATAATGTAGACTTCCTTCCGTGGCAGTTGAGGTTATGTTTGGTTTGGTTGAATTTTCTGGTTGATGTTGTTCTTGTGTCTGTGTGTCTTGAGCAAAGCCTACACTTACAGACAGAATTAACAATGGCAAAGCCATTATTGCTCTGTATAGCTTTCTCATCTTAGGAAAGGTTAAATGTGCCAGTAAAAAATATTTCAATTACCGGGGGGCAATTAAACGAAGAGGGGATCGTACTGGGGAGAAAGATTAAGCTTAGTGTAGAGGGAAGAAAAGCTAATCAGGTTTTGTGAATCACAATTGAGAAAAGACAATTAGTGTGCCGAAATCAAACGGGAAGAGCCAGGAAGTTTGATATTTTTATTTTTAAAATTTATAACTTCTTCTATTCAAAAGGATGACGCAGACACTATCCAAAACAGAAGTTGAACGATTAAGAGGAAAAAAGAATGGCCTGCCTTTGCAACAAGGTAGGCCACTCTAGTAATTTATGTTTCAAGCCCGATTCATACAAGAATCTACGTAGGCTTTTTTCATCAATTAGATCTACTCCTCAAATGGATTTTGGAACGCTGGATTATTCATAAATTCTGTATCCGTCAAAGTGTGCAAGAATTCAATCAAATCTTCTTTTTCCTCGGTAGTCAAGTTAAAGGAATGGACATTGGGATCAATATTAAAAGAAGTCTTACCGCCAGAACTATAATGATCGATGACTTCTTCTAAGGTATTGAACCGGCCATCGTGCATATAGGGCGCAGTCATAGCAATATTATTCAAGGAAGGCACTCTAAATTTTCCATTATCAAATACATTATTTGTCACTTCTCCCAATCCCTTATCGATAAAGTTATTCAAATCCTCTACCGTTGGGCCAACTGAATCCAAGCCATTATTCTTGATGGTGAAATCCGAAAACAGCTGTGCCTCTCGAGAATGGCAGTGCGTACATCCGGGGTGATCATCATCTTCATTAGTGTAAAGCAATAAGCCATTAATTTCGGACTCCGTCAGTAAGAATCCCGTTTCGCAGCGCCAACGATCGTAGCGAGATTGTCCGCTGCTCACCAGAGCTCGTTCAAATTGGGCCAGTGCTTTCGCCGCCAATTCTTTAGTAATCTCGTTAGTATTCGAAATACCAAAAGCCTTGCGGAACATCTCTGGATAGGATTCATGCCGGCGTAACTGTTCTACTACCGCTGGCCAGGAATGATGTAGCTCTATCGGATCTTCCACGGGAAGCAAAGCTTGCTCTTCCAGTGTCGCTGATCGACCATCCCAAAACAGATCTTGTGTCACATAACCGATATTCAGCAATGACATCGAGCTGCGACGCCCGGCGATACCATCGATACCCACGCTAACCGGTAAATTATCGGTGAAGCTACCCGATGGCAAATGACAACTTGAGCAAGATTGGGTACTATCCGCAGACAGAATAGGGTCATAAAAAAGATGGCGCCCTAATTCAAATCCATCAATGGTCATCGGATTATCCGCCGGGATTGGCATCTCCGGATAATCACAAGGCACTATAATTTCATAGGTTTTAGGATCATAAGGGATATCCGTCAAATCGTTATCCGTCACCTCTTGAACATCATCATCGCCACCACATCCCACTGCTGCTAATGTTGTAACTAAGAGAAAGAAAATGATCCATTGTCGCATAGTATTGTATTTGAATGATTTCAATAAATCAAGGCGTCGTAAAATGACTTTATCTTCTATGATTAACAAATTTACGATCCGTTAAGGTGTGTAAAAAAGCAATTATTTGTCTTTTTTCCACTTCACTTAATTTTAGCGGACGAATTAATGGGGATACATTAGCGCTGGTTTGTCCACCTTGATTATAATGATCCAGCACTTCAGACAGTGTTTTGAAACGACCATCGTGCATGTAAGGCGCCGTCAGGGTGATATTGCGTAAGCTCGGCGCTCGAAATTTCCCCATATCGTACGGATTGCCGGTAACGCCTCCCAGCCCCGGATCAGGAAAATCCTCGGGAGTGGCGGCGGCTGTAATGCCGTTATTAAAGTATTCGTTGGTTGTAAACAAAGGCACGTTATGACAATGCCCGCATTCGGCGTCGGGAAATTCGTTGGTGACATCAAAAAACATATCGTAGCCCGCCGCCTCGTCGGGCGTAAAGGTGGCTTCGCCCTGCATCACCCGATCAAATTTTGCCCGGCCATCGCTAATCTGAACCCGCTCAAATTGGGCGATGGCCTTTGCTGCGAGCTCTTTATTAATTTCAGCGGTATTCTGAATTCCAAAGGCGGCGCGAAACAGCGCTGGATATTCAGCATGCTCGCGCAATTGTGGCACTAAGTCTACCCACTTGTGGTGCAACTCCAATGTATCTTCGACGGGCTCCAGTGCCTGTGCTTCCAAGCTAGGTGATCGCCCGTCCCAAAACAAGCCTGTATTATAAAAAGCAACATTGAGCAAAGACATGGAACTGCGACGGCCACGCAAACCATCAATCCCTACACTCGTCGCCTCTACATCCGTAAGGGCAAAGTACGGTAGATGGCAATTCACACAAGACATCGTACTGTCCGCCGATAGAATCGGATCAAAAAACAGCTTTTGCCCTAACGCGACCCCTGCTTTAGTGATCGGATTATCCTCGGGCACTTCCAAACGTGGAAAGCCTTCCGGCACTTTTACCTCATAAGGCTCCGGCGTATAGGGCAGATGGGATAAATCCCGGTCTAGTGGCGTGGTACTACATTGTACTAACAACCCCAGTAGTAAAGTAACTACCAGGGCTGTATTCAATTCCTTCATTGTAAAATATACTTCTACTCCTGGAGCGACACCGCATCCGAGAAGTTATTCATCATTGTTTTATTGATTTGCAATTCAGCATCAGTGTGCGTGCCCGGGAAGTCTTCAACGTCGAGCAGGTCGTTATCATCCTGATCGTATTCGCTCAGGGTCATACGGAATAATTTGCGTACATCCAGGTTGAGATTGACGGTTCGCTCCTCATCTACTTCAAGCGTAATGGTTTGAAAGATCGTCCGCTCGGTAAAGGTCTCATCTGTTCCCATGTGATAAGTAAAGCCTTCTTCTACACCACTGGTTTCGAAAACACCGTTTCCATTATGATCCGCAAGTCCTTCCAACTTGGCGAAAATGTAGCTGTCCCAACCACTCCAATAGTGACTAGTTTTAGACAACACATCCCCCGAGCCATACTCACTAGGAGAAGTTCGGTTCAGATCAGCGGGCACACCAAAACCAATCTTTATCCCATCGTAGGTTCCAGCGGGAACCTTACGGCCTTGAATCGTTACACCTGCTTCTGCTTGCGCAGCTTGTCCTGGATCGAAACTTAGGCTTACAAAATCGATTTCGAGCAACTCCGTTTCTTCAAATTCTTCACCCACGTTCTTAATTAAAGAAACGTTCCCGATAAAGAAATCAAAAGTAGAGAACTTGATATCCGTATCATCCACACCTTCGAATAGTTTGTAGATGTTTTCGGTATAAAAATCATCTCCGTCGTAGGTTGCTTTGAAGTTCAGATTAACCTCAGCCGTTTCTTCGGCCTGAACATCATCGTCGCCACAGGCAGTTACAAAGAACAGTAAACTGAGCGGTAAGAGATAGAGTAATTTTCGCATGATTGTTTCTAACTTTTAATGCAAGTTTTGAAAAATTCAGTTACAAAAAGTTCTGTAGGGTAAGTGTCAAATCAAGGAGATACGAAATCTACCTTTGTCTTTTCGAACGAATTACAATGTGGGTATTAAAGTGGAAACGCAACAGCAAATTGCATTGTTCTAAAATTACAAATAAAGCCTCATTCCTGATCGATAGAAAACGCTTTTGTAGCATTAGTGACAATACTATCTAATACCGTTACTTCTGTACTTGCCACAAAATCTATGCCCGACAGCCAAGTGGCGTAATCAATGTTAAGCGGGATCTCCAGATCGAAGCCTCGGCTAACTAGCTGATTGTAAGGCAAACATATTTCAACCCCCTGGCTTACCCCCGCTAATTCATAGCGTAGCGTGTCCGAAATCGTGGTCGTATCGGGGATAACGCCCAGTTTATGGAAAATGTAGCCCACGCTTTCTGTGTACATGGTGTCATCCTGTCGCGCCAGCGGATGATCCTCCGGTGCGGCATCGGGTAGCACTAGATTAGCAGTTTCGGAAAGGCCAAGGGAGAAGCACAATGAATCCATCGTACCGAATTCCGAAAATCTGCCAAGTTCATAACGCAAAGTTTGAATATCGCGGCTGATAAGGACGAAGTCATCAACAAAAGTTTGTGTCCCATTACTGGTAGCTAATTGGATGGCATCGTCCAGCAGCTGTAAACGTTCCCCCCCCATTACAAATTGAAAGTTGGAAAGATAGAAGCTTAATTTAGTGAATTTTCCGTCGCCCGTAGCTAAGGGATAGACATCACTATAGCTTAATACGAGGGTATCAAACAAATGGGAAACGGCGAGCGTCGCCGTTGGATAAGTACAACAATCCTCACAGCTTTCATCGGCAGACACATCATAGTTTGTGGCATCCACATCGCGGCAACCTTCCACTGGATCTTTACATCCTACAAAGCTCAGGCCTCCCCACAACAACAAAATCACCCAACGCTTAGCCCTTATTCTTCTCATGTTCTTTCACCAATTTTTTAATAATCTGCTTCACTTGTGTAGAAAACTCTTTATTGAGCATCCAGTTGTAATACTGTTTATCTCGACTGAGCACTTCCGCTACGGGCTGCCCCATGTATTTACCAAAGTTAAAAACAGGAACGCCTTCGGTATTCAACTTGAGGCGCTGCGTGGCATCCAACGTTTTAAGATCGTTGGTAAAATCGTGGATGGCTTGCATATCATTGCGCACCGGATTTTTCTGCACATTGCCGTCTTCATCTTCTATATCAACGTTTTCGTAACGTTTCAATTGTCCCTCGAATACAGCAATAGTGGCCCGCACATCGGCCAGGGCATCGTGGGCATCCACCAGCTCCTGTCCGCTATAGAATTTAAGAGCGGCGCGCAGGGTACGCGGCTCCATTTTGTAGAAAATACGTTGAACATCGAGGCTGCGCCGCCGCGACACATCAAAGTCGATACCCACCCGGGCAAATTCCTCCATCAACAATGGGAGGTCAAAGCGATTAGAATTGTAGCCCGCCATATCTGCATTACCAATGAAGTCGTATAGCTTTTGCGCCACTTGCTGGAAAGTTGGCTTATTCGCTAAATCCTTGGGTTGAATCCCATGCACCTGCATTGCTTCTTCACTAATCGGAATGCCCGGATTGATTAACATGGATAGTTCTTCCGGCGCTTTTCCATTTTTGAAATACTTGATGATGGCAATCTGAACGATACGATCACGGATCACATTTAGTCCAGTCGCTTCTATATCAAAAAAACAAAGGTCTCTGTCTAGGTTAAAAGTCATAGTTTACGGGATGAATGGGTTGGTGTTGGTTAAAAGGTTATTTGTTTCTGAGGTCTCTATGTTTAGAATTTTAAATGATTACAACTCGTCAATCCACGCTCTGGCGCCATCCGTCATTAATGAAGCGACCGTTCCATCCTCTGTGCTATAAAAGAAAAAGGCCTCCAAATTCGGATTTTTTTCAATCATGGCAAAAGCGCGATCCGGCCCTAAGGTCATACAAGCCGTGGCGTAAGCATCGGCAAGCATACAATTTGGTGCAAATACCGTAGCGCCAAGTAAGGTATTGATCTCCGGGTAACCAGTTTTAGCATTAATGGTATGGGCGTAGGCGACGCCATCTACTACATAATAATTGCGATAATTCCCAGATGTGGCCATCGATTGGTTCGACAAACTAGCCACTACCCGGAAGTCATCCACCGCAGCATCCGCGCGTGGTTCATTGATCCCTAATTGCCAGGCCGTACCACGCTTATTGATTCCCCGCGCACGCGCCTCTCCCCCAATTTCCACCAAATAATTTTTTATCCCCTTAGCTTCTAGCAATCGACCAACCGCATCAATGCCATAGCCCTTCGCCAGCGCACTGAAGTCAAATTGAAGGCCAGGATGCGTTTTGGTGAGTCGCAGTTCTCCATCCGCAAGGGGTTCAGACAATACCTTTTCCATCCCTACAAATTGCATCATCGAGTCAATGCGCATGCTATCCACTTGCTCAACCGCGCGCTTTTCCGTATAACCGAATCCCCAATAATTCACCAAAGGCATGATCGACACATCGAAATAACCTTCACTTTGCTGATACACTTGTTTGGAACAATCAAAATTTTCCCAAAAATGCTTTGCCAAAGTCGACTGAGGCGACAAGACCGTACCCTCCGGCGATTGATTAAACTGAGAGATGAATGAAGTATCGATATAAGTGGATACACTTTGGTTGATCTCCACCAAAAGTGAATCAATTTCAGCTTGCAAATTGCGCGAAAGGCTATCCTGATAAGTGATGTGGTAAGTTGTCCCCATTGTTTTCCCTTCTAGCTGCACATACTGGGGACTGATACTGGGCGGTGCGGTCTCGGTACCACAAGCCATTAAGCCCATTATTAAGACGAGAACAGATAGGGGTTTGATCATCTTCAGAAAATGCGGGTTAATGAAGTTTTGGAAAAATTGAACGGCACATTTGACGTGGTGTGAGGCCTTTTGGGTTCAAATTATTGTCTGGAAAATGTGTCGTTTTATCGCACGGCAAATTAGCTAAAAACCCCAAATTAAACAAAAAAGCGATGCGAGCATTACGTATCTTTGCGCGCATGCAAGGGCAAAGCGAGTTTAGTCGAAATGTCATAAAAGTCATCGGAGGCACGGGACTAGCCCAAGCCATTACAATTGGTATCTCCCCTATTCTTTCCCGATTGTATAGTCCTGATGATTTTGGCTTGCTCTATCTCTTTTCCGCGCTAACCGCTATTTTGCTAGTGCCCTCTACCGGACGATACGAAATGGCAGTTCTCATTCCCGAGCGTGAGCAAGATGCCTATTCCCTCGTTGCTGGCGCTGCACTTTTAAGTACCAGCTTTTCATTATTGATCTTGGTGATTGTTTGGTGGTTGAATCCTGAAATTAGTCAGCTTTTAGGCTCCCCCGACATCGGCCCCTGGCTATACTGGCTACCGCTCGCGATTTGGCTGCAAGGCTTACTGGCCACCCTCAATGTCTGGCAAAATCGCCACAAGCGCTTCGGCCGGATTACGACGAACAAGGTCGTACTCGCCAGTAGCAATGCGGGCAGTCGGACGCTTTTTGGTCAATGGCAATGGGGCACCGGGGGCTTAATCTTAGGTACCGTTATTGCTCAATTCACGGCGCTGTTGCATCATTTGTGGCACTTTTGGCGGGTGGATCGTAGGCAGTTGGCAATGCCCACCCGCACGGAGATTCAGCAACAAATGCAACGCTTCGCCCACTTTCCGCGGAACGTTGTCGCGGGCGGACTTGCCAATGTCGCTTCGCAGCAGTTGCCCGCCATTTTGCTTAACACCCTCTTTTCCGCTAGCATGGCGGGTCTTTTTGGCTTTATGAATCGCATTGTGCGTTTGCCAGTTCAAGTGGTCGGCCGCTCATTTGGTGAGGTTTTCAAGCAAAAGGCCGCCGAGGAATACCAACAATTTGGCCATTGCCGCGCTATATTTTTTCAAACCCTGCGCCGACTATCGCTCTTGGCCATTTTGCCATTTGGCATATTATTTCTTATCGCACCCGATCTTTTCGCTTGGGTTTTCAGTGAAGAATGGCGAATCGCGGGGGAATATGCCCGTATTTTTGCCCTACCGCTATATTTACAATTTATCGTGTCTCCGCTCACCTCTATCCTCTATCTTAGTGAGCAAACCCGCTGGTATTCCGCCATGCAGTTTACACTTCTGGTTCTGGTACTTTTGGCCTTTCTGCTGGGATATACTATTTTCGCGGACGAAGGCGCACTCATCTATTTGCTGGCTGCAGCCTACGGTATTGCTTACATTTTGATCCTCATCGTATTGCTCAGAATTGTCAATAAATGAAACGTGTCGCTTCTATAGTTCTCAACAACTTTTTGCACGATGCTCGTGTGCTCAAAACCTGCCAGTCTCTGCAAAGAGCGGGCTATGACGTTCAGGTAGTAGCGTTGCACGAAGACGGACTAGCCGAACACGAAGAAATGGCGGGAGTAGCAGTTCATCGGATTGCACTGCGTAGTCGGAATTGGTCAAAATGGCGACCCGTGCAAATTTTGAAGTGGATAGAGTTATTATTTATTATTATAAAAAAATATCGATCGGTCGACATTATTCACGCCAACGATGTCCTTCCTCTTCCTTTGGCCGTTATCATTAAAAAACTTTTCAATCGAAAGGTCAAAATTGTTTATGACGCCCACGAGTTAGAATTTGACAAAAATGTTGGCTCCGGTTTTGGAAACCTTGTGCGGCGCCTCGAAAAGCTTTGTATTAGACAAGCCGATCGGATGATTACGGTTACCGATTTAATTGCCGACGCTTATGTGGAAGAGTACAGCATCGAAAAGCCAAAAGTCGTAATGAATTGCCCAGTCGAGCAACATCCGGTATCCACCGATATTTTTAGGAAAAGATTCCCTATCCGCGACGACCAAATCATTGTCCTTTACCAAGGTGGCTTAAAACCGAACCGCGGGATTGAGCAACTGGTTGAAGCTTTTCTATCTTATCCCGAGCGCTATGTTTTAGTCCTCATGGGCTACGGGGTTTACACCGAACAGCTCCAAAAAGAACATGCTCAATCGAGTAAAATTTTCATTCACGAGGGCGTACCCGTGACGGATTTACTGCGCTATACTTGCTGTGCGGATATCGGCATCTATCTCGTTCAAAATACAAACAGAAGTCACGACTTGACCATTGGCAATAAGCTATTTGAATATATTATGAGTGGCTTACCAGTGATTTCATCTAATTTGGAGGGACCGAAAACCATCGTAACCGATGAGCTGGGCGTAGTGCTCAATGACGATAGCCCGGCGGAAATTTTCGGCGCCATCAAGACCATCGAAACGCGTGGCCTGGATAGCTACCGTGCTCACGCACGCCAGGCAGTCGCTAAATATCGATGGGAAGAGCAAGAAAAAGTACTTTTGCAGGTCTATCAAAGCCTTGACTATGCCTAAGGTTTGCCATATTACAACCATTCATCCCGCTCGGGATACCCGCATCTTTTATAAAGAGTGTGTGTCTCTTGCCGCACACGGCTATGAAGTCAACTTGCTGGTCGCCAACCAAGAGACTGTAGAATCTATGGGGGTGAAGATCATTAGCATGGATCTCCCTAAACCTCGCCTACAGCGGATGCGCGCCACGCGACCGGTTTTACAAAAAGCCTTATCGCTAAATGCGGATATTTACCATTTCCACGATCCAGAGCTAATCCCCGTGGGTGTCCAGCTAAAAAAACAAGGCAAGATTGTTATTTATGACGCGCACGAAGATGTGCCCCTACAAATACTGAGTAAACCGTGGATCCCGGGGCTGTTGCGTCGCCCTGTATCAAGTATATTTGGTTGGTACGAAGCACGATCGGCTCGACAGTTTGACTGCATCTTCGTGGCAAGTCCGCCCATGCTCGATCGTTTTCGTAAAATTCACCCCGAAGCAACAGCACTTTGCAATTTTCCCATCATTGAGGCTGCGACCCAGGCCAATTGGGAGCATAAGCAGCAAGAAATTGCCTACGTGGGCTCGCTCACTCGCGTTCGCGGCATCAAAGAATTGGTGCAAAGTCTGGCATATTGCCCGGCAAGCCTTAACTTAGGTGGTAAGTTTCATTTTGCTGATTTCCGAGCCGAAGTAGCCGCCTTAGCAAACTGGCAAAAGGTGAATGAGCTGGGTTATTTGGATCGCCCGCAGATCAACGCAGTGCTTGACCGCTCTAAAGTGGGCATGGTCACTTTACATCCAATCA
The DNA here is from genome assembly GCA_028285085.1 of Saprospiraceae bacterium. Classification (GTDB taxonomy): domain Bacteria; phylum Bacteroidota; class Bacteroidia; order Chitinophagales; family Saprospiraceae; genus JAHDHW01. Next base: position 51,159 of record JANQQI010000046.1, on the reverse strand, counting down.
TCAATTACTTGCCCGCTTACGCGGTAAAGATGTTTGAATATATGGCGGCGGGACTGCCCGTAGTCGCTTCCGATTTCCCGCTGTGGAAATCAATTATTGAAACGGAACGTTGTGGTATTTGCGTCGACCCGCTCAATCCACGCGCCATTGGAGAAGCCGTCACTTATTTGCTGGATCACGAAGCCGAAGCACAAGCCATGGGTGAACGGGGTCGTCGAGCAGCCATTGAGAAATACAACTGGCGAACGCAGGAAAAGGTGCTGTTGGATACTTATGAGCGTTTGTTGGAGCAGCGGAAGTAGGTTTTAAGATTAGGGAGATGAACAGGAAGAATCGGAAGTGTACAGTTTGGGGCTTTGAGGGAGGGACCCTCCCTCAGCCGCCACCGCCGGCCATTTTCGGCCGCAATATTTTTTGGGCATATTACTCCTAGCCTTTGCCGGGAACATTTTATAGACAACAGGTAAAAAACAGCTGAATTCAGAATATTCTCTATCATCTTAAGATTCCGTTTTTTCAAAATTCCATAAATGGATTTTGCCATTTTCCGACAAACATCAGCTAATCAACTAAGAGTCAGAGCGAAAAAAATTTAAAAAAAGTGGATTCCCAATTTAAAAAAATCATAAAATCCAGCTAAAATCAACATAAACGATTCATAAAACCGATATAATCTCCTTCGTCCCTTGTCCAAGCCATTTGTCAGTATCATTGTCCCTTGTTATCAAGAAGCCGCTTTTATTGAAGGGGTCATTCAGGATGTGCTCCAGCAAGATTATCCCAACGAGCAAATAGAAACTTTTTTTGTGGACGGTGGAAGTACGGATGGCACAATTGAGAAAATCAAAACGGCCAGCCAGCAATACCCATTCATCCGACTCATCGAAAACCCGGATCGCTACGTCCCTCAAGCCATGAATCGAGGTATCGCTGCCGCCCGCGGCTCCATTATCATCCGCCTGGATGCCCATGCGGGCTACCCCAAGGATTATGTCAGTAAACTGGTAGGTTGGTCGGAACGTAGCGGCGCGGATAATGTCGGTGGCCTCTGGCGGATCGCGCCGCGTGGTGATCATCCTCGAGCCCAAGCTATTGCAGCTGTGTTGGCCCACCCGCTAGGGGTTGGCAATGCGAGTTATCGCCTCGGGGTTGAACAAGCCAGCGAAGTCGATACCGTCCCATTTGGCTGCTTTCGGCGCGAAGTTTTTGAGCGCTATGGCTTCTACGATTCGCGCCTGCACCGCAATCAGGATATTGAGCTCAATCGGCGCATCAGACGTAAAGGCGGTCGCATCATCCTAGTACCGGATGTCTGGTGTACCTACTATGCACGCAGTACTTACCCGGCCTTGTGGCGTAACAACTTTGCGAATGGCAAATGGGTCATTCTCACGGCTCGCCTAACGCGCACTTTTGATTCCCTATCGCTCCGGCACTTCGCTCCGCTATTTTTTGTATTGTATTGGCTATCCACAATGGGGTTGATGCTCAGTTTATCATTAGCACCTGCGTTAGGCTGGATGCCTTTGCTGTGGGTATTCCCGGGCCTGCTCTATCTGGCCTTGATCTTTTGGGCAAGTATTAAACTTGCATTTAGCCGTAGACAGGTGCTCCATTTTATTTACTATTTCTTGGCTTTTTTGACCTTACATTTTAGTTATGGCTGGGGTAGTATTGCCGGACTTTTTGCCCCCATTAAGTCGTCTCAAGAGCCTAAATAAATTCACCCCCCATTTACACTCAAATTCCTTATCTTCGCGCCTAATGAATGAGCGTTGAATATCTATTTTTTATTCTTGCTCATTCCCGATCAAATTATAAAACCAAAAAGAGACTATGGAAAAGGTACAAGAATATATTGGTAAGCACCGTGAGCGTTTTTTGGAAGAATTGCTTAATCTATTGCGTATTCCTTCGGTGAGTGCCGATCCTGCCTACAAAAAAGATGTTTTAAAGACGGCCAAATTTGTGGCTAGCGCGCTGAAAAAAGCCGGAGCCGAAAATGTAGAAATTTGCGAAACCAAAGGTTATCCCATTATCTATGGCGATAAAATTGTCGACAAATCTCTACCGACCGTTTTAGTCTACGGACACTACGATGTCCAACCACCAGATCCATTGGAACTGTGGGAGTCTGGTCCATTTGAGCCCGTGATCAAAAAGACGAAGAACCATCCTGACGGTGCTATTTTTGCCCGTGGCGCTTGCGATGACAAAGGGCAATTCTACATGCACGTCAAAGCCTTCGAGGCAATGTTCAAGACGAAATCTCTGCCTTGCAATATCAAGTTTATGATCGAAGGGGAAGAGGAAGTCGGATCCGATAATCTGGGACCGTTTTGTAAAAAGAATAAAAAGAAATTGGCTTGTGATGTCGTACTCATTTCTGATACATCCATCATTTCCAATAAAGTACCTTCCATTACTACCGGTTTGCGTGGCCTGAGTTACGTAGAAGTTGAAGTGACTGGTCCAAATCGAGATCTGCATTCCGGCGTTTACGGTGGTGCCGTAGCAAATCCAATCAACATCCTCAGCCAAATGATTGCGTCTTTACACGATAAGCGCAACCGCATCACGATTCCTGGTTTTTACGAAGACGTTGAAGTCGTTTCAAAAAAGGAGCGTGCAGAGATGAACAAAGCCCCTTTCAGTCTGGCGGCTTACAAACGCGAATTGAAAGTCAAGGACGTACACGGCGAAAAAAGCTACACGACCTTAGAGCGTACGTCTATTCGTCCTACGCTTGATGTCAATGGGATGTGGGGTGGATATACCGGCGAAGGGGCTAAAACAGTACTGCCGTCTAAAGCTTTCGCAAAAATCAGTATGCGTTTGGTACCAAACCAAGATCCTGACAAAATCACGAAGCTTTTCTCTAAACATTTCAAAAGCATCGCGCCTCCAGGTGTCAAAGTCGTTGTGAAGCCGCACCACGGTGGAGAGCCTGCGGTTACACCAACGGATTCGGTAGAATATCAGGCAGCACACCAAGCAATGAAGAAAACGTTTAAAAAAGAACCGATTCCACAGCGTTCGGGTGGTAGTATTCCAATCGTTGCCCTTTTTGAAAAAGTATTAGGGGTAAAAACTGTGCTGATGGGCTTTGGATTGGATACCGATGATATCCACTCGCCCAACGAGCACTACGGTCTTTTTAATTATTATAAAGGGATCGAAACCATTCCTTACTTCTTCCACTACTACAGTGAATTGAAGAAAAAGTAGAATCGATCTTATCAAAATACAAAGCCCTGACTTGTAGGATTTCAACAAGTCAGGGCTAGTTTTTTTAAGACTATTTATATTCTAAAAATAACGGATATGCTCTAGTTTACGCGATTTGTAACTGAAATCGTACCCCAACATCAACTCAAACGATCCATTGGCAAACTCCTGCAAGCGGGTCAAAGTGTAATCATAAGCCGCACCAATTCGCACGCCGTTCATCAAATAATACGACACCCAAATATCCGCCGAATCAAAGGAGCTATCTCCTCCAAAAGCACGCGCCTCGAAAGCCGAACGAAAGGATACCCCTACCCATAAAGCTTCATAAAACATCAACGAGAGGTCAATATCAAACTCCGTAGGTGCACCGACTCGGGTCGGATTGCTACTCGCCGGGGTGAAATCTCCGAGCAGCCCCACCGTTTTAATTAAGATCGAAGGCTTAAAGATTAACGCAGGGCCGTTGATCTCAAAAACACCACCGGCCGTCAGATAGTAGTGGCGATATTGGCGCGCCCATTCATCCGCCTCAGTAGGAATATCACGCCGCAAGTCATTATTAAATAAGCGAGGCACCGAAAAACCAACGTAGTATTTCGGCGTATAATAGAAAAGACCCGCTCCGAAATTGAGCAGCCAGTAGTTTGGCGTCTCTTCCATAAAAGACTGGTCCATTTCAATCGGATCTTTGAAATTAAGCACACTCCAATCTGCTCGCCAATTCATAACGCCGGCTTGCAGGCCTACCGATAATTTACCAGCTCCAAAAGGAATGCGATAAGCATAACTCGTATTAAGTGAAGTAGATCCAGTAGCGCCAATTTCATCATTGACGATCCCCAAACCAAGTCCTACCCTTTCGCTGACGGGCGAGTGAATAGAAAACGTTTGGGTCACAGGCGCACCTTCAATCCCCCACCACTGATTGCGATAGAGCAATCGAACCGACATATATTCCGGGCTACCTGCAAATGCGGGGTTAAAACTGAGGCTGTTGAACATGTATTTGGTGAACATCGCATCTTGTTGCGCGATCCCACTCCCCCAGCAAATAAAGCCTAAGAAAAGACTGAGTACAAAATTTTTCATACAAGCAGGTTTGTTTTCTATGGTTATGTGTATAGTGTATCTATGAGCCTTGGAAAGCGGGGACTCAAGCCAGCCCCCCAACCGACTTAAAATTCCCGCTCCAAGGACTCAATTCTTAACGGTGGACCTGGAGGAATCCACTCTTTTGTATCTTTTGACCATTATCGTCTTCTGCTTCTACCAGATAAAAATACGTCCCATCCGGTACGACTTTTCCTGTCCAACTACCATCCCATCCATCTTCATTCTGATAGTTTCGTCGATCATAAATGACATTCCCCCAACGATTGTAAACCCGCACTCGACTCTGAGCAAAACGCTCAATGCCAAGGATGACAAACGTATCGTTGATTCCATCACCATTAGGCGATAGTCCAGTATAAATCACTAATTCATCACATCTCACCTCGACAAACACCGTCGCCGTATCACTACCTCCAAAATCACTGATGAAGTAGCTAAAACTATCCACCAGACCACAAATGCCAGGGTCGGGTAAGTAAGTCACCGTGAAGTCGGGATTGATAACTGCATTCCCGGCTAACGGCCTGTCAATAAATCCAATACCGATTAAGGTACTGAAGAGGGTGTCGTTATTCAAAATCGGAATTAAATTGCCCTGACCACCAATTCCTATGATGGTGTCATTATTGGCAATGGGGGGAGATTGATCTGGATTTTCCAACGATTGTACAATCAAGATGGTGGTATCACAGAAACCAAATTCGTCACATAGCACGATACACGCGGTATCAACGCCAAAGGGTAAAACACCCTCGTAACTCACACAAAAACCATTTGTGTTCAATATGTTGAAATCAATAAACGTGCCTGATAATCCAGCACAGCTATTAAATGCCGTATCCGGGGTACCCGCCAGCTCAGTTGTATCCAAGCAAATGATACCAGGCGGCATACCCATGGTGATGCTTTCGAACAGCACCTCGGTTTGCGGCCCAGATACATTAATCACGAGTATCGTCGTATCACACTGGCTTTGCAGATCACAGGCCACCAGGCAGAGCGTATCGCTGCCCGGCGAAATAGCACTGACTTCTACACAATAGGAAGCATCTTCTAAGACATAATCAATATTTGCGCCAATCAATGGGTCGCAGTAAGTAAAGAAGTCATTTAAGGGTGCTGGGAAGACACTCGTATCAATACAAACAGTGTCAGAAAAGCCCGTTAAAAGATCGATCACTATGGTATCTATTGGTGATAATACCTCTACAGTTAAATTGATCGTATCACAGATATTCAACACCTCGTCACAAACTTCCAGGCAAAAAGTATTCTGACCTAATAACGCACCAGTATATTGAATACAGGCAGAAGCCGTTAATAAACTAAAGCCTACATTACCGTCGCTTTGATCCGGGCAGAGGTTAGTAAAACTACTGATCGTACCCAATCCGCTAATATCCAAACAGAATATATCAGTACTATCTACCAGGACAGTAACTAAAGTATCAGTTTGGCTGCCCGTGATTTCCGGGCAGTCTACAAAAATGCTCAAATCTTGTGAGCAACCCGTCGTCGTGTCCGTCAGTGATAAGATGTGATCACCCGGCGTGAGCTGCAACGCAAAACCATTTGGCAGCAGCGTTAAGCTTGGATTGGCAGTGGTAACCAATTGGCCATTTTCAGAGATATCAATACTTCCGTAGTCATTTGAGAAATCACCGCCAATGATCTGAGGCCCTTGATTTATCCAATTGCCATTGGGATCCCAAATATTCATCGAGTCTACTAAAACGGAGATATCCTCGAAGCTGGTGATGGTAAATATCTGTCCGCTCACTGTCCAGCTTTCAAGTGTATAGTCGTCGGGATTACTGATACCTAGCACGAGATAGCTAATGGTGGAGTCAAAAGCACAACCCGCAAAGCCATTAACATAACTTTGGCCATTATCTAAAACCATGAGATGAGCCAACTCCGCGGGCTGAATACTCAGGCATAGCTCCGCCGAAGTATCACAAGCCAAAGCTTGGATCGTATCGGCTCCGGTATACCAATCCGGGCAACTGAATATCTCACAGTTAACTTCAATAATTAATGTGTCTTGGCAACCGGTCGCAAATTCATTAATAATGATTTCATGGTAGCCAGTATCCACCGCGATTTGGATACCATTAGGGATTTCGACCGTGCTGAGATTGATAGAAAACTCGTTAAAAGGAAAAGGAATCTGACTAATTTCCAAAGGGCTGTAAATATCGAAGGCCGTTCCACCTTCGATCTTACCTTGACTGTTCAATACCCAATTGCCCGCCGGATCCCAGACATTCATAGAATCCACTAATTCTTCAAGATCGACAAAGGCATTAAGACTAAACGTTTGACCATCTACGGTCCAAGCTTCCAATATGTATGGCCCATTCGGCGCTTGCAGCGTAATTATGTCAGTAGCGTACAGCAGCAGCGAATCATAATCACAGGCCACGAAGCCTTGATTATAAGGCATTCCATTATCAAAAATGGTAAAATCGAATAGATTAACGGGATTAATTGGCAAACAGTAGGTTCCAAATTCAAAACACTCCCCTACCTCAATTTCTACAAATGTATCCACGACAATATCATCACAGCTCGCCGGAACGACCGAAGCGATCAAGGCTGTGGTGTCGCAATTTAAAAGATCATCGCATACCACCACGCTCATGGTATCTATAAAATTACCGCTCTGCCCGGTAAAAGGCGTATACGTTAAGCAAGGCACACCATTGATCAAATTCAGGATAATCGTACCATTAGCTGGAAAATCAAGGGGATCGGCACTGGCAAAGTCGCCGGGCAATTCCTCCAAAGACAAACAGGTATCGACGCCTTCACTTTCGTTGGTGCTAATATATATGGTATCAATGGAAGAGATTGAAAAAGAAAGCGCCGTAATACTCCTCGTACCCACCGCCTCTCCTATTCGTTCAAAATCAGGGCATGAACCATCAAAAGCTACCAAACTTGACAAAAAGAATATCCCCATTAATCCCCAAAAGGCACGGGTAAGCATAGGAATGCCCGAAGAAACCAATTGTAGAATTAGTCTCATAGTTGTTTTGGTTAAATAAGATTGTAAGTTCTCTTTAGTAGTACAAAGTCAGTTTTATGCCATAAGCTGGATCAACGAATGACAAAACAGCAAGATGGACGACTGAAATAGTATCCATCTAAAGTCTTTGATACTAGTAGGAAATAGTGAGGATGATTACTTGTAAAGATACTGAAATTGAGGCTATTATGAAAGAAAGCAGATGACTGACAGGCACTTTGACAAAGGAGAAAATCGGGTTTCGAATTTAATATCCTACAAACCAAGAAATAAAACAGTACATATTGCTCTAATATCTTCCACATTTTTCTGTGAGGACAAACCAACTAAGATGAATTCTAAGTGAATTTGCCTGAAAAGATGGCTTATTGCAGCACAAGCTGCCCTATTATTTTATAGAGTCATTTTGTTAAGCATAGTCATCAATCCGACTGATTAAGGGTACTAATTAACAACAAGTACCGATAATTAAATATGCAATACTGGAAAGATGACAATTGGATATTCATGCCTAGATTTGTCTAATCTCTAACCTTGATCACATCAATCTGCTTGGTACTATTTCTTTCCTCTATTGGACTGTATAAACTCATCTTGAGTTCAAAAATGGTGCATTCTTCTTGATCCCCAAAAAGACAGAAACCATCATTTATGCGGAAAAAATCATTGGAACTAATCAATTCATTGGAAAAAAAAATTGGGACAATACATCCTTCGCACTTCAACATAAAACACAAAATGAAATTTCAAAAAACACTAAACATCTGAAAATCAGATACTTAATAAACAATTGTATTCCAGCCGCCATACACAAACGATAGACATTGTACTTTTCTGAGCTTATGTTTTACTACATATTTGTATTGTGATCAAAAAGTAAAACCATTTAAATCCCCGCGACTATGGATACTTCTTCTAAAACCAATATTCTACAGCAACTCCCTCTCTTCGAATCACTCAACCAAGAGGAACTACAACAATTGGATGAGATGGTTGAAGTAAAAACAAAGTCTAAGTACAGTTACATTTACTTACCTGACGAACCTTCTCACACCCTTTACTTCTTAGTGAAAGGGACCGTGAAAATCGGAACGCACTCCTCTGATGGTCGGGAAGTTATTAAAACAATTTTACACCCAATGGCCATGTTTGGTGAGTTAGGATTGGTTGGAGAAGAAAGACGCCAGGATTTTGCGCGTGCCATGAACGAGGAAGTAAGACTATTTACCTTGAAAGTGCAGGATTTCCACCGCTTAATGCAGAAAAATCATCTATTGTGTATGAAAGTCATCACGATGATGGGTAATCGCCTGCGTCAAGCCGAAAATCGTCTGGAAGCATTGATCTTCAAAGATGCACGCACCCGAATTATTGATTTTCTCAAAGAAAGTGCTGAAAAGCGCGGTCGTCGTATTGGCTACGAAATGTTGTTCAAGCATTCTTTAACGCAACAAGATATCGCAAACCTAACGGGGACATCCCGACAAACCGTTACCTCTGTTTTAAATGACCTTCGGAAATTAGATTTAATATACTTCAATCGAAGAAGCATACTGATTCGTGATATGGCCAAATTGGCCTAGCATTATATCCCCAAAGCAACCTTATGTCTACATATTAACAGTAGCAGATTCTTTTCTAGTTTGGTTAAAAAATGGAATTGACAGAGCCACGCAGATGATTTTGCGGGCTTTGTTTCTTTTTGGGCTAGTTTATACCTGTCGTTTCAAAGGCACTGCGTAGGTCCGGCCCTCCTGCCCCAGTTCACTAGCCGGGAATACGGCCCGGGCTTCATCCAGTAAGGGGCGCAAATCCCGATAACGCGAAGAATAATGCCCCATCACCAGGCATCCCACTCCAGCAGCCTGGGCCAAGTGGGCGGCCTGACGCACAGTCGTATGCTTAGTCAAAGCGGCTTGCTCAGCCAATTCATCCATGAAGGTGGTCTCGTGATAGAGTAAATCTACCCCGGTCAATAACGGAATCAAGCGCTCCAAATATACAGTATCCGAACAATAAGCAAAGGAACGCGGCGGAGCCGCTGGCAGGACAAGCTCCTGATGCGGAATCACACGACCATCCGTCGTTCGAAAATCACCACCGGCTTTGATGGCCGGAATATCTTGATAAGGGATTTGAAATTCCTCGATGGCCTCACTACGCATATTGGGTAAGCGCGGATGCTCCCGAAACAGGTACCCAGTAGTCGGAATGCGATGTTCCAGAGGTATGGTCGTTACGGATACCCGAGCATCTTCAAAAATAACTTGGCTAAGCGTGGTATCTAATTCTATGAATTTTAGCTCGTACTTTAGCTGAGTTTGTGAAGCAGCGAGTTGGACCTCAATCACTTGCCGTAAACCGGGCGGCGAAAAAACTTGTAATGGCTCAGTTCGCCCCCCGAGGCTATAAGACGTCAACAGGCCAATGAGCCCAAAAATATGATCGCCGTGTAAATGGCTGATAAAAATTTGTCGAATACGGCCCGAGCGCACCTGAAAGGTTTGCATGCGCATCTGAGTGCCTTCGCCGCAATCAATCAAATAGGAATTTTCGGAGACGTCCAGCACTTGAGCGCTGGGATGACGTTGATGAGCAGGAATAGCGGAATTACTCCCAAGAATGGTCAGTTCAAACGTCATAGAATAATGCTATTCCTCTTTATCGGAATTCAGCTTTTGTTCTAACTCATCCACTTCAATACGCGCAATCGCATCTTCAACATTTTCGGTAATTGAAAAAACTGAATCGAGACGTGAAATTTTGATGAGTTTTTCAACATTTTCGTTCACCAATCCGGTTAGGATAAATTGACCATCCCCCATTCCCCAAAGTCGGTGCGCTGTCAAAATGGCACTCAAACCTGACGAATCTACAAAGGTAACCGACGATAAGTCAAGGATGAGATTTTTCACCCCTTCATTTCTTTTGATGATAAATTCAGACTTTAAACCGGGAGCTAACGTACTGTTGAGGTTCTTTTCTCCCAAGGCCAAGACGGTATAATTCTGCTTCTTTTCAACTGTCAACTTCATATAGAATTACGCTTTCTAATCGTCAAATTGTATAATGATTTCTAACTGTCACAAAATAGGTAAATTATTCCGATAAAATAAATAAGATGTCACAAAGCATCGCCTTTTTTCATGAGCTATATTCTCTAATCAGTTGATAAACAAACCATTAACTTAAAGCTTGTTTTTAGCGGTGAATTAGCACTTTCAATTGCTTTTACAAATCGTAGCTAACCGTTCCGCTACTCAAGGAACCATTTATTAACCATTGAACGTTCACCGCATCGTTAAGGACATTGCCAGTAAAATGGCCATACTCACAAGCTGCTGGCGTACCCTTTATTTTAACAGTTTAACTTATTTTCCATATATTAAAAAACGTTAACATGCGTCGACCATTTGGCGAATGGCATAATTTTTTAGGATTTTTAAAAGAAATTCAACAAAGTGTCTCAGAGAATTCGTGATTTCCAGACCTTTTCTCATTTCCATTTGTTGTATAGTAGAAATATTAACCTTATTATTGTTACTACTAGAAACACCCCAGTTATTTAGGGTTTATTACTAGTCCAAATCAATATCATGAACAGAAAGTTTTCACCGAAAGTCAAGCAGATTATCTCCCGCAGCCGGGACGAAGCGGTGCGTTTAGGCCATGATTTCATCGGTACTGAACACCTGCTGCTCGGTATGATGCAGGACGAAGGCAGCTTGGCCATACGGGTACTGTACTCGCTGGATGTGGATGGCTTCGAACTGAAGCAAACGATCGAAGAATCTATTCAGCGTAATCCTTCCGCCAAAGCCTCATTGAATATTGGTAGCCTCCCACTCAATAAACACGCCGAAAAAGTACTGAAGGTCACTTTTCTAGAAGCGAAGATGTTAAAAAACGAGGAGATTAGCCCAGAGCACTTGATGCTTTCAATTTTGAAGCACAAAGACAATTTGGCTTCCCGCATTTTACATCAGTTTGATGTGGACTACGATATTTATAAATCAGAGTTGGAATTCGTTCGTCAGGAGCAAGACCTGACCAGCCCAGATATTTACTCGCAAGGCCCATCCGATTCGGATGAACCCTTCGAAGAAGATGAAACGTCTCGTTATCAGCGCAAAGGGAATTCTAAATCCCGCACGCCGGTACTCGACAACTTTGGCCGCGATATTACCAAACTGGCCGAAGAAGACAAACTCGATCCGATCATCGGTCGTGAAAACGAAATCGAGCGCGTCTCTCAGATTCTAAGTCGCCGCAAGAAAAACAACCCCATCCTTATTGGTGAACCCGGTGTGGGTAAAACTGCTATCGTAGAGGGTTTGGCATTGCGCATCATCCAGCGTAAAGTATCGCGCACGCTTTTCAATAAGCGAATCGTTATGCTCGACCTGGCGGCCCTCGTGGCTGGTACCAAGTACCGCGGTCAGTTTGAAGAGCGTATGAAAGCAATCATGAACGAGCTTGAAAAGTCGCGTGACGTGATCCTTTTCATCGATGAGATTCATACGATTGTTGGTGCTGGAGGAGCGACAGGTTCCCTCGATGCTTCAAACATCTTCAAGCCGGCCTTGGCGCGGGGTGAATTGCAATGCATCGGTGCCTCAACTCTGGATGAGTATCGTCAGCACATTGAAAAAGATGGTGCACTGGATCGTCGCTTCCAAAAAGTAATCGTAGATCCGCCTTCTGCCGAAGAAGCGGTGCATATCCTCAATAATATCAAACCGAAATACGAAGATTTCCATAACGTCATCTATTCGGACGAAGCCATTCAGGCTTGTGTGAAACTCAGTGATCGCTACATCAGTGATCGTTTCTTACCGGATAAAGCGATTGATGTCTTGGATGAGGTTGGAGCTCGGGTGCACTTGAAGAACATCCACGTTCCTAAGCACATCGAAGAGTTGGAAAAACGTATCGAGGAGCTGAAAGATGATAAAAATCAAGCCGTTAAGAATCAGCAGTACGAAAAAGCAGCTGATCTGCGCGACGATGAATCTAAACTGATGCGTCAACTGGAATTCGCAAAAGTGGAATGGGAAGAAGAAGCTAAGACTAAGCGCTATCCGGTAGACGAAGAAGATATTGCCGAGGTCGTATCGATGATGACAGGTATTCCGGTCAAACGAGTGGCACAAAGCGAAAGTAACAAGCTGGTCGGTATGACCAATGACTTGCAAAGCGTCATCATTGGCCAGGATGAAGCTATCGTGAAGATCACCAAGGCTATTCAGCGAAATCGCGTTGGTCTGAAAGATCCTTCAAAGCCAATTGGTTCATTCATCTTCCTGGGACCTACCGGGGTAGGTAAAACCGAATTGGCGAAAGCACTGGCACGTTACATCTTCGATTCTGAAGATTCACTGATCCGCATTGATATGAGTGAGTACATGGAGAAATTCTCCGTTAGCCGACTCATTGGTGCGCCTCCGGGCTACGTTGGTTACGAAGAAGGTGGACAGTTGACGGAGAAAGTCCGTCGTAAGCCTTATTCCGTAATCCTACTCGATGAGATCGAAAAAGCGCATCCAGATGTGTACAACATCTTGCTACAAGTCCTTGATGATGGTCAATTGACTGATGGTTTGGGCCGCAAAGTCGATTTCAAAAACACATTGATCATTATGACCTCTAACATTGGTGTTCGCCAATTGAAAGATTTTGGTCAAGGTGTTGGTTTTGCAACCAAAGCACGCAAGGATGATGCAGAAGAGCACTCCAAAGGTGTCATTCAAAATGCCCTTAAGCGTACCTTCTCGCCGGAATTCCTCAATCGTATTGATGATGTGGTGATCTTCAATAGCTTAGATCAAGACGACATCTTCAAAATCATTGATATCACACTCGGCGATCTGCACAAGCGATTGGCAGGTATGGGGTATACACTCACCTTGGATGAAGCGGCGAAGAAGTTTGTGGCTGAAAAAGGATTTGATCCTCAATTCGGGGCGCGTCCGCTACATCGTGCGATTCAGAAGTATCTGGAAGATCCTCTGGCGGAGTTCATTCTCAACCAAAACCCAGCTGAGGGCAGCTCCTTCAAAGCCGTTCTCAACAAAGAAGGTGATGGCTTAGACATCATGATGGGTGAAGAGGTGAATAAAGATGTAAAAGAGAAAGAATAAAATTTATTCGAAATACTTAAAGTACACTTGCCGTTACGGTAAGTGTACTTTTTTATTTTTTTTGTGAACTAAATCTTTTAATTATCTCTTTAAAATATCATATTTACATTTAGCTAAATGCTAATGCTATCACGTCACGATAATGGTCTGACCGAGAATACTTGATTCCTATTCCATTTTTCAATTTACTGGAACTATTTAATTTTGCAGTGAAGTGTCAACATGGCGATCCGGCTTGTCGTGATTAGAACAGTAACTCTAATTTTTTATTTCTTAATTAAATTTTAATCTATTGGCGAAGAGAATTCGTAGACATCAACGAAACGTACCTAAAGAACCACAGCATCGAATCAACAATTTTATCCGTGTTCCCGAAATTCGCCTCGTTGGCGATAACATGGAGGAGATTAGTCAAGTAGCCGGCCGAAAAATCGAGTCTGGTGTTTATCCTACCCGAGAAGTTCAACGCTGGGCGAACGACCTAGAATTAGATCTGGTTGAAATTTCTCCGAAGGCCGCTCCACCGGTCTGTCGAATTATCGACTACAAGAAATTCCTTTACATCAAGAAGAAGAAAGAAAAAGAGATCAAAGCGAAAGCGGTGAAAACCGTGGTAAAGGAGATTCGTTTCGGACCTAATACCGACGATCACGATTTTGACTTCAAACTGCGACACGCAAAGAAATTCCTCGAAGAAGGCGCAAAGGTAAAAGCCTATGTCCACTTCCGAGGCCGTACCATTGTTTTCAAAGATCGCGGGCAATTGCTTTTGCTTCGCTTCCTGAAAGAATTGGAAGACTTTGGTGCCGCAGAAGCACTCCCAAAAATGGAAGGTCGACGTATGATCGTCATTATCTCTCCGAAGAAGTCTAAGAAGAAATAAGTACTGGCGGCGCTTTCGTCCGTTTGTAGGAAAGCAGACCGCCACCACTTCATAGATATCAGCTTAGTTCAAGACCAAGAGAATAAACTCTCCTTCAGGTTTTGAACTAAGTTTTGATTTACCTATCTTTGCAGTCCATTTTTCAAAAAAGCAATTTCATAATGCCAAAGATGAAGACTCATTCCAGTGCCAAAAAACGCTTTAAGCGTACGGGTTCTGGTAAACTGAAGCGTTTTCACGCCAACTCATCTCACTTGATGAGAAAGAAGACAAAGAAGCGTAAGTTGCGTCTACGTCACTCCGGCCTAGTTTCGGAAGCAGACGAGAAACGCATCAAGCTGCTGCTTTGCATGAAGTAAACCTAATTTTTTAACGAGGTTGCAGAAATAAAGCGTTCGACAAAAGATCGAAACTCTGCATCGCACTAAAACAGTTAATATGCCACGTTCAGTGAACTCCGTAGCCTCTCGCAATCGCCGCCGCAAGATTTTGAAAGCGGCTAAAGGCTACTTCGGCGCACGTAGTAACGTCTACACCGTCGCCAAAAACGCGGTCGAAAAAGGTATGCAATACGCTTACCGTGACCGTCGCAACAAAAAACGCGCTTTCCGCCGCTTGTGGATCGCACGTATCAACGCTGCCGCTCGACTCAACGGCACCACTTACTCTCGATTGATGCACAAATTGTCTCAAAACGATGTTGCACTTAATCGTAAAGTTCTAGCCGATCTGGCCATGAATCATCCAGATGCTTTCAAAGCAATCGTCAGCAGCGTTAACTAAGACGATTTATTTAGAACAAAGAAAGTATACGGAGGGAAATGATGGAAGCATCGTTTCCCTTTTTTTATCCCTAAAGGCAAAAAGATGCGCGTTCCTTTTCTTCAAACTCTTGCAGTACTGGTCATTCTGATCACTCTTGGGATGAGTTGTGGTGGTGATGCTCCCGCTACTCCTACTTCCACTGCCTCAACTGTAGATTCCGTTGCCACGCCGGTTTCCGTCGAACCCGCTGAGTCCGCCGAAGTCGATACTTTTACCTACCGAGATGGCTACATCGATGTCAGCTGGAAAAAGCTAGCCCGTATGGACTTTGAGGAACGTTTCAACGATTCATTCAATATGATGATCGCCTACCCTATTTTCCATCCCCAAGTACAAGCGCTTAACGGTAAACCCATTCGGATCGATGGCTACGTCATTCCATTTGAAGAAACCGGTAATGCAAGTATTGTTATTCTCTCTGCCTTTCCTTTCAGTAGTTGTTTCTTTTGTGGAGGAGCAGGACCTGAAAGTGTTATGGATGTCCAACTCAAAAAAGCCGGCCGACGCTTCACCCGGGATGATAAAATTACTTTCCAGGGTAAATTGCGGCTAAATGAAACAGACTTAGATTATCTCAACTATATTCTGGATGAAGCCGAGATATTGGAGTAACTAGCGGCTACCATCCAGGAATAACTCTACCGTCATAGGTTCACCATCACGTAGTACCTGTACCGCCACCTTATCCCCAGGTTGATATTCTTCCAATTTCAATTGAAGATCATTACGCGAACCAACTGGTTCATCGTCGATTTGTACGATAATGTCGCCCAAGGTGATTTCACCATATCCATTTCGAGTGGTAGAGCGCAGGCCTGCCTGCTCCGCGGCACTATCTTCAATAACATTTAAGATCAAGACGCCCTCGACTCCCAAGCGACGACTTACCTGCGGATTAGCTAATTCTACGCCCAAGGTAGGACGCATTAGGCGGCCATTAGAAATCAGCTGTGGTACCGCCCAATTCACAACGTCCACAGGAATCGAAAACCCAATACCCGCATAAGCCCCCGAAGGGCTATAGATTGCCGTGTTTACTCCGATCAGCTCACCGGAAGAATTCAGCAATGGGCCACCTGAATTTCCGGGATTAATCGCAGCATCGGTTTGAATCACATCGCGAATAGGTACACCACCAACAGATTCGATCTCACGCCCAAGTGCACTGATAATCCCCGTGGTTAGGGTTTGGTCTAGTCCGAAAGGATTACCGATAGCATAGACCGACTGTCCTACGAGCAAATTCTCGGAGCGACCAACCGGAATAGGAACCAACTGATCCACCGGCGTATCAATTTTCAGAACAGCTAAATCCTTTTCGGGAGCAGCTCCAATCAATTTAGCGGACCAAGCACTTTGATCAGCTAGGGTTACCTGCGCGCGATCCGCTCCTTGAATGACGTGGTAGTTGGTAATGATATGGCCTTCTTTGTTCCAAACGAAGCCAGAGCCCGAACCACGTGGAATCTCGGTTACATTGCGTGTCCAGTAATCTCTTCGCAAATTTGTGGTAGTAATAAAAGCAACCGAAGGAGCCGCCTTTTCGAACAGATTAATAGTAGCACGCTCATCGGCATTCAGGGCATTATTCTTCAGTTGAGGAGCTGAATTCGGCTGGTTCACGTTCAGAGAAGTAGCCTCGGTTGACACGCCAGATTGCTCCTCGGTGATAGATTCTGTAGCGCGGTCTTTACTTTGCCAGGCGGTACCAGCAAAAAATCCGACGGCCAGTAGCAGTAATCCGAAAATAACGCTAATCGATTGTCGCATGATAATAAGTTTTGAAAGTTAGTGGGCACATCCACCTTTCAGGATTCGTGAGGAGGATGGACAACGAACGAAAAATCTCTACTTGCCTAAGCGAGTAGAGACTTTGAGATGTTAGTTTTTCGTGTTGCTATTGAAGCAGCTGAATTTTAAATGGCAAAGCAATAATGCATTACCGATCATTTTGCTGTGGGATAAAACTAAAAAATCCTCTTCGATTGACAAAACCGCAGGCCTCAAATTTGTATAAAAAACTACTCCCAGGGATCAAGGCCCAACAATTTCTGCCCCAGTTCGCTGAGTTCCGCACGTCCGTAACGGGTTTGTTCCCAGTTTCGTGGATCGCCGGGGAATGGATAGCCTTCTGGTGCCACCCGATCACGCCAGGATTGGATACGCCAATTGAGGAGTTCCTGATTGTGGGGCTCGGCGGGTACCATGCTGATGTATTGGGCCAGCCGAGGGCGGTTGGAATAATTGGGTCGGATACCGTGTGGTAACATACTATTCCAGATCAATAAATCGCCTGCTTCGAGTGGTACCTTGGTTAATTCAAATCCATCAATATGGGGCCGAAAAGGATCGCGATCATCCGGCTGAGCAGTGACCCAGCTTTCAAAATTGCGGTATAGCTCCGGGATGCATTGAAAGCCGCCCATATTAAGATCGGTTTGATTATTCAGGGCCAGGACTCCCTGGACATTCACTGGCCGTGGTACGATACTGGTATCAACATCCCAGTGAATGAAGCCGGAAAATTCATTACCGGGACGCACCGGAGGGTTTAGATTAGCCCGATCAATGGTCACCCAAAGATCATCGCGTCCCCAGATATCCGTAAAGGATTCGTATATCCGGGGTGTTTGTCGGTTATTCCATAGACATTGATGATTGTAGACTTCTACCATCCCGCTATTTCTCAACTCAGTCATACGAATTTCATTTGCGGGATTGTGGTACCAGGTTTCTTGATCATCCGGGTTCATCTCCTGGAACTGCCAGATAAAATCGACAGTCCGACGAACTTGTTCGGGAGACACGGCCTGGCGAATAATGACATAGCCATTGTTTCGCCAGAACTGCCAGTCGGCTTCACTAAGCACACGAAGTGGTGTATTACCTGATCGTTGATTGAAGGTATGACTACTACGGTTAACACTGGCATTGCCAGGTTGATCTTGCGATTGAGCATCCAGTTGCATGACGATTCCTTTTAGTTAGAAATACAAGTTGGCTATAACAACTTACATCGTTATTCAAAAAAACGTCAGTCGGCAGAATGGTTTGTTTTGGTATCTCTTCTCTTAAGTAATTTACGTTTTTTCCACCATAAATCCGAGAAAAGGAAAGACATGAATGCCAAGAAGGTCCAAATTATTACTATTTACGATGCCCGCAAAGTAATTGATGGCTTTCAAAAATAATTAGCATCCAAAGATCCGGGGCTTAATAGCCCAAAGAACATTATTGGTTTCAGCCAGTAATGATATGCTCCAGCCAATCTCCCACAAAGTAAGCAACGCTAGCGGCAATTGCCCCCAAGATCAAGGTTTCTAACATCCCTTTAAATCGGCTGGTTTGATTGATATAGGTCTTTAAAAATCCAATCAACAAAAATCCTAAAGAAGTCAGGACGCAGGTGTATAAGAATAGATTGCCAGTAAATTTAAAATAGTAATCGTAAACGTAAAGTACCAGGGGAATCAGCCCAACTAAAATGAATGATAGATAAGTCACGGCACCAGTAGCAATTGGCGATTTACCTTCACCGATCATCTCCAGTTCGTCCTTCATCTTAGTATCCAGCCACTGTTCTGGCTGTGAGGCGATCACATCAACTACTTGATCAAGCAATGGCCCACGAAAGCCTTTTTGCAAATACAACTGACGGAGTTTCTCTCGCTCTCGTACTGGCCAGTTTTGCACTGCTTGTAGCTGATCATCACGTTGTTTCTGATAGTTTTCACGTTCCGCTTTAGTGGACAGGTAACTCCCAACAGCCATGGCAAAGCCATCCGCCAAAAGATTAGCAAAACCAAGAATCAATATCACGGATGAGCCTAAGCCAGCTCCAACGGCACCCGCTACTACGGCAAAGGTGGTGACACTACCATCGATGCCCCCGTAAACAAATTCGCCAAGGTAATCCTGATACTTGGTGACGAAGCTTTTTTTCTGCTGAATATTAACCTGACTGATAACAACCATAAGGATGAGTATTTTCGATGTGTTACCCGAAAATATTAATCGATATAAGACTATCCAACCTCAACTTGCAAACTTAATCCTAAGTTAATAGTCTCCTTTTTTTATTAGCAATAAATTAAAATCAATGACCCTATTAGTTCAGGAATGAGTTGTAAAACATATACAGGTATCGCATAGTTAGCCTTCTTTGCATCGCACAACGTTTACCCTTTTATGGCCACTTCAATCTAATCTTTAGTTCATTAAAACATTCATGCTATTTTTTTTAATTTAACAGAATCACCAAAGAAATTCTCATGACTGAAAAGAAACGTTGTAGTTGGTGCACTGGCAGTCAATTGTATCGCGACTATCACGACAGCGAATGGGGTGTTCCGGTTTACGACGACGACTTACTCTTTGAAATGCTTATGCTGGAAGGCGCCCAAGCGGGTTTAAGTTGGTATACGATACTACAGAAGCGAGAAAATTATCGACAAGCTTATGATCAGTTTGACGCCAATAAAATGGTGCAATACGATGAGCAAAAGTTTGCGGAATTGCTGCAAAATCCAGGCATCATACGTAATCGTCTCAAGGTACGATCAACGGTCACTAATGCGCGGGCTTTCTTAGAAGTGCAAACTGCTTATGGTAGCTTCTCGGATTATATCTGGCAGTTCGTGGACGGGGAGGTAATCCAAAATAGCTTCGAGGACTTGCAAGCAGTTCCCGTCAGTACACCGGAAAGTGATGCGATGAGTAAAGACCTAAAAAAACGAGGTTTCAAATTTGTCGGCACCACGATTTGCTATGCCTATATGCAAGGCGTCGGAATGGTGAACGATCATACCACAGACTGCTTTCGCTGGGCAGAATTACGCTAGGCTTTTCAAAGCTTTGTCTTTATTTCAGGCTTACATCCTTGCTCAATTTATCGTACCTTTGCGTCCCCTTTTAATAAAGGGAGCGACGTAAAGCATTAAGGTGGCTTGTCCGTCATTTTTTCTCGTTGCATTTTATGCATTCTAAGAAAAGTTTGATTGGCAAAAATGATCACCACTTAACTCGTTTTGAGTTACTATTATTTTCAAAAGCATAAAAGATATGAGTCAGGAATCGTTTGAGAAAATTTGGAAATTAGTTGGTTTACGATATAAATCACATCCGTGGCACGGTATCGAAATTGGTAACGAAGCGCCAGAAATTGTCACCTCTTTCATTGAAGTAATCCCTTCGGATACCGTCAAATATGAAGTAGATAAAGCGACTGGTTATTTAAAAATTGACCGTCCGCAGAAATTTTCCAATATCGTTCCGGCACTATATGGGTTTGTCCCTCAGACGTATTGCAAGGATCAAGTGGCGGCCTATTGTATGGAAAAAACCGGAAGAGATCAGATTATTGGTGACGATGACCCTTTGGATATTTGTGTACTTACCGAGCGAGAAGTGACACACGGTAACATCATCGTTAATGCCGTTCCCATTGGCGGATTTCGGATGATCGATGGTGGCGAGGCTGACGATAAGATCATTGCCGTTCTACACAAAGATGAAGTCTATGGGGACTGGCACGACATCAGCGATCTACCACAGACGATCATCAATCGCTTGCAGCATTATTTCTTGACTTACAAACAACTTCCGGGCGAAGAACCAAAATGTGAGATTACCCACATTTACGGACGTGATGAGGCCCTAGAGGTCATTCGACGTAGCCGAGAAGACTACCAAGCGGCTTACGGTAACTTGGAAAGCGTACTATCTCTTACCATGCTAGAGGCGTTCACCTTCAGTCAACGGCAGCAAGACATTCTAAAGACGCTGAAGTAGAATAATTATTCGGAGGCCTGTAGGATCGCCTCCAGAGCATACCGCTGAAAGAGGTATAAAGGCGCACTTTCCTGTTCGATTTTCATCGATAAGAGGGCGCCGTGCCAGGCCATTTCCAACATAGCGGCAATATTTTCTGGTTGGTCAGTATTACGAATCTGGTCAACCGATTGAGCGTCCGTGATGCACTTCACCATTGCCTTTTTTCCTCGTTGCATTACTTCAGCAACTACCTGCCGTATTGAATCGTTGGTATCGGACATCTCTTGCGCCAGATTAGCCGCAAAACATCCCTGACGACATTGCAGCATCTTAACGGCTCGGTCAATACGCTTCTGGAGGACTTGGGTAAGTCGATTGATGGGTAAAATAGATTGGTTTTCGAGAAGTTGCAGGGTATCATCATCTTCGATATAGCTGCGTACTGCTTGCAAAGCAAAGTGTTCCTTGCTATCGAAATAAAAATAGAATGATCCCTTGGGAATTCCTGCAGCTTGCACGATATCTTTTACGCTTGTGCCATTGTAGCCGCATTTCCACATCAGCTCAATGCCATGCTTTAGAATCGTTTCTTTTTTTTCCTGGTGTTTAATTGATCGCATAACCACTCTTTTCGTTTGATGAACCGTCCAAACGAGCGTTTGAACTGCAATCGAATTAGCTTAAGCCATTCCGATTTCCAACATTTTCTTAACTAATAGTCGACCAGAATGTTGCGAAAAATGGCTTTGAGCACCAGATTTTCCAAAAAAAATGACCAGTCAGCTAGAAAAATGAGAAAAAAGCACGAGTAAATGCATAAAAGCAGCCAAGTGTAGTGACCACATTTAGAAACCAGCGTCGAAACAATCGCTTAATCACCCCAATAAACAGAATCTAATGCAATTCAGACCTAAATGTCTCAAAGGTTGGTGTCTTTTCCTCGGTTTACTCGGCACAACGGCTTTCTTCAACTACAGCTTTCGTGATCAAACCGAGCCATCTCCCCCCGCAGCACCATGGCCCTACCCTACTCCACCAGACTCCCTGACCAGCAGCCGCGCAATTTGGATGGACTAAAATCTATAATCTCTCAAACGCTAGCTCCGCTAATTGTGCCCATCGATCATGCTGATCAAAAGACACACTGATCCAACCGGTCATTGGTGGTTTATTTTTGAAGGGACTCAAATAGCGCCAATCGACTAAGCCAGCAGCATCTGGATCAAAGTCTTTACCCAAGCGAAAGGTCATGCGGTCGTTATGAAAAAAGGCAAACACTTTGCCTTTCGCTTTTATCGCAGGAGAAGACATCATCCGGCCTTTTGCTAAGCCAGGACGCTTTATCATTTGATCCAATAAAAATTCAAAATGGGCTTGTGCTTCACTCATAATACAGGGTGGGTTTGTTATGATCTCAAAAGTGGAGAAACAATACTGATAAAAGTCATAATTTCGATTGATATAGGTCATCAAAACTGGTAATGACAGGCTGTAGATTTGTAGTGTAAATAATACGAAAGCATTTAGGACACATCAAAAAACATTATCATCATGAGACCTTTTAAAGCTTCTTTATCAACTGTTGTTAGCCGTTTTTTCTTAATGATGGCAGTCGTAATCATCGGTGGATTCACTGGCCAACTGTGGTTGATCGTCTTTGCCCTACCCATCTTTTTGACGGCCATGCTGGCAATTAGTTTTTCACCAGAAACTACAGCTGCTAAAAGCGCGAAAATCAGTACACCTCAGTCCCAAAATAAAAAGCAGGTAGCTTAAGCTAAACTGCACCATTTAACCAAATACAGCAGACAATCTGCCGCGTCAAAAACTCCGTTGTGAAAGAATAATAAGGTCACTATTCCAAGAAATGGGTATTAAGGTGTCAAAGGGATTCCTCCTCTAGAGGGGTCCCTTTACTTTATTGAGCCCCCTCTAATGCACGCTCAAAAAAGTGCCCCAATGGTTGTGCGACCTCGTAATGGCGAGCAATGATCTCCACTAATTTAGGATCAAGGGCCGTCTCAGGGGCTAAGTCAGCAAAATAGTAAAACTGTTTATTCATCAGGACCGGCAATGTTTCAGCCGCCTCCCGAAATTCCTTGGGAATACGTTTATTTTGTTCGCCACGGATCTCACCGAAGTGTTTTTTAAATTTTTTGTCCGCCACTAAAGCTTTAAACTCATCCACCTGGCTGACGATAGCCTCGCGAATGGCCTGTAATTGCTTTGTACTGGGCATATATACACCACTATATAGTCGGAAGTGATCAGCTCGAACCTCAATATAGATTCCGGGGGAGGACATATCTTTGCGGCCTCCTTTAGAAACTACTGCGGAGAGCTGTGTTTTGTAAGGCGTTTTATCATTGCTGAAGCGTGTATCTCGATAAATGCGGAAAATAGCTTCTTTGGGAGTAATCAAAACACGATTATCAATGGATTGGACTCGATCAATTGCAGCCCCAATTAATTGCTCGAAAGGCTTTTTGAGGTGCGTTTCATAGCGTTTTTTATTGGCATGAAACCAATCACGGTTATTATTTTCAGTCAGATCGTTGAGGAAGTTGAATAACTCTGGGGTAAAGAAGGCCATAAATAAAATGATTTAGATGAAGTTGTAAACAGTTGCGTCTAACTGCCTAAAACGAAATCATATAGTTTCAAATACCTGTCTTTGATTGACAAGCTTCGGCTATTTATTTAATCGCAAGCGACTACTAGAGGTCATCAGGGTTCTCTTCGCCAAATATCCGGTAGACATTTAGGTTGCAAAGAAACTTCATTGCGCTCACATAGCCCATGAATCCACACCAAAACAACAACAATTATTTTAATTTTCAAAATTTTAAAACATTTTATTTCATCTCACCACCAACTGATGAGCCAGAAGATCTTTTTCAGTAAAAGTTAGCCTGCTGCAAACGCCATCCAACGAAAGCTAATCAACCAAAGCAGATGCTCCTGTCTCATCAGTTATTCCAAAATGTAGTGTAATAGTTCTCTTAGCGGATTAGTGTATTCACAGTGCAAGGGAGGTTTAACAATCATGGTTATCAAGCGACGTTTCACGAAGCCTTACTAGGAATTGACACAAATTGTGATCACACTTAGAGTCGTAAAACTCTAAGCAAGCAGTAGTAGCCGTTTTTGTACCAGTCAACAATTTCTGATACAGACGTATTTTGATAGCTAAAGAAAGGGAGTTGGAGTTGCCAAGGGAAATGCATTTTACTCTCTATGCGTTTTGGCAATGTGCAGTTTTCATTGGCAAATATGCTGATCTATTATGAAATAGAATTTAAACTAATATTAAATACGTTGTGCAATCTCAATTTCTAAGATTATGCTGTAAAACTAAGACATCAACGCATAGCCATCAATTTGGTAAGCAGCCAGTCCGATTCGGCCAGATGGGGGGTTTGCAAGATTTTTTGACGCAGTTTCTCGATCCTGCGATCATTTTGCCAGGTGGAAGGCATCCGAATTTGTCGCAGTAAGCCAATGAAGTTACGATTTCCAGTTAGCTGTTTTTGTGTCAACTGATCGTCACTAATCCGGTAGACCAGAATCTTAAACGCGTCCATGCGCGGTTCGAGGAGATCAGATTCCATTTCATAATAAATCATAATCTCAAGTCGACGAGCCGCTAACTTGTAATATCGATCCTCGTAAGTATCCGACAAGCAGGGAATTGCCTGCCTAAAATCGCGTACACAGAAGTAATAATAGGCCAGATTAAACTGGTAGACGCGCTCCGGAAAGTCAGTTCCCTCAATCCGCGATCGATGATTCTGTAAAAACTGGTATACCCAATCTGCAGCCCCACAGCGCATCCCGGATACAACAATGTTGTTGAGGGTACCGGGCATGATCTTTCCATTATAATACAAAAATCCACTTTCCAGATGGTGTCGATACAACTCAAAGGCCCGCTCAAGATAGATTGTCTCGCCACGGTGATAGCGCAGCAAGCAATAATTACGAATCAGGGTATGCAAGCTCTTCAGATGAGCAATGGGCAGATGCTTTTCGTGGGCGTGGAGAGCGGCCAGAAACTGATTGTAATGTTGATCACGCCTCGCGTCTTCGGCCCGTAGCAAACCATAAGCTTCCCGATAGACGGCCAACAGAGGAATCGACCAATCGATGTCAACATCCAGCTTAAGGAGATGATCCGTGACGCGCTGACAGGCCGTCGTATCCTGTGGACTGATGAATAAATCGATGGCCAAGAATTTGACCGCGTATTCGAGGCGGGCGATCACATAATTGTGATCGAGCGTTTTCAGCGTAGCGGGCAAATTATGATCATTTTGCCGATCATCGTGGGTACTGAGAAAATCCGAAAGTTGCTTTTCATAAGCGTAGCGCAGTGCAAAATCTTCGAGATCAAGCTGAGTGCGCGCTTGCCACTCGCGCTGTAGCTGCCGCTCCAGGCTTTTGGTTTGCTTATCCAGGCGCCGCTCCCGGCAAAATTGCAGAAAAGTGAGTGTCGCGTGTTCCGTCGTCTGTTGGTGGGCGGCAAAATCGACCTCCACGAAGCGCCGACCGAGCTGATACAGTTGACTCATGAGTTTTTCCAGCTTTCCGGTGACCATGCGCTGCTCGGGATACAACTGGGTATAAATTTGCGCTTTATCAAGTGTTTGATCGGGCTGCTGCAAGCGATCCAGCAAGCAAGTCAATAGGGCCTGAACTTCTCCGGCGTTTTTACGGACATTAAAATAAGGTGATTGGGCAAACAGCAGAAATCGTTGTTGCTCTTCCCGACTAAAACTTTGAAGCAGTCGAATCAGCTTACTTTGTTGCATGGTACTTCGGTATAATAAGGCCGGGAAAAAATAAGAAAAAATGTTACCAGTTTTGCAGCAATGGCCCGCTAATTTAGAGCATTGTGCAATAGTGAGGAGACGATTTGTAAAAAATTGATTTCTTTGACCAGAATCAATAATGCGCCTCCTACATTATCAGATGCTTTCCGTATTTTCCGTTATTCCAAAATCAACCAGACATGAAACAGTTTTGTTGTTCACTACTTCTCGTTCTCATTTCAAACATCGCCTTTTCACAAATTACAAGCCCGGTTACACCTCAAAACTACGGTAACGTTGCTGATGAAATTGTCGACTGGTATGAGCTGCATCCCAATTTTAATTTAACGACTAATCAAATCAAGAATTTCTTCTCAAGTCAGTTGGCCAATGTCACTTATCAATCATCTTGTACACCGCCGGCTCCAAGTGTCGAAGATATGGATGCTACCAGCATTACTGTAGGATGGGCCGCTTCTCCGGGGGCTACAAAATATCGAGTCGGATATATCAATCTGGGTACCGGTGATAGTGATTATATCGCCGTCACCTCGCCGGATACTGTTTTAAATAATCTATCCGACGGGCTATATTTGATTTCATTGCAAGCCTACTGTGGTAATCATTTTGGGCCTCTAGATATTATTATTGCCGATAAACCCATTCTATATTCCGATCTAACGGACGGCTGTAATTGTGCAGCTCCAGCTACCTGGATTGATGCTTCGAGTCAGGAAGAAGACTATGTATTCGAACCTTGGCCAGGTGTTGATCAAGAAGAAATCTTTGAAATCCGGGTCTTTTTCACCGAAAACGATTATAGCTGGCCTTCAGAAACGACGATCCTGATTAATCATTCCGAGCAGATTGTCTACGTTGCTCCAACTTGCACCAAAAATATGGCGGTATCCAATAGAACGACCATGTTTCACAGCACATCTCCCGGCGAATCCAGTGACTACGAAGCCTACTTCTCTTTCAGTGATGGCTTCTTTTTTGACCCAACCATGTTCACTACGGCTCAGGGTAATAGTTGGAATATCAAGGTCGATAAATGCAGAAAGCCGACGACACGTCCCGGCAAGTACAGTGGCATTCGCTCAGCATCCGAGGAAAACACCTCTATAGTCGATGCACAATGCCGGCCCAATCCCGCGGGCCATCAAACGCTATTAACCTATCAATTGCCGGAAGACAGCCAAGTAGCGCTAAGTCTTTACGATGCCTACGGACAAAAAGTACGATTGATCCAAACCCTACAATGGGAATTAGCCGGAGCGCATCAACATAATATTGACCTCAGCGATCTGCCTGCAGGATTTTATTATCTCAGTCTGCAAGGGCCAGAGCAATCGCAGATGCTGCCAATAGTAAAGGCTAAAAACAATTAGTCATACGGTCAGTATACCCATTAATACAAAGGGTAATTAACAAGTTCTTACGATTATTTGGCGTAGAATTAGCAATTTTGCTATGTAAACACACGTTTTAGCAAAAAGCAAAACAACTCTAAACATGAGATCATTTTTCTTGCTTGTACTCTGCGTTTTTCTCGCCAAATCTATCGATGCACAAGTCGACATCGTCACCGAAGAACAACCACGTTCTCAAATTGAGGTCTACGAAGATACTCTGGGCTTGTTGTCATTCTTGATTGTCAATGATTCACTTGAGGAAAATCGCTTTTTAGCAGTCAAGAAGTTTATTCCGACATTGGTTAATGCGTTGAAAGAACCTAACTCTTTTAATTATCCCTTTGAGCGGCTGCAATCCGTTTCGATTCAATATCCGGCGGATTCGACCTTTCGCATCTTTACCTGGCAATTGTATGTCGATAAGGATGATTACCGCTACTACGGAGCTATTCAGATGAATAGCGATTCGCTGAAATTATTTCCATTGCTGGATCGATCTTTCCAAATTCAGGAAGAATTAGACTATAAAAGTCTTCCTCCCGAGCAGTGGTACGGATCGTTATACTACAATATTCGAGATTTTGACACGCCAAAAGGGCGCAAATATCTACTCTTCGGTTTTGATGGCTACAGCTTTTTCAATAAGCGCAAAGTTGTGGATGTGCTCAGTTTTAATCAAGACAAACCAGTATTTGGCGCGCCGGTATTTGTAAATGCGAGTCCGAGTGCACCACGTCCCAAGTCTCGCGTAGTTTTGACCTACAGTGCCGAAACCGCAGTTAAACTCAATTACGATGAGCACCTCGACTTGGTGATCTTTGATCACCTGATCCAGGAGATGGGATTAGCAGGTCAAGGACCTACCCAACTGCCCGATGGCAGCTACGAGGGCTATAAACTGGAAAATGGACAGTGGATGTATGTTGAAAAAGTGTTCCATCAAGTCTCCGAAGAAGCACCTCGTGAAGAACCAGTATTCAATGATAAAAAAAAGCGCAAAAATCGTAAAAACCTCTTTGGGCAGCGCTAATCTCTGCCGAAGACGTTGAAAAAGCAATGACCCCTTCAGAATAACTGGAGGGGTTTTGTTTTTTAGGCGTGGATCGATTCTCTACGAAATTTATCAAACTAAGATGTATTTTGGGTTTGATTAAATAATTCTCAAGTTGTTATCTGCAGAAACTCTAAAGCGCTCCTATGTTTGCATCCCACTCCATCAAAATACCGCGTACCGCGCATTACTACACCTCAGGTGAGCCGGGGCCAAATATTCGACAATTCTGGCTGGTGTGCCACGGCTACGGTCAACTGGCCAGCCGCATCATCCGTAAGTTTAGTGAACTGGACAACAATGAGCACTTCATCCTTGCGCCCGAAGGGCTGTCGCGCTTCTATTGGAATAATCGTACGGGACAAGTAGGGGCTTCCTGGATGACGAAACAGGATCGGCTGGAAGAGATCGATGATTATGTCTATTATCTCAGCCATTTATACGACCACTTTCGAGGACAGCTCCCTGCAGAGGTTCAGATCAATTTGTTGGGATTTTCGCAGGGCGTCGCTACCCAGTGCCGGTGGCTGACCAAGCGGCAGCCCGATTTTCACCGCTTGATTCTCTGGGCTGGCCTCCTGCCGGAAGATATTGATTACCGACCTCTGAAGGACTATTTCAGTGATAAGGTATTACACTTTGTCTACGGTCACGAAGATGAGTATTTGACACCGGATCGCTTGAAATGGCACGAGCAATTTGTAGCGGAGCAGGAATTGAAATTACAGGTTCACACCTTTGAGGGCAAACACGAGATTGATCGTCATTTATTAGGTAAAATGGTAAAGGAATGGAGCGAGTGAGAGTGGGATACGTTTGAGGATATTGAATATTCAATATCCATTTAGTTAGTGGCACCACTTTTTATACTTAATGCATACGATCCCCTCGCAATTCCAACGATTGCATGATCTCAGCTTCGTGCGCTAAGTACTCTTGCCAACGCTGGCGGACCTTTTCTTCCCCGCCATATTTCTTGGCCAGATCGATAAACAGACGGTAGTGGCCCGCTTCTGCAACCATGAATTTGTGATAAAACTCACGTAATTCCTCCTCCGCAATGTGTAGAGAAAGCAAGCGGAATCGCTCACAACTTCTGGCTTCGATCAACGCACAGATTAGAAGGCGCTCTACCAATTGATCATCGCGATGGCCACCTTTCTTCTGGAATTTCATCAACGCATTCACGTATTCATCCTTGCGCTGACGACCGAGTTTAAGTTGTCGCTTATCCAATTCTTGTAATACCAAGCGGAAGTGGCCCCATTCTTCGGTCACGATGGGTGCTAAATCACGCACCATATCGATCTTTTCGGGATATTGTTGAATGAGCGAAATACAGGCCGTCGCGGCTTTTTGCTCACAGTAGGCATGATCCGTCAGGATTTCTTCCAAATCGATCTCGGCTAAATTGACCCAGCGTGGGTCTGTCGGTAATTGTAATCCTAGTTTACTTTTTGTCGTCTTTTCTATCATTGGTTGAGACATTCAAATTGATTTTTGAAAAAATCCAATTCATACACTTCATAGTCTTCGTAACCGGTACTCCAAATCATCCGCACTTTATCCACTTCACTCTTTTTCAACTGCTTTTCATCACTGGAGCTAATAATATATTGTGCCACGTAAGTGGTTGATTTATCCAGTGGATCCACCTTACCGATATCTGTTTTGTTGTTAAACATTTTCACGGTATTGCCATTAAGCAATTTGATGTGAATAATGCTCCCCTTTTCGATGATACCATAACTCCGTTGTGCTGTTTCGGAGGCAATAGTCAAGGTCAGCGTCAAGAATTTGAATCCCCCCGTGAGAGAAGACAAATAAGCCTCACAGGAAATAAAATCACGTTCTTTGTAATAAGCACGTAAGTCATCATTCGTATAAGAAAAGAAAAACTGACTGGCCACATCACGCCGCTTTTTACCACTAAAATCATCTACGCCATCAAATGCCAACTCGCATTTGGGATCGGGAGGATTCAGTCTTGCATCCATGGAAGGATCAAATCGAGCAAAGCGCTTATCACTATCACGATTAATGGACGCATTACTTAGCTCAACCGTCTGAGCCGGCGTTGGTGACACCACCCTTTCCGGCTCGGTAGTTGCCGGCTGCTCTGCATAATTTTGCAATTGCTTTTCGGCCTTGGCTAATCGCTTTTGCGTATCTTTTCGAGATTCACGTGCGCGCTTCAAAGCTTTTTTAGCCTCTTTGACGCGCCCTTTCAGCTCCGACATTTCTGATTTGCTCAAATCATCGTAGGTCTCAGCTTCCTCTAACTCCTCTTTGGCATTTTCGTAGGCGTCCTCAGCTGCTGCTTCCAGACGCATGGCTTCCGCTTCCTCGGCAGCACGACGCTCAGCAGCTTCCATCGCTAGTCGCTCCTGCTCAGTCACCTCATTTTCTTCGACCGATTGAGCATCAATGGTTTCAGATAATTCATTTGGCTTCGCACCATCAACATAGCGCCAAGTCCCATCGGGATAGACGATAATTCGCTCTCCGTTCTCGTTGGTCGTGATCTGCTGTGCTGCGAGAGAACCGACACCAAAAAAGACGATTCCGATCGTGATGATTAGACCAAAAATTGGAGTTGTAAGCGAGAAAAATTGTCTAAATTGCATATTCAACTACGTTTTTGGGTGGGTAGTTTTAAGTGTGCTTTTTAATAGATTTCACCTTATAAAACTATATTTCCACCAACAAAATTACACAAATTGATTTCAATTCATAAAAACCCTGACTGATGATTAAACGATTCGCGCCGGCAATTGTGGCGATCATTCTATTCAGCGCCTGCGAACTGCCAAATAATGAGGCTACTCAAGATATCACTTTCGATCCTAAACCGATTCCTGTGCAGTATCCCCAAACTCGACAAGATAGCGTGACCGATGATTATCACGGTCATCAAGTTGCTGATCCTTTTCGCTGGCTGGAAGATGACCAGGCTGCCGATACCAAAGACTGGGTAAAATCTCAAAATCGAACGACTTTCTCTTATTTGGATCAGATTCCCTATCGGGATGCTATCGAAGAACGATTGGAAAAATTGTGGAATTACGAACGCTACGGCACGCCCTTTAAGAAAGGGGAGAAATATTACTTTTTTAAAAATAATGGTTTACAAAACCAAAGTGTACTCTACGTTCAAGACGATCTGGAAGGGGAAGCTCAATTAGTTTTAGACCCTAACCAGCTATCAGAAGATGGCACCGCTTCTTTGGGAGGCATTTCCATTTCAAAAGATGGCCGCTATCTCGCTTACGAGGTATCCGAAGGTGGATCGGACTGGCGAACTATCAAAGTCAGGGATTTAGAAAAAGGTACAGATTTGAGCGATGAAGTCAAATGGGTGAAATTTTCCAATACCGCCTGGCACGGCGACGGTTTTTTCTACAGTCGTTATCCAGAACCAACGGAAGGTGAAGAACTCAGTGGACGTAGTGCCTTCCAACAAGTTTATTTCCATAAGGTCGGCACGCCTCAAAGTGAAGATGCGCTGATTTTTGCAGATCGGGCCCATCCCAACCGAGGCTTCTTTGCGAATACTACCGACGATGAACGCTTTTTGGTGATCAACGTTTGGGAGTCTACCAGTGGTAATGCGCTCTATTTCAAAGATCTCAGCCAAAACAGTGAATTTGTTCCGGTGGTAGAAACCTTCGATTCAGATTTCAATTTTGTGGAAGGCTTGGACAGCCGCATTTTGATTATGACCAATTATAAAGCGGACAACAATCGACTCATTGCGATCAGTACCACTCGTCCCGAAGAGAATTACTGGGAAGAAATTATTCCTGAGGCCAGCGACAAGCTACAAAGTGTCAGCCTGGTCGGTGGAAAAATTGTAGCCAATTACATCCATCGGGCATCCAGCAAAATCTCGGTTTTCAACTACCGAGGTCAATCTCAGGGTACCATTGCGCTGCCGGGCATTGGAACGGCGGGCGCTTTCAGTGGCAAGAAAAAGGAACCTCTGGCCTTTTACTCGTTTACCAGCATTACGCAGCCTACTACGATTTACTCTATCGATATGAATACGCTCAGCAGCAAAGTCTTCAAGCAGCCAAGTATTGACTTTGATAGCGATGCCTACGTCACCCGACAACTCCCTTATAAGAGTAAGGATGGTACTGAGGTCTTAATGTTTGTCGTACACAAAAAAGGTTTAAAACTAGATGGCCAGCGGCCCACGATGCTCTATGGCTACGGTGGCTTCGATATTAGCATATTACCACAGTTTAATTTGACACGACTGAATATGGCGCCGATCCTACTGGAAAACGACGGGGTTTTTGCGGTGGCGAATATCCGCGGTGGCGGTGAGTTTGGAAAGCAATGGCACCTCGCGGGCACCAAAGCCCAAAAGCAAAATGTGTTTAACGACTTCCACGCGGCCGCCGAATTCCTGATTGATCAGGGCTATACCTCCTCGGATAAGCTCGCCATTTACGGCCGCTCGAACGGTGGTTTGTTGGTAGGAGCTTGTATGACTCAGCGCCCCGATCTGTATAAAGTGGCATTGCCTGCAGTCGGTGTTCTGGATATGCTCCGCTATCACGAATTTACTATTGGGCGTGCGTGGGCAACAGATTATGGCTTGAGCGAAAATCCCGAGGAATTCGATTTCCTTTATGCTTATTCGCCGCTACACAATGTTCGATCGACGAAATATCCAGCGACGATGGTCACTACGGCGGATCACGATGATCGCGTGGTGCCGGCCCACTCTTTCAAATTTGCGGCTGCGCTGCAAGCGCAGCAACAGGGTGAGGCCCCGGTGCTGATCCGGGTAGAGACCAGTGCCGGGCACGGTGCCGGAAAACCAACATCCAAGCGCATCGAAGAAGCTGCGGATATTCTTGGATTTACATTTTACAACTTTGGCGAAGATATTCGCTACGACTATCCCGTGCCACAATAATATATGACCGTACCCTGGATTGATATTGGCTTTCTGCCCGTGCGGATTTGGGATATCCTCGATATCCTGATCGTAGGTTTTCTACTGTATCGTTTGTACTTGCTGCTGCGCGGGAGCATTGCTTTCAATATTTTCATTGGGGTCACCCTCGTTTTTGTCCTCTCTTGGTTAGTCAAAGCGCTGGAGATGGATTTATTGTCCAGTGTATTGGGGACATTCGTAGATGTGGGGGTGTTGATGCTGCTAATTATTTTCCAGCCGGAGGTGCGTCGCTTTTTACTCATTCTGGGGAATACCACGATTCGACAGCGTTCGAATTTTTTGAGTCGCTTGCTGGATCGACAGTTTAAGGTTACCCCGGATGAGCAGCAGAATAATATTGCTGCTGTCAAAAATGCAATGCTGCGGATGAGCCGAACTAAGACCGGAGCACTAATCGTGCTAGGTTCGAGTTTGAATCTAGAATTCTTCAGTGGTTCGGGCGTAGTGCTAGAGGCTAAAATCACCGAACCATTGATCGAGAGTATTTTCAATAAAGAAAGTCCATTACATGATGGTGCAATGATCATCTCGGAAGGCAAAATCCACGCGGCTAGCTGTGTACTCCCCTTGTCCTCCAATCCGTCGCTTCCCAAGAGTGCTGGATTACGTCATCGAGCAGCGGTGGGCGTCACGGAAAACAATGCCAGTGTCGCCGCTTTCATTGTCTCCGAAGAAAGTGGTAATATTGCTTACGCTTATAAAGGTATATTACAACGCCGATTGACCGAGCAGCAATTACATCGGCTATTACAACAGCATTTTGAAGGTAAGGAGGAAGAGAGTTAGAGATTTTAGACTTTAGATATTAGACAATAGACTTTAGACCTGCTTCGCTACTGGTACAATAATCCACTAAGTTGTTTTATAAGCCGCAGATGTAAATATTTTTTATCATTAAACTTAACCAATACAAGTCCCTGAGCTTTAGCTTTTCTTGTGCTTCCATTTTCCGTCCATCTGGGCTGGACCTAACTAAACATACAAACCATGAAAAAACTGACCTACCTTTTATTATTTTCCCTTAGTCTCTTTCTATACCAGTGTAAAAGCTCCAAATCGTCCACCTCCTCGACGGCCCAACTGGATGCTTTACAAAAACTCATGACGGGCTCCTTTGATAGCGCAGACCAAGCTGCACAAGATTCGAGTTATTATGCCATCTCCTTGCACATGTATCCGATTTGGGAAGGCAAAGGACACTGGTTGTACGTCGAGCAAGCCCTGGCCAGTCGGCAGGAGCAACCCTACCGGCAACGGGTATACCAATTGGAGCAGGTCGGTCCAAATCGCTTTGCGAGTAAAGTATACAAGCTAGAGAATGAAAAAGACTATATCGGTAAATGGCGCGAGCCAGTATTTTTTGACCGTATCCAGCCGAGTGATTTAATTGAGCGAACGGGCTGCGCTGTCTTCCTAGAACGCCAAAGCAATGGCCAATATGTTGGCGAAACAAATGCCAAGGATTGCGAGAGTAGCTTACGCGGCGCTGCTTATGCGACTTCCAAGGTCAGTATCAAAACCGGCATGATTGAAAGCTGGGATCAAGGCTTTGATGCGAATGATCAGCAAGTGTGGGGAGCCACAAAAGGGGGTTATATTTTCAAACAAAAATCTTAGCGTAGGGATGATCCGTATCCAAGCGGTAGAAGAATACCGGCTGCGCCCAACGCAGCAAATGCAAGTGGGCCAGCTCCTTCGGCAGTCATTTGCAGACTATCCGAAAGATCGTATCTATTATAAGCAGATTCCGACTTTCCGGCTCCTGGCTTTTGAAAAGCGAACCTTAGTCGGACATCTGGCCGTGGAGTTTCGACTGATCAATATCGGAGGGGCTATTACCCGAATTTTTGGCGTCACCGATGTTTGTGTTGCCGAATCTTTCCAATCGCAGAAGCTGGCCACTACCCTACTCGACGAACTAAGCACCTTGGGACAAAGTCAAGATATTGATTTCATCATCCTCTTCGCCGATCAGCACGATTTATACCTCAATAATGGATTTGAACTCGTCAATAATGTATGCCGTTGGCTAATCATCAATAATCATCAATCATTAGGACTGAGTCATCGTCGCCTGGAGAATTGTCTTTTAGTGAAAAGTTTGAATGGAGCGGTTTGGGGAGATGGTGTGATTGACTTTTTGGGGCATGTGTTTTAGAGATGCCAGACTTTGAGATACCAGATGTCAGAAAATGATGAATTAGCTCATTTATGCACTAAGCATTCCTTTTCAATACATAAGCGCCTTTCTCTAGATAGTGGAAGGTACCGGTAAATTCAGGAAATGATTCGAGCCAACGCTCAACGGTGCTGCGATCTGCGGTACGATAACAGTCATCCACCAAGATAATGGCATTAGGGCTGAGGCGATTCAGCAAAAGTGGGATGGCCGGAAAACGCGCTTGTACTTGAGTGGTCCGCGGGGGGCCGTCAACGATCAATAAATCAATGGGCGGCAGCTCGTCGGGTATCACTTTGGTATCGTACCATATCAAGCCCTCCTGCTGTTCGGTATGTGTGAACTCCCACTTTACAGGAAAGTCATCAATCCGATAGCGGCGCAGTGGCGCATGCCACACTTCACCCCAGTTGGACAAAACATGTTGCCCCAAGGCAACTTGACTACGCCCGGCAAACTCTTCTTCGTGGTCAAAGGCATAGACCTTTCCAAAACCTTGCTGTTCCAGCAAATAAGCATTAATCAGGGTCGAAACGCCCGAACCGGCTTCGACAATTACCTTAGGCTGATGCTCTCGCACCAGTTGTAGCATCAAGGCTAGGAAGTCGGGTGAAGCCGCGTAGCTACGCAGCGGTGGTAAGGGTTTTCGAAATGGAATCTCGCGATGCAAATACAGCAAAGGATCAATTTGCTGAAAACCACCCCGCAACTCCTTACGGTTATCCTGAAAATTGATCACCAGCTTGCGATAGATCAGGAACAGCAAGCTGATATTCAATACAATGATGGCAATGGTTGTCAATAAAGGGAAGAACGGACGGTTAAACCACCACTCTGCACATGCCAAGATCACCAAGAACACTACAGTTGCAGCCAATAAACGAAGAATAGCTGCAGGTTTCAGATCATTAAACATAAGCCATTATTCTTCGTAAATTCCCTCTTTGACTGCCCTTTCCTGCACCCCGTGTAATTGAATCGGTTTATTA
Organism: Saprospiraceae bacterium; assembly: GCA_028285085.1. Classification (GTDB taxonomy): domain Bacteria; phylum Bacteroidota; class Bacteroidia; order Chitinophagales; family Saprospiraceae; genus JAHDHW01. The sequence goes on along the minus strand of JANQQI010000046.1, from coordinate 14,747 downwards.
CGCTTACGGAGTCGCATATTGAGAAACTCAACCAGCAATGAAAAGGCAATTGCAAAATAGAGATAGCCTTTAGGGATAGTTCCCACCGTTGAACCAGCAATTTCAAGGTGCGCCAAGTGAGCGCCTTCGGCGATCAGCATAAAGCCGATCAAAATCAAGAATGACAACCCCAGCATCTGAATCGTTGGGTTTTTATTGACAAAACGGCCGACCGGTGTCGCAAATAGCATCATCACCAGCACCGAAAGGACGACTGCAATGACCATAATCACCAACTCACCGTCAGGACCGTTGGCACCTTTCAGGCCATTGGTCATCCCCACCGCCGTCAAAATAGAATCAAAGCTAAAGACAATGTTGATTAGTGCAATTTGGAAAATGGCGTTCCCCATCGTCGTCGTTTTCTTCTTACCGCCGTTACCATCGTCCTCGTCTCCTTCCAATTTATGGTGAATCTCCGTTACACTTTTGTACAACAAAAATATCCCCCCGATAATCAGGATCAGACTTTGCCCCGAAAACCCACCGTAAATCCAGCTATCTGGTGCCCCGACATGAAACCAAGGCTCTTTCATCGCAATCAAGATCGATATTCCGAACAGTAAAACGATCCGCAGTGCCATCGCCAGGATCAGACCAATGTTAGTTGCTCGAGCCTGATCTTTTTCCGGCAGCTTGGCGGCGGTGATGGAAATAAAGATAATATTGTCGACGCCGAGGACGATTTCCAGAAAGATCAAGGTGAGCATACTGACCCATACCTCGGGTGCCCCAAAGTCGGGAAGGGTAAAAAGGAGCGTCAAATCCATGATTATTGGTTTTGTTTTTCTAGTTGCAAGTTTAGGAAATTGGTTTTGAAATTTATAACGATCCTTTCAAAGGAATACAAAAACTACTAACTTCGCCGCGATTTTTCGATAGTGCCTCGTGCCGCCAAAATTATTTGCATGAAATACCGTCGTTTAGAAAAAGACGAATTACAAGAACTCGAGTCGGAGTTTATCAATTTCCTGGCTGCTAATACAGTAACCGGGGAGGATTGGGTGAAAATTAAAGCTGAGGATCCCGAGAAGGCCGAAAAGCTGTTGGATATCTTTAGCGATATCGTATTTGACAAAGTCTTGAAAAAGGTAGAGTACCTAGAGTACAAAACCGCCAAAGACATGAAGACCTTCCACTGTGCCGAGGATAAGATTACAATGCGCGGCTTAATGGTGGACGAGAATAGTCCATTGGACTTCACCCAGCTACAAACACCCGAAGAAATGACGCAAATGTTGCGCACCTCCGGTGCTTCCCTTAAACTTTACCGCGCGGAAAAGGTTTACAAATGGGAACGCGAACAAGAGCTCTTTCGAATGATGGAAAATGGTTGCCTGATTTCGAAAGGTGAATTGTTTCGCACGCTGGCGTCACTGGAAGGCGAATAAAATTGATCCACAACGGGCGCCCCATCTTCAAAACAAATACTGACTATGCCCGAATTGCCCGAAGTTCATACTTTTCAGCAATATTTTGATCAAACTTCATTGCACCAGCCAATCGCTGAGGTCGTCGTGCACGACGATAAAATTATCCGTAACCTAAGTGGGGATGCTTTTGTGGAAAAACTCACCGGCCGTACTTTTAACGGTTCCTATCGACGTGGTAAGTACCTCTTCGGGGCGTTGGATAATGGTCACCATTTGCTGTTGCATTTTGGGATGACTGGCGACTTGAAGTATTACCATCAGGAAGAAGATCGGCCGCGGCACGAACGCTTTGTGTTTCATTTTGCTAACGGCTCCCGGCTAGGTTTTGATTGTCCGCGCAAATTCGCCAAGATCAACTATATCGAAAGCCTCGAGGATTACATCAATAATATTGGCTTGGGCGAAGATGCTTTGGAGATTAGTGAAGCCACTTTTTTGCAAAAAGCCGACGGCAAGAAAAGCACCATCAAGGGCTTTTTACTCAACCAAAAACAACTCGCAGGCGTCGGCAATCTCTACGCTGATGAGATTTGCTTTCAAACGCGCATTCATCCCGGCTCCCGGGTTAATGCCCTTTCTAAGAAGCAGCTAAAAGCAATTTATGCGGCCATGCGTGATATCCTCGGCACCGCCGTAAAACGCACCGCTTATTACAAAGATTATCCGGAGAATTGGTTTTGGCAGTGGCGCGTGGAAGGTCAGCCAGGGCCTAATGGTAAAGGGACCGTACGCTCTACCAAGATTGCCGGGCGGACGACCTATTTCGTGGAGGGTTGGCAAAAAGTATACGGGGTATAAAATAATTTAAGCTGCATTTTTTATAACGCTATGCTTGGGATTGAAAAATCACATTAAATTTTAGTTTAATTTATTTTTCTTTTCAAATAGCTCTTTTATCTTTAAACTATTCTTTCACTAAGAGCAGATTTACCTTAAAGTGCTGACACTCAAAAATAATCTAGCAACTGAGTAAAAGCCTTTCCCACTTTAAACACCTCTAAAAAATATTTTACACGTTGTGACTAATCACCAGAAAATCCGATTTTTCTGATGGTGTGGTAACATACATTTGGTATACCACAAGATCCATTTCTTCTTGTTCGTCACAATTTTGATTACACATCCACTTGCCTAATCTTAATATTTACTCTATTGACAATTCTCTCGGAGATCGTCAGCGATAGAGGGTTAAAGCTGTTCTAAAATATGCTTACTATGCATTTTCTAACACGTTTTTTACTCTGTTTCTGTTTAATTAGTTTGCTACAACTCACTTTACAGGCACAGCCACCGGGATTAGAAGGGCCTCCGAACCTGGATATTGGCCCGGGTGGAGAAGATCTGCCACCCCCCGTATCAAATACCTGTGATGGCGTTTACACCCGTCCGGGAGGGCCCTGCTGGGATATCCCCATTTATTTTCACATTATTCACCATCCAAATGATGCCGTAGGGGAAGGATCTAACCCCAGTGATGCAGATGTTTTAGTTGCACTGGCAGAATTACAGCGCGACTTCCGTGCGCAAAATTCAGATATTAATGAGGTCATTTCTGAATTTTGTCACGTCATCGATGACTGTAAAATTGGTTTTGCCTTTGAAGGGATTACCCGTGTAGCCTCAAGCTTATCGCCGTTTCAGTATGGAAATGCCGGATTAATCCAGGACTTATCCCCTAAGCCCGCAGGAACAGAAACTTACATGCACGCTTGGATCGCTGATTTTGGGGGTGCTTCCCCGAGTGTAGGGATGGAATGTCCGTATAATACAGATTATCCAAGCTGGTTTTTTTTTAATTGCTCCGTGGATGGGGTTGTGGTTAGTGCACCATCCCTAACCAACAATACCCGAATTCTTACGCACGAGGTGGGGCATTATTTAGGTCTTTATCATCCTGGTGGCCGAGGTATCGTTGCCGGTGATCATCCCTATGAATACGATGATCTCATAGAAGATACTCCATGTCAGGGATCACCTGCTTATGATGATTGTAATTTATATCGTCCCAGCAACGAAAGCGCCAATTGTACAAACCCTTATTATATGCCTTACGTGAACACGCAAAATTTCATGCAGTTAGGGGGCGAATGCAGGCGCATGTTTACCAAAGGACAATGTGCCGTCATGAAAGCTGAAGTGGCCCATTATCGCCCGGAGTTTCAAGTTATTAATGTGCAAGATTGTGATTACACGCAAAATGATGATGACGGTGGAGGTGTTGTACGTCAAGAAACCCCGCACCTAGATTATGAATTTGAAATCACTCCAAATCCAACCAATGGATGGATTACCATTACTCACGAACACGCTGCTCAATTAAAAGTCTATAATGCCTTGGGTAAAGAGGTATTCAGCCACTCACTCCGTGAAGATGATAACATCACCAGCATCAACCTCAGTCGTTTGTCAAAAGGGCTTTACATTTTGATGCTTTCAGATCGAGATAAAGTGCTCAAATCAGAAAAATTGATTAAGCAATAGCCAAGTCGGTACTAACCGCCACAGCCCTCCTCGAATTTGGAACTCTGGGAGGGCTTTCTTATCTTCCATAGAGTAAGTACGCAAACTATGAACAAACCAATCCGGCAAGCTTTGCCCGAACTGGTGGATGCAGGGATCATCAATGACACCACCGCCGAAGCCATCCGCAGTTATTATGCGCAGCGAGAGGACAGCAACCCCAACCGTCAGTTTATCATCTTTGGAGTACTTGGGGCAACCCTGGTTGGACTGGGCATTATCCTGATCATCGCTCATAATTGGGATTTTCTCAGCAAGTCCATCAAAACCCTTATTGCGTTCATCCCCCTGCTGCTGGGGCAAGGCATTGTGGCTTATACCCTGCTGCGCCGCCGCCAAAGTGCCAGTTGGCGCGAAGCTTCCGCGGCTTTCCTCATTTTTGCGGTAGGCGCCGCTATGGCCCTCATCAGTCAGATTTATCATATCGAAGGACAACTTTCCGGTTTTTTATTCACTTGGATTTTATTGTCCTTACCTCTTATCTATATCCTACCGTCCTCCTTTGCTGCCATCCTCAGCATTGCGGGCATCACCTGGTACGGTTGTGAATTGGGGTATTTTCATCGTTTCGGGCAGGCGAGTATTTGGCCTTGGCTGTTACTTTTGCTCATCGTCCCTTATTTTATCAAGCTCTATCGCCAGCACGCACAAAGCAATGCCTTTCTCTTTTTGAACTGGTTGTTGCCAATGAGTATTACCATCCTACTGGGCAGCCTGGGTAAGCAAGAAGGTATACTCTTATTTATCGGTTATTTCAGTTGGTTCGGACTATCATATCAAATAGGCCGCCTCCCGGTGTACAGTACGTTGCCCCTGCGGCGCAACGGCTGGATCATCTTTGGTTCGCTGGGTACCGTCATTATGCTTCTGATTCTAAGTTTTAATGAGGTCTGGGAGGATATTGCTTCAAATATTGACCGGCTCCCAAGTTGGTGGTGCCTGGAATTACTCGTTGCTATCTTGCTAACGGTAGGGACCATTGCCTTGTATTGGTGGCACCGTAGTCGCCAGCAAGCAGAGCGGCGCTTTAACCCCATCGCCTGGGTCTTTTTAGCCTTTTGGGGCATTTTCTTTCTGGGCATGCAAGCGCCTACCCTGGCCACCGTTTTAACCAATTTGATTCTGTTTGCTATTGGTGTGAGCTATATTCGGCGAGGTGGGATCGAAAATCATCTGGGCCTACTCAACTACGGCTTACTCATTATCACGGCACTCATTTTCTGTCGCTTTTTCGATACTGATATTCCATTTGTGATGCGCGGGCTACTTTTTGTCTTAGTGGGCATTGGCTTTTTCGCGGCGAATTATTGGTTTTTGAAAAAGAGAAAATCGAATAAAGCAGTTATTTAGGTATGAAAAATTGGTATTTATTAGTTTTCGGGATTCTGGTGGCGGCGCAGTGGTATGTACCGGGTAAAATGGTGCTGGAGAGTGAAACACTGCTACGCGAGGGCAAGGCTTTCAAATTCCGGCTCGCGCCGGTGGACCCTACCGATCCTTTCCGAGGAAAGTATATCGCACTCAATTATCACAATAGCCGCTATAATACTTCCACACTTTGGACCCGCGGCGATGACGTTTTTGTGGAATTGGCCGAAGACGAAGAAGGTTTTGCCAAGATCATCGACCTAAGCCCCGTCCAACCGAACCATACCAATGATTATATTAAAGCCACCGTTCGGAGTTATTACGAATGGGATGAAACCGTTATTATCTCCTACCCTTTCGACCGCTACTACCTTGAAGAGTCCATTGCTTATCCGGCTGAGGAAGTGTTCCGGCAATTGCGTAGAGATAGTAATACCGTTGCTTACGGCCTGATCAGTATCAAGAATGGTTCGGGCGTCCTTTCTGCCGTGATACTCAACGATCGACCTATTGAAGAACTGGCCCGGGAATGGCGGGATCGGCCGCAACCTGTAGAAGAATAATCAGGTTTAAAATAGTCGAGAGGATATGAAATCATGCATAGACTAAGAAACAAATAACTATCGTTAATTATTATATAAATAAAGTAGTGTCCTACTTTTGGCTTAAAGGTTAAAAAACCGATGAAGCCGTTCGATTTTAGCGAATTTGCGGTATTTTTCGGTGAGAATTGTTGTTGTATTTTTTTCATAAAGCCATCAAGCCCTCCTTCCAACAGATCAGTGGTTTTGACGCGTTCTAATGGGCCTCAGCGGCTTAAGTTGAATTGGAAGGGTTATTGCCAAAATTCAATTGGCAGCCAAATAAGCAATCAGTTAAACCAGATAAAACCATAAAAATGAAAAAGATCAAGCTAATTGAGATAAACTCAGAAATTGGTGCGGGAACTCGGGGCGCCAGCCTCGGAATACAAGCCATGAAAATTGCATCTTTGAATAAGGGAAGTGACTATTTTGGGAAAAATGATTCGGTAATCGTCAAAAATGAGAATCACATCTTGTTTAGTCGCCCCAAAAACACATCTGCAAAGAATATTGCCGATGTTACTAAAGTTATCGAAAGATTGATGAATCACCTCAGCACTAAGCTGAGTAATGGGTTTTTCCCGATTGTTTTAGCGGGTGATCATTCTACTGCTGCGGGCACCATTGCTGGAATCAAGCACGCGTATCCTGACAAACGACTCGGAGTAATTTGGATTGATGCTCACGCTGATCTACACTCTCCATATACAACACCTTCGGGGAATATGCACGGCATGCCGCTCGCCGTTGCTCTAGCGGAAGACAACTTGGAGAAACGAATAAATGATATCCCGGAAAATATTGCGAATCACTGGCAAAAATTAAAGGGCATATCCGGGGTCAATCCGGCCATTGATTATTCCAATTTGGTTTTTATGGGCGTACGCGATCTGGAGCCAGAAGAGGTGCATCTAATCGAAAAAAATAATATCAAGCATTACAGCGTAAGTGATGTAAGAACCCAAGGCGTGGATCAAATCGTAAGCGCTACGAATGAGTACTTACAAGACTGCGATTTAATTTATATCTCTTTTGATGTAGACAGCATGGATTGCGCCTATGTTTCCCACGGCACTGGCACACCAGTTCCCGTTGGATTTTCAGAAAACGAGGTCACCAATATTTTACTCAAGTTATTGGAAAACGAAAAGGTGTGTTGCTTCGAGATCACAGAGGTGAATCCTACTTTGGATGAAAAACGTAATGTGATGGCCGAAACAGCTTTCCGTATATTGGAAAAAACCACGATGGCTTTGCAGAATAATCCCACCATGACCAGACAAACCCAAGCCATGTAGTGGGTTATTGAAATACTCCAGCGTAGAAAATTGAAATTAAAAACCCGATAAACTGGCCAAAGCTGGTTTATCGGGTTTAATAATTAGGACAAAACACCCCTTAAATCGTCGAATTTATGCCAGGGCAGACTTTAAATCGCTCTTAGCGTTGGCCGTAGTACTCGGAGCTACCACTTCCATCGAATTCAACTTGATGGTCACATTGGGGTAACCCGCAAAATGAATCGAACTTTCCTGACCGTAGACATCATCCAAAGACAAGGCATAAGCGGTTCCATTTAATCCTAATTGATGCAGTAACTTGGAGTAGTAGAAAATAGGCATATCCTCCGTACTTTCATTACTACCATTCCCCTGATAATAGTTGTCTGGATTGACCCAATCTTTGGTCCCATCATCCATGTGCATGACGCCACGGCAGATAGATACCATAACGGCCATAGCTACCGGATCCGTTGCCCAGTAGGCACCTTCCCCTACGCCACCGGAATTCCCCAGCAACAGGAAGCCCCAGTCAATGGTGCCCATGTTGGAATTGACATTATGATACAAACTCTGGTTGGTGCTAAAATCAGGGTTAGGCCAAGCCGCACTCGGACGTGGTAATGGCATGGTACAACCGGTGTACAGCGTCGTATAGTTGGCATCGGTATAAACATTCAGTCCAGTACCATCGCTGGTGATTTCGCCGTAGTAGATTTCGTTGTTAGCCCCTGTTGACGGATTATACAGTTTGCTGTAAAACTTGAACTTACGATTTGGCTTCCAGCAATGTTGATTGACGTATTCATCCAGGAAGTGAGAACACTGCGTAGCGTGCTCCACAAAAGAGGGCTGTGTACTTCCCCAATCTCCCAAGCCTGGCGTCTTTGGCGCCAGAACACGCGTAACATTGGTGCCGTTATTAAACATGCAATACTTGAAAATATTGGTGTTTCCACTCTTTTGGCTCGTATTGGTACTGGCTTTAAAGTTGTTAAAAGCACTGATCACATCGGAGCGCTTAGCGGTAAAACCAACAGTGTGTGCGGTACCACTGCTATCCGTTGCTTCCACCGTATAGGAAATACCGTAGAAATCAACACAAGTTGGGTTAATGTTAGGATCACTCGTAGAAGTATCAAATTCCACTTTATCAAAAAAGACGGTATTGCCTTTGCTCATAGTTGGACCAGAGTTGGGGAAAACCGGCAAATCGGCAAATACAGAGATATACATCCGAGCACTCATGATCGGAGGTACGGGGATGACCAAATCATCGGTTGGGCTGAGTCCCTGCAGGGTTCTGATTTCAGATAGGGTTTTAGACATCGTGCCGGGTTTAAATTGCCAGCCGGCATTCGCGGAGTAAACGAATTTGTTGGTAGAAAAGTCCAAATAACCGCGTTGAGAGGCATCGGTCGGCTCCAAACCTGAGAAGCAAATGTACACTTGATCATCCGTTGCGCCCGAAGTACTGGGATTAACGATCTTAAAGTTTGTCGTTGTAGACATCTTGAAATTTTTTTGGGTTAATAAAAAGTGTTAAGTAACGAGCAGCGGAGAAGCAACTGCAGGAGAGTTGCTGTGAAGTAGTTTTCTAAAAAACATTTAAACCCAATATATTTCAATTATCACATTAAATAAATAATTAATTTGTATTTAATTAAAAAACAGGTATAAATACCCACACCCTCACTGTCCACCAAAAAGATTACGCCACCAATTTAAAAAATTATTCAGCCAACTTCGGCGATGCGTGGCACGATTAGCTAAGTTACCGCCCACCGTTGGGTTCGTTCCGATCAAACGCACATTAACTTGCTGTACGGAGTTCAGTGTGATGGTGATATCTGGATGATTACCAAAGAAAATGGTGGGTTCATTACCGTAAATATCATCGTAGGATAAGGCATACGCAGCATGATTTAAGCTATTGTCGTGCAAGAGCTTCGCGAAATACAGGATGGGAAATTCCGGGATACTTTTCCCACTATTATTACTATTCAAATTTTTATCTCCCTGATAGAAAAGCGCCGGCTTCACCCAATCGGTGGTCCCGTTATCCAGATGCATCACGCCCCGGCAAATAGAGACGATAATTGCCATCGCAGCGGGATCATTTTGCCAGTAAGATCCTTTATTCGAAGGGCTATTTTGCGTGACAGGCAAACCCGCGTTCCCCATAATCAAGAACCCCCAATCAATCGCACCAATAGTAGAATCTTGATTCTGGTACAAGTTTTTTTGGCCTGCTTGCGGCGTAAAATCTGGAGCCGGACGGGCTACGCTCGGTCGCGGTAAGCTCGGTACTTTATAAGGTTGCGTATGTGCAGCATCGGTGAATAGGTGCAACACGGTCCCTGTACTATCAACTTTCCCGAACACTTCATTTTTGGGAGAATGCGGATCATTAGGGTTATAAAATTTATCGTAAAATGAAAAAGTACGACTTGGTTTCCAGCAATGTTTATTGACATACTCATCCAAAAAGTGAGAGCAATAGGCCGCATTTTTCACAAAATCCGCCTGCGTCTTCCCCCACTCTTCTAGTCCGGCTGCCTTTGGAGCCAGTACTCGGGTCACATTTTTACTCGCGTCGGTGAGGACCATCATTTTAAAAATATCAGTATTCCCACTATCGGGTGTCGTCGGAGGGCTAGTAGGCGGATTTGTAGTGGCGGCCGCTAGATTTCGGAAAGCATTAATGATTGTTGAGCGCTGAGTCATAAAACCAATCGTCCTTTTTTGTCCAGTATTATTATCTGTCCCGGTGACGGTATAAGAAAAACCGTAGAAATCGACATTCGTACCATTCACATTGGGGTTGGAAGCAGTATCAAATTCTACTTTATCGTATACCACATCGTTACTTGATCCCGTCTGTGGGCCAGAATCGTTAAAAGGCTGAAAAGGTTTAAAAATTGAGAAATAAACTCTCCCGCTGACGATCTTAGGAATTTTAATAACAGTATTGATTTGCTTGACCTTATCCAGGGTCATAGACATGGTGGTCGGATCAAATTGCCAACTAGCACGCGGGCTGGACACAAAGGTATTGGTATTAAAATCCAGATGACCATATTTACTGGCATCATTCGGGTCTTGTCCAACAATGCCAACATGTATTTGGCTATCAAGTGCACCGGAAGTCGAAGGATTATCGATGGTGAGTAACATTGGAAAACTCATAGGTAGGGTATTTAAGGGATTAAAAAATTGTGCCCCTTAACAATATAGACTCTTGTTTCTATTTATTTAATATTGGTAATCAATAAGTTATATTCCATCTTAAAAACAGGTATTTCTACCCATACGATTTAGAATCGAGTTTCCATCTTCAAAAACCATATATTCTTTTTATCTTCAGCCTTCTTCAAAGTTTAACTCCAGATGCATCGTCGACCTTTTGGGCCTTTCTCTTCCATCGCAAGATTCGTAGTTCGAAAACTGCCCCAAGCAGGTCTTTTGCTAAGCCTGTTTTTCTTCAGTCAATGTGAGTTAACGACCGCCTCTCCCGAGCAGCAATACCAGAAATATTGTGGGAATTGCCATCTGGCGCCGGCGCCGAAGCATATTCCTCAGCACATTTGGGCCGATCCTTTATTACCCGAAATGGCGGCGCGCCTGGGCTATAAATACAATGATTACAATCCATTGGCGCGTAATTCCATGGAGGAGAATCTCTACATCCGGCTAAGTCAAACCTATCCCGAGCAGCCCCTAATTGATAGCTCCACCTGGAGACAAATCTACGATTACGTCATGCAGCGTGCCCCGGAGCAGATCCCCTCGGATAGCACGCGCCAGCAGCGGCACAAAGCGTTAACTCAGTTCACTGCCCAGTCACTTGACTTGCTAGCGCTGAATGCCGGCCAAATTACAACCATCCACTTCACACCTGATGCCCAGCAATTCATCATCGGTGATGCTACGGGCGCCTACGCACAATGGCCAGATACACTATCGCAAAGCGCTAGATTTAACTCTCCGGTGATTAGTTACCAACGGCAAGGCGAAGATTTGTATGTCACCGAGATTGGCTATATGCACCCTAGCGATAAGCCACGGGGAAGCTTATATCGAATCAATGATTCGGGTAAAGAGATTTTGGCACAAGAGCTACATCGTCCGGTCTTCACAGAGGTCGTTGATCTTGACCAAAACGGCACCGACGAAATACTAATTTGTGAATTTGGTAACCTCCGGGGGACTTTCTCTATGCTCCATGAGACGGAGAGGGGTTTAGAAAAACGTGATTTATTGCCAGTTGCGGGTACGATCAAGTTCGAGCTGACGGACCTCGATCGGGACGGACGCCAAGATATTCTGGTGCTCGCCTCACAAGGCAACGAAGGCATCTTCGTATGTTACCAGACGGCCCCTTTACAATTTCGGGTCGAACAGTTAATTCAATTGCCACCGGAATACGGTTCCAGTTGGTTTGAACTCATTGATTACAATGGGGATGAGCATTTGGATATCGTGCTGGTCAACGGTGACAATGCGGATTTATCTCATTTCCCGAAGCCTTATCACGGCCTACGCTTATTCTTGAATGATGGCCAAAACCAGTTCACAGAAAGTTGGTTCTATCCCATCTATGGTGCCACACGGGTTTTGGCAGATGACTACGATGGTGATGGGGATATGGACTTTGCGGTACTGGCTTTCTTCCCGGATTATGAGCACAGCACGGTGGAGAGTTTTATTTATTTGGAAAATCAGTTAGCCTCACAGTTTGAATTTGCGTCTTACACTTTTCCCGCCGCCCGTGATGGTCGCTGGCTGGTGATGGAAAAGGGCGATTTTGATCAGGATCAAGATGTCGACCTCTTGCTTGGCTCCTTTATTCTCCCTCCTGAAAGTGGTCATCGCTCTTCTTTGGAACACTGGATAAATAGTGCTGCGGAGTTGATGATTTTAGAAAATACCTTGAACAAATAAATCTATTCACAGGTCTTTCAGAAACGGTTTGTAACGAGTTTTTAGTAATTTGTTTATTCAAACACCTTCTTAGAACACAAAACCATGAAAAACCTACCCGTACCTTTTTTTATACTGTTATCCACTGTCCTTTACAGTCAAAACATAAAAATCCAACCCTACTTGCAGGATGCCAGTCCTCACTCTATCAGCATTTTATGGGAAACCGATAGCGGCGAAGAAAGCACCGTCGAATGGGGATTGACGGAGGCCTTAGGGAATAGTAATAGCGGTACCGCAGAAGCAACCGAAGGAACAGCTCGCCTGCATCAAGTCACGCTGGATAATTTGGAGCGATTCACCCCTTACTACTATCGAGTTAAGACCGGTAATGCCGTATCCGAAATTTATCGCTTCAAAACACCGCCGTTTGCTAACGACCATCAGAGTTTTCAATTGATTGCCATGAGTGATATGCAGCGAGATGGTAGTCATCCCGACAAATTTGCTGAAGTCATCCAGGATGGCGTGCTGGATTATTTGGCGGATGAATTTGGGGATATCGTTTCGGAGCAACTTGCTTTGGTAATGATTCCCGGAGATTTAGTTGTCAATGGTAATAACTTCGGACAGTGGGAAAATCACTTTTTTGGTCCGGGCGCCCCATTATTCAGTCAAGTACCAGTTTATCCCGTCCCCGGTAATCACGAAAATAATTCCACCTATTTTTTCCAATATTTCCAACTCCCTACCAATGGCAGTTCAGGTTTTGAGGAGCATTGGTGGTATAAGGATTACGGCAATGTTCGCATCATCGGTCTAGATTCAAATGCGCCTTACAACAATCAGGAGCAGCTTGATTGGCTGGAGGACGTGCTCGATCAAACTTGCGCGCTGGATTCCATTGATTTTGTTTTCGCGCAATTGCATCATCCGCATAAATCAGAGTTGTGGACGCCCGGCGAATCCAATTATACCGGCGAAGTCATCGACCAACTCGAACAATTTAGCACCCAGTGCAATAAGCCCAGCATTCATTTCTTTGGGCATACGCATGGCTACTCCCGCGGACAATCGCGTGATCACAAGCACCTCTGGATTAATGTGGCCACCGCTGGTGGCGCTATTGACAACTGGGGAGAGTTTCCCAATTTCGACTACGACGAATTTTCCGTCTCTCAGGATGAATGGGGCTTCGTTAGTGTGGAAGTTACTGCTGGTGATGAGCCCAAAATGACTATCAAAAGAATTAGTCGCGGCAACGAAACGACCTTCCAAGATAATACCGTCACCGATAGCCTGACGATTTGCCGAGCCGATGCTCCGGTCGATAGTCCTACGCCTTTCTTTCCCATTGAGGTAGAAATTGCGCCTGAATGCGTGGTGCTCATGGCCAATGCCTACTCCGCGCCGGACAACACCAGCCAGCATGGCCAAAGTCATTGGCAAGTAAGTACGGCATCCACTTTCGCAGAGTTGGCGGCTGAAAGCTGGAAAAATTACGAAAATTGGTATTTCGCGGAAGATACCCAAGCAGGTGATGACCTTACCGATGAAGTCATCGACGGTCTGGCCGAAAACACTAGCTACTGGTGGCGGGTTCGCTATCGAGATCGACAGCTCAACTGGAGTGCCTGGTCAACGCCCGTCAATTTCACCACCGGCCCCTCCTTGGCTTCACCCAATTTACTACTCAATCCCGGTGCCGAGGACAGTCTATCGCAATGGATTGTCACCGAAGGCGTCGTCGAAGCCTTGACCGATGGTATTTGCAATGGTGTTAGTCCCCATTCGGGCAATCGCTATTTCATTGTCGGAGGACTTTGCGAGCACAGTGAAGTGGGGCGATGTATCCAAAACGTCAATGTCGTGGCCTACGCCGATTCCATTGATACGGGTACCTATCAAGCCAACTTTGGTGGTTTTCTGTCTAATTATGGAGGCTCGGACTTACCAGAGATGCGGCTCATCTTCTTCGATGAGAACAGCTTCGAACTCGGAACGAGTCCAACGCTATCTACCCTGAATAATAGTTGGACCAGCTTTAGCGAATGGGTAAACCTCCCCGCACAGACGCGTCTGATCCAGGTTGAACTGACCGGTACGCGTAATGCCGGCACCGATAATGATTCCTACTTCGACGATTTATTTTTGACACTTGGTGCTTCGACCTATGATTGTGACGATATTTTCACATCCACCACCCATCCCGTATCCGAAATCCCGACTTTACAAGTGGCACCGAATCCTGTACGAGATCTGGCCGTCATCAGTCCCGGACGCTATCCACCGGGCCAAAGTCGATTGCATCTGGTGAACAGCCTCGGCGAAAAAGTCGATGCTCCGGTCCGCTACGACGCCCAGCAAATTAGCGTGGAAGTCAATCAGCTACCAGCCGGGACCTATTTCTTCTGGCTCAAAGCGGGGAATCAATTGATCGGCAAGGGGCAGTTTGTGGTGCAGTAGTTAACTTTTACCACCTTGAAGGGCATCTTGCCATGCTTTCAGCTTGTCCCACTCACCGGCAGCAGCCATCTTAGCTTGCTCTGGCCAGGTCGTTGGGTCGTGTACTTTGTAACGGCTTCCTGCTTCTTCGAGGA